>DATLVZ010000047.1:0-51212 GCA_035576885.1 Candidatus Acidiferrum sp. | reverse complement strand
CGGGCAAGCTGCGGCCGGGAGCGCGGGAAGAAAGTTTTCGTTTGATCACCGAGAAGATAGTTTCGATCTTGGCTCGTTGTCCGTACTCTTTTTGCGGAAAAGCCCGGTACATCTGATAACGAATTCCCCCTCGGGGGATGCCGCGCCGCGGTTTGGCGGGAATGATGCTACGGGCTCTCCAGCGCTGCCGGATATATTCGTGATTAGCTTCGGAATCGAACTCGGCATCGGCCAGCACTTCGCGCACAGGCACCAGTTGCGCGGCGGCGTCGAGCAAAGCAGGCAGTGCGCGCGTATCGCACCACGGTCCTTGCCGGGCGCGCTGCGCCAGCAAAATCTGTTGCTTCACGTCCGCAACCACCAGCCACTTCAGCCAGTGCCGATGGCGGGTCATACCGCGCGAATGTTGTTCGCTACGGCGTATGAAAAAGGTGCTGACGGCGTTGTAGGAAAGCCCCGTGCCATCCATGGCGGCAGAAACGCGCACGTGCTTCTTCCCGCGGCGCAAGCGCCGCACCGTCTCTCCCACCCCGCGCGTGATGGTGTCGTCGTCCAATCGCCGCAAGAACCGGTACAGAGTCGTGTAGTCCGGTACGCTCCGCAGTTGCAAGATCTCGCGCAACTCGCGGTGCTCGCCGAGACGCACTTCGGCCTCGCGAAAAGTCCAGTCCTCGTAACGCATCAGACAGAGAATGGCCAGCAACTGCGGTTGGGTGAATTGGTGTTTGCTGAAACGACTCCGGTAGGTCGGCAGAATCGCCGTGGCTACATCCATAGCCACGTGCGCAAAAGGCAGAAGTCCGATTTCGGGCATCGCACCTCCTGCTCCATTAGAAAACACCATCACCGTTCCCTCGTCCTCATGGAAAATCAGCCTTGGTGCCAAGGATGTAAACAGAGCCCTTAAAACCCTTTAGAATGAACACTTCCGAAAAAACCGGGGAGGGGGCCCCTCTCCCCGCATTTGCCCTCCACGTCCGTCCAACCAGGCAGTCTCGCTTACGGAGGATTCCCTGCAATGCACTCGCTTCTAACCGCAACTCTGTTCCTTCTCGCCGCACTCAGCGGCTTTCCCCAAAGCAAGCCTGCCGTCCAGGACAAGTCCGCCGCGCAGGACGACCATCACAAAGGCGTCGTCGAACGCGGCGATCACGTCATGGGCTTTTCGCATGACAAAGCCACCCATCATTTCATTCTCTACCCCGATGGCGGTGCCATCGACGTCCAGGCCAACGCGGCCAACGACACCGCCACGCGCGATGAAATCCGCATGCACTTCGGTCACATCGCAAAAATGTTCGCGGCTGGCGATTTTTCCTCCCCCATGCTCATCCACTCCCAAAATCCGCCGGGAACCGCCACGATGAAGCGCCTCCGCGGCGCCATTCACTACAAGCTGGAAACCACCGAGCAAGGAGCGCGTATCCGCATCATCACGAAAAACGCCGATGCCGTCGCCGCCGTGCACGAATTTCTCCGCTTTCAAATTAAGGACCATCAAACCGGCGATTCCGGCGAGGTTACAAGCGCGCCATGAGAATCCGCCTGCTTGGTTGGTGCCATTTGCCGAATGAGGTAAAATAAGGGATTCAAGCAGACGTGATGGCCACACCGTTCAACATCATCTCGAACCAGCCGCAAATGCCTGTGCCCTCGCCGGGAGTACATCCGCGCCCGGACTGGCTTCGCGTAAAATTCCTCGGCGGCCAGCGCTCCCAGGATCTCAAGCGCATCATGCGCACGCTCGATCTGCACACCGTATGCGAGAGCGCGCGCTGCCCCAATATGGGCGAGTGCTGGGACCACGGCACAGCCACCTTCATGATTCTGGGCGACATCTGCACGCGCGCTTGCGGGTTTTGCGCCGTTCCCAGCGGTAAGCCCGTCGGCCCGCCCGATGAAGACGAACCGTTCCGTGTCGCCGAAGCCGTCGCCAGCATGGGGTTGCGTTACGCGGTCGTCACAAGCGTCAATCGCGACGATCAGCCGGATGGCGGCGCGCACATTTTTGCGCGCACCATTGAAGAGATTCGCCGCCGCGTGCCCGGCTGCAAAGTCGAAGTTTTAATTCCAGATTTTCGCGGCAATTGGGACGCTCTCAATCTCGTCCTCGCCACCAGGCCCGACGTCCTGAATCACAACACGGAAACCGTGCCGCGCCTCTATCGCCAGGTCCGCAAAGGAGCGCTCTACGAGCGTTCTCTTGAATTGCTGCGCCGCGCCAAGCAAATGCATCCCGACGTGCCCACAAAAACCGGCCTGATGCTTGGTCTTGGCGAAGAAAAAGAAGAAGTTCTTGCCACGCTCCAGGATCTCGCCGCGCAAGGCACCGACATCCTCACGCTGGGCCAGTATCTCCAGCCCACGCGCGAACATCTGCCCATCGTCCGCTACGTTCACCCCGACGAGTTCGCCGAATTCAAAATTCTCGGCGAAGCCATGGGCTTCAAACACGTCGAAGCCGGCCCACTTGTCCGCTCTTCCTACCATGCGTTCGAGCAAACCGAATCCGCCCATAAATGAAATGGGCTCCGTGCTAACTTCTTTTCACTTCGAGACTTATCGGGAAAATTTCGGAACTTAAAAGCAAGGGACAGCCTCAACCAGGCTAGGAAATACGCATCGCGGAATTGCTATTTCGTTCTTGCGCCCAGAACGATGAATACCACTCCCGAAACCAGTAGCGCTACTGTTACAGCCACAGGTATGCTGGTGGTCTCCGGCTTATCAACCGTTGCCGTGATCGGCCCGATTCGCGCGACTTCTTCATGTTTGTGATAGTCGAAGTTCGGGTGAAGCAGGGCGACGATGCCGAGCAAAAAGAGGACGATTCCGACAATAAAGAGTCCGCGTTTCATGACGCTGACCTTATCACAAACAGTGGGCTGATGGCTGAGGATGCCATTGGACGCACCCCTGCGCCAAATTGGCGCGGGGACTCTTCAGTGTTCGGGTGCGAAGAGAAAGAGGGACTACGAACGGCCCGCGACGGCAGCGGCGGCGGCTTTCTTGGCGGCCTTGGCAGCGGTAGACGCTTTGCGGCGGCGCTTGGTCTTTGGCGGCGTTGCAGGAGCTTCGCCGATCAACTCAGCCACCATGATGCTGGTAACGAACAACTTGGGTCCATGATCGTCGAAATCTATCGCGGTACGCTCCTGGTCGGACGCGGTGACAATGCCCAGGCCGTACGTCTCGTGCTTAACAGTTTGCCCTTCTGCCATCACTTGCACATCATCCTCCTTGAAAACACTCTATCTCGACGAAACTCGATTCGAATCCCTTGAGGTGTAGTGGCCTCGAGCAAATCGCGGGTACCCAAATGCCACACACGCTAAATGCCGATTACGTTCTCTGCCTGAAGGCCTTTGGGGCCTTTCTTTACTTCAAATTCCACTGCCTGGCCTTCGTTGAGCGATTTGTATCCGTCCATCATGATTGCGGAGAAGTGCACGAAAACATCTTCCCCGGTCTGGCGCTGAATAAAACCAAAGCCCTTCGAAGCGTTGAACCACTTCACAGTTCCTTGTTCCTTCACTTCCACTACCTCGAATGCGCTTACCCGACCTAGCAGGGTCCGCGACATGGAATTGCTTCGCTTCTCTTGGTCCGTATCTTGGGTGACCGCAGTCCAGCCGCAACCGCCTGCTCCCAAGCCCCGCGACAGCCTCCAGCCCGCAAAAAAAGGCCGCAAAGATTGTCCCTGCAGCCCCTTCGAACGAGTCCAAAGGTATTACAAGAGCAACAAACGCTAGCTAAAGAGTACCATGAAATGACCTATTTGTCCATGCTTCAGGCAGGAGAATTGGGAGCAGACTAGCCCATATAAAATGTTGACAACAAAAGATTTACTACAGAAAAAGGGAGGAAGCGACGCTATCTATGCGGCCGAATTCGGGTTACTCAAGGGACTCGGGTTGCAGGCTCGCACCGCTTTCTCCCGAGGCTTTCTTTTCCCAATATTTGCGTACCCAGGCCTCCCAACTCTTCCCGGCGGCAGGATCCCGGCCCGTGAAGGCAAGGGCCGCAATTTCGGCGTAAGCAATTTTCTGGCGCTGGTTGGAATCCTTGGGGAGGACGCGCACGAAGGAAGTGGCAAGCGAAGGACCGGACATACGATCGAAGATGTATCCTTCTAACTTCTTGCCGTCTTTGGTGGTTAGGGTCACGTCGCCGCGATAGTCGAAGGCTTTTTCCAGCGCCTCGCGCAATTCTTCTTCGGTCGCAAGTTCGGGGAGCCATCCCTCGACCGCCTCGCGCATTCTTCCAGGAGCGACTTCCAGAGTATCTGGATTCTGCGGAGGAGGTTCCGTATGGGTGGGGCGGTCAGCGTGTCGGGGACCCGTCAAGCGCGCGACTCCTCAAGCTGAGACTTGTCCTTGGCAATCTGGATGAGCGGATTATAAGCATGCACGGGTTTTGCGGGTTCGTTCAACAAGGCGAGCGCGTCAGGGTCATTGTATCTGCCGGAGAAGGTGGCTCTTGCAGTGGCCCAAAGACCGCGAAGGCCGCCAAACGTGTGATCGACGGCGGAGGCCTCATAACCGCTATGCACCATGCAATTCGCGCACTTAGGATTGCCGGATTCCGTGCCGTAATTTTGCCACTCGGTCGCGGCCATCAGCTCTTGGAAGCTATCGGCGTAGCCGTCCTGGAGCAGGTAGCAAGGCTTTTGCCAGCCGAAGACGTTGTAGGTTGGCATCCCCCACGGGGTGCAGGCGTATTGTTGTTTGCCCATCAGGAATTCGAGAAAAAGCGGAGATTGATTGAACTGCCAGCTCTTTTTGCGGTTGGAAAGTATGGCACGGAAGGTGCGGCGCGTGCGGGCGCGACCCAGGAAGTGCTTCTGATCCGGGGCTTTATCATAAGAATAGCCGGGGGAGAGCATCATGCCTTCGACGCCTAACTCCATCATCTCGTCGAAGAAAGCGCGGACGCTGTTGGGGTCGGCGCCGTCAAACAGCGTGGTGTTGGTCGTGACGCGGAAGCCGCGGTTCAGCGCTTCCTTGATTCCTTCGACCGCGAGATCGTAACCGCCTTCACGGCAAACAGAGAAATCGTGATGCTCGCGCTGGCCGTCCATGTGGACGGAAAACGTCAGATACTTGCTGGGCTCGAAAAGGTCCAGCTTTTCCTTGAGAAGCAGCGCGTTGGTGCAGAGATAGATGTACTTCTTGCGCGCAACGAGACCCTCGACGATTTTGTCGATCTGCGGGTGCATCAGCGGCTCGCCGCCGGGGATGGAAACCATCGGGGTGCCGCACTCGTCCACGGCCTTGAAACAGTCCTCGGGACTCAATTCCGTCTTCAGGATATGCGCAGGGTACTGAATCTTGCCGCAGCCGGCGCAGGCGAGGTTGCAGCGGAACAGAGGCTCGAGCATGAGCACAAACGGATAGCGCTTGCGTCCCGCAATTTTTTGTTTGAGGACGTACGTTGCAACCGTCCACATCTGTGAAATAGGAACCGGCATTTAACCTGCTTGCGAGCGAGTGAGATAGGGGCACACGAGGCCCCCGAAGACTCTATTGTACCCGAAACTACGCACGTTCCGCTTGCGTGCTTTTCATGAGATGCAAGGAGACGTTCCTTAGTGGCATGGCCCGTAGTGGCAGGGGACGTGCTGTCTCGTTGAGCGGCGGGCGACAAGTGTGTTCCCCGCAGGCGTAGAATCAAGCCATTTCAGAGGCGCGAGAGAACCTGGGATTATGTCCCGAGAAAATCTTCTATCGTTGTTCCGAGAGTTCGAACGCTATCGCGACGATACCGCGTTCGTGCAACGGCGCGGCTATCGGCGGGAGGCCTGGACTTACGGCAAACTCGCGAATGTGGCGGTTGCTTGTGCCGCGAAGCTGAAAAAGCGCGGCGTTCGAACGGGCGATCGCGTTTTGCTCTGGGGACCGAACAGCGCCGAATGGGCAGCGGCGTTTTGGGGCTGTTTGCTGTGCGGAGCTGTGGCAGTGCCAATGGACGATGGCGCCACGATCGATTTTGCGGGGCGCGTGGCGCGGGATGCCGGTGTTAAATTAATTTTTTCTTCGCGCGAAAGACCTGCGCTCGAACCCGCCATCCAGAGGCTCGTACTGGAGGATTTGGCAGACACAGTGAATCATGAAGGTGTCGTGGATTCCTCGCCGGCGAGGAGTCAGCCGAGCAATGCTCAGTACGAAAACCTTGCGGACGAACCGATCACACGGAATCACATCTCGCAAATTCTTTTCACTTCGGGGACGACGGCGGAGCCGCGCGGCGTGGTTCTGACGCACGGCAATTTTCTGGCGAATTTGGAGCCGCTCGAACGGGGAATTGATCCTTATCGAAAATATGAGAGATGGTTTCATCCGCTACGTTTTGTGACGCTGGTGCCGCTCAGCCATGTATTCGGACAGTTCATGGGGCTGTTTGTGCCGCCGCTCTTGGGCGCGACCGTTGTCTTCGAGCACTCTACGAATTCAGCAGAGATCATTCGAACGGTGAAACGCGAACGGGCCACGGCGCTGATCGCGGTTCCGCGAATGCTGGATGTTTTGCATGCGGGGATCGAGCGCGAGTTGAATGCACAAGGCAAGCTTGACTGGCTTACGCGGAACTATGCGGCGGCCAGTGGGCGGAACTTTTTGACGCGGGCCTGGCGCTTCCGGCGGATTCACCGGCGATTCGGATGGAAATTTTGGGCGTTCATTTCCGGGGGCGCGGCGCTTTCAAAGGAGACAGAAGAGTTTTTCAAGCGCGTGGGATACGCGGTCGTACAAGGCTACGGAATGACGGAGACGGCGTCGCTCATCAGCTTGAACCATCCGTTTCGCGCAACGGAAGGATCGATTGGAAGGGTCTTGCCGGGGCGGGAATTCAAGCTGGCGGAGGACGGGGAGATTCTCGTGCGCGGAGAAAACGTCGCTAACGGCTACTGGGAAGACGGAGCGTTAAAGCAAAGCGCGCGCGACAACGACAATTGGCTGCGAACGGGAGACATCGGTGAAGTGGACACCGAGGGGAATCTTCGGTTCAAGGGCCGCAAGAAAAACGTCATCGTCACGCCCGCAGGCTTGAATGTATATCCAGAGGACATCGAAGCAGCACTTCGTAAACAAGAAGGTGTGCGCGATTGCGTCGTTGTGCCCAGCGATCGGGGCGGCAATGCCGAACCGCTTGCGATTTTGTTGCTGGGTGACAACCCGGATGCGAGGGACGTGACAGCGGCGCGCGCGATGGAGAGCGCTAACGCTGCGCTCGCGGATTACCAGCGTGTGCGCCACTGGATCGTCTGGCCGGAGCCGGATTTTCCGCGCACGGCGACCGGCAAACCCCGACTGAGCCTCCTCGCCGCCCGCACGGCAGAATTACTCGAGGGTTCTTCGTCTGCGAAACCGCTTGCCGGCACTTTGGAGGATTTGCTGGCGAAGTTCGCGAAGCCAGGCGGGTCTTCCGAGAACTTAAAAAAGGAACTGGCTCTTAGTTCTCTGGACCGAGTGGAGTTGATGAGCGCGCTAGAAGAGCGTTTCCAGGTGGAGCTGAACGAGACGTCGTTTGCCGATGCGAAAACCGCCGCGGATGTGCGACGCCTTCTGCAAGAACCCACGGCGCACCGCACGGGATACGTTTATCCGCGATGGACGCAGCGCGCTCCGATGCGCTGGCTGCGATTGACCGTTTACTACGCGCTGGCTTGGCCCGCAACGCAGATTCTTGGCCATCCGAAAATCGTGGGCCGTGAAAATCTTCGCGGCGTGCAAGGGCCGCTGCTCATCATTTCAAACCACATCACCCGCCGCGCGGATATTGGGCTGATTCTGGCCGCGCTCCCGTGGCGTATTCGCCATCGCGTTGCCACGGCCATGGGCGGCGAGTCCCTGCAAAGAATGCGGCGGCCGTCTCGCGAGTGGATCTTCGCGAGACGCTGGGCCTATCGGCTTGGCTATGGCCTCGTAACCATGTTGTTCAATGTGTTTCCTTTGCCGCAGCACTCCGGCTTTCGCGAAAGTTTCCGTTTTGCCGGCGAATCCGCCGACCGCGGGTATAGCATTCTCGTTTTCCCCGAGGGCGAGGTGAACAATTCCGAAGACGGCCGCATGGCGCCTTTCCAAAGCGGCATCGGCTTGCTGGCAGGGAATTTGCACCTGCCGATTATTCCCATGCGACTCGACGGTGTGTGGCAAATGAAGCGAGAACGGCGGCGGCTCGCTCGCTTCGGAGAAATCACTGTCCGTATTGGCGCGCCGATTGTATTTGCGCCAGAGACGTCTCCCGAAGAGATCGCCCATAGCCTGGAGTCGGTTGTCCAGTCCCTGTAGTGGGCAAGCGCTTTGTAAAATAGGAAGTCGAGCGTGTTCGGCAGAGGACGCAGATACACGGATCAAACGCGCAAATCTTTGCGCATAAAAATGGTGGCCTGAGGGTTGTCGTTATAACGCCGAGTGGGTTGATATCCGAGTGCGGCATAAAATTTTTGTGCCGCAACCATTTCGTCCGTCGTGTCCAGATAAAGCCACTCAAAGCCACTTTCACGCGCGAAATACTCCAACGCCCCGTAGAGTGCGGCGGCAATGCCGCGCCCACGATGGGATTGCCGAACATAAAGACGCTTTACCTCTCCACTGTTCGGGATAGTTACGAGCGGACGGAGCGCGACGCATCCCACGACATCGCTCTCAGCAGTTGCGACCCATACACCAGCGCCGTCGCAGAAGTAAGTGCGCGCGAAATCCTCTTTTGCGTCGCGCGCGACGACGCGGGCAGCCTCGTAATATTCTTCGATGATCTTCCACGCGACATCCAAATCATTGGATGGAGCCCGGCGTACCACGATAGAGTTGGCTAAGAGCTTCGACATCGGTCCTTGTTTGGAGGAACGAAACCTCGGCGTTTCTACATGAGAGTTACCGCGAAAACCCCCAAGTGACAGCTCCATTTTGGCAGCGGACAAATTGGCTTTCGACGCAGGCTTCCCGTTCGTTCCAGTCAAGGCTCCCGCAAGCTCTCGAAAAACGCCGGAACGCGTTCTATGGCAAAATAGAGTGTTGTCTGAAACAGATTTATGGCCGACCGCACAATTATGGCGTTGGAGCGTTCTGCAAGACCCGCGAAGGGTTCCAAGAAATCCGCGGAGAACAACGAGCAGCGCGAACGTGTGTTTGACGCTTTTCGACGCTGGGGTTATTACGAAGCCACTCTGGATCCTCTCGCCGTTTTTCAGCCGCTGAAGCATCCCGATCTGGAGGGGCTCACGGGCGAGGCCGCCAAGGAAGCGCGCCGCATTTATTGCGGAAACATCGGCGTGGAATTCATGCACCTCCCCGAACCAGAGAGGCGGCGCTGGATAGCGGAGCGCATCGAGGGCCCGGAGCTGCAAGTCAATCAGGAAAAAATTCTCGAGCGTCTGGTCCGGGCAGACCTGTTCGAACAAGTTCTTCAGGCTCGCTACCTGGGCACCAAACGATTTTCTCTCGAAGGCGTCACCTCGCTGATTCCGCTGCTCGACTCCATCCTTGATACCGCGGGGGATTTCGGCGCGGTGGACTGCATCATGGCCATGAGCCATCGCGGCCGTTTGAATGTGATGGTGCACGCAGCGTGCAAGACGCCGCACGAAGTGGTCGCCGGATTTGAAGACGTGGATCCGCGGAGCGTGCTGGGGGCGGGAGACGTTAAGTATCACGTCGGCGCCACGGGTATCTACACGACGACGACCGGCAAGTGCATCAACATGCATCTGGTTTCAAACCCGAGCCACCTCGAAGCGGTCGATCCGGTGGCCATGGGCCGCGCGCGCGCGAAGCAAACGCGCCACGGGGTCGACGGACCTGTCATTAACCGTTCGCCCGAGACGCTGAACAAGGTTTGGCCCATCGTGATGCACGGCGACGCGGCCTTTGCCGGTCAGGGCGTCCTGGCGGAAACCCTCAATCTTGCGGATCTGAAGGCGTATACCGTGGGCGGCACGGTGCAAATCGTCGTCAACAATCTGATCGGATTCACCACGCAGCCCCCCCAGGAGCACTCTTCCCGGTTTGCTTCGGACATTGCCAAACGCCAGAGCGTTCCGGTGTTCCATGTGAACGCGGAAGATCCCGACGCGGTGGTGCGCATCGGAAAACTAGCCGCGGAGTATCGCGCGACGTTTGGCAGCGATGTGGTGGTGGACATCATCGGCTATCGCCGTCACGGCCACAGCGAAGTGGATGATCCCACCATCACGCAGCCGCTTCTCTACGAGAGCATCAGAAACCATGCGCCGCTCTGGAAGATTTATGCCGAGCAAACGGGAATCAATGCCGCGCAAATCGTCGAGGCGGTGAAGAAGGAGTATGAAGAAGAGCAGCAAAAAGCGGGGCAACTCACGAAAATCCCGCAATTGCGCAAGCTGCCGGACTATTGGTCTCCGTACAAACGCGGTAAGTACGATCCCGCGTACGAAGTCGACACCGGGTTAACGCGAGACAGAATCGCGGAAATTACGGATGGGCTTGTACATGTGCCGGAGGGCTTTCACGTTCATCCGAAAATTGCAAAGCTTCTGGAGCAGCGCGCCGAGATGGGCCATGGGAGGCGCCCCGTCGATTATGGTTTTGCCGAAGCGCTGGCCTTGGGCTCGCTCGTGCTCGAAGGCTATCCCGTTCGTCTTACCGGGCAGGACAGCCAGCGGGGCACATTCAATCAGCGGCACGCCGTCCTGATCGATACGGAGACGGAACACAACTACCTTACACTTTCGCATCTTTCCCGGCAGCAGGCTTTTTGCGAAGTTTACAACTCCTCGCTTTCTGAAGCAGCCTGTGTCGGATTCGAATACGGGTTCAGTCGCGACTACCCGGAAGCGTTGGTTCTTTGGGAGGCGCAGTTCGGAGATTTTGCCAACGGCGCGCAGGTGATCATCGACCAATTCCTGAGCGCCAGCGAGGACAAGTGGAATCTGCCCAGCGGCCTGGTGCTTTTGCTTCCGCACGGCTACGAAGGCCAGGGCCCGGAGCATTCCAGCGCGCGCATCGAGCGCTACATGCAACTGGCCGCGGAAGACAATCTGCAGATTTGCCAGCCTTCCACGGCGGCGCAGTATTTCCACATGCTGCGGCGGCAAGCCCGCCGCGCGTGGCGCAAGCCGCTCATCGTGTTCACGCCCAAGAGCATGCTGCGCCATCCGGACGCCAGCTCGAACATTGAAGACTTCACGCTGCCGCGCTTTCTGCCGCTTGTGCCGGACCACGAAGTGCTGGACGCAAAGCGCATCCTTATCGCCAGCGGCAAGGTCGGCCACGAGCTTCGGGCAGAGCGCCGCCGTCGCAAAGACACCTCCACGGCTATCTTTTTCCTCGATCAGCTCTATCCGGTGCCGCGGACTGAAATTACCGCCGCGTTTGCTGAGCATCCCCATGCCCGCGAAGTCGTGTGGGTACAGGAAGAGCCTGCGAATATGGGAGCGCTTTTCTACATCCTGCCAAGACTCGAACGCTTGGCGCAGGCCAAGAGCCTGCAAATGCGCTCGGTGAAGCGCTCGGCCAGCGCTAGTCCTGCGACGGGCTCAGCCAAAGCGCACGAGCTCGAGCAAAAAACGCTCCTGGCCCTTGCTTTCACTACAGCCGGCGCGAATTGAGCGCTTAAGCGGCGTTAACACTCCATTCACATTGATGTTATCCGCGCGTTACACGCGCGCTGCGAGAATGAGTCGTGTTACGACAGACCCACAGTGATGCAAAACTTCCCACGTCCTATCGCAATTCTCCGGCGTACGGTACACTGCCGCCAAGCCGGCGAGCGGAACGTGCCAAACCCATGAAACGTGTACTGATCATCGAGGACGACAAAGACATCGTCGAACTCGTTCGTTACAACCTCGCCAACGAAGGCTTTCAGGTGAGCGCTGCTTTTGACGGCAGCACTGGCCTGAACACGCTCAAGAAGACGCCACCCGATCTGCTCCTTCTCGATCTCATGTTGCCGAAGCTTTCCGGGCTGGACATTTGCCGGGAAGTTCGCCGGGACGAGGCATTGAATCGTCTCCCGATTCTCATGCTCACGGCGCGCGGCGATGAAGCCGACCGCGTTGTGGGCCTGGAAATGGGCGCCGATGATTATGTGACGAAGCCTTTCAGTCCGCGCGAGTTGTTAGCGCGCGTCAAGGCGTTGCTCCGCCGGGCAGAGCCACCAGCGGATTCGCCGCGAGTCATCGAGATCGGAAAGCTGGCCATCGATCCGGCGTCTTACCGCGTGAGCCATTCGGGGAAGCCCGTTTCGCTTAGCACGCTCGAATTCCGGCTGCTCTACTACCTTGCTTCGCGCCCGAACCGGGTCTTCACGCGGGATCAACTGCTCGATGCCGTATGGGGAACGGATCGTTTCGTGACACCACGCAGCGTGGACGTTTATGTCCGCCGGTTGCGTGAAAAGATCGAAAGCGATCCGGAGAATCCCGTTTTTCTGAAGACCGTGCGCGGCGCGGGATATCTGTTCGAAACTCGTGCGGCTTAATCTATTCTGGAAATTCGCGTTTGCGTTTCTTGCACTCCTGGCGGGCGTCCTGCTCGCTGTGGACTTCTTTGCCGAACGATCACTGCGCGACGACTATGAGCGCACGGGGTTCGAAAAACTCAACGCGATTGCCCGCATCGCGCAAGCGGATTTTCCCCGATGGGCACCCGCTTCCCTCGGAAATCCCGAGGACCTTTCGGCCTTGCGCGAGTGGGTGGCACAAATGGCGGCGAGCGGCGCCCGCGTAACGGTCATTACCGCGGACGGCCACGTACTTGCGGATTCGCAATCCGACCCTCAAACCATGGAAAACCACGCTAAGCGCCCGGAAATATTGGAGGCGATGGCTAATGGTGACGGGCGTTCCATTCGGTTTAGCGTCACCATCAAAAGGGATCTTCTCTACTATGCTGTGCGCCAGAACACCTCCGCGGGACCGCCTTATGTCTTGCGATTCGCGCTCCCGCTCGAAACCTTCGACCAAGTTTTGACTTCCTTCCAGCACCGGCTGTGGGTTGCTTCATTTTTCATTTTGTTGATCGCTGGCGGAATTTCCTTATTGCTTTCTCGCAGCTTTACGGACCGCATCGACAGGCTGAAGAATTTTTCCCGGCGCGTCGCGGATGGCGACTTCCGGCCACTGCCTCGTGATGGTTCCGGGGACGCCCTCGAAGCGCTCGGAATGTCTCTCAACCGGACGGCGGCTCGACTGGAGCGCACCATCCACACGCTGACGGAAGAGCGCAACTTGTCCTCCGCGATTCTGGGAAGCATGGTCGAGGGCGTCGCGGTGGTGAACGGCTCAGAGCGGCTGGCGTTTGCGAATCCTGGCTTTGCCGAAATTCTCGGGCTGGATGTGCCGCCGACCTCCGGGAGCGCCTTGGTGGAAGTAGTGCGGCAGACCGAACTGGTCGAAGCCGTGCGCAAAGTCCTCGGCGGCGAGCCGCGCGTGCAGTCCGAAATTGTTACAGGCACGCTGCGGCAGCACTATTTCGCAATCACCGTTGCCGCCGTTCGCGCTGGAGAGACGACCGGCGCGGTCGTAGTGCTGCACGATATCACCGAGCTGCGAAAGCTCGAGCGGGTGCGGCGCGATTTCGTGGCCAACGTCTCGCACGAATTGAGAACCCCCCTCACCGCCATTCAAGGCTTTGCCGAAACGCTTCTTGCCGGCGCCATCGACGATCCGCAAAACCGCACGCGTTTCCTGGAGATCATTCTCGAACATTCCCGCCGGCTGGCTCGCTTAACGGAAGACTTGCTCATGCTCTCCAAAATGGACGCCGAGCGCCTCGAGCTCGAGATTCGCCGCCTCAGTGTTCCGCAAATAATCGATAGCTGCCTCGAAACCGCCCAGCGCCGCGCCACGGAAAAAGATTTGCGGGTTTCCGTGGACACGCCGCAACGCTTGCCGGACATCGCCGGAGACCGCCGGCGGCTTGCCGAAGTTCTGCAAAATCTATTGGACAACGCCATTCAGTACACACTGCCAGGTGGGCAGATCATGGTCAGCGCGGAAGCGGGAGAAGGTGAGGTGATTTTCACCGTGTCGGACACCGGTATCGGCATTCCCAAATCCGATCAGCCGCGCATCTTCGAGCGGTTTTACCGTGTCGATGTTGCGCGCTCCCGGGAAGCCGGAGGTACGGGTCTCGGCTTGGCCATCGCCAAGCATCTCGTCGAGGTCCATGGCGGCCGCCTGTGGGTGGAAAGCGAAGTAGGCCAGGGTTCGCAATTCCATTTTTCAGTGCCGTTGTTTGAACCCAAACTCACTACTCCGCGTCCCATGTCGGATGGCTTGAGCGGGCACGAAGACGACGGAGGTGCGCAGTCCGCTTAGCACCTTCGGCTGTTATCGACCACCTGCGCAGCCAGCCTCCGTCCCGCCAATTTATCGGCATGTTCATCTTCCTTTGAACAAAATGTAACGAGTTCCTGGCAAAGATATCAGCTACGAGCAGGAGTGTGATTCGAAACACCTTTCTCGGGCAGGGAATACATGGCAAGTTCCGCCGGACCAACGGAAGCCGTCCTTTACGATGTCCTTATCAATTATCTGGTCTCGATGGCCCGCAGCGTCGAAGGCGCGATGAACCGCGCCCTGGCCGCCATCGTAGGCCTCCATGATTCGCGCACTTGGGCTCTTCCCGGAGAAGTCTTTCTACTTGAGCCGCGCATCAACGAAATGGAGATTGTCATCGACGAGCACGCCATCCGGCTGCTCCGGCGCGGCTCGTTCTCGGACGACGGAGTGCGCCTCATCGTTGCCTCTCTCAAAATAACCAATGATCTGGAGCGCATCGGAGACCTGGCCGTGAATCTCGCGGAGTGCGCCATTTCCCTCCGCGAAATGCCGGTTGTGGAATCGCCGGAAGAGTTGGATCGCATGACCTCGGCCGTGCGCGCGATGGTCAGCAAGAGTCTCGGCGCCCTGATCTTCCGCAACGTGGAAATGGCTGGGCAGGTCCTGCAGAGCGACGATGTGGTTGATCAGTACCGCGACCGCATATTCGACCAACTAATGCAAAGCATGACTCAGCAGGCCGCGCTCGTCAGTCCGGGAATGCAGTTCATACTTGCCACCCGACATCTGGAGCGGATCGCCGACCATGCCACGAACATTGCCGAGGACATCGTTTTCTGGGTTCGCGGTCTCGATGTGCGCCATGGCCGCGGACTTTCGCTGAGCTCCGAAGTCGCGGAACAGATGGATTTGGCCGGCGAAGAAGTCATCGAGAATTCACAAGCCCTTCATTCGAACGTGACCATGGGCGGCGATGCTTAGCGGGTTTGATCTTCGTACCACGTCCTACCACGGGGATCGGCGCACCCCTGGCTCCGGTCCCCTTCTTCCCCTTTGATAGCAGAACGACACGTTCGGCGAGGCATCCCTTGACCTCGCGCCGCACTCCTATTATCGTGAAAAGCGTGTCGAGGATGCAGAAGCCTATCGATATCCGTCATTCTTTTGCTGTTTCGAAGCGGCAAGTGTGGGTGTGCCTGCTACTCGCCATTCTGCTCCTTTATAATCCGTTCCTGGTGGCCCTGGGCTCAGCTGCCTGTCTGAATATTCATCACACCGCGAGTTACCGGGCCACGGTTGCTTCTTCGGAGCTGCAGCAGTTTGCTTCCGCTCCTGGTCAGGATTTATTGGGCTTCGCGGATTCCGCACCAGTGCAGTCTCTTCTTTTGTTGCCCGTTCTGTCCGAGCTGAATATCCTCCCTATTTCCCTCCAATTTAATACGGCTCAGCGGTTCTTGTGCGCCAGCCTCTGGTTTCGGCCCCCGCCTGCTTTCTGATTTTTCCTCACCTTCTATCCAACATTCAGACTGATTCTGTGTATTTTTGCAGAAGAGGAGCCATCCATTGAAAAACGTCCTTGCTCCTGAGCAATTGGAGTCGCTTCGCCGCCTGAGCACCTGCGCGGTGTCCAACGCGATTGAGACCTTCGAAGTGCGCCTGCGAAACGCCGGCTTTGCCGACGCAAGCATACGGTGCATGTTCCCGGAATTTCCGCCGACCATCGGATACGCCGCCACGGCGCGCGTTCGTACGTCCGTACCGCCCATGCACGGCCACAGCTATTTCGACCGCACGGATTGGTGGAACGCCATATTGAAAATTCCGCCGCCTCGGGTGGTGGTGGTCGAAGACGTCGAAAAACAACCGGGACTCGGGTCCTTCGTCGGCGAAGTACACGCCAACATTCTGAGCGCCCTGGGGTGCGTCGCGGTAGTTACGAACGGCGCCGTGCGCGACCTGCCGCAGGTGCGAAGCACGGGTTTCCAATTTTTCGGTGGAAATGTTGCCGTTTCGCACGCCTACGCTCACATCTTTCAGTTTGGATCCTCGGTTGAGATTGGCGGCCTGAAAATTGAACCAGGGGATTTGCTCCACGGAGACCAACACGGAATTCTGAAAGTGCCATTCGAAATAGCGCCGAATATCCCGGCTGTTGCCCGGGAAATTCAGGAGAAGGAAGAACGTGCCATTGCCATTTGCAGGTCAGCTGATTTTTCGCTCGAAAAGCTCCGCGAGGTATTCAGCAGTCTTAACTCCGAACCGAAAGCAGCAAATACCGGTCGGATCAGGAAATAGGGTGGTTCAATTCCATGCATAAAGCAGATCGTCGAGCCGGATTGTACCTGGGGAAAACGCTTAGCCGCTTGTTCTATGTTGCGACCGCTTTTCTGATTGCTTCCTGCTCATCCAATGCGGCTAAAGACGGACCAGATTCCATTGCGGCGCCAACGGTTGCGGCGGCGAAGGTACTTCGCACGGACCTCACACGGGCTCTTGCCGTGACCGCCGAATTCCGGCCCTATCAAGAAGTCGATGTCCACGCGAAAGTCGCCGGTTATGTGAAGCGCATTTATGTCGATGTGGGCGATCGCGTTAAAGAAGGTCAATTGATCGCCGTCCTCGAGATTCCCGAGCTGAAAGACGACGTCCAGACCGCCGAAGCCTCGGTCAGCAAGAGCCAGGAAGAAATCCGCCGGGCGCAAGCGGACCTGGAGCGTGCGCAGTCCGCTCACGATGTTGCACATTTGGCATCCTCACGCCTCGTGGACGTTTCCAAGACCAGGCCGGGACTGGTCGCCCAACAAGAGGTCGACGACGCCGTGGGCCGCGATCGCGTTACCGAAGCTCAAGTGGCGACCGCAAGGGCCTCTCTCTCGACTGCGGATCAGCAACTCCGGGTGGCGCAAGCCGACCGCGAAAGAGTGAGGACACTATTCGCCTATGCCCAGATCAAAGCGCCGTTCGCCGGAGTGATCACGAAACGATACGCGGACACCGGATCCATGATTCAGACGGGCATTTCTTCGCAGACTCAGTCAATGCCTCTCGTAACGCTAGCTCAAGAAAACCTGCTGCGTCTCGTCATTCCGGTCCCCGAATCCGCCGTCTCCAGAATCCGCTTGAGAAGCCCGGTGGAAGTAAGCGTCTCGACACTGGGAAAAACGTTCGAGGGCAAAGTGGCGCGATTTGCGGATCAGGTGGATATGGCCACGCGAACTATGCACACGGAAGTTGACGTTCCGAATCCGAAGGGTGAATTGGTACCGGGGATGTACGCGAGCGCCTCCTTGGTGCTAAATGACGAACGGGAAGCACTAGCCGTTCCGGTCCAAGCCCTCAACCGCGCCGAAGACCGCATCACCGTCCTGTTGATCGACAAGCAGCACAAACTCGAAGAGCGCCCGGTAAAGATCGGCATTGAAGCGCCCGATCAAGTGGAAATACTCTCGGGCCTCGCGGAAGGGGATCTTGTGGTGATTGGGAACCGCAGCCAGCTCCAGCCCGGAATGGCGGTTCAACCCAAGGTAATCTCCACAGCCCAAACTAGCGGAGGAGCTTGATGTCGGGATTTTCGATTCGCAACCCATATTTCATCGTTGTCGTCTGCCTGATTGTCGCGGTCGTTGGCATTACCAGTCTGGTTCGCATGCCAGTGGACTTGTTTCCCAGCATCAACATCCCCGAAGTTGTTGTCGCGACTTTTTATTCGGGAATGCCTCCGGAAGAAATAGAAACGGAGATTACGGGCCGGTTTGAAAGATTTTTTACGCTGGGCAGCGGTATCGAGCATATGGAATCCAGATCGCTTCCCGGTGTCAGCATCATCAAAGTTTTCTTTCAGCCGGGTACTAACAGTGATTCGGACGTCAATGAGATTTCCAACCTGGCCATGGCGGACCTCCGCCGCTTGCCTCCGGGAACGCTGCCGCCAGTGGTCGAGAAGTTTGACGCCTCGAGCCTTCCCGTCTGCCTGATTACGCTGAAGGGCAAAGGGCTAACTGAAACGCGGCTGCGCGATCTCGGCCAATTTCAGGTCCGCAACCAGCTTGCCACAGTGCCCGGGGCCTCCGTTCCACCGCCATTCGGCGGCAAATACCGGCAAATCATGGTGTATGTGGATCCGGACAAACTGCAGGCTTATCAGCTAAGTCCGATGGATGTGGTTCGGGCGGTGGATAACTCGAATCTGATTCTTCCCGCGGGAGACGCGAAAATCGGCCCTTATGACTACAACATTTATTCGAACAGCCAGTTCCGCGACGTCAAGGGCATCAACACGCTGCCTCTCAAAACTGTCGGCCAATCCACGGTCACGGTGGCAGATGTAGGCCATGCCGAAGATGGGCATCAAATCCAAACCAACGTCGTGCGCGTGGACGGACAGCACTCCGTTTATTTGCCGGTCTTGAAGCAAGGGGGCGATACCAACACGATCCAGGTTGTGGATGGAGTCCGGAGTGTGCTCGCTCGCCTCACGGACATTCCCAAGGAATTGGAACCGCGTCTGGTGTTCGACCAGTCCTTGTTCGTCAAAAGCGCCATCGACACCCTTCTCCACGAGGGCGGAGTAGGACTGCTATTGACCGCTTTGATGGTCCTGATCTTCCTGGGTAGCCTTCGCGCAACGGTGGCGGTGTTCCTATCGATTCCGCTGTCCGCTCTGACCGCCATCATCGCTCTCTACTTTGGGGGCAGCTCTATCAATTCGATGATTCTCGCCGGGCTTGCCCTGGTTTTCTCCAGATTGATCGACAATGCCGTCATCGTTCTTGAAAACATTTTCCGCCATCTCGAGCTTGGTGAAAAACCCGAAGTAGCTGCCGAGAAAGGCGGTCAAGAAGTTGCCATGGCGGTGCTTGCCGCGACGTTGACAAGTGCGGTTGTATTCTTCCCTGTCACGTTTCTTTACGGTGTCAGCCGCTTTCTCTTTTCCGCGCTGGCCTTGGCCGTTGTGCTGGCGCTGTTTGCCTCTTACGTCATTGCCATGACTGTTGTGCCTTTGTTCTGCGCCCGGTACATCAAGGCCCCGGCTCACGGACATGCTGCCGATGCGGCATCGAGCGAGCAACTTGCGGAGGAACACGGGACGAACCGGGCAAGCTGGGGAGACCGCTTCAACGATTGGTTTGCCGCGCATTTTAATCGCTTGCTGGAGTTCTATGAAGCGCATGTCCGAAACGCGCTCTCGCTGCCCAAGGCCGTGGGCGGTGGAATTCTCGCGGCGTGCGCGCTCAGCCTCTTGCTCTTTCCTCTGCTAGGCGAGGCGTTCTTCCCCCGGACGGATGCGGGGCAGTTTGTCATCAATGTGAAGACTCCTTCGGGCACACGCGTGGAGATCACGGATCAAGAGGTCGCCCGCGTGGAGAATCTCATCCGGCAAGTGGTGCCACCCAAAGACTTGCACCTGATTGTCTCCAATGTCGGCGTGATTCCCGGGTTTTCGTCCATTTACACGAGCAACGCGGGGCCGCACACGGCGACCGTTCAAGTGGCTTTGAATGAGGACCACAAAGTCAGCAGCTTCCAATACATGGACGAGGTGCGTCAAAAAATCCAGGAAAACTTGCCCGAGTTAACCACCTATTTTCAATCCGGCGGAATCGTTGACGCGGTGCTGAATCAGGGGCTGCCTGCTCCGATTGATGTTCAAGTGAGCGGGTCCAATCTCGAAGCGGCCTATCAAACCGCTACGCAGTTGGCAGGTCAAATTCGCAAGACGGCAGGTGTCAGCGAAGTCTATGTGCCCCAGGACATCGACTATCCCTCTCTTCATCTGGACGTGGACCGCATGCGTGCCGGTGAACTCGGCTTGACCCAGAAAGAAGTCGTCGACAACGTGATTACGGCGCTCACTTCCAACGGCATGATCGCTCCGAGCTATTGGATCGACCCCAAAACAGGAAACGACTACATGCTGACCGTGCAATATCCGGAACAGAAAATTCAGAGCATTTCCGATCTGCGGGGCATCCCTCTGCGTTCGCAGGAAGCGAAGTCTCCTTCGTTTCTGGACGCGGTGAGCAAGGTGTCGCGCTTCAATGCGCCCACGGAGATCGATCACTATCAGATCCAGCGTGTGTTCGACGTATACGTAAGCCCCTCAACCGAGGATTTGGGCAGGGTCGCCACTTCGGTGCGTGGCATCATCGCGAAAACGAAACTTCCTGAAGGGATTCGCGTGAATGTGAGGGGGATGGTCGAAGGCATGGAAGCTTCCTTCCGGAGTTTCGGATTGGGCTTGCTGCTCTCGCTGGTCCTGCTCTATTTGATCCTGGTCGCTCAGTTCCGTTCGTTCCTGGATCCCCTCCTGATTCTTCTGGCTGTTCCAACGGGAGTGATGGGAGTTCTGTTCACTTTGCTTCTGACCGGCACGACGCTGAACGTTATGTCGCTCATGGGCATCATCATGATGGTCGGAATTGTGGTGTCGAACAGCATTCTGATCGTGGAATTTGCCCACCGGCTGGAAGAAGACGGCATGTCCGTTCGTCAAGCCATTATTTCCTCCTGCCGGATTCGCTTGCGGCCGATTCTGATGACTTCGCTGGCCACGGTCATCGGTCTGATTCCGATGGCCTTGAAGCTCGGAACGGGAAGTGAACAATATGCTCCGCTGGCGCGGGCCATCATCGGAGGCTTGATGGTCTCCGTGTTTTTGACCGTTTTCCTGGTTCCGGCAGCTTATCTACTTCTGTACGGGCGCAAAGAGGGGTCGACGCAGGAGGTGGCGGCGTGATTCGGAATACGTTCCGATGGGCGGCAATCTTCCTGCTGCTGCCCTTTTGCTGTCTCGCCCAGACGCAATCCGAGCCACGGACTCTTTCTCTTACGGAAGCGGAAGCGATTGCTCTCAAGCATAATCCGCAAATCACCATCGGGAAGCTGCGAGCGCTGGTGGCCCAACAAATTGTTCGGGAATCACGCTCGGCCCTGTTGCCCAATGCTTCTCTCAGCGTTACCGCTGCTGACTCCAATCCTGGCAGCCGCCTCGCGGCCGGCTTTCTCAACAATCCCGTTCTTTTTCCGCGCGCGGCTGAGGGCGCTAGCATCAACCAGTTGATCACCGACTTCGGCCGCACAACCAATTTGCTTTCGAGCTCGGAATTCAACGCCAAGGCCGAGGATCAAAATGCCGCTGCCACACGGGCCGATATCCTCCTGGTTGTGGATCAGGCGTTTTACAACTCGCTGGACACCAAGGCTCTCGTCACCGTCGCCGAAGAAACGGTAAGCGCCCGCCAGACGCTTGTCGACAAAGTGCAGGCCTTGACCAATGCCAAGCTCAAATCGGAGATCGACCTCAGCTTTTCGAAAGTAGAGCTCGCCCGCGCCAAGCTGCTCGTGCTGGAAGCACAGAACAACTACCAAACTTCTTTAGCCACGCTTTCGGCGATCCTGGGTTATGCCGACCAGCAGAATTTTCAGCTCGTGGAGGATGCCAAGCCGGTCACTGCACCTGCCACGGACGTCGCTCCCTTAATCCAAGAAGCCTTACGACAGCGTCCAGAACTCAAGGCTTTGCAATTTGAGGTCGAATCCGCGCAGAAATTCGGAAGAGCCGAGCACGATCTATGGCGGCCAACCGCGAGCGCTCTCGGCGTTGTCGGCGAAGCGCCAGTCCGCGATGATCATATTTCCAATTGGTATGGCGCTGTCGGCGTCAACATCAACATCCCCGTGTTCAACGGGTTTCTTTACAATGCCCGCGCCAAAGCAGCCGACCTCCAGACGGAAGTCGATCGGCAGAAGTTGCTTGATGCTCGCAACAACGTTGCAAGGGATGTCCGAAACGCGTGGCAGAACTCTCAGTGGGCTTTCCAGCGGCTCTCTGTGACGCAACAGCTTCGCGAACAGGCCAGCCTCGCTCTCGATTTGGCGCAGTCTCGTTACAATCTGGGTCTCGGTTCCATCGTCGAATTCACACAGGCCGAGCTACAAAAAACGGAAGCAGACATCGAGGACACTGACGCCAAATATCAGTACAGCTTGACGCAATTAGTGCTCGCCTTTACGATAGCTGTGCCGAAGTAGTTGCTTCCTCACCTCGGGGCGGCAGGCCGTTCTTAGAAGGCGTAAATGGACAAAGATATCAATCCACCAGCAGCTGAATGGAACTTTGCCGAAAACCTCCAGTTTCGGCAAAGGGAAGTAGCTTCTCGTGGTTGTTGACCTACCATCAACTTTCTAACCTTTGTCATCTCAACTGGTTACGTCTGCCTCTCCCCTTCTGTTACAGGATATTCATTTTCGGTTGACGTAGCCGTAAGACGCGGCCTTTACCTTTTCCCGCTGTGTGGTACGCATCCTCATCAGTACGATTTCGAATTTTGCTCCAAAGAGAGAGGAAATGAAAAAAATAGCAGCACTCACACTATCGTTGTTTCTCACGTACGGTATCGCGCTCGCTGATTCACCTAAGGACGCCGACGCGCAGCCCGCTAAACCTGCTCACCCTGCAAAGCCCAAGGCAGCCGCGAAGGCGGACAAGTCGGACTCGGCCATCGCTGCCGAGATCGGAGAGCTCCGTCAAGCTGTGCAGGCACAGCAAGAGCAGCTTCAGATGTTGAAGGAAGAGCTCGCCAAGCGCGATCGTCAGATCGACGAAGCGCGTGACGCGGCCGCCGCAGCCAATGCGCGCGCAGCGGAAGCCAGCACCAAAGCCACCGAAGCGGCTAATACCACCGCCGAAGTGAAGAGCACTGCCGCCACGCTCAACACCACGGTTTCGGACTTGAAGGTCAGCAGCGACGCGCTCAAGACCACGGTCGCCACAGCGCAAGCGGAAGCCAAGAAAGCAGAGGAATCTGGTCCCGCCTCCATTCATTACAAGGGCATCACGATCACCCCCGGCGGCTTCCTCGCGGCGGAGTCGGTCTTCCGCACGCGAGCGACGAGCGGCGACATCAACACGCCGTTCACCGGCATCCCATTTCCCAATAGTGGTCTGAGCCGCGTATCCGAATTCAACGCCACTGGCCGCCAGTCACGCTTGTCTTTCCTCTTTGAAGGCAAAGCCGACAACGTAAAGGCCACCGGCTACTACGAACTGGATTGGTTGGGTGCTTGCGCCTCATCCAACAATCGCCAGAGCAACAGTTACTGCATGCGCCAGCGGCAAATCTGGGGACAGGCTGCTCTCTCCAACGGCTTGACGTTCACCGGCGGCCAGATGTGGAGTTTGGCGACGGAGACAAAGAAGGCACTCGACAATCGAACTGAAATTCTCCCCATGACCATTGACCCGCAATATAACGTTGGCTTCACCTGGGCGCGTCAATACGGATTCCGTGTCACCAAAAACATCGGCGACAAAGTCTGGGTCGGAGCCGCTGTCGAAGGGCCTCAGACTACTTTGGGCGGCCGCGGAACTCCAACCGGCCTCTTCTACGCCGCACCCGGTTCTGGAGGCGGTTTGTTTAACGCCACTGACGGCACTGGTTATTCCCTCAACAAAACCCCAGACTTCATCTTCAAAGCTGCTTTCGAACCTGGTTGGGGACACTATGAAGTTTTCGGCGTGATCAGCACTTTCCGCGCTCGCGTCTATCCCTGCGACTTGGCTGCCGGTTCCTTGACGGCTCCGACGTTCTGCGCGACCGATCCGGCAGGCACAGCGGCGGGCGCTTTCAATAGCACAGCTACCGGTGGCGGAATTGGCGTTAACCTCCGCGCCCCCATCGTTCACAAATATGCCGATGCCGGCATCCACTTCTTCGGTGGCGACGGTGTCGGTCGTTATAGCTCCGCCCAGATGCCTGACGTTACGGTCCGTCCAGACGGCACGTTGGCGCCAATAAAGGGCGGCTCTGCTCTGGGCACGCTGGAGCTTCATCCCAGCCCGAAACTCGATGTCTACTTCAACTACGGCGTCGAGTATGCCTATCGAACCGCTTATAGCTATACCAACCTCGCCGGTGCCACAGTTCCCGTCGGCTATGGTTCTCCGCTCTTCAACAATTCCGGTTGCGAGCTTCCTGAAAAGGCTCCTACCACCGGTACTGTGAACGGTCCTGCTTCCAATGGGACTTGCAACGGCGATCTCCGCAACATCCAGGAAGGCACCATCGGTTTCTGGCACAAGATTTATAATGGCCCGAAGGGAGGCGTTCGCTGGGGCGTTCAATACTCCTACTTCGTCAAGAACTCTTGGTCGGGAAACAACAATACCCCCACCGCCCCCGGCGTCAACGGCAAGGCTGTGGACAATGTCATCTTGACCTCGTTCCGCTACTACATCCCCTAAACCGGCAAACCTAGCGCTCCGTCTTCTCTGCAGACGGAAAAAGGGGCAGCTCTTCACCGGGCTGCCCCTTTTTTATGCGCAGGGGACGCCGCACTCCCCAAAAATCATAGAATTGGAGATAGTTATCTATCAGAAAAAAATCAACTTACATACGATTCAACAAACTCTGAATAGATTGTAACAACCCTGTAACACGGGAAGGAGACACTGACAACCCCTGGGCGAATACAAATCTTTGGTGTGGAGACTACGGATGAAACGAATCGCAGGTATCCTTCTGGCCGTTTTTTGCTTCGCCGGCATAGTCTGGGCGGATAGCTCTCTGTCCCTCACGGGTGCTGGCGCCACTTTCCCTTACCCCATGTATTCCAAATGGTTCAGCGAGTATCACAAGAAAGACCCCAAGATTGAGATCAACTACCAGTCCATCGGATCCGGCGGCGGAATCAGGCAGGTTACGGAGGGTACGGTCGATTTCGGTGCTTCCGATGGCCCCATGACTGACGAGCAACTGAAGGCCTACCAGGACAAGCACGGTTTTCCCGTCCTTCATTTCCCAACCGTCCTCGGCGGCGTCGTCCCGACCTACAACATCCCCGGAGTCACCGCGGAATTGAAGTTTACGCCCGAAGCGCTGGCTGGCATCTACCTCGGCAAAATCACGAAATGGAATGACCCTGCGATTACCGGTCCCAACTCGGGAGTCAGCCTCCCCGGCAATGAAATCGTCGTCATCCACCGTTCCGACGGCAGCGGTACCTCCTATATCTGGACGGACTATCTCTCCAAAGTAAGTTCGGAGTGGAAAGACAAGGTCGGCAAGAGTACTTCGGTTAATTGGCCTGTGGGCCTGGGCGGCAAGGGCAACGAAGGTGTGTCCGGTCTGGTCAAGCAGACGCCCAACGCCGTCGGCTATGTCGAGCTGATTTATGCCATTCAGAATTCGATGCCCTACGGCAGTGTGAAAAATTCTTCCGGCGTATTCATTAAGGCAGACCTCGCCAGTGTCACCGCTGCCGCCGCTGGCGCGGCAAAGAACATGCCGGCGGACTTCCGCGTTTCCATCACGGACGCCCCGGGCAAGACCGCTTATCCAATCTCCAGCTTTACCTGGCTATTAATTCCATCGAAATTCCCCGATGCCAGCAAGCGCGATGCCGTCAAGGGCTTCGTAAAGTGGATGTTGGCGGATGGGCAGAACTATACGGAGGCGCTCTCTTATGCAAAACTTCCAAAGGAAGTGGTCGCGAAGGAGTTGAAAGCTCTCAACGAAGTCCGCTAGCTTTCGTTTGCACGAAATGTCAAGCACTACTACAGTCGTTCCGAGCGCGGGCCCCGTTGCGGGCTCGCGCTCCTTTTTGAGCCGCTTGCGCGAGGGTGACGAAATCGCGCGGTTGATCACGTTCCTGTTTGCTGCCTCGGTTGTCCTCATCACGGTTCTTTTGGTCTACGAGCTTTGGGTGAGTTCGGTTCTTCCACGTCACAAATTTGGCCTCGCTTTTTTCGTCACTCGAGTTTGGGATCCCGTCTTCGACAACTTCGGTGCGCTGCCTTTCATCTATGGAACTGTCGTCACCTCCGCCGTTGCCCTGTTCATAGCTGTGCCGCTCGGGATCGGGGCATCTATTTTTCTCGCGGAGCTTGCGCCAGCTCGAGTTTCAGACACTCTGGAATTCTTTATCGATTTACTTGCCGCCGTTCCCAGCGTAATTTATGGCGTTTTGGGCATCTTCATCGTCGTTCCTCTGATGCGCCAGTTCATTCAGCCCGCTCTTAAGAATACTTTGGGATTCCTCCCGCTTTTTAAGGGACCGGCCTATGGCATAGGTTTCCTGACTGCCGGCGTCGTCTTGGCAATCATGGTCGTTCCGTACATCATTTCTGTCTCGCGCGAGGTGCTACTCTCCGTGCCCCGTGAACAGCGCGAGGCGGCTTTGGCGCTAGGTTCGACCCGCTGGGAATCGACCTGGAAGGTCGTCGTACCATTCGCCCGCTCAGGCATTCTGGGCTCGATTTTCTTGGCTCTGGCCCGAGCGCTCGGCGAAACTATGGCGGTCAGCATGGTCATCGGTAACGCTCCGACAATCAGTGCGTCGCTTCTCTCTCCTGGCGACTCGATCGCTTCGGTGATCGCCAACCAATTCACCGAGGCAACCGGCGACTTGTACACGCAATCCCTCATTGAATTGGGCTTGGTCCTGTTTCTGCTCACTTTTATTCTGAATGGCCTTGCTCGCATCTTAATCGTCACAACCTCTCAGCGCGGCAGCGGATTGGGGAACGCATGAACCCTCGTCTGCGCTGGCGTAAATTCGTGAGCAATTTTATGCTCACTATGACCGGTTGCTGCGCTCTGATTGCCGTCTCCGTTCTTTTCTTCATTTTGGGAAATCTCGTCTACCGCGGCGGTACTTCTATCAACTGGAATTTTTTCACGAAATTGCCGGTTCCCGTGGGCGAAACGGGCGGCGGCATGGCCAACGCCATCGTAGGCAGCGGCAAACTGCTTCTCCTGGCCACACTTTTCGGTGTTCCCATTGGATTCCTGGGCGCCGTCTATCTCGCGGAATTCAGCGGTAACAAGGTGGCGTTTGTCGTGCGCTACGCCGCGGATTTGCTCAATGGGGCTCCTTCGATCGTCATCGGCATCTTTGCCTTTACCCTCGTCGTCCATCCCTTCAAGCACTTCTCCACTCTCGCGGGCGGCGTGGCTCTTGGGATCATGATGATTCCCATCACCCTCCGCAGCACGGAAGGGTTTTTGCTGGGTGTACCTCGCAATTTGCGCGAGGGCGCGATGGCTCTGGGCGCCAGCAAATGGAAGACAATCGTGACGGTCATCGTGCCCGCAGCTTATCGTGGCATTCTCACTGCAATTCTCCTGGCGTTCGCTCGCGTTGCAGGCGAGACCGCCCCGCTCATTTTCACGGCCTTGGGCAACAGCTACTGGAGCCATGGCTGGAACGAGCCTACGGCTTCGCTTCCAGTCGTCATTTGGAACTATGCCCTCTCCGCATATGACGACTGGCACCGGCAGGCTTGGGCTGCGGGTCTTGTCTTGCTTGCATTGATTCTTGTCATTAACATTCTCGCCCGGGCTATTTTGTCCCGCGGCATGTCAGTTCCGAGGGCTTAATTCATGCACGCTTCTGTGAGGCAAGCAGTGTCCGTAAACATAACTCCACCTGTAACAACCGGCGCCACCCGCGAAACCGGTGCCCCCGCGGACATGCGGATGTCCATCACCGAGGTCAATTTCTGGTACGGCAGCAAGCAGACCCTTTTCGATATCAATCTGGGCATCGCCACCAGTAAGGTCACTGCGCTCATCGGTCCTTCCGGCTGCGGCAAATCCACTCTGCTTCGGACGCTCAACCGCATGCACGAAACCGTGCGCAGCGCGCGCCTCGAGGGCGAAATACTGCTGGACGGCAAGAACATTCTCGCTCAGGACGTTACTCAACTGCGCCGCCGCGTTGGCATGGTCTTTCAGCGCCCCAATCCCTTCCCCAAATCCATCTTTGAAAACGTAGCCTATGGCCTCCGCATCAACGGCTCCAAGCTTCCCATGCCGGAAGCCGTCGAAAAGAGTCTGCGCCACGCTGCCCTCTGGGACGAAGTGAAGGACCAACTGCACAAGTCCGCTTACGATCTTTCCGGCGGCCAGCAGCAGCGCCTCTGCATCGCTCGCGCACTCGCCGTCGAGCCCGAAGTGCTACTTCTAGACGAGCCTTGCTCGGCCCTCGACCCTATTAGCACCGCGAAAATCGAAGAGCTGCTCGTCCAGTTGAAGGATCTCTGCACCATCGTCACCGTCACACACAACATGCAGCAAGCCGCCCGCATCAGCGATTTCACCGCCTTCCTGCTTGTCGGCCAGCTCATCGAGTTCAGCCCCACGCCGCAACTCTTCACCAAGCCGGGCGACCCGCGCACGGAGGCCTATATTACCGGCCGCTTTGGATGATCCGCTGATGCTGAAATGTTTTACGATATCCGCACCGATTTGCGTGCTGAAAGAAAAGGGTTCATGGAACGTCACTTCGAAAAAGATTTGAACGAATTGAAAGAGCGCCTCTTGTGGATGGGCAGCCTCGCCGAACGTGCCGTGCACCAGTCCGTCCATGCCGTGCTGGAAGCAGACGAGCAGCTTGCCAAGCGCGTCCTCGAAGAAGAAGATGCCATCAACGAATTGCAGATCGAAATCGACGACCGCGTCGTCCAGCTGCTGGCTCTTCATCAATTGATGGCCGTAGACCTCCGCTTTGTCCTCGCCGTTTCCCGCATCAACAACGATCTCGAACGCATCGGTGACCAGGCCGTAAATATCGCGCAGTCCGCGCAGCGCATTCTTCGCCATCCGCGCGTGAAGCCCTATGTTGATCTTCCGCGCATGAGCGAGCTCGCCGAGGAGATGGTCCGCAACGCGCTCAACGCCGTCGTCCGCCGTGACGTGGATTTGGCGACAAAAGTTCTCGCCACCGATGATCAGGTTGACCAGTACCGCGATCAAATCTTCCGCGAACTGCTCACCTATATGATGGGAGATTCCAGCGTCGTCTATCCCGCCTTCGAGCTCATCCTCGTCGCCAAGAACCTCGAGCGCATCGGCGACCACGCCACCAACATCGCCGAGGACGTCATCTACATCGTCCAAGGCCAGGACGTCCGCCACCCCACCGTCGACCGCCGCTAACCGCAGTCTTACCGCGCACCATTCGCTAGCGGGTCAGTTTCCGATTACGACTAACCAGGCATGTGGGAATCGACCAACGAACCACAGCGACGCACAAGGCTACTAATTCTTTTTGCGCTCCAGAACCCATCGATTCGTCTCGTTTCAGGCGGGCGTCTCTTCCATCTCTGATTCGACGAGCGTGTTTCCATCGTCTTCAAGGGTGTAGCGAACCGTATTTTTCGCCTTCTGGCCATCCGAGGCGGTGATTTCTTCTGCCAAGACGAGCGTGTCGCCGTCACGATACATGCGAGAACGGAAAACCAGCGGCCCATCCTTCTCAACATGAAATTCTGGTGAGCCAACTACAAGGTCGATAGACCAGGTATCCACTTTGCCCATAGCATTTTTGTGCTTGCGCTTGAAGTGCCAAATCTTTCCGTCATACAAAATTACCGCTTCACCTGAGACAGGTGGATGCGCTGCTTCAACCTTGCTGCGCTGCATATTTAGTATCCACGTCCCCGAGAATGGCGGCATTTTCCCATTCCGGGCGGCAGCAAAAGAACTCGATAACAAGAGTCCTAGCCCAAGCCAGCCGACTGTCTTCATGGAGAACATCTTAACCCAGTCTTGGCGGCGCTCAGTGTCCGGTAACGCGACTACACAGGCAAGTGGACGGGCCTTCTGACCCTGATTACTTCCGGGTTGCCCGTCGTCCGACCAGATCCCATCTCGAAAAGTCCAACCGAAAATCTCTTCGCCAAATAGCATGTATGATCGGTGCGAATCGAATGAGAGCGCAAGGAGGAGGCGAGTACATGAGGCGAGTGAATATTGGTTTAGTTGTGGTTTTGGCCTTAGCGAGCACCGCGTTGGTTGCTCGCCCTCAGACTAACGACGTGAAGCGGCCGGCAACCAGCAATGCTCAGAAGAGCCCGCCTCACCATCAGGTTGCAAATTATCCGACGATGCTCAACATGACCTTCCCCGAATTTGGCGCCGCAACCGCGAAAACGGACATCGCGCTTCTTCCGATTGGTTCGATTGAAGAGCATGGTCCCAATCTGCCGCTTGCGACCGATTCGCTTCTCGCAGTAGCACAACTCATCGATGTCCAACGCTACTTGCGAATTGCCAGAATTGAAACAATCGTCGGCCCGCTGCTCAACATCGGCATTACCAACGAAGCTGGTGACTGGACGCGCGATGGGACCTACATGTACCCGGGTAGTCTCAATGTCAGCGCCGACGCATTTGTGAGGTTATATGTGGAGCTCTTGCATTCTCTGCACGACAACGGGCTGCGTCGCGTATTTCTGGTCAGCGGGCACGCTGGTGGGCGACATCTAAAGGCGGTGGCACGAATTGCTGAGGAAGGCAACCGTCAAATCGAAGGGATGAAAGTCTATGCCCTGATTGACAAGGAAAGAGCCGAACAACTAAAACTCAAGTCAAGCGCGAGCGTAATACTGATTGAGCGGGGCTGGACCCCGCAGAATATGACGGAATTGCTGGGACGTGGGACCGAGGGAACGCCGTGCATGCACGCCGACGGCTGCGAGCTCAGTCTGATGCTACACTACTACCCGGACATGGTGCGGCCCGGCTACCAAAAGCTGCCAGAGGCGCCGCCCTCTCACTTTTTTGAGGCAATGGTCACAGGCGATGCAACTAAGAATCCCGGCGGCATGGGAGGGGCTCCTTTTGACAGAGCATCCGCCGAGGTTGGCAAAAGAGTAGCTGACTATCGAACTCGCCGAATCAGTGACGTCATCAAGTTGCTGGCTGAGAGCACTCAGCCACACAACTAAGTTCGATCTCGCTAACCCTCAGGGTCATTGGATATGTCGATGCTTTCCCGGAGGCGTGATTGCTTGCACACCTACGGTGGAATAGGTTCCGGCGGAAAAGTGGTCATAGATTTTTGGATCTGCGACAAAAGCCTGACACCGCGCCGGACGCAGAAGTCCCGCCGCACACACGATTCCGGCCGAGTCGTCGGCTACATGGAAGTTATCCTGCAACTGCGTTCGAGAAGTAATCGAAGGGAACCGTCTCGGCACTTGGACGATTAACGCAGCCAGCTCAACCAGTCGACGCAACACTCACCATTCGAATAACTAGACGGTACTAGCACCGAAAAGTACTTGACTCTCCATCCGATCTGAGCTACCATTTTTGACAGGGGAATCTCTGGGCTGCGGCAGCTTCTCGCTGCCGCTTTTTCATTTCTAGGAGCTACGCAATTGAATTTGCGCCTGGTGGACAATGATTTGGAGGCCGCCGCAACTGTTTTAGAATCAACACCTACGCGACTCCCTCTAAGTGTTGATTCTAAGTCACTTACGCAAACATTAAATCCATTAGAATCAACATTTATGAAATTCCCGGGGGAGGGGGGTGGTTATTGTTAACCAGCCGAGGAACAATTAGCCCACCCATAGCCTCGCTCACTCCCTCTGCGCCTCAAACTCCGCGGACTGGCGCCGGATCCCAGTGACGAGCAGGCAGAGCAGAAACACTGCGCTGGCCACGCTAAGCAGGCCCCCAAGTGTCCTGTCCCGAGTCCTCGTGAACCGCACGTGAACGTGCGATTCTCCGGCCGGCACGGGCACAATCATTTGGTTATAGTCTTCGCCGCTTTCGGGCTTGACCGAAGTCCCGTTCACTTCCACTCGCCACGCGGGGTAGTTCAACACGCGCAGCCCGAGAAAAAATTGCTCGCGAGAGTTGACAGAAACTTCCCTGTCCTCTGGACTCCAGCGATCCACACGGATCATGGGTTTGCTAACTGGCCCAGGCGCAGAGTCTGTGTCCATGACCATTACCTGCGGCGACTTCGCCGGGATGTTCGTGTGGTCGTCTCCCGCGGGATCGTATTCGTCCGTGCCCTCGAAACCTTCTCCGTGCGCGATGGCTCGGCGCAAGCCTGGAATGTCCTCCGAGTCCCACCACCCCCGCTTTGCGAGCACAATTCCGGACCCGCTGATGAGTGCAAACGTCACCACTACCCATACCCATCCCCAGCGCTTGCGGCCCATCGCGCTTCCGAGAAACACTGCAAACGGCACGGCGAGCAGTGACATCCAGCGCCACGGAAATTGCACGAAGCGCAATTTGGGCAGCAGTTCCCAGAGAATGGCCGTAAAGCGCATCATGAAAAACGTCGCCAATCCTGCAAGCAAGAGCATGGTCCGCCACACTCTGTCTTCCCATGCGCCGTGACGGTCATGCTGCGCTCCGCGAGTTGCCACTGCCGCTAGTCCTGTTAAAGTGATCAGCAAAACAGCGATACTCGAGGCCATCCAATTAAAAAGTGTGTGCTCCGGATCGTTGATCACCGTGTAGAGAAAATTTTCCGATGGCAGCAGACCGGTCGAGAGCGCTTGCGCGATGTTCACCCAGCGCTGCTCGTAAGCCGCGGGCAACAGATAGAATCCCGCCAGGCCAAACCCCAGGGCCAGCCCAGCCGCGCCACGCATAAGCGGCTTCCAGGACCTTCGCGTCAGCGCCGCAAAACTAAACACGGCGGCCGAGCTATAACTGGTAATCACTCCCGCTGGCGCATTGGAAAGCCATACCGCGGCAAACACGGCGGCAAACCCGGCGATCTTACAGCGCGCATACCCTCCCTCAGTCTGCGCTGGACTCTCCAGCAGTTCGCAGAGTTGTAACACCAGGAAGAACAGCAGCGGAAAGAACGCATTGGCCAGCAGTTCCGCGAAATCGCTGCGCACATAAATAATCACCAGCGCGTATGGATTCGCGGCGTAGCACGCCACGCAGAATAATGCGGCCCTCTCCGAAAGCAGGCGCCGAGCCAGCGCAAAGGCGCTCAATCCCGCTAGCGTTTGAACCAGCACGATGAAAACAGCGGGCACCGCAGTCCACGGCAGGATAGATCCCAGCGCCGCCCCCAGCATCCAGGAGAAGGGCGGATAAAAAATGAATCTCGGTTCACCGAAACCGTGGTTGGCCCATTCCGTCCACCGCGGAAAGACAATTCCTTCCTTCCACTGGCCCGCGGCATCGAGCCAGGAGGCGGCGTGAAACTGGAAATCATGTCCGGTGGGGCTCCCAAGCCAGAAACACGGCGAAACAATTAGCAAAGAAACTAAGAGAGAAACAAAAATGGCAGGAAGCCAGCGGCGAAGCCGAGCGGCCGTCCGCACCGGATTCTGAGGTTCGGCGGAAGATGTCATGCGCTGTTCATGCCATTGTAACCACGAAGGAAGCCGTCACGTAGCGTGTGCCCGCCGTCTCGGCTTACTTTTTTTCGGTCTTTTCCGATTTCACGGGCTCAACAACAGGCGGGGGTTCTTCACCCCAGATATATTTTGCGAACCATTTTTCATTTTCTTCCATCACCTCGCGCTGCTGCTTCGGCTTGGTGATTCCGTGGCCAAATCCTTTGTAAACCAACATCTTCACGGGCACGCCGTGATCCTCCAGCGCCTGACGCAGTTCATAACCGTTCGGAATGGGCACGCGCCGGTCGTTTTCGCCTTGCTGAATCAGCGTGGGCGTCCTCGCCTTCGCGATGTATGTGATCGGCGAAGTCTTTCTGTAAATTTCCGGATCGTCCCACGGCGTCGCGTGCAAGTACTGCCGCGTGAACGGAGTGATGTCCGTGTTCACGTAGTACGTCACCCAGTCGGAAATTCCGGCGCCTACCGATACTGCCTTGAAGCGGTCGCTCGAGGCCGTGATGAATGCCGAAATATATCCACCTTCGCTCCAGCCCATCGAGCCCACGCGATCCTTGTCCACAAAGCCTTTCGCGATGAGCGCATCCACTCCCGAAATCACGTCGGCGTAATCGCCCAGTCCCAAATTCCTCACGTTCAATGCGCGGAATTTTTCCCCGTACCCAGCAGAGCCTCGGTAATTCGGCCGCAGAATCAGCGCACCCTTTGCGACGAATCGCTCCATCGGGTAGTAGCGGTCCGGATTCAGGATCGGCTGGTCCACACCCGTCGGTCCGCCATGAATCACCACGAGCAACGGATATTTCTTTTTGGGGTCGAAGCCGTGTGGCCTCAGTAACACGCCTTCGATCAAGGTTCCATCGGTAGACTTCCAGGAAACGACTTCGCGCCGCGCAACCTTGAATCCTTTCGCCTGGTCACCCAGCGTGGTGAGTTTTTTCGGCTGCCATGGCGCCAGGCTCGTAGTAAATATCTCCGGATACTCGTTCTCGAGCGCCGCGCGGTATGCCACTTGTTTGTGGTCCTTCGAAAAGGAGAACGAAAACGCGGCGAGATGGTCCGGCGAGCTAAGCTTCTCAACTGCTTTCGTCTCCGGGTTCAGACGGAACAGATGCGAGTAGGTTTTCTGTTCCGCTGCGAAGTAAATGCCAGCCGCGGCCCACGCGATCAGTCCCGGATCTTCGTCGAACGCGTCCGTTAGAACTCGCGGCGCTCCGCCATCCGCATTGACCACGGCGATTTTCATGTTTGTATAGAAGAAATACTTGGACCCGGCCGCCGTCTCGAAAGCGATTTGCTTTCCGTCGGGCGACCAGTGCGGGTTTCTTTCCGGTCCCGGCGTGTCTACAATCTTTTTCACTTTTCCGTCGTTCACCGTCAGCACATAGATGTCCGCGGTTCCCATGGAGATCAGATCCGGGTCGCGTTGCGCACTGAAAGCGATGCGCGTGCCATCCGGAGACCACTCAAATTCACCCACGCTGAACGTCGCGCCTTCGGTCAGCCGTTTTGGCTCGGGAATTGTCTCGCTTTCGCTCGCGGGAATCTCGAGAGTCCAAAGGTGGGACATGCTGTAGTCGGCGTGGACAACCTGGTAGTCGCCGTATTTCTCTTTGCGGTCTTTCATCGCTTTCGTCTCGGGATCTTCCGCGGAGAAAGCCAACGTCTTCGAATCCGGTGACCACGCGAAGCTATTCACGCCGGTTTCCACCTTTGCAAACTGCCTGGCTTCGCCGCCGTCCGCTGAGATCACGTAGATTTGTTTTTTGCCATCCGGCGATCCGGAGAGCTGGCCCGGCCGGTCGGATAAAAAAGCGATCCATTTGCCGTCCGGCGACCATGCCGCATTGGTGCTTGATTTCTTCGAGGCCGTTAGTTGGTGGCCTTCGCCGGTCGCGGTGTCGACGATCCACAAATCGCGCTCGAAGGCGTTGTCTTCCCAATTCGTCCGAGAAACTTCATAGACCACGCGCTTTCCATCAGGAGAAATCTCGGGGTTGAACGCGCTCTTCATCTCGAGCGATTGGTCAATCGTGGGCGTCGTGGAATTTGAAGCTGTGGTAGCAGGCGCCGGCTGCTGGGCGGCAAGACAGACGTTGAGAGAACAAGTGATCGTCATCAGCACGGCAGCCCAAGACGGTTGGCGCATTAATTTTCTCCTTGAGACTCGGTTTGAGCCCTGTCGCTCAATATCTTCTGGACCAGCGGATAAATCCAATGGCCAGTCCGAGGCCGATGAGTGCCATCGCCAGATAGACATGCCAGCCATGCAACTCGAGCGCGGATATCACGGCCGCCAGCCCGGACAGTCCTATAAGGATCACGGCCTTGCTCTTTGACATCTCACCCTGCATGGCGGGTGCTCCAAGCTGCGCCGGCCGGGCAGACCTTACTGCGCGTCGGCATAAGCAGATGCGGATCGCGGCTCGGTTTCTCTCGTTAGCTCTTTGCTCAGAAAAATAATCTGCCCCACGTGGTGATAGGCGTGGCCCGCACATCGCAGAAAAATCATAAAGCGTTCCGCAGCTTCAGGTTCGAGCTCGGCTGAATAAGGCGCCATCCAATCTTCGGGCTCTTGCTTTCTGACTGTCGACACAACCATCGCAATGGTCTGGTCGAAGGCTTCCAACACTCTTGCTTTGTCTGGTTTTCCGGTTTCCGTAAATTCTCGATTGCGGTCGCGAACGTATCCTGTCTTCGCCACCCGCGCTCCGATGTAGTAATTCAGATTGCCCGTCAGGTGCAAAGTCAGGTGTCCGATGCAGTTGCCGTAAGTGAACGGGTTGTGCCAAAACTGCTCGTGCGTTAGCGGGTCGACCCACTTGTGGACGTGAGCCGCAATGAATTCGTAGTACCAGGCGAAGTCTGTTGCAACGGTATTGGGAAGATCAGCCATGACAATTCCTTTGTTTGCGGACTCGCAGGGTCTTCTTCAAAACTTAGTGCGCCGCCGTCCCGCGATCGTTCTTGTAGATCACGCCTTCCTTCATCACAAAAAAGACGTGCTCCGTCTGCCGGATATTCTCCACCGGATTGCCCGGCACCGCCACAACATCGGCGAGTTTGCCCGTTTCGAGCGTCCCAATTTTGTCCGCCAGCCCCAGCAAGTCGGCGTCCGCCGAAGTCCCGGCCTTCAGCGCATCGACCGGCTTCATTCCGAGATCCACCATCAAATGAAACTCCTCCGGGTTGCGGCCATGCGCATAGACAGCAGCGTCGGTACCCATGCCGATTCTTACGCCTTTCGCCAGCGCTTTCTGGAACGTCTGGTGGACCGAAGCAATGGCAGCCTTCGCTTTGGCCAGAATGGGAGGCGGGATGTAGGTTCCCTTGTTTATTTGCTCCTGTATGCCCTCAGGAGCCAACAGCGTCGGCACATAGAACGTCCCGTGAGCCTTCATCATTTCCAGTGCCTCGTCGTCGAGAAACGTGCCGTGTTCGATCGAGTCAATGCCCGCGCGAATGGCGCGTTTTGCGCCTTCAGCGCCGTGCGCGTGGGCCGCTGTCTTGCGTCGAAGCGCGTGGGCTTCGTCCACGATGGCGTTCAATTCCTCCTGCGTAAGTTGCGATGTGTCCACGTCGTCGGTAAGGGAAAGCACACCTCCCGTCGCGCAGACTTTGATGACATCGGCTCCGTATTTGTGATCCAGGCGCACGGCATATCGCGCCTGCTCCGGCCCGTTGATAACTCCATCCATCGGGCCGGATTCGTGTCCGAAGAGGCCTGCTCGATAGCCGTCCTCGCCGTCGCAGTGGCCGCCGGTGGCGCCCAGTGCGCGCACACACACCAACATTCGCGGGCCGGGTACGACGCGATCGCGAATCGCGTTTCGCAAACCGACGTCAAGATAGTCCGAAGAGCCCACATCGCGCACGGTCGTGATGCCGGCCATCAATGTGACGCGCGCGTTCGCGCTGGCGTCCAGCGCCCGCTCGGCAATCGTTTTTTGCAGCGCGTCCAGTTCGCTCTGTTTATAGTCTTCGCTGTACATCGCGGTCAGGTGAGTATGCGCGTCGATGAAACCCGGCAGCAGCGTCGCGTCCCCAAAGTCGATGACCTCCGCGCCGGCCGGGATTGCCGCGCCAGCGCCCACGCCCGCGATTTTGCCGTCAGTTACGACCACCAGGCCAGGGTTCAACAAGGCGTTGCTCCTCCCATCAAACATGCGGGCGGCCTTCAGAACGTACGTTTTGGCCGAGGGTTTTTGCGGCTGCGCAAACGCCATGGGCGCCGCCAGAAACATCACGCACCAGAATCCCAGAACTGCGCGGCTACGGTGTGTGCGCATCATTCTTGTCTCCTTGCTTTTCTCTGTTAGTCTCCGCACCAAGTCGTGGAACGCCGACAATAGCCCGCCGCCATGAAAAGTCAAGGTCTTCCTGCCCAGTTGTAGAAGAACGCTCTATTTTTTGCTAGAGTAGAGTCGCCGCTTCCAATAGGAAGTACCGCTCAGCCTTTTTTCCAGGAACTCCCCAGCCCGTTGTTCTGGAAGGCGTCATCTCACTCGCACGCAGGTGTGTCTCATGTCTCGCTCGGCGAACGACTCAAAAAGGCTCTCTCGATCAGGATTCCTCCCGTCCCTTCGGAAATTCTTGAGCAACTTCCATTTCGGAGCTGGGTTAATTCCCTCGTCCGTCCGAATTCATGAAAGTCAGGCTCATGGTATGTACACCACGGCTCCCCGGCATCGGACTTTCCCCGCTTTTCACCGAGACTACATTCACCGTCGCCGCCTGCGTCGTCGAATCACCAACATAATTCTGATTCCGATTCTGAGCGGACTCGCCGCGTACGTCATCACCCGCCCGACCGGCGGCACAGGCTTTACGCTTCCCAAGCCTGGACAACAAGCGTCACTCTCTACACCTTCAAATTCCTCATCAAACGCCGCAGTCGGCGCCTCCGTTTTCTCGGCACTCGCCGCCCCGGCCCCCGGCGCAAGCCCTGTTGGAAGCTCTGCGATCCCCGGCGCTTACAAACTTGCCGAAGGCTCGCACGCCATTACCGAAGTGCCGGACATCGTACTGCATGATGCTAAACGCAACAAAGATCTCCACGTGCGCATTTTTTATCCCAACGAACCAGGTCCGTATCCCGTCATCGTGTTTTCGCACGGAGCCGGCGGTTCGCAATCTTGTTGCGATGCCTTGACCAGGCACTGGGCCACCTACGGCTACATCACACTCCAGCCCACGCACGAAGACTCGACGTTGCAACGACGAAATAGCGGCGAAGAGGACATTAACTTTCTGAAAGCCGTCCGCGATGCCCTCAAAAGGCCCGCGCTCTGGCAAAGCCGGCCGCAGGACATTTCCTTTGTTTTGGATTCACTTCCCAGGTTACAGAGGAGCATCCCCGCGCTTGCCGGAAAAATCGATGGACAACATATCGGTGTCGGCGGCCATTCCATGGGCGCCTTCACGGCGGACGCAATCGCCGGTGCGCTCGTCGATCTCCCCAACCATCCCGCAACAAACTTCGCTGACCCTCGCGTGAAAGCCGTTCTCCTGCTTTCGCCGCAGGGGCCTGGCGAATTTGGACTGGACGACCATTCCTGGGATCAAGTCTCCATCCCGCTCTTGAGCATGACCGGTTCGCTCGACCGTGGCGCTGGCGAGCAAGACCCGGAATGGAGAAAGATCCCGTTTGAACGAAGCCAGCCGGGCGACAAATATCACGTCTTTATTCAAGGCGCGAACCACATGTCCTTCATAAGCGCGAAAACGCTTTTACCCGCGCGGGAGGCTCGGGGCGAGTCGATTCTCGGCTACACCAATTCAGCATCGCTCGCTTTTTGGGACGCGTATTTGAAGGCCGACAGTACAGCAAGAAATTATTTGCAATCCGATGCTCTCTCGAATTCGACTCACGGCGCTGTAAGATTGTCTCGTCGCTGATCCCACAGTTCGTCGTTTGTGTTCCTCAGCTTTTCCACACGTTTACTCGGGGGGGTCCTTCCGTACCATTGACGCTGTTACTGCCCGCTTCGGAAACTAAGTACAGTATGGCCCGCTATTCCGCGTTTCTCGGGCGCAAGGTTGAGGTTCAATACCGCGCCGGAGACATTCTCCTGCCCGCCTCCGGCACGTTTGTGGCTGATTCCGGGCGCTCGATTTTTCTCGAACAGAAATTCGAGCAGCGCGGGTCCGCAAGACATTTCCGGTGGGAAATCCCATACCAATATATAGTTCGCCTTGAGGAGAAAAGAGAGGCCATGGTGGCTGCGGGCAGCATCTCAGGCTCTTCCGCACGCTTGTCGGACGGAGGGTCACAGGCGTCGCCCGCTTCCGATGAGTCGAAGGCCCAGGACTCCGCCCGTGCTGCCGCAACCTCCGGCGGGGCTCCCGCAATTCTCCCGCTCCAGAATCGTCCCAAAACCGCCTGAGGCCCATTGCCCGGGACACGACTCCTGCGAGGCGTTTCGGTTACAATCAACCCGCGGTTCACACTACATTTTCGCCGCGGTGGCCCTGGATCGTGCCGCGTCGCGCACAGGAGGAGTTAAGTGACCTCGGATTCTGGTTCGAACACCACTATCGGGCCCGGAGTAAAAATTGGTCCGGGAGCAAAGGTCAGCCCCATTAGAAGCGTCGGGCCCGGCGCAAAGATCGGATTGATCGGTCTCGGCCTGATGGGCCGGCCAATGGGCCACAATCTCTTGAAGGCGGGTTATTCGCTGACGGTCTGGAATCGCACCGCCTCGCGTGCGGAATCGCTGGTAGCGGCAGGTGCCAGGCTTGCGAAATCCCCCAAAGAGGTGGCCGCCTCCTCCGACGTGCTTATTACCATCGTCAGCGATCCGCCTGCCCTCGAGGAAGTCCTGTGGGGTAGTTCCGGCAAGGACTCGGGCGCGCTTGGAGCGCTTCGTCCTGGCAGCATATATATCGATTCCAGCACCGTTTCGCCCGGCCTTGCCCGCAAGATTGCCAGTGCCTGCGGTGAACGCCAGGTCGCCTTCCTGGACGCGCCAGTGACGGGTGGAACTTGGGGCGCCGAAAAAGGAGAGTTGGTTTTCATGGTAGGGGGCGACGCCCAAGTACTCAAAGACGCTGAACCTGTCTTCAGCGTGATGGGCAAGCGCTGGTTCCACCTGGGTCCAAACGCGGCGGGCCAAACCATCAAGCTGGCTATGAATCTAATTCTTGCGCTTGAAGTTGACGCTTTGGCGGAAGGGCTTGCCCTGGTCACCGCGGCAGGCCTGCCAGGAGAAAAGCTCGTGGAAGTCCTGCAATCCAGCATGGGCCGGGCGGCGGTACTGGACGTCAAGGCCCCACTGCTACTCAAAGGAGAGTACGCACCTAGCTTTCCCCTACGACTGATGCACAAAGATGTAGGGTTGGCCCTCGATCTCGCTAAAGAGGTCGGGGTGACCCTCCCCGCTGGCGCTGCGGCCTATTCCACTTATTCAGCAGTGAAAGACGCCGCCAAGGAAGACTTGGACTACGCCGCAGTCATGAAATTCTGGAAGCCATAAGCCGCTGCCTGTTTAAGAGAGGGAAGGAGGGGGAAAAAGTGGGTTGCCAGCTGCATGGCTACATGGGGCAGGTTCTTAGAGAGCCCGAACAGCTGCACGCCGGTCGAGATCAATGGAAAGGTTTTGATCGAGAACGACGGCAACATAGCGAGAGCAGGTCTTCATCTCTGAGGCGGCCCATGACGACAGTGCGGGCTGAATGGATCGGCAAGCTTTCTCTAGCTTGGCCACAATTTTGTAGTAGCCACGCACTTCGCGCAACCAGGGTGTAGCCTGCTTTATCGCCGGGGACAGCTCATCGCAGAGCCCGAGAAGCGTTCCAAAATCGTTCGGCCCGATGTTTTCCGCCTCGATGCCAGTTGCCGCGCGCAGCGAATCGGAAAGAGGCTGGTTAGCGGTCGTCAGCCAAATCAACCGCCACTGGCTGATGGCGAACTTTACCAGTGCGAGCACGGAGAACGCGAGTATGAGGACGGCTGTCATGGTCTTCGCTTGAGGGACTATCCTGCCAGCAGCCCCAGGAGCTCCCAATAGGACGCCCGTACCAGGGTACAGGTACGGACCGCATTGCCAGAAGCAGCCACCTTCGACGGAAGGCCAGAGTCCCGCGTCGTCCCCACGCAGAACTCTGCGACTTTTTATCGATTAACCCGCAAGTTACTTCTCTTTCACAAGGCAAAGGAAAGGCCTTGACCACTGCGTTTGGACAACTTAGGGTGGATTCTAACGGTACTTTCGCAGACTGCCTCTCCATGAACATCCATCCCAAACAACCAAGCTTTGTTCGCGCAGATGCACGTGATCAACAGGTTGAATATAACCTGGCCAAAATTGAGAACCGGGACTGGTGGGTTTGGGCCAACTCGATTTTTGTCATGCTGCTTCTCACGGGGGCGATCATTTCCTTCGCTCTGCCCTCACTCATGCAGGGCGCCACCACCTTCTTCAGGATCAAGTATACCCAGGCCGTGTTCGGCTTGGTTGCTCTCGTGGTCATCTTTAATGTCTACACCATCTACCAGCAAGTGCTCATCAAGCGCCTGCGTCGTCAGCTAGCGGAAAAACAAAATCACTCCCTGATTCTTCGCGATCTAGCAATGATCGACGCCTTGACGGGCCTTTACAATCGCAGATTTGCCGAGCAGAGGCTGGCCGCTGAAGTGGCTCGCTCCGCCCGCAAGGGCCATCCCCTCATGGTCGTGTTATTGGATCTGAATGAGTTTAAGGACATCAACGATAGCTACGGCCACCCCGCTGGCGATTTGGTCCTCCAGGAATTCGCTGCCGCTCTCAACCGTGCGGTGCGAAGCGGGGATCTGGCTGTCCGCATGGGTGGTGACGAATTTCTTCTGATTCTTCCCGAATGCAATCCCGCGCAGCTGCGGCTGGTCTTGGACCGCATTGGTCCAGTTCAAGTGGAATGGGAAGGACGGAGATTCCCGATCAAATACTCCGCCGGCTGGAAGGAATACGCATCCGGCGATCTGCCCGAAGCCATGCTTGCCGCCGCGGATCAAGCTCTGTACGAAAACAAACGGGCTGCCAAGCAATCTCCCGTTTCAGACTCCGTGCCCGTCTGAGTCCGCGAATACGGCAAGCACATTCTCCTCGGGGAGCTGCCCAGATCGCTGCGCATTGCGTTTCAAGAGATGTTCTGCAAATGATATAGAATGCTTCCGCTCTTCGTCCGTTTGGGCGCACGACATTGCCAATCCCGGCGCGATTTAATTGCAGCGCTTGCGCTAGGACGAGCGAACCAGGAATCGAGAGGGTTCGAATATGCTGTGGTACAAGAAATCCTTCGTGCCTTTGTGCACATTCTCAATGGTCGTGGCGCTTGGAGTTGCCGTGGCCCTGCCGCAGACGAACGATTTAGGCATTTTTACGAATGAGGGCAGCGTCGGAACAACTCCGCTGGGTTGCAAAGCCCACTACGATTCCGGAAAAGGCGAGTACACCATCACCGGGGGCGGCGCCAACATGTGGGCCGCAAGCGACGCGTTCTACTTCGTGTGGAAACAAGTTTCTGGAGACGTCACTCTCACTGCCGACATCCAGTGGGTAGGCACGAGCGCCGCGCAGCATCGCAAGGCCGTGTTGATTGTGCGGCAAAGCCTAGATCCCGGTTCGCCGTATGCCGACGCCGTTTCGCATGGCAACGGACTTACATCGCTGCAATTTCGCGGCGCCCCGAATGAACAGACCTATCAAGTCATCGCCGCGGAAGATGGCCCGTCGCGTCTGCGCATCATCAAGAAGGGCAGCCGATTCATGATGTACTTTGGCAAGTCCGGCGAGGAACTGAAACCGTCGGGCCCGGTTGAGTTTGTAACTCTCCACGATCCTTTCTACGTGGGCCTCGGAGTTTGCTCTCACGTAGCCACGACCCTCGAAACCGCCACCTTCTCCAACGTAAAACTGGAAGAAACGGCGCCGGCAAGATAGCCCCGACGACGGTCTCTGGGACATGAGTCTCTAACCATCCGCGTAACAAGAGGTCAAGCAGGTCGCCAGCATAGGCGATTAACAGAAGAGAGTGTAAATCTGTATGCACAAATAGGGTGACCGTGATTCAATTACAGCGGCCGGAGCACTAGGCCAGCGTACTGGAGGACGAAGATGGAGAATACGATCGCTAAATTACTGGATGATTTCGATCGCGGCCGGATGACACGACGCCAACTGATCAAGAGCCTGGCTGTCGTCGCAGCGGTCGGGGCGGACACAACTCCAGCAGCCGCAGAAAACTCCAAAGGATTCAGAGCGGTCGCGGTGAACCACATTTCGTACCAGGTAAACGACTATGGGAAGACGCGTGACTTCTACGCGGACTTGCTGGGAATGAAGATTGCCGGCGATACGGGAAGGCAATGTAGCCTGATTCTCGGCGACACAAATACGTTCGTCATTCCCCGCAACGCCCCTCAAGGGAGCACGCCGCCGCGCGTCGATCACATTGCGTACACCATCGAGAACTGGGACAAGAATGCCGTGAAGGCGGAATTAGAGCGTCGCGGGCTCAATCCCCAGCCTGACACCGAGAACAGTTATCACATCAAGGATCCAAATGGATTCGATCTACAAATCAGCGGGAAGGAAATGAAGCCGGCCTAGGCGGCTAGTTTCTAGAACGCGTCTAGGCACAGCCCCGTCTTAGCAAGGAAAAAATTATGCCTACCGTCGCCGCTATCATGGCCGAACTGAAAAAGAAGGGCAGTGAGAAAACCCGGAAGATTTATGCGCGCCATGGGATGGCTACGGACCATATGTTCGGTGTGAGCATGGCCGACCTCAAGGTCATTGCGAAGGGAATCAAGAAGCAGCAGGCCCTCGCGCTCGAACTCTACGAAACGGGCAATCTGGATGCGATGTACCTAGCTGGAATAGTTGCCGACGGCTCTCAAATGACCACGGGACAGTTGAATGCTTGGGCCGAGGGCGCAGCGAATTTGCAGATGATTGCCGAATACACGGTTCCTTGGGTGACGGTTGAGAATCCCCATGCTCGCGAGCTGGCGAAGCAATGGATGAAGTCCAAGAAAGAACACGTCGCGTCGTCAGGTTGGTGCAGCTACTCGGGACTGCTCGCTACAACACCCGATGCGGCATTGGATCTTGCGGAAATCGAGAGCCTGCTCGGAACAGTCGTGAATGGAATCAGGGCCGCGCAAAACCGCGTTCGCTATACCATGAACGGATTTGTGATTGCCGTCGGCGCCCACGTGAAGCCTCTCTTGAAACAAGCGAAGGCAACAGCCAAACAAATCGGCCCCGTTTCCGTGAACGTGGGCGACACGGCATGCAGCGTTCCGCTGGCAACCTCATACATTGAAAAAATCGAAGCCGCCGGCCGCGCCGGGCAAAAAAGAAAAACGATCCGATGCTAGCCGGCAAATAAGCCAGGATGAGGGCACCTGGCGAGCGAGAATCCGAGTCTTGATGAAGTGCATCCTTTCTGATGCCGATGCCGTTCAATCTCCGGGATGATACTCCCTCTCGGTGTGTCCCTTCAGTTGCGCGGGATAAAAATAAACTTCGCGCAAATTTCCCGTGCTGTAGCGCCAGGCTTCATCGTTGAAATGCGGCGACGACGGGCTCCCGCTCTCGCCGCCAGCTGTCACGGCTCTGGCGCGAACTTTATCGCCAAACTCGACCACCGCAACAAAACTGTTTCCGCTCGTGCCATACCACTTTTTCGTTCCAGGATACGGCCGTGCTCCAAAGGACGCCAGCGAGCCCCACACCGACGAAGTGAAACCCACGGGAATGCTTGGCCCCGCGTCACTGAACGGCTGAACAATACCGCCCGTCAGCCGCTGGAATCGATTGATGTCGCCCCAAGGCGTTTTCCAACTTCCAAAATCCGCCACGAGTCTGTCGGACGCATTCGACAACGCTTGCAGGAGCAACTCAGGCGGCGCTTTTGTGCAAATGTAGTCGCTCATGTAAACTCCCGATTTTTTCGCCTCGGCCCCCACGCGCTTTTGGATGTCTTCTCCCCAGAACACAGCCAGCGACGTCGGTACTGAATCCACGCCCCATCGCAGGTCCCAGCTTTTAAGCAAGGCGATTTGGCCAGTCAATTTTGGCTTCAACGAATTGTCGGCAGCCGCACCGTCCCAAGCCTTCAACAAGCACGGGATCGGCTTCTCAAACCACGTCAAATAACTGTCGTACGCCGCCGAAATTAGGGAGTCCACCGTGAAATCTTTTTTGTCCTGCAAAACTCGGATCGCGTGCAACCCTCGCGCCGTTTCTCCGCCAGTCTCCACGTAAACGGGAAAATCTTCTTTTTTCGGGCTGCTGGGCCCCGCGGCCGACCACGGCCAATTGTTCGAGTTATAGAGCCAGCCGCTCTTCGGATTCAGCAAGTGGGGCGTCTCCTCAATGGAAAGCAGCCCGTGCCATTCTGTCGCCGGATTGCTCCCATCGACGGGTTTCGTCCAATCAAAATGCGCATCGCGCCTGGGAATGAAATTGGCGTGGAAATAGGCGATGTCGCCGTCGGCGTCGGCGAAGATTGTATTGTTCGATGAATTCGTGTGCAGCTCCATCGTCTGCCGGAAAGACTTGTAATCTTTCGCCTTCGTCCGCGTGTAAGACTGCGTGAGAGCCTTCACGTGCTCCTCCATCAAGTGAATGCTCACCCATCTTCCGTCCATCTCGGCGATGACCGGTCCGTGCGCCGTGCGGTAGACGGTGAATTTCTTTTGCGCCATGCCGTCCGTCGTCTTGTACGGCACGGTGATCTCGCTCGCCTCCACTGGCCGCTCTTCTTGTCCATACTTGTAAAAAAACTTGGCGCCTTCCTTCTCCACCGTTTCGAGATACCAGGTAATCGAGTTCACTCCGCTCGACGTGTGCATCCAACCTGCACTTTCGTTGAATCCCTGGTACACAAAAATTTGTCCCCAGGTCACCGCGCCGTAGGCATCTAGTCCTTCGTCGCTCGCCATCTGCAATTCGGATCGGAAGAAGAACGACGTGTGCGGATTGATGAGCAAAAGCGCGTGACGGTCCGCTGTGTTCGAGGGAGCAATGGCCATGCCGTTCGAACCGCTGGGCTCCTCGATCTCATCGTCATCCGCGGAAGGTACCGCACTCACGGCAATTTTGCCGTAGAACGCTTCGAGTTGCGCGAGGTTTACGCGCTCGATGTCGCCTCCGATGCTTCCTTCGGTAAAACTCAACGCCATCCACGGTTCGAATCGCCGGATGACCCGCGGCTTCACGCCGGGATGTTTGAACAGGTAGTAGTTCAATGCATCCGCGAACGCGTTCATCAATTTCTTAAGCCACTCCGGGCTGGCCGCAAATTCCTTCTTTAGTTCTGCAGGGTCGATGAAAAGCTTCATTCGCAAATCCTGATAAATCTTGCTCTCGCCCTCCGCCTCCGCAAGCCGCCCCATCGCGTTGATATAGTTGGTCTCAACGCGGTTGAAGTCATCCTCCGCCTGTGCGTAAATCATGCCGAAGACCGCATCCGCATCTGTCTTCCCATGAACATGCGCGATTCCCCAGTCGTCCCGCGTGATCGTGACGTTTGCTGTTTCGCGCTCCCACCGCGCCTCTTCTGGATTTTTCGCTGCTTGAGAAGCAGAAAAACCGGAGCCCTCACCTCGAGCCACGGTTTGCGAACCAATCAAACATGCCGCCGAAGCAAGAAGCAGAGCAAAATGGATTCGTTTCATGATTGCCCCTGAAGGAATGAAAAACCAATCGTCGCCACGTCGCCAAGCCATCCGAGTCCGCTCGAGCAATTGCGACCGCGTAGCATCATACTCCGGTCCGCCTAGCGCGGCAGCAATCGGCCCTTTCCGCGCGGCTGCTCATCGTGTAAATTTCTTCCTTCCATGCGTACACGACTAGCTTTTCTCGCACTCCTGACATCCACCAATTTGATCGCCGCGACGCCTCCGGACGGCATCCCGCGCGAGCTTGCGAACCAGCGTGCCGCGCAAGTTTCTGACATTCGCTACCATATTCGCTTCACGCTCACTCCCCGCATGCCATCTGCATCCGGTCACGAAGACCTTCAATTTCATTCAACTTCTTCCGCCCCCGTTCTTCTTGATTTTCGCGAAGGCACCGTAGCAAATCTCGTCGTCAACGGTGTCGCGGTCCACGCAAAAAACGAAAACGGCCATATCGAGCTTCCCACCAGCGTCATCCAGGCCGGCGAAAACAGCGTCAGCATGGATTTCACGGCTCCCGTCGCAACGGCCGGAAAAGCCATCACGCGTTTCGAAGACAAAGACGACGGCACCGAGTATCTCTATACGCTCTTCGTTCCCATGGACGCGGAAATGGCCTTCCCTTGTTTCGATCAACCCGATTTGAAGGGCCGCTTCCATCTCGAACTCATTGCTCCCGAAAATTGGGTCGCCATCTCCAACACGCCCGTCGAATCCCAATCTCCCGCCGGCGGTGGCCAACGCCTCACAATGTTTACCGAGACTCATCCAATCAGCACTTACCTCTTCGCATTTGCTGCCGGCCCGTTCCGCAAAGTTCACGAGACCCCCGGGCTTCCTGGCCTCTACGTCCGCCAATCCAAATTCAAAAAGGCTGAAGAAGAAGCTTCCGAGGTCCAGCAAACCACCGCGCGGGGCATCGACTATCTTTCCAAATTCTTCGCTCAGCCATTTCCGTTTCCCAAATACGACCTCGTCCTGATCCCGGGCTTCGCCTACGGCGGCATGGAGCACGCGGGCGCGACCTTCCTCCGCGAAGAATCCGTCCTCTTCCGCACCGCGCCTACGCACAGCGACCATCTCAATCGCGACATACTTCTGCTGCATGAGCTAACGCACCAGTGGTTCGGCGATTTCACGACCATGCGCTGGTTCGACGACCTCTGGCTCAAGGAAGGCTTCGCGCAATACATGGCCTATCAAGCGCTCTCGGCACTCGAGCCGAATGAAAATATCTGGAAACGTTTCTATCAATCCATCAAGCCTGCCGCCTATTCCATCGACTCGACAAAAGGCACAACGCCGATCTACCAGAACATCGCCAATCTCAAGGATGCGAAGTCTGCCTACGGAGCAATCGTCTATTCGAAAGCGCCCGGCGTGATCAAGCAACTCGCTTTCGTCCTCGGCGAAGAAAGCTTTCGCGATGGCCTGCGGCTTTATCTCAAGGAGCACGCCTACGCCATCGCGGGGTGGAGCGACCTTGTCCATGCGTTCGAAAAAGTATCCGGAGAGTCTTTGCAAGAATGGGCCGCCATGTGGATTCGCCACCGTGGCATGCCACAGGTTGACGTCGTGTGGACCTGCAACGCGCAAGACCGCATCGATCATTTCGCCGTAACGCAACACGATGTTCTCGGCGAAGGCGGCATTTGGCCCATCGCGATGCAAATCGAGCTCGCCTATCCCGACCGCGCTCCGACTCGTCTCCGCGCACAGCTCAACACAGAAAAATCCGACTTGCAGGAGGCCCTAGCGAAGCCGTGTCCGCGGTACGTATTTCTCAACGACCAGGACTTCGCCTACGGCCGCTTTCTTCTCGATGAGCGCAGCCGCAAGGCGGTTATCGAGCGTATCGGGGGAGTTACCGATACTTTCGAACGCACTCTGCTTTGGGGTTCACTATGGGATTCGGTCCGAGAAGCTGAATTCGCTCCGCGCGACTTTCTGGAACTTGCGCTGCGACTTCTTCCCGCCGAGACTGACGAATCGCTCGCGCAAAGTTTGATCGGCCAGGTCATTCCGGACCTTCACCGTTACATCAGCGACGCGGCCCGCGCGCGAATCGTCGCCAACGCCGAAGCTCTTGCCTCGGACCGCATGCTTCATTCCGCCGAACAGGATTTCCGCATCATCTGGTTTCGCGGCCTCCGGGCCATCGCGGAAAGCGCCAAGTGCCGCGCGCAACTCAAAGATCTACTCAGCGGCAAGCTCGCCGTCCCGGGGGTCGAGCTACGTCCTCTTGACCGCTGGACCATGGTCACTGCGCTAATCGCTTTGAACGATCCCGACGCGGATTCCGTGCTAGCCGCCGAAGAGAAGCGTGACCAGAGTGGCGACGGCCAGAAATTCTCCTACATGGCTCAAGCCGCCCGCCCCGATGGCGCCTCCAAACAGAAATATTTTAACGACTATCTCCACGATTCATCGCGACCCGAAGACTGGATCGCGCAAAGCCTAGGCTCTTTCAATTACTGGAACCAATCGGACCTAACATTCCCGTACTTGAAACCCGCTCTCGAAGCTCTCCCGCAAATCAAGCACGATCGCAAAATCTTTTTCCTCCTCGGCTGGCTCAATGCTTTCATAGATGGCCAGCGCACGCCCGCCGCCCAGGCTCAAGTCCGCGAATTTCTCGCCACCGCGTCTCTCGACAAGGATCTCCAGCTAAAAATTCTGGAAGTTTCCGATGAACTGGACCGCACCGTGAAAATCCAGCAACGTTTCCCCTGATCAGTCAAAGCATTAGTGCGGTGTCCCAGCTATTCTTGCTGTTATGGTTTGGCGTTAGGCGAGAAGAAACCGATGGGCAAGTCGCGGGCGGTGCGAAGTCCTGCTGGGGCGTCGAGAATAACGGGAATCGAATTCACTACGACAGACGCAGTCGCAATATCGCCATGCGTGCCGCCGGGAATCACCAAGCTAATGTTCGGGTGGCCTTTCAACGCGATGGTGTCGGCGGGCTCTTTCGCTCCGACGTACATTTGCAATTCGAGGTACACCAGTTCTTTTCCGCTGGCCATGCCGCGCGCAATTTGGTGCACGCCCGCCGCTTGGCCTGCCTCAACCGTCAAATATTCCGTCTGCACACGCTCGGTGGCAACCTTCGGTTCAATTGTTTCCGTGATTTCGTCCACGGGAAGGTTCAAGCTGTCCGCAATCATGGCCACGGACTCCGGCAATCCGACGTGTTTGATTACCCCGGCTTTTACCTGCGAGCGAAATTCTTCCACGCTCATGCCCGCCCCGATCTTCTTCTGCAAGGGCAGCCTGCGTTTCCCGCCATCCACAATGCGTATGGCGTTCGCGTGTTCGATGCGCTGCGAGACCGCTGCCAGCGTAATCACCAGCTTGTCCATTACGAAGCCCGGGTTCACGCCCGTTCCCACCAGCGCGACTCCCCAGTCCTTCGCCGCTTTGTCCAGGTTCGCGGCCAACTCCGGATAGTTGCGGAGCGGATAAGACAGCTCCTCACACGTCGAAACGATGCACGACTCCGCCTCCAGGCACGCCAGCAACTGGTCCATAACTTTCGGCAAGGAAGACGACGTCGAGTGAATCACCACATCCGCGGCTTGCTCCAGCACTTCTTTTGCGTCCGCGGAAATTTTGACGCCCCACGGCGCGTCGGTCGCGCCGGCCACTTCGCCGAGGTCGCGGCCCACTTTTGCGGGGTCCGTGTCAATCGCGCCGATAATTTCGATGGCGTGCTTCTCCCGCATCAGGCGGGCGATGGACGCGCCGATCGGTCCAATGCCGTACTGGATCACTCGAATCTTTTTCTTCACGATTTCCCCCGTCGAGACTCAGCGCACAGCGCACACTGCGCATTTTCCGTAGAAAAGAAACCTCTACGATAATGGAATTTGCGCATGCATTCAACGCCCAACACAAGCCGAGCATGTCTCTCGTGGCGACGCAGAGCACCCTAGGCGCGCCCGTCTCCACATGGCAGCGGCTTACGCAACCGGCAGATCAGGAGCCCAGGCCGTTGTAAACTTGTTCCCAAAGTAGGGAAGCCTACCCACATCGTATCCCCCTGAGTTGTCGAGGTAATAATCCAGAAACACGGGTGGAAGCAAGCAGAGTTCGAGCGGGGAACGAGGTGCGAGGCGCTCGATGATTTGCCATGGAGTGAGGTTTTCCTTGTG
>DATLVZ010000046.1:0-25145 GCA_035576885.1 Candidatus Acidiferrum sp. | reverse complement strand
CGGTTTTCATGCGCGCCTTTTACTTTTCCGCATTTTCCGTCTCACCAAACTACAAATTTCCCGCCAACTCTTTCTAACTCTTCAACTTCCCCGCGTCTCATTCGAATGATAAGTACCCAGGTACTGTACCTTGACAGTAATTAAATTCCCTGCTATCATTTCCCATGTTTCGCTCGCACCAACCTCTCCCCCGCACAGCTCTCTCCTTGCTTTGTAGTGGCGGACCTTTAGGTCCGTGCTCGTCTCCTCTCCCCGCGGCCCAACTCACCCACAAAAGATCTAGCCCTCGGCAGGAACGACTCTCTCCCCCACCAGTCACAAATCGCCAGTCACGAGTCACTAACCTCTTTAGAATCCGCACTTCCGCAAAACTCGCCTGTAACCCCTTTGGAATCCGCACTTCCAAAACACAGCACTTAAAACCCTTTAGAATGAACACTTACGAAAAAACCGGGGAGGGGGTAGGGTCAGGAGGCAGCTATTCTCGGCTGTCCGCTCGCAGTTTTGCCAGCCACGAAACACTGCAAAGACCACACGGAACTCAGCTCTCGCACCACCCCTCACAAAACTCGGGTTTCGACCGGGACGCGGCTCTTCGCCGGACGCGATTCCAGGACGACCCGAATCCCCTGCCTCGGCCGCAGCGTGATCGACGCCAGCGGGACAACCGGATGCCCCTCGACCACCCGGAACCGGTACTGCTGCGCGATGGTCGCAAGTGTCAGCGCCATTTCCATCAGCGCGAACGAATTCCCGATGCACAGGCGCGGTCCGCCTCCAAACGGGAAATAAGCGAACTTTGGAATCCGTTTCAGCAGGTCGCCCTCCCACCGTTCGGGGCGAAATTCTTCCGGCGCTTCGTACCATCTCGCGTCGCGGTGCACTGTCCATTGCGCGAACGATACCCCCGAGCCTTTCGGCACGGCATAGCCCGCAATTTCGAGGTCTTCAATGGCTGTGCGCGCAGTTCCCCACGCCGGAGGATAAAGCCGCATCGATTCGGTAATGATGTGATTCGTATAAACGAGCTTTGGCAGGTCGTCATACGAAGGAGCGCAGCCCCCGAGAACCGTCCTCAGCTCAGCGTGGAGCCTCGCTTCCGCGGCGGGATTCTGCGCGAGCAGCCACCACGTCCACGAGAGCGCATTCGCTGTGGTCTCATGCCCCGCCAGGAAAAGAGTAATGGTCTCGTCGCGAAGCTGTTGATCGGTCATGCGCGAACCGTCCTCATCCTGCGCGGCCAGCAGCATGGAAAGCAGGTCGCCCGCATCGCGGCCCGAGGCGCGTTTTTCCGCAATCATCCGGTAGAGCACTTTTTCAATCTGCCGAATCGCTCGTTCCACCCGGAAATTCGTCGGCGTCGGCAGCCAGTGCGGAATGAAAAGCGTTCGCCGGAAATCCGCGCCGAGTTCGAGCAGAAGTTCCAACGATTTGCCGATGTCTTGCGCGTCTCGCTCGACGTCCGCATCGAACAGCGTTTTGCCGACGATTTGCAGCGTGAGCCGCATCATCTCCTTATGGATGTCGCGCTCCTCGCCATCCTGCCACTCGCCGAGCAGCCGCTCGGTGTACTCCACCATCGTCGATGCATAGCCCGCGATACGCGCGCGGTGGAACGCGGGCTGCACCAGCCGCCGCTGCCGCAGCCAGAAATCTCCTTCGCTCGTCAGCAGGCCTTTTCCGAACACGCGCTTATTGGCTTGCAGAACGCGGCCCTTTATGAATTTTCGCGGATGATTGACCAGCACGTCTTCGATGTAATCAGGATGGTTGAGCAAAAGAACTCGGAAATTGAAAACGCGCAGCCCGACGACATCTCCATACTCGCGAACGATTCCCGTGAAATACCCAAGTGGATCACCGCTGTTGAGAGGGCCGAGCGACCAGCGCTTAAGGCCGATAGAGGGTCCGGGAGGAAACTTGAGCTTAGCCTTAGCGCTCATCATTTCATGCTAAGGGCCAGGCTCGGCCGCGTCAACGAGCCTTCGTTTGAGACTTGTCGGCATCGCGCGGGCGCAGCGCTCGCAAGCGAAATGCGCCGCCTCGAAATTCCATGGAGACGTCTGAAAATCCGGCGGCTGCGAGCCTCGCGGGAGCCGTCGATGGGGCGATTGGCACAAACGTGCTCCGAATGTGCGCGACGCGATGCAGCCAGCCATCTGGTATGTCAATGGCAATAAAGACGCCCCCTGGCCGCAGCACGCGAAATGCTTCCGCGAATGCGGCTTCCTGCGCCTCCGTCGATTTCAGATGGTGCAACATGAGCACGGCGGTCAATGCGGAGAATGTTTTCTCGGAAAAAGGCAGCGCGGACGCGTCGCCGCGCAATACGTCGCCGTTCGTGAATGCGTTGCCGGGCCCGCGAAAATTCCGGCGTGCGAGTTTCACGGCAAGCTCGTGGCTGTATTCAAGGCTCGTCACCCGCCCTGCGCGCTTTCGCAGTTCTTCCGTCGCCGCGCCCGCACCCGCGCCAATTTCCAAAACGTGCTCGCCCAATTCCGTGCCGGACAAAAGCCACGGAAGCACCCGCTTCCGCGTCATCGCTCGCCAAAGCGACGAAGCGCAAAACCAGTTCTCGAAACGATTCAAAGCAACACGTCCCATCTCTTGCGCGAAAAGTTTGGCGCACGATTCTGAAAGCCAAGTCACTTTTTCAGGATTTGATTATCGCAGGCCTTCGCAAGATCTTGCTATCGCAGGATGGTCCCGATTCGCCTCAGCGAAGCGGCAAACTGGTCGGCGTTGTACGCCGAAGGATTCTCGAGCTGCTGGAAGAGCACATTGATCGCAGCGCGAACCTCTTCCGCGTTACCGGGCTTCGCTTCTTTACTGTACGCGATGTAGAGCGAATCCACCGCCATCGCCGCTTGTTCGGCGGCACGCTCATCGGCGATGGCAATGTTATCTGCATCGTCCGAAATTTGGTGAAGCGTGCGCAGCACGATAGCCCGGTCATATTGGATGGCCGCAAGGCGCTCGGCAAAACGCTGCGCGATCGGCGCAGCGGCGGAGGCTGAAGCCGCGATGGTATTCCGATCAGGATTCAGATTGGACATTTCATCGGACACTTCCACAATGCGGCGTTCAAGTTCTTGCGCATTCGCGGAATCAATTTGCTTCGCGAGCAAACGGAACACCGCATAGCGTGAACTATTCCACACGGGATCGCCTGGCCGGCGTCCCGCAAATCCATGCGCCTGGCGCCAACTGTCTTTTGCGGGACCGAGGGCATGGTGGCAGGCGAAGCAAGAGAGCTCGGAATACTCCGGCCAAATATCTTTTTTATCGAATCGCTGGCCTTTCGCCCGCCAGGTCAGGCGCTCCATTTCCGCTCGCAACTGCACGGCTTGGCCGGCGCTCCAGTCGCGGACGCCGGCCCAAGCCGCGTCTTCGGCGGACTTTCCGGGGGCCGTTTCGCGCGGCGATTTCCAGTGGCGCGGCATCACGGCGGAAAAAGAATCGAGCTCGAAAAACAAATCCGGATGGCCCGCTGCGATCATTTCGTGGTCGACAAATTTGTCCTTCGTTCCCAGATGACATTCGAGGCATTTATCCGCGCGATGGATTACGTTGCGCGTATCGGTCATACCCAGCGCGACGGATTTTTCGTGGTGCCAATCGCGCGTGGTGTGCGGGCCGAGCCATGCGGAGGCGGGGCCGTGACAATTTTCGCAGGAGACGCCATCCGAGAGTTCGAACGGGCGTCCGCGCCGCTCCGGCGTCGTGGAGAGCGCATGACACGCGAGGCACTTTGGCGCTTCTTCGGCCTTCGAATTGAGTTTCAAAATACGGGCGATGCGTTCGCCCACGTCTCCCGTCAGCGCCTGATACGCGCGGCTGTGTTTGTCCGTAACGATCCACGTCGAATATTCGTTTTGGAGGATGCGGCTGCCTGGGACGGGCTTGACGCTGCCGTGACAGCTCGTGGCGGCACAGGAGCCGGGACCGATATATTTCTGTGGTTGAGGCGAGTCGCCAGCAGAAGCGGCCGGCGGATGCTTTTGCTGATCCTTGCGATCTTTTGCGGAGGATATGCGAACGGCAAGAGCGAGCGGCAAAGATAGCGCAAGACACAGTGCCGCGCCTAACCAATAGGATTTTGAGGCAATTTGCATTCGAAGTGACACGTAAATTGTTCGCCTCATTATCGTGTGGAAGCAGCCGGCGCCGCGTTGTCTTTTTCGCAGCGTGGAGCGAAAAGGCAACGGGCCGCTATTTACACGCGGGTTGGGCGCCAGTAGTATGCAAGAGAATTCGTACCTCACCCGACGCCGCGCGATGAGACTCGCCCGGCTCTTTTCATGCGAGACGCCGCGCCGTGATCTTTGACGACCTGCGAGCTATCCAGCTTCGCTATGGCTTCTTGCCCCAAGCGGAGCTCGAAGCGCTATCCCAACGCTCGCACACTGCGCTTTACCAAATTCATAGTGTGGCCAGCTTTTATCCGCATTTTCAGCTTGCATCGCCGCCGAAAGCGGATGTTCGCGTTTGCGCGGACATGAGCTGCCATCTGAATGGAGCTTGCGAATTGCGGTCGGAACTGGAGCAACGATTTGCGAAGAGCAGCTCCACGGATGTGACCATTCGGGATGTATCGTGCCTCGGGAGGTGTGACCAGGCCCCTGCCGTCTCGATCAACGACGATATTCTCACGAACGTGACAGCGGCGTCCGCAGAAGCGATCGCACGGAGCGCGGTTCTTGGCGAAGCTATGCCGGAGCTGCATCCAGAGCAGGGGCGAGTGCGGTGCGCGTCAGATCCGTATGACGATGGGGAGAAGTATGGGGTAGTTCGGAAGCTGGCAGCGACAAAGGACTGGGATGGAGTGCTCGCGGAATTAAAGGCATCGGAATTGCGGGGGATGGGGGGCGCAGGATTTCCGACGAGCATGAAATGGGATCTGGTTCGCAAGCAGCCGGGCGCGGAGAAATTCATCGTCTGCAACGCGGACGAAAGCGAACCGGGGACGATTAAAGACCGCTTCATCATGACGCAGCTTCCGCACCTGGTGATCGAGGGGATGATCGTCGCGGGGCTGGTCACCGGAGCGAAAAAGGGGATCGTGTACATCCGGCATGAGTATCCCCTGCAGGAAGAAATTCTGGGCGAAGAATTGCGGCGCTGCTATCACGCCGGCCTGCTTGGAAAGAATATTTTGGGGAGCAGTTTGGTTTTCGATTTGGAGATATTCGTCAGCCCTGGCGGATATATATGCGGAGAAGAGAGCGCATTGCTGGAGGCGCTGGAAGGCAAGCGCGCGGAGCCGCGCAACAAACCGCCATTCCCCGGACAAGCGGGCTTGTGGCAAAAACCGACGGTCATCAATAACGTCGAGACGTTCGCCAACGTGCCGCAGATTCTGGCGCGAGGAGTGGAGTGGTACAAAACGGAGGGACAAGGCGGTTCGCGAGGGCTGAAATTCGTGGGCGTTAGCGGACACGCGGCAAAGCCCGGAGTTTTCGAAGTACCGATGGGAATCCCGATGCGCGGCATTATTTTTCAGCACGCGGGAGGAATTCGCGGCGGGCGGCAACTAAAAGCGTTTGCACCTTCGGGCCCATCGTCCGGCTTTTTGCCGGCTTCCATGGTGGACGTGCGTCTTGATTTCAAAGCGCTGGCCGATGCGGGTTCGATGCTTGGCTCGGGCGCGATTGTTGTTTGCGACGACACGACGTGCATGTTGGATATGGCGCTGAATGCGGTGCGTTTCTACCGCAACGAGTCCTGCGGGAAGTGCGTGCCTTGCCGCGTCGGTTCACAAAAAATGACCGATCTGCTGGTGCGCTGGACGCACGGCGGTTTGCCGGAAAAACAGTACCGCGAGGATCTGGCGTTGATCGATGAACTATGCCAAGCGATGAGCCTGACTTCGATTTGCGGTCTGGGACAGATCGTTCCCGCCCCGGTGCAGTCCGTGCTGAAGTATTTTCGGGAGGAAGTGGATGCGCATGTGTTGAAAGGAAAATGTCCGAGTGGGAATTGTTTTGCGGCACCAGCAAGGGCGGGAGAGGCGCAGCGCGTGGGGATTCGGCCGTGAGATCGAATGAGACATTCGATGGGATGAAAAACCAGTCTTCAAGAAACCAAGATGGAGCACAAGGAGCAACGGTCCGCCTCAGAAGGCGGACCCTACACGGGCGGAGCGGGCAAGGATTGTGAGCACAACAAGTACACCGGCGGGACTGATCGAGATCACGATCGACGGGCGAGCCGTGCAAGTGGCCGCGGGGACGAGTGTGTTCGACGCGGCACGGATGAACGGGACGCCGATTCCCACGCTTTGTCATTTGCAAAACGAGACTCCCGTGGGAGTTTGCCGGCTTTGCGTGGTGGACACCGGAGCACGCGTGCTGACAGCCTCGTGCGTGAGGCCTGTTGAGCCAGGCATGAAGGTGGTCACTAATTCAGAGAAGGTTTTGAACGCACGCAGGACGCTGCTCGAGCTTTTGATGACGGATCATCCGACGCCGTGCGCACGGCAAGAACAATCGGGCGACTGCGAACTGGAAACGCTGGCGCGGGCGGCGGGGATCACGCAGCCGCGATTTGCAAAACGGACTGTTTCGCGCGGAATAGACGATTCTTCGCTGGCGATTGCGGTCAATCACGATGCTTGTATTTTGTGCGACCGCTGCATCCGCGGCTGCAACGAGATTAAGAATAATTTTGTGCTTGGGCGCATGGGAAAGGGCTACTCAGCGGGAATCGCGTTCGATTTAAATGCGCCGATGGGGGATTCGACGTGCATTTCGTGCGGGGAATGCATGGTTTCCTGTCCTACGGGCGCATTGACGAATAAGACGGTGGTTGGCACAACGATCACCGCGGGACCCGATGCACAGGGGTTCGAAGCAGAAGAACTCTTGCAATTGCCAGTGTTCCAGGGCGTTTCGGGAACGTTCCTTGAGCTGAACCGCGGGGCCATTGTCAAACGGCGGTTTCATGAGGGCGAGATTATTTGCCGCGAGGGCGAATTTGGCTCGACGGCATTCTATATTTTGGAAGGCAAAGCGCGCGTTTCACTTTCGGCGCCAATTGCACACGTAAAGACACAGGGAGGAGCGAAGGGCTTCGTCAAAAGACTTACGAGCACACTCGCAGCACGTGACACCGACGCACGCGATGAGGAGGTTCGTGACAGAACGATTCCCATCGATGCTTCCGTGGACCTCGCCTACGGGAACCCGGTCGCGGAACTGGGGCCCGGCGATTTGTTTGGCGAGATGACGTGCATGAATTTTTATCCGCGGTCGGCGACGGTGATTGCGGAGAGCGACGTGGTGGCGTTCGAAATGCTTCGCAACGTTTTGGACATCATGATGAAGAACAAAACGTTCCGCGCAGAGATCGACCAGAACTATCGACGGCGAGCGCTTGAGAATCATTTGCGCGGCGTGCCGATGTTTGCGGACCTTTCGCCAGATTTTATCGAGCATCTGAAGGAGAGCGTGGAGCTGCAGCGATTCGCCCCGGGACAGGCGATCGCGCGGCAAGGAGATGCCGCGGACAGTTTTTACCTGGTGAGGATCGGCTTCGTCAAAATTTCGGAGACGTATCCGGGAGGGGAGCTGGTTCTGGCGTACTTGTCACGCGGAGATTATTTCGGGGAGATCGGATTGCTGGGCGGGGGCGTGCGGACGGCGACGTGCACGGCGCTGGACCACGTGGAGGTGGTGCGCATCTCGGGCGATGATTTTCGCGACATGGTGGAGCGCTTCCCGAGTGTGCGCGAGGGGCTGGAAGCGGTGGCCGCCGAGCGTAGCGCACAGAACCAGCAAAGACTGCAGACCACGCAGAGCCTGCCCATCGACCAATTTCTTTCGCAAGGATTGATGGAAGCGCAAAGCCTGCTGATTCTGGATTTGCAAAACTGCACGCGATGCGACGCTTGCGTGAACGCCTGCGCCGATGCGCACGACGGAATCACGCGGCTGGTGCGTGAGGGATTGCGGTTCGAACAATACCTGGTGGCGACTTCGTGCCGGCAGTGCCGAGATCCGCTGTGCATGGTGGGGTGTCCCGTAGGAGCGATTCGGCGGCGTAACTCTCTGGAAGTGATTATCGAGGATTGGTGCATCGGATGCGGGCTTTGCGCGCGAAACTGTCCGTACGGAAATATCAATTTGCATCCGTTTGACGTGATGGTGGAAGACCTGGAACGGCCGGGGCGGCAGAAAGCGGCGGTGAAGCAAAAAGCCACTTCGTGCGATTTGTGCACGCATTTGAAAGAGCCGAGCTGCGTGTACGCGTGCCCGCACGATGCGGCGCACCGCGTGGACCCGCGGACGTTTTTTTCGAAGATGCTGGCGGGCGGGGGAAAGAAGTGAGGCGGAAAAAACATGCGGTCATCCTCAGAAGGATGACCCTACACGGCAAAGAGTGATTGCGTGCGGATAGATAAGACACAACGCGGATGGGCGATTGCCTCGGTGGCGATTCTGGTCGTGTTCACAGCCGTATACGTGGCGTATGCGGTGCACGCGCCGGAAGGGCCGCGTGGCGACAGCGCACTGGGCTTGGCGTTCGGGGTGATTGGATTCGGGTTCATGATGTTCGCCGCCTTGCTTGGCGCGCGGAAACGGGTGCCAGTATGGCGGATCGGGCGCGCGCAAGCTTGGATGCGCGGGCATTTATGGCTGGGATTGCTGAGCTTGCCGGCGATTTTATTTCATGGCGGATTCCGATTTGGCGGGACGCTGACGAGCGTACTAATGTGGCTGTTAATTGTGACGGTGGCAAGCGGCGTTTTCGGAGCGGCGCTGCAACACTACGTTCCGCGAGTGATGACGGCGGACGTCAAGCTGGAGACGATTTACGATGAGATTGGAAGTGTGCGGAAGCTGCTGCGTGAGGAAGCCGACCGCGCGGTCGAATCGGTTTGCGGGCCGCTGGGGATCGGCAAATCAGTGACCGAGGAAGTACTGCGCGCAGGAGGACTGACCGCAGCGCGGGCAATGGGTGTGACGAGCAGCGGAACGGTCGTGGCTGCCGCCGCGGAGACCGTGGTCCTAAGTGAAGAAGAGTGCGCACCCTTGCGAAAGTTTTATTTGGGCGAGATGCGGCCGTTTCTCGAGGAACCGAAGCGACGAAGAGCACGGGTTGGCAACGCGGAGAAGGCACTGGGAGTGTTTTCCGGGTTGCGGACATTGATGCCGTCATCAGCGCAGCCGACATTGCAGGATTTGGAAGATATTTGCGACGAGGCGCGGCAGCTTGTGCGGCAGGAGCAGTTACATCATTTGTTGCACGGGTGGCTGCTGGTACATATTCCGGTTTCGCTAGCTTTGATTCTGCTAGGGGCGGTGCATGCGGTGATGGCGTTTCGGTATTGAAAGAGCGGCGAGTGGCCCTTCGACTTCGCTCAGAGTAAACGAGTGGCGAGAACACGGACAACCAAGAAGCTGGCGCAGCGGGTCGACCTGAATTATTTCAAGAGGCCGACGGGGCTAAAGCGCGCAAAGTTCTGGCTGAGCGTGGGGCTGCCAGCGCTGGCGCTGGTTTGGATCGCGTGGCACGGATTTTCGCGAGATTCACGCGTGTATTCGAGCGGGCGGATGAGTGAGGCGCACGCGGTGTTGGAGGCGGAGTGCACGGCGTGCCACGTCCAGACGGCGGGGGCGTTTTCGGCGAAGGCGAGCGATACAGCCTGTTTGGCTTGCCACGATGGGCCGATACATCACGCCAGGCAGATCAGCTCGATTGGTTGCGCAACTTGCCACACGGAGCATCGCGGGCGCGTGAATATCGTTGCGACAAGGAATGAGAGTTGCGCGACATGCCACGGTGATTTGAAAACCAGCGGTGGCGCGGATCACTTTGAATCTGGCATCCACGACTTCGAAGACGGGCATCCGCAATTCGCGGCGTTGCGTCCCAATGGCGGAGCACCAGCAAGCGATCCTGGAACGATTAAGGTAAATCACGCCATTCACATGAAGCCGATCCGGCGCGGGCCTAACGGACCGAATGTGCAGCTTGTGTGTGGAGATTGCCATCAACCTGGTGCGGCCTCTGGCGCGTGGATTTACGCGGACGCGCAGTATACCGCTGCCAGCACGTCATCGTCCCCACAGGATGAAGTTCTACCGCTGGGCAAAGAGAGAACTCAGCGCCCGAGGCCGCTGACAGGCCGTGAGCTAATGGCTCCAGTGCGATTCGCCTATGCTTGCGCTGGGTGCCATTCGCTGGCCTTTGACAAACGCTTTGACGAAGGCGTGCCACACGACAAGCCGGAGGTCGTGCAGGCATTTCTGGTCAAGAAATTCAGCGAGTACATCGCGGCACATCCTGGGGAGATGCGGGTAATGCGCGACCCTGGGCGAGATTTGACGGGTAAGCCGATCGCGCCAACGGCGCGAGTGCTCACGCAAACGCAATGGGTGAGAGAGCGCACGGCGGAAGCTGAAGACTTGTTGTGGCGCAAGACTTGCAAACAGTGCCATACGCTTTCTTATCCGACGAGGGATGCAGGAAGAAGGATTCCGCAATCCATCCAACCGATTGATGAATCATCGAATATCCGTTCCACGGCCGGAGGATTACCGGAAATCGCAAGCGCCAAGATCACACTGCAATGGATGCCGCACGCGAGATTTGATCATGATGCGCACCGGGGATTTTCGTGCGTGAGCTGCCACGAAAAGGCGATGAGGAGCACGGAGACGAGCGAAGTGCTTTTGCCGGGGATTGCGACTTGCAAAACGTGCCACGCGCCGGGGCCGGGACATGCGGAGTCGCGGTGTTTCGAATGCCACACGTATCACGACTGGTCGAAACGAAAAGAAATCAAGCCGACGTTCATACTGCCGGAGTTGCGAACGGGCGGGCGCTGAAACCGCGCAAGACCGAGGCGCGTGGCTATCTATCAGGCAGAGGCGGACTGCTTTTTGTTGATGAGCGCCATCATGTGCTCGGGATAACGCTCGCCGGAAGCTGCGCCGTGGGGAGCGGCTTCCTCAATGCGGCGCAGATCGTCCGCCGAGAGCTCCACGCGGAGCGCTCCGAAATTTTCTTCCAAATATTGACGACGCTTGGTGCCGGGGATGGGGATGATGTCGTCGCCCTGGGCGAGAAGCCAAGCAAGAGCAAGCTGGCCCGGGGTGCATCGTTTTTCTTTGGCGATGAATTCGACGCGGGCGACTAGATCGAGATTTTTCTGGAAATTGTCGCCTTGGAAACGAGGCGAAAAGCGGCGGTAGTCGTCAGCGGCGAGGTCTTCGAAGCGTTTGATTTGGCCGGTGAGAAAGCCGCGGCCGAGCGGGCTGTAGGCTACAAATGCGATTCCTAGCTCGCGCGTGGTGGAGAGAACGTCGTCTTCGGGATCGCGCGTCCACAGAGAATATTCCGATTGCAAGGCGGCGATAGGGTGGACTTTATGCGCGCGGCGAATCGTTTCCGTGGATGCTTCGGAGAGGCCGATATGCCGGATTTTTCCTTCGCGAACGAGATCGGCGAGAGCGCCGGCGGTTTCCTCGATGGGAGTTTTGGGATCGACGCGATGCTGGTAGTACAGATCAATGGTGTCGACACGGAGACGCTTGAGGCTGGCGTCGCAAGAGGAGCGAACATAAGCGCGGGTACCGTTGACGCCGCGAAGCGTGGCGTTGGCTTTGTCGCGGACGATGCCGAATTTTGTGGCGAGGAAGACTTTGTCACGGATACCGCGAATGGCTTTGCCGACGAGGACTTCGTTGTCACCGTAACCGTAGACGTCGGCGGTGTCGAGGAAATTCATACCAAGATCGAGAGAGCGGTGGATGGTAGCGATGGATTCGGCGTCGTCACGCGCTCCATAGAATTCGGACATGCCCATGCAGCCGAGGCCGAGCGCGGAAACGAGAGGGCCGTTTTTTCCGAGATGGCGAACATGCATGTGTTTCGCTCCTAAAGGATTCAACAATATGATGTGGTGCGGAGTAATGTGGATACATTCCCGAGCACGCAGATAATGCTCGATAGATGGGCCCAGGACAACGTGAATTGCATGAACAGGCTGGGAGACAAATGACAGAATGGGGATGGGCGCGGAGGAAATGAGGAGGGGATATGTCGGAAACGAGGCGCAGGTTCCTAATGACACTGGCCATGGCGGCGAGTTGTTCCGTTGGAAAAGATGGCGCGGTGTTCGCTGGTCAGCGAAAGAACAACCCCTTTCCTACGCCGCCGCAGGCAGCAGAATCGCCGAATCCGGCCGAGTTGGCTGCGGGAAAACAGGATTCTCAAAACTCGAAGAGATCGGCACTTTTGCAAAACGAAAAAGAGTTTCGCGCAGAGGTGCATCGTTTGTATCAACTAGTGGGCGAATTGAAACAGGAAGTGGATAGGACGGTGACGACAGAGGTGTTCTCCATACAGATGTACAAGAGGACGGATGAAATCGAAAAGGTGGCGAAACAGCTGAAGGGGAAAGCTAAGGGGCAGTGAGTGGTGAGGCGTGACTTGTGCCTGGCGGAAGAAGAGGCTTGGCGCAAGTAGATGGTGAGATCTCACTGGAATGCTCAGATGAGGTTGAGTGAAGAGTGTGAAGATACGGATTAGAAAGGCAGTGGAGGCGGATGTACCCGTGCTTCGCGGGCTGATTGAAGCCTCGGTGCGAGAATTACAGGCTGCGGACTACACCCGTGCGCAGATGGAGGGCGCGCTGGAAACAGTGTTTGGAGTCGATAGCAAGCTGATCGAGGACGGAACGTATTTTGTTGCCGAAGCCAAGAATGTGGACGCGCCCGCCGAAGCGGAAAAAAACACTGAAGAGAAAAGTTTGGAGTTGCCTTGGGTCGTCGCGGGGTGCGGAGGTTGGAGTAAACGGAAGACGCTCTATGGAGGCGATCATTGGACAGGGCGTGAAGATGCGCTGCTGGTCCCCAGGCGAGATGCGGCCAAGATTCGGGCATTCTTTGTTCATCCGGCATGGGCGCGGCGCGGGATCGGGAGCAAGATTCTTGAGGCCTGTGAAATCGCGGCTAGCACGGCGGGATTCACGAACCTTGAAATGGGAGCCACGCTAACAGGAGCCAAACTATTCGGGAAAAGAGGATACGTGGCGGTGGAAAACGTCGAGGTGCCTCTGAAAAACGGGGAATCACTTCGCGTGATTCGAATGACAAAACGGGCGTAGAGCGCGGCTTGGCGAGGTCGAGATTTTCTTTTGGATGGCAATATTTCGAAGCGTCAAAACGGCATGAGAGGTAGCAGGAGTAGTGACCGGCAAACGGCTCGGCTCGGAGAGAAGGTCGTACAAGTGTCTGTGTGAGGGCGAGTGCCTGCGAGAAATGAAGATTAGCTTGCCATGATAAAGAGAGGCTTATTTTCAAAGCTGGAGAATTGCGGGCGCAGACGTTCGGTGTTGTAGTGCTCCTTGATGTCGACTACTTTTTTGGTGGAGGTAATGGTTTCAATGGGGATGTTGCCGTAGCTACCGTTGTGGAGTACGACGAGGCGGCCATGGATGCCCTTCAAGAGCAATTCCAGGGCGATATTGCCGTAAGCCATGGGAACGATTGAGTCGACGACATCGGGGTCGCCGCAGCGGGCAAGATAACCGAGTTTCTGGTTTACCACTTCAATGGTTTTTCCTTTGTTGAACTTGGCCGATAGCTCTTTGACTTTGTCAGAGACGAGATCGCCGATTCCGCCTAGTTTTTTGTGGCCATAGGCATCGGCGGTATCATTTTCAAAAACCATTTCCCCACCTTCAAACATCGCGCCTTCGGAAACCAGAACGGTCGAGTAGCGACTGGGGTTTTTGTTGCGGTCATGCACGAGGAGCTCAGTGAGGCGCTCGATATCGAATTTGTATTCGGGGATAACGCAACGGTTCGCGGCGCCGGCCATGGTGGGGAGCATCGCAGTGTAACCGGCATAACGGCCAAAGACCTCGATGACCATAAAGCGTTCATGAGAGCCGGCCGAAGTGCGAAGGCCATTGACGAGCTGCAGGGTTCTTGTGACACAAGTGCTGAAGCCGATGCAGTAGTCCGTGCCGGGAACATCATTGTCCATGGTCTTCGGTATGGCTATTACCCTGAAACCTTCTTTGTGAAGGCGAACGCCGTAGCTGAGAGTGTCATCGCCGCCGATGGGGATAAGAGTGTCGATTCCGAGCCAAGCCAGATTCTTGAGGACCTCGGGGGTGAGATCGTTTTTCTCGAGCTTGAAGGAGTCTTTCAGATGGACAGGTACACTGGATTTACCGACACGGCCTGGATTGGTTCGCGAAGAGTGGAGAAACGTGCCGCCAGTGCGTGCGGCGCGTTCAACGACTTCTTGCGTGAGGACCAGGAAATTGTCGGAATTGTCGTAATCCTTTTCGCGGACCATGTCGACGAGGCCGGCCCAACCGTGGCGGAATCCAATCACTTGGTAACCCTCATGGAGTGCGCGGATGGTGACGCCGCGGATTGCGGGGTTCAAGCCAGGAACGTCGCCGCCGCCGGTGAGGATGCCAATTACGCCTTTTTTAGTGTTGATGTGGGCCATGATGCCAAAGCCTTTCCGAGGAGTAGTGAACCAACAATTATCCACACACGGCGGCCAGATAGAAAGCGGTGATAGCGGGGGAAATATCTAGAGACCCGTAACAAAGAGTTAGGTTCGCTGTGGTCAGGGTTGAATTTGGGTGCCGAGGACGCCGAGAAATTTGGCGAGCCAGGAATGGAGTGCGGGCCAGGCGGGGCCGGTGACAAGATTGCCGTCAACGAGGGCATCCGTCATGGGCAGGTTAACGTAAGTGCCGCCAGCGATAGTCACGTCAGGGCCGGTGGCAGGATAGGCGCTGCACTTTTTGCCTTTGAGGACGCCAGCGGCAGCGAGAATTTGCGGCGCGTGGCAGATGGCCGCGAGTGGTTTGTTAGCTTTCGAGAAATGATGGACGATTTCGATGACGCGAGGATTGAGGCGAAGGTATTCCGGGGAGCGGCCGCCGGGGAGCATGAGCGCGTCATACTCTTCGGGCTTGATCTGGTCGAAGGTGGCGTTGAGTTCGAAATTGTGGCCGCGCTTTTCGGTGTACGTTTGATCGCCTTCGAAATCGTGGATGCAGGTGGGCACGAATTCGCCGGATTTTTTGCCAGGACAAACTGCATGAACCGTGTGCCCGACCATTGAGAGTGCCTGGAAGGGAACCATCACTTCGTAGTCTTCGACGTAATCCCCGATGAGCATGAGAATGGATTTCTTGGACATGTGGCCTCCGTGGGAATTGTAGCCGAGGAAGGGTTCAGGCCAAAGCGGGACAAAAAGATCGAGGGGCGTAGCGGTGAAGTGGCGGCATTGAAGTTCCATAGGCCTGATTCAAAAGGAGCACTGCGATAAGAAAAAGAAAGTGTCTCAAATCGAGACGGCAAAGTTTAAATCGATTGAATATGAGATAGAACGATGAACGCTGGAGGCTTGTATCGCGAACCCCTGCAGCGAAGCCACCACATAAGTCTAGGAATCCAAGGAACCTACAAGAAAATCGCAAGAACCATAATTTTCTTGAAATTCTGGTGCGAAAAATGCAGATGCAAGAGCGGGGTTAACTTCGCCGGACACTCCGGCTTCAAGGACATGATCGTGAAAGAGTTCAAGCAAGTAATCGTAGTGTGGCTGCTCGCAGCGCTTGGTGCGGGAAGCGTTGGGGCATTCGCTCTTCTTGGCCAGGTGGCAGAGATCCCGGAGTCAAGACGCAAGGTCAGGGTGTTAGCAAAACCTCAGTATCCTGATCTAGCTAGGAAGCTGAACCTTTCGGGTGTGGTCAAGATCGAGGTCACCATAGGATCTGACGGCAAGGTAAAGAGAACGCACATCATAGGCGGCAATCCAGTCCTCGCAACAGAGGCGGGCAGAGCGGCGATGCAAAGCGAATTCGAACCGGGCCCGAAAGAAACCACAGAGATCATTGAGTTCAAGTTCAGCCCGCAGTAAGAGGGGCCATCGACTTGGTACCTTCCAGTAGTCTTTATCTCAGCAGGAGTATGTTTAAGGGGAAGTTCAACAAGGAAGTAAACGACTTTAGCAAACGGGCCAATTTAAGAGCTACAACATTTTCGTGGAAAAACGGGCGGCTGTCCTGGCGAAGGACGGCCGCCCGTTTACTTTGTCAATTGACGCTATTGTGCGTGAACCGGGGAAGCCACGACAGGCACCGCCGAATCCTGAATGGTAAGCATGTCGGTGCGCACTTTCTCCCATTCGAGCAAATTCAAGCCGTAGGAAGTGAAGAGCTTGCGAATATGCGCGGAGTCCCAGTTGAGGACCTTTTCGAGCACAGGAACGAGAACGCTCATGGCGTTGTCGCTGAGTACGGTGCGTTTCGCCACGCGAGAGATGAATTTGGCCTCGGAGACGGCGATAGTGAGGCCGTCGTGCTGGTTGACATGCATCATCACTGGCAAGTCGGAGCTGCCGTCGCCCATGTAGATGATGTGATCGTGGCTGATGCTGAGTTCGGCGCGGCGCTCTTCGAGTATGGTGATCTTGCCCCATCCGGCGGAGGCGCGAATGATGGATTCGACTTCGCCAGAAGATTCGTTATAGCGAAAGCGGGTGCCGAAAATATTTTCCGGCAGCACGATGCCTTCAAGAGCAGACTGGATAATTTCCTGAGGAGCCGCGGAAATAACGTTGAAATGAAATTTGTAGCCTTCCGCGAGATTGTCCAGTGCGCGCGCGAAAAGAGCGACGTTGTGCTTCAGGCGGATGCGCTTGCCGGTTTCGACGAGATGTTCGCGGCGAACGCGGCGAAATTCCGGGTCGTGGAGAATCAAGTAGCTAAGTTCGGCGCCCTGTTGGACGAGGTTCATCTCCGCAAGGCCCTTGACCTTGTCATGGAACCCGCTAAAGCCTATGAGTTCGGAGAGCACGACACCCGAGTCGTTAAAGCTAAGAGTCTGGTCAAAATCGCTTGCCAGAAGATACTGCTTAAGCATGTTCTAGTACTCCTTCTTGCTTTCTTGTGCGCTCGCCTTCAGCGAGCTGGGCCCGCCCTGGGTGCGGAGCCAGTACCCCCACACTTCAACGATAGCGCCGTTCGCTCGAAGGCTCCCCACGAATTATTTTGATGGGTGCTATGCGTCAAAAGCGTGAATGACACATTATACCTCAATTAGATGTGCTCTATCGTTAAAGGATACAAAGGAAAGGAGATGGGTACCATTTTGTGTCTCAAGAACAAGCAAAAGGCTTGTCTAGAAGAAGATACCGCTGGCGAAGAAAAAGTGAAAAAATGCTGCAATCCATCGAGTCGCCTTTTGTTAGAGTCCCAAAGCGTTCATCTTGGCTTCCTCATAAACCCCGTCCTCGCCGGGGTAGCGGAGGCGAGTCTTGAAGCGGCCAGTCTCTGCAGCCAGGGCCCAGATGAGGCTTTCCCCTGCGGGGAGGGTGTTAGGGAGGCTGTGGAAAACTTCATCCTGGTAGGCGATGGAGGCGTCGATCCATTGCCAGCCGGCGGTTTCGAAGGCAGCCATTACGTCGGAGAGGACGAGGGCATTGAGAGAGTTGTAGTGGATGAGGAGGGTGTGACGAATGTCGCGGCCAAGGACGTCGATGGCAAGCTGGCGATAGAAGGAGGCACGGTCGAGCAGATGGGCAATTAGGTAATCGCGATAGGGCTGGATGCTAGCCTTTGGTTGCTTCGCCAAGCGATCGGTCATGCGTTCGTTGACGTACCAATCGGAGGCATCAATGGTGACGTGGCCGACGCGATAACCGCTTTCCTTGAGAAGAGCGCGAAAGCGGTCGCGCTTGTCGGCGGTGTCGCCTTCCTTGAGGAACGGATAGCGAAATAAAGCCGCTTTATTTTGATAGGGAGCGATGATCTTTACATCCTTGAGGAAGTCGACGGCGAAATCGGCGTAGCTCGTGGGGCCGCCATAGTTCAGGTGGGAATAGGAATGATTGCAGAGCATGTGGCCGGCGCGATCCCAAGCGGAGAGGAGCTTGGAGCCGTCGGATTCGTCGACGCGCATGCCGCATACGAAGAGAGCAGCTTTGACGCTGCGGCTGTCGAGAGCCTTCAGGATGCGGGAATTGGCGTCCTGCCATTGGAGAGTCGTGTCCAGCGTCAGCCTAGGATCGTCCATCGTGATGGCGAGCTGTGGGCGCTGAGTGTTCAAGTGGCGCACTGGAGCGGGAGTCTGTTGCGGAGCCAAAGCGCGCAACGAGTTTGCGAGGATCGGGGCACAACAAACGGCGGAAACTGACTTAAAAGTGCTAGAAAGAAATTTGCGGCGATTCATGGCATACCCTCAGTAAAGAAAATTGAGCCAAGTCCGGGCTCGAGGCAAGACAAGTTCGAATGGCGACACCGTACTTGAAGAAGGAGATGTACTGGACTGCGCGGGCTGACGTTCCGCGGGTTCATCGGTGACGGAATAGAATGCGCCATTGCGGGAGTGAAGATAGAGGCGCTGCATCTCCGTGCGATTGAGAGGGCGGGCGCCGCGGCGGCCGAAAACTGCGAGCTGGTTGCCAGACTCGTCGACGGCGCGGTCACGATCGATTCCTTTGGAAATGGCTAGCGCGGGGCCGCGGGTGCGCGCGGTGGCGATGAGCTTTGGCGTAGGGCGCGGGCTGAAACCGGAGAAATGAGCAGGGTCGTCCCACGGCGAGACGATTTGCAAAATGCTCAGGCCGTTTCTTCCGTCGGCAACAAAAGCATAGACGCTGCCGGCGACCATGCCGATTTTTACGTCGTTGACGTCATTGAGCTGTCCTTTGGCGGTGAAGACCTGATCGAGCTTGGGGGCATCAGGTTTTTCCACGTCGATGATGGCGAGGCCTTGCTTTCCTGCCGAGACGTAGGCGTAGGCACGTGCGACGTAAACATTGCGGGCGTTCAGGAGAGGGACTTGGGCATCGGCGATGGGCTTGGGTCGTGCGAGGTCAGTGACGTCGAGGACTTTGAGGCCGTCGCGATCGGCGAGGAATGCGTAGCGGAACTGGACGGCGATGGCGCGAGGATTGTTGAGGGCGGGAGCGCCGATTATGGAACTCACGCGAGGTGCGAGAGGATTATCGAGGTCGACGACGACGAGAGACTTGTCCGTGAGGATGTAGGCGTATGTTCCGGCGATGGTTATGCGGTGGGCGCCTGTGAGGATGCCGTTGGGATTAAAGGCTAGGGAGCGCTTGAGAAAATTGTTGGCGGGATTGCCGTCCAGGAGCGTTCCGACACCGGGGCTGCTGGATTTTAGGTCTGGATTGCCGATGACGACGAGGCCTTCTTCCTTGTCGGCGACATAGAGAAAACCGTAGAGGAGATGAATGGGGTTCTCTTCGTTTTCTGGTATTTGGCGGCGAAGCGGATCGACGCCGAGAGTCGTTGGCGAGGCGACGGCTGCGGCGTCCTTTGTCAGCACGAAAAAGCGCTGGCCAATGGGCGACACGGGAGCTGAGGTGATGCGCTCGGAGAAATTCTTGTTGTCGATGTTTGCTAGGTCATAGATGCGGAGACCGCCGGGGCCGGTTGCGGCGTAGGCGTACTCGCCGCGAGCTTGTACATCCAAGACATTTCCTTCGTGCCGATAGCTCGTGGAAAGCTGGCGGTGATGGTCCACGAATTTCTTGTAGTCGTCTGGATAGGCAATGCGCTGGAGGTCGCTGCCGAAGATGGCTTCGGGTTCGTCGTGCTCGGCGACGGCGATGGCCTCGAGGCCTCTGTTGCCCGTCGCGACGTAAATGTAGCGTCCCATGAAATTCATGAAGTTTGTGCCTTGTAGCAGAAGCTGGGCCATCCAGGCGTTGTTGTCGTTAGCGTCGGAGACGTGGCAATCGCTGCACTGCTTCGTTTCTGTGGCGCGAACAGTGTGCGGGACAAAGGTGCTAAAGGCCTGCCCGGAGAAACCGGGAGCGGAGACAGTTTGCTGAGTGTAATAGAGCCAGTCACGGTTCGCATTTTGCGAACTGACGAGGATGGCGCAGGACGAACGAGCGGGAGCGATGCGGTGGCCGGTGACAGTACCATCGACGCCGAGCATGTAGATGTCGTCGCGGAGAACCTGAAAATTGTAGCTGGTGTAGTTGCGCGTGGTGAGGCCTTCGTTGTGAAGCATGGGCTTGCGGGCGTTGGCAGTCATTTGCAAATGACAGCCGAAGCAGGTGGGCGTCCAGGAGGTGTGGCAGGAATAGCAGGTCATGGAGGAATTGGCGTGGGCGAGACGATCGTCATTCTGCGGCATTTGCGAGGCGACGCTGCCGTCCCTGGTCATTAACTTGGCGCGGAAGGATTTCATGCTGAAGTGCGGGTTGCCAGGAGCTACGGAGTCTGCGGTCTGTACAATCTCCCATTCTTTGTTTTCTTGTGACATGGAGCGTTGGATCAGCGCGCCATCACCGCGCCACTCGAATCGGCGCAGGCCCCATGGAGTGCGCAGCGTGTCGAGGTGACGTCCGCCTTGGGCAGCGGCAGGACCGGAAGTAATCAGCGTGGCTTTGTTGCGAATCGTTCCGTGGCAATCGATGCAGTCGATTTCCACTGCGGCGCGAGGCTCGCCGTAAATTTTCCCGTTACCGTGATTGTCCTGCGCAAAATGGCAGTCGTTGCACTGCATTCCTTTTTCGAGATGAATGTCCGCAAGATGCACAGCTTTGCCAAAGCGGTCCGGATCATCGAAGGCGATCTGCCTGCCATCTTTGTCGAGCCAGTTGCCCTTGCGGTCGTGATTGAAGACGGAACGGAAGACCCAGCCGTGGCCGTGAAAATCAGCGAATTGCGTGGTCTTTAATTTTGCGTTGAATTCGGGGCTGCCGAGATTGTCGAGGAATTTTTCGTCGCTCCAGAGGCCGCGCGCCGCGGCGGCTTCAGGGTTGCGCAAAAAGGAATGGTAGCGCTGTTCGTCCGTCGGGTTGCGTTGCTGGGGCGGATACATCTTGTCGCCGTCAATTTCGTTGTCCCACCAGGTGAGTCCGAAATAGGTAGTGAGCATGTTCGTGCCGGGATGAATGTGGCAGACCATGCATTGGCTCGAGGGGATGGAGCGGGTGAAGGCATGCTTGATCGGGTGGCCTGGCTCATTCTTGGGAGTAGTTGGGTCGGAAGAGGCGCTGAAACCGGAGTGGCCGAATTGCGCGTAAGAGCCTGAGTGCTGAGGATCGCGATCGTTAGCGTAGATGACGTGGCACGCGGTGCAGCCGCTGGCACGATAGTCGCCAGGATGATCGTTGGTGCCGGGGAGCGACATGACGGGATCGACGAGACGAGTTTTCTGCAACCCGAGGAAGACGGGATCGGTGCGAAGCTCCGTGCCAAGGCCGCGGTCGCTTAGTTTGTCATCGGGCTTGCCGGGATCTTCTTCTCGATTGGGATTGCCTAGCTCGGACTTTTTTTCGCCGCCGCGTTCAAATACGCGAAGGACGTTTCCTGGCTGAGAAATTTCCCATCGGAACAGCGGATCAAGTTCGGGGAGGACGCTTTTGGTGCGAGTTTCCTCGGGCGTGGGTGACGGAAATGTTTTGATGGATTGCGGTTTGCCGTTGCGGTCGTAACTCTCGCCGAATTGGGTATTTTTTGTGGGATAACTGCCGTTGTTGTAGAGTGCCGCGCCCCAAAGGAAGCCAGTGTGAGTCATCATGCTGGTCGCAGAAGCGCGGACTTCCTTTGCATGGCAGCCGGAAGCTCCGCAGGTTTCCGGCGCCACGCGCAGGTCGCCGGGATTCACAAACTTGATGAACTCAGGAGACTCTTCGAGCCATTTCGTGTAGGTGCGCTCTGGCAAGGCGGAGCGGTCTTTGAAACTGGGATCGCGCGGCTGGACGTGAGCTTTTTCTTTGGCGGCTTTGTACTCGGCGGAGTTTGGCGCCATGCCAGTAGTAACGGAGATGGAAGAGTTGCCGCCGTGGCAGTCGGTGCAACCGAGAAAAACGGTTTTCGTTGGGTGCATTGTCGGTTCATCCGTGGAACTGTGGCAGGAGATGCAGCCTGATGATTTGCGATCGGCCTCATCCCGGGATTGGCCGCGAACGGATTGAGCCTCTTGCTTTGCGTGAACGGGGAACGCCCAGTCAGCACTGAGAGCGAGAAAGAAAGATAACGCGGAGACGCAGAGCGCGCAGAGGATTCGCAGAGAGAGGCGTTCGAATGTGCGCGGCAAGGTCATTAGATGCGTTCCTCAGAAAGTAAACTTCACGGAGCCGAAAAGCGAGAAGAGTGTACGGCTCGTGTAAATGTCTTTGAACCCCGCACCCGGCTGCAAGGCTGAAGCGCCGCCCGTAAGAACAATGTTTTCGGTGAGCGGAGGGCGATACGTCACGCCGATGCCGAAGTCTTCGCCAATACTGTGGCGGGTCGGAGACTCGAACAATAGATATTCAAGCGCCTCGGTACGTTCAAAGCGAAGGTAGTTGAAATTCGCAAAACCTTTGAGCTTGGGAGTGATATCAAAATCCGCGCCGGCGTTCGCAAGGAAGATACCGGGATTGACAAAATTGGCTTGGCCTTCTTCCTTGGTAGAACGAAGAGACGGAATCAGACTTCCGTCAGTCGTGAGCGAGACGCCGGAGCCCAGCAGGCGAATCCCTTCGCGATTCCAGAAGCTGAAAATGCCTCCGGCGAAATTCGGGAGATCGACAATCGAATCGAACCCGCGTGCGCGGCCGTCGCGCGGTTTGGCGTCGCCGGATGTGTAAAACGTGGAAACGCGGTAGCGAATCCAGTCGCGGTCGTAAGAGAGCTCGACAGCGGCCATCTGCGCGTTGACGGTGACGGGCCTTCCGGCGATGGGATTAAAGGTGTCTTCGCCGACAGCCTGATAAAAAGCGTGCGTGAGATTGATGCGGCGGATATGGCCGCTGCCGAGCCACCCGACATAGCCGACGCGAATGCCATGGGTGAGAGCCCCGCCTCCGACGTCTTGGTCGACGATGCTGCCGATGGGTGCGGGGCGCACTAGAAAGCCGTTGTCGTCGTAATGAATGCTCGGATCATCCTTGTTCCAGGCGGTGATAAATTCCGCGGTGTAACCAGGAAGGAAAAAATCCTGCAGATAAACGTTTCCCAGGACGACCTGCTGGTGGCGGCGCTCGAATGTGTTGAGGCCACTGTTGGTGTTTTTTTCCAGGAATTGAAAATAGGCGGCGTTGTACTCGATGCGGTCACTGTGCAAGTTGCCGAAGATGCGGAGGCCGGGTTGCTCGTCAACATAAAGAAATCCACGGAAATCCGCATTGAATTGCTGAATGCCGGCTCGGGCGGAGATGAAATCGTAGCTGTCACTTAGATCGTGGAGCTTGACTTCGACAAAGGCTTCCTGCAGGCCGACATGGTCGTCAAAACGGTTGGTGCCGTGGCGCACGTCGGGACTGACGATGCCGAACTCGCGAACGTCGAGGTCGTTGAGACTGAACTCAGGCGTGATGCGGATGCGCCAATCGACCGGTTTGAAGGACGCGTCGCCGTGAACTAAATCGACGCTGAAGCGCAAGGTTTGATCCACAAACATTTGCTCGCCGCGGCCAAAAAAACCGGAGCTGCCGGGCTGGGCGGCGCTGACGCCGCTGGGCGATGGGACGCGGCGGCCATCGAAGAAGGTCTCCGATGAAGCGGTGATGTTCAAGAAAATCTGCTGGCCCAGCCGTTCTGGCCAGATCGGCTCATCGCCTTTAAAGCGATTGCGATTGAACGGGTCGTACCAATGCGACTTGGTGTAGAGATATTCGCCCTTCTGCGGATAGCGGCGGTAATCCGGCTGATTGAGGGCCCAGCGGTTGGGCACCACATTGAACACATCGGCAACCGGAGGCAGGTATTCCGGCGCAAGTTCCGTGATGTACATGGGATCGGAATCGAGACGATGACGAAGTTCACGATAACTGCCGGGCGCTGGCAATGCACCCGGACCGAGGGCGGGACCCAGATCAGAAAGGCGAGGAAGACGCGAGCGAAATTCGGGGCTGCTGGTGCTGACAAGGGAAATTTCGAGCGTTGTGACCGCATTTGCATTGAGCCCAAGATCTGGAATTACGAAGGCTGCGAATCCCTCGGCTTCGACACGAACTTCGTAGTGGCCGGGCGGGAGCAAAAGGATGCGGAAAACACCTTCGACGCTGGAACCCGCGCGCACAATCTGTCCGGTCTGCAAGTGGCGAAGAGTTAGTTGAGCCGAGGCTACGGGCCGGGATTCGTTCGGGGAGATGGCTTCGCGCAGGACGCCATCAAGAGCGGCAGTCGTCAAGGCCTGCTGCCGGGGAATACGCTGCGCCGGGGCCGTCTGCCTGGACTGTTGCAGTGTGGCCTGTCCTCCGGTGGCGGATTGCTGCCAGCCGGATGCACTCCCTCCACTTGAAAACGCGAGCAGAACCCCCAGCGCGGCGCTAGCCGAGCGACAGACGCGTCGAGAGCTTCTCGAACTGACGGAGAGCATGCCTGCGGCCTGGAAGAATTTGCGCAAGTAAAAGGGATCGCATTCTAGCTAACAATATCGCGCAGCGACAGGCAACCCATTTCCGCGATGCATGAATACAGTCGATAACACCACGAACAGGGTGAACACGTTCACCGATAGGAATCGCGCGTGCCGCGAACGATTGAGAGGCGCGAAGAGGCGTGTTACTAAGGAAGGTAATCTTCATGCAAACGGAGCACTCCATTCGTAAGCCGGTCGCGGCGCGTCAGGCCCTGCATCGGCGTAAGAGGACGCTGGCGCTGGGCATTCTTCTGGCGTTGGGAATTGCCGGAGTTCTGGCGCTGCTGCTCGTAAGCTGCGGAGGAGGAGGAAATACGCCCGTATCGCCGCCCGTTATTCCATCCGTGCAGCCTCTGCAAATCCCCGATGTGCAGAAGATCGTGCAGGCCGCGGTGAATTCCGTGAATGCCGATATGATCGTTGCGGTCGTGGACCGGGCCGGATTCGTACTGGGAGTATTTCGCACACAAAACGCGCCAGCCATGGCGGTTGGGAATTTCGGACAGATGTTAGACGCGAATGACGTGGCTGTGGCCCTGGCGCGGACGGGAGCGTTCTTCAGCAATGATCAGGCACCGCTGTCATCGCGCACGGTGCGGTTCATCAGCGGAATTCATTTCCCTCCCGGCGTAACAAACCAGCCGCCAGCCGACCTGTATGGCATCGAGAACACAAATCGTGGATGCGCGCTGGTGAACAGCACCGGGTTTCAAAGTCAGATCCCGCCATCGCTCGCGCTGGGTGGAGGATTTGGCCCTGGAATTCTCA
>DATLVZ010000045.1:0-26373 GCA_035576885.1 Candidatus Acidiferrum sp. | reverse complement strand
AGGGCATCCGTTCGCGCGCCAAAGCCTGGCCAGTAAGAGTTGTCGTGGAGACGACAAGCGGGCGGCCCGGATAAGCCTGCTTTAAACGCCGGGCGAGGGCGATGCCCGAAAGCGCTTCGCCAACGGATACAGCATGAATCCAGATCGCGCCGGCCCTGCCGTCTGGCAACTTACCGAGTGTCGGAAATGAAAAGCCGAGCCGCTGGCCGAGGTTTGAAAAATATTTGCCGTGGCGAATTCCTTGCCATAGCCAATAAGGCGTGAGCAGCAGGGCGGCGAGGCCCAACAAAAAGCTGTAGGTCAAATACACTTATCGTGGCTCCGGTCTTTCTTCCGCACTTCCGCAAGCTGGCGGTGCGTGGCGCGGGCAACCTTGCACTTCCCCCAGGAATCGAAGGCGTCGAGATGAGAAAGGACTATTATAACCCGATGCGAAACCTAGCCATTATAGTTCCCTTTCTTGCCGCCGCGCTGTTTTCCGACGGACCTGCCGCGCAGCAGCCCCAAGCCACGATGAAAGCGGCCTCCGTCGAGTCGCACGAGGGTGTGACCATCTCCGCACAGCCATGGACAGATGCGGTTACTTACAAAGTGAAATTTCAGAAGAAGTCGCCGCTTGCAGCCGGAATCTTGGCGATCGACACGATCATCCGCAATGACTCTGACGACAGCATGAAGGTTGATCTTGAGCAAATCCGGTTGAATGTCACGGTGTCGGAGGACAATAGGCAAGCCTTACGCTCGTTGACGCCGGACGACGTAGCCGACGTAATGACCGACACAGGTACAAAAGACCCGACGGCAAAGCACCGGGCCCCCTTTCCGATACCTTCCACCGGCCAAAGAGTGGGCCGCGACAAGAAATGGATGGAAATACAGAAGGCTGCAGCCGAGGCGGCGGTTCCGGGCAGCATCGTCGCCCCGCATCATGCGATAGAGGGATTGCTTTACTTCGATTTGCAGGGACAGTTCGATCTGCTCAGCACTGCGCATCTCTATATTCCGGATGTGCGGGCGCTGGAAAAGAATCGCCCCCTGATGTACTTCGAGGTTGACCTGAGCCGATAATTTAGGAGATGAGACTGGGCTGCCTCCTTTGTCGATGGTTCCTGTCAAATGTTGGACAAAATCTCGCTAATTTGCGCGAGTACGCACAGTCGGCTACCATCACAAGGTGACGCATCTTTGTCCACTGCAGGTAAATGTTGAATCTCCTCGATGAACTGAACCCGGAGCAGCGCCTGGCGGTAGAAACGACGGATGGTCCCGTGCTAATCCTTGCAGGAGCAGGAACGGGCAAGACTCGTGCGATCACCTTCCGTATGGCCAACTTGATTTCCAAGGGCGTACCGGCAGAGGCCATTCTCGCCGTCACTTTCACCAACAAGGCTGCGGAGGAGATGCGCACGCGCGTGTCCGATCTGTTGCTGCGCTCGGGAGTGCCGCCCGCGCAGCCCTGGCTTTCCACGTTTCACTCCCTGTGCGCGCGGCTTCTGCGACGGGAAGCGCCGAGTGCGGGCTTGCCTCGAGATTTCGCGATTTACGATGATGACGACCAGCTCGCTGCGGTGAAGCTGGCCATGAGCAAGCTGGCGATCGACGACGACAGCCTTACTCCCCGCAACATTCTCAGCAGCATCAGCTATGCAAAAAACCATGGGAAGACTCCGGAGACGATCCGCGGCGAGGCTATCGGCCAGGACGGGCGGCGCACCGCGGACGTGTTTGCGGCCTACGAAAAGCTCCTGCACCAAAGCAACGCCTTGGATTTTGACGATTTGTTGCTGCGATCCGTGCGGCTACTTCGAGAAGCGCCAGCAGTGCGCGAGAAGTGGCAAGCTCGTTTCCAGTACATCCACGTCGATGAATATCAGGACACGAATCGCGTGCAGTACGACCTGCTGCGGTTATTGACCGGCCCCAAGCACAATGTTTGTGTCGTCGGCGATGAGGACCAGTCAATTTATCGCTGGCGAGGCGCGGACGTATCAATTTTGCTTAGCTTTTCGCGGGATTTCCCCGGGGCGCGCGTTGTGAAGCTCGAACGGAACTACCGGTCCACGCAAAAGATTCTGGATGCGGCGGGAGCAGTAGTCGCGAACAATCCGGAACGACTCGGTAAATCACTGAGCGCGACGAAGGGCGCGGGCGCGAGTTTGCGGTACTTCGAAGCGCGCGATGCACAAGCGGAGGCGGAATTTGTCACGGGAGAGCTGGAACGCATTTTGAACGATGACTCCGCACAAACCTGCGCGGTTGAGTACCGGACAAATTTTCAGTCGCGCGCCTTTGAAGAAGTTTTCCGCCGCCAGGGATTGCGGTACAAGCTGGTCGGCGGGTTCAGCTTTTACCACCGCGCCGAAGTTAAGGATGCACTCGCCTACATGCGGCTGGCCATGCATTCGGCAGATGATATTTCGCTCCTGCGTGTGCTGAATGTACCTCCGCGAGGAATCGGCAAGACAACCGTGGATTCCCTTCGCGAAACGGCTCGCTCGGACGTGTCTTCGCTCTGGGCCGCCATTGAAAAATTCGTGTCCGGACCGGCTGGCGGACGCGCGGTAACTCCCTTGCGCTCGTTTCAAGAGTTAATCCGCAAGCTACAAGAAGCGTTGGCCACGAAGGAACCGGCGGCGTTTCTGCGCAGTGCCCTGGAAGAGAGCGGTTACATGGACATGCTGAAAGACCGCAACACCCCCGAAGATGTTGCGCGACTAGAGAATTTGGAGGAGCTGACGCGGGCCGTTGCCGAAAGCATGGAAGCCGGCGAAACGTTTACCGACTTTTTGGATGCCGCGGCCCTGGTGAGCGATGCGGATTCGTTCGAAGGCAAGCCTGGGGTGACGCTTATTACTCTGCACAGCACCAAGGGGCTCGAGTTTGATCATGTTTTTTTGACGGGGATGGAAGAGGGCATCTGCCCGCATGGCCGCTCTTTGAATGAAGAAAAAGGCATTGAAGAGGAGCGGCGACTGGTTTACGTGGGTATGACGCGCGCGCGCACTTCGCTGACGCTAACGCGAGCCGTCTACCGCCGGATTTTCGGCAACGAACAACAGTTGCGCGCGTCGCTGCCGTCTCGGTTTTTGGCGGAAATCCCAGGCGAGCTGGTCGAGACCATCCGTGGTTCGATGGCGGAGATCGGCGAAAAGCGGCGTTACGAACCCGATCCCGAGTACTCCTACTCTCCGGACGAATTCCTGCGGCGTGTGCGTGGCAAGCCGACTCCTGCTGTGGCGTCCCCAAAGCCGGCGCGCAGCGGAAACTCCTTTGGCAGGCCTGCTGTTAGACGCGGCGCAGACGCGAACCCCATGCTTGGCCGCAAAGTTCGCCATCCAAGCTACGGCGTCGGCACAATTGTTAGCGTCGAAGGAGACGAGGAAGACCGCCGCGTATCCGTAAGTTTTCCAGGCCGCGGCACAAAAAAGTTCATCGAACGTTACGCCCAGCTGGAACCGGCCTAAACTTGGGTAAAGATCGCTCCCGAGAATCCCGGACAGCACCGCACTTGGTTGCGAAACCTGGCTTCTCAGGGTAAATTGAGCCAGGCAATCTTTCCCGAACGGCGTATCCGGTAATTCCAGGCTTCCGGCTTGCCCGGACGCGATCGGAGAGCATGGGTGGCATCACATCTCCTGCGCTGCAAGAGTATCGACCAACTCCTGTCGGACTCGGAAAACCAGGAAACGCGATTAAAAAAATCCCTCGGATGGCTGAGCTTGACCTCGCTCGGCATTGGCGCGGTGATCGGTTCGGGAATTTTTACGGTCATCGGCACCGCGATCGCCGGACAGAAGATGCAGGCCAGCTCCATCCTGAATGCTCCTCTCCTCGAATATCTAATTTACCATTCGCCCTCGTTTGGCCGTCCCGGCGCCGGACCGGCGATTGCGCTTTCCTTTGTTTTGGTGGCCATCGTCTGCGGATTTGCTTCGGTGTGTTACGCCGAGCTTGCCGCTATGATCCCCATCGCAGGCAGCGCATATACTTATACCTATGCGACGATGGGAGAACTCGTCGCGTGGATTATCGGCTGGGACCTCATTTTAGAGTATGCCGTCAGCAACATGGCGGTGAGCGTTGGCTTTTCCGCTCACATGGTGGATTTGCTCGACTGGTTCGGCGTCCATCCAAACCCACGCTGGATCGTCCCGGCCTATCTGCCTAGCGGGCTTTCTGACTTGCAAGGCAACTCCCTTTACGCGCCGGGCTGGCATCTCGGTTTCAATTGGCCAGCATTTCTAATCGTGATGTTGCTTACGGTCATACTGGTACGGGGAATTCGCGAATCCGCGGAAGCCAACAACATCATGGTTTTCCTGAAAATCGTGGCCATCCTGGTTTTTATCAGCTTCTCGATGCGATTTATTCATCCCGCCAACTGGCATCCTTTTGCGCCGAACGGCTGGCCGGGAATCTTGACAGGCGGCTCAATCGTTTTTTTTACCTACATTGGATTTGACTCGGTCTCCACCGCAGCGGAGGAATGCAAGAATCCACAACGCGACTTGCCGATTGGCATCATCACCACACTGGTGATTTGCACGCTTCTGTATATCGGGGTCGTTGTGGTGCTGACTGGGCTCGTGCCCTACCAAACGCTGCTTGACGATGCGGCTCCCGTAGTCAACACCATGAAGAAACTGCATTTTGGCGGCGTTCGCCTTGTCGTTTTGATTGGCGCTTTGATGGGCATGATTTCATCATTGCTGGTCTTCCAACTTGGTCAAGCGCGCGTATGGTTCGCCATGTCTCGCGATGGACTCCTGCCGCGCATCTTCGCACGTGTGCATCCGACTTTCCGGACGCCCGATTTTTCCACGTGGATGGCGGGATTTGTTGTGGGCATTCCTGCGGGCTTGCTGGATATCGGCACTCTCGCGGATCTTTCCAATATCGGCACGCTCTTTGCGTTTGCATTGGTCGCGGGCGGGGTGCTGATTTTGCGCTATCGCGAGCCGGACCGCCACCGAGCTTTTCGTGCACCAGGCGGCCCGCTGGCGCCCATAATAACCATTCTGACGTGCCTTCTGCTCATGGCCGGGCTGCCGATTACGAACTGGATTCGCTTCTTTGTCTGGATGATCATTGGTCTCGTGATTTACTACAACTTTGGCAGGAAACACAGCACACTTCGGGCGGGCAACGCAGGTTAGAGGAACTGAAGATGCGGGCGGGGATCCTGAGAAAATTAGAGATTCGAGCATCCGTCTTGCTCGTGCTGGCTGCTGGTCTAGCACTAGTCCCTCAACATGCGATAGCTTGGGGGCGAAGCGCACACAGGCTCGTTGTAGACCGAGCCATCGATACACTGCCGTTGGACATCCATGCCTTCTTCGAAGCCAACCGTGCGTTTCTCTTGCAGCATGTCACCGATCCGCTGGATGCACTTGCAAAAACTCCCGCAGAGAAACGCAATAATCATCTTTATCTCGACAAGTACGGCCGATTCCCCTTCGAAGTTCTCCCGCGCAATTACAAGGCGGCCGTAGACAAGTACGGAAAATCAAAACTTCAGTCGAACGGATTGCTTCCTTGGCAAATTGGGGTCTACAGCCAAAAACTGACCGAAGACATGAAGGCAGGCCACTGGGAGGAAGCCAAGCTGGACGCCGCAATTCTTGCCAATTACGTTGCTGCGGCACACGACCCTTTCGCCACTACGGAAAACTTTGACGGAAAACTGACCGGTCAACTAGGGGTTAACGAGCGGTTCGGAACTGCGCTAATCGATCGTTATGCTTCCTTTTTTCCCATGCGTCCAAATGACGCGGCGTTCATCAGCGACCCCACTGACCACGCATTCGAGGTCTGCCTCACTTCGCACAGTTTGCTCGAACCAGTTCTTCTGGCAGATCGCAACGCGTACCTGGCGGGGAAATCCTTCTCCTTCAATGACGAATATTACGACCGGTTTTACAACCAGGCTGCCGCCACGTTGATCCGGCAACTCTCCGACTCGTCCACTGATATCGGCTCGTATTGGCTGACCGCTTGGATCAACGCTGGCAAGCCTCCGTTGCCTCATTAACGCCCTAGGATGACCGCATTACTCCTTCCGCCCCGAATTGCTTTCCTTCCGAAGGCCGAACTGCACTTGCATCTCGAAGGCTCTATTCAACCCGCGACGGTGTGCGAGTTAACGGGGCGGTACAACATTTTTCTGACGGAGGAACAGCTCCGCCAGCGTTATTCGTATGGCGACTTCGCGGGGTTCATAGACGCGTTCAAGTGGGTCACGTCTTTTCTGCGGGAGCCGCGAGATTATGGGCTCATCGCGCAAGACTTGGGAGAGCACTTGCTGACCCAAAGAGTGGTCTATGCGGAAGTTACACTCTCCGTCGGGGTGATGCTGCTTCGAAGACAGCACCCGGAGGCAAATTTCGAGGCTATTCTGCGTGCGACCGAGGCGTTTGAGAAAAGAGGGCTGCACTTGAATTGGATCTTTGACGCCGCGCGGCAGTTCGGCCCCGACGCGGCGATGAAAGTCGTAAACGCGGCGAAAAGCTGCAACTCCAAAGCGATTGTGGCGTTCGGCATTGGCGGCGACGAGATGAGCGTCGCAACGAAGGAATTTCAGACGGTTTATGAGCGAGCTTCAGACAATGGGCTTCATCTCCTGATGCACGCGGGAGAGGTCGGGGGACCAGAGAAAGTCCGCGAAGCCATTGAATTACTCGGCGTCGAGCGCATCGGACACGGCATCGCAGCGGCGCAGGATCCGGCGTTGATGGACTTGCTTGTCGACCGGAGAATCCCGCTGGAGGTTTGCCCGCAAAGCAATATCCGGACTGGCGCGCTCGCGAAACAGCTGCGGCTCGCCGATGCACAAATCGAAAATCATCCATTGCCTCAACTATTGCGCCACGGGATTCCGGTGGTCCTTTCCACCGATGATCCCGCGATGTTTCATACGACTTTGCTGGAAGAATATGCAAATAGTGCGAGAATGGGGCTCAACGAAACCGAGCTCAGTCAAATTGTCGAGATGAGCTTCGAACACGCGTTTCTTTCGGAAGACGAAAAGCTTGCGCTTAGAAAAACTCACCCCGTTTGAATCCGGAACGTCCCTGCTGCGATTGTCTCGGCCTTGCAGGTCCATTTGCGTCTCCCACGATGTTATACTTACCGTATGAAAGCACATGTTTGGGTGATGCCGAAGCGCACTGTACTCGATCCACAGGGACAAACGATCCAACATGCGCTGTCCGGGCTCGGTTATGAGTCCGTCAAGGACGTTCGGCAGGGTAAATTTTTTGTCCTCAATGTCGAAGGCTTGACCAAGGAAGAAGCCACGAAGCAGCTTGAGCGCATCACGAAAGACGTGCTCACCAATCCGGTGATCGAGGAATCCCGCTTCGAGATCATGGAGTAATCGTCACGCGCTGTAACTGATCGTCGCAATGGTGCCCTAGGCTCAGCCTGAAACGTCTCAGCCCGCGCTATTGTCCGCCCTTGACAGGATTCGCCACATCTTTTCCAGGAACACGCTGACTCATCACAACTCCGTGCTAGTCTTACGAAATAGAATTCTCAGGAGACGCCGCTCATGTGCGGAATTGTCGGCTATATCGGCCCGAAAAAAGTGGTACCGGTCATTATAGAAGGCCTGCGGAAGCTGGAGTACCGCGGCTACGATTCCGCGGGGATCGCGGTCGTAACCGCGGAGGGAAAGCTTGAGATCCGCCGCGCTCCAGGGAAGCTTCGCAACCTCGAGGAAGTCATTCAGAAGTCGCCCCTCGAAGGCACTTATGGTATCGGACACACTCGCTGGGCTACGCACGGCCGCCCCACGGAGGAAAATGCACACCCGCATCGAGACTGCACCGGCGAAATTGTAGTCGTTCACAACGGAATCATCGAGAATTATCTCGAACTGAAAGAGCAGCTCCAGCACGAAGGGCACAAGTTCGTTACCGAGACGGATACGGAAGTCGTAGCGCATCTCGTGGAGAAAAATTCGCGGGGAGGCGTGCCGCTGGAAGAGGCTGTTCGCAAATCTCTCAAAGAGTTGCGTGGTATATATTCCCTTGTGTTTCTCTCGGCTCGTGATCCGCACAAAATTGTCGCGGCGCGCATTGGCCCGCCTTCGGTCATCGGACTTGGAGATGGAGAATATTTTGTCGCAAGCGACATCCCCGCTCTTCTCGAGCACACCCGCCAAATCTTCTTTCTCGCGGATGGTGACATCGCGGTCCTTACCAAAAACGGCGTGCGTGTAATGGATCACGAAGGCCGTCCGGTAAATCGTCCGGCGCACCATGTCGCCTGGGATCCCATCATGGCCGAAAAGGGCGGCTACAAGCACTTCATGCAAAAGGAGATTTTCGAACAGCCTCGGGCGGTGCGCGATACCATGCTCGGACGCATCTCGCAGGATTCGGGAAAAATTTTTCTGGACGAGATGCAAATTTCCGAAGAGCAATTCCGCGAGTTTCAGCAGGTGCGTATCGTCGCCTGCGGAACAAGTTGGCACGCTGGCCTTGCCGGAAAGTTCATGATCGAGCGGTTGGCCCGCTTGCAGGTGGAGGTCGACTACGGAAGCGAATTCCGCTATCGCGATCCCATTCTAGATTCAAAAACTTTGACAATCTGCATCAGCCAGTCCGGCGAGACCGCCGACACACTAGCAGCCCAACGCGAAGCCAAAACCAAAGGCTCGCCCACTCTCGCCATCTGCAACGTAATGGGCTCGATGATCACCCGCGAAGCAGCGGGAACCGTCATTACCCACGCTGGTCCGGAGATTGGAGTGGCCTCGACGAAAGCGTTCACCGCGCAACTAGCCGCGATCCTCCTCCTGGCTTCGTACCTCGGCCAGATTCGCGGAAAGCTGTCCCCCGCCGCCGCCGTCAAGCTGATGCAGGAATTCACGCGTATTCCCCACAAGATGGAAACCATTTTACAAGCGGAAGAGTCCGGCTTTTACGAAAACCTCGCCCGCCAGTTTTTCCGCTATACGGATTTTCTCTATCTAGGCCGTGGTATTCATTATCCGATTGCCTTGGAAGGCGCCCTAAAACTGAAGGAAATTTCCTATATTCATGCCGAAGGCTATCCCGCAGGCGAAATGAAACACGGGCCGAACGCACTCATCGACGAGAACCTGCCCGTCGTCGTATTGGCCACACGGGACGACAACGACTCGGAATCCGTCACGCGCTATGAGAAAAGCGTTTCGAACATCCAGGAAGTGAAGGCCCGCGACGGCATCGTCATTTCTATCGCGACGGAGAAGGACCGTCTCGCCCGCGAGGCCTCCGACCACATCATCGAGCTGCCCCCTGCGCCAGAAATTCTTGCACCTCTATTGGAGATCATCCCCTTGCAACTTCTCGCCTACCATATCGCAGTCCGTCGCGGGTGCGACGTCGACCAGCCAAGAAACCTGGCGAAATCAGTGACGGTCGAATAGCAAATCAAACCGCCGCATACTCTTCGCCGGCACCTCTTGCTCTGATCTTTCTCGCCGATAGGCCCGCGCGTCATTTTCCGCTAAAATGAAATCATGTTGCGCTTGCTCCAGTTCTTCTTGGGACTGCTTGTTTCTTCCGCGTTCATTCCAATAATCCCCGCGCAAGAGCAAACACCGGTACCGGGAACCGCCATTCTTCACGAAATTCGCATTGAAGGCTTGAAAACACTTTCGGAATCGCAGGTCATCGCACTCTCTCAGCTCGAGAAAGATTCCCAGGTTGGAAAGGCAGACTTGCAGGCAGCGGCGGACCGCTTATTGCAAACCGGCATGTTTGCCAAGGTGAACTACAATTTCCAAACGCGCAGTGAAGAACTGACGCTGACTTTTCAGTTGGAAGAAGCGCGGCGCGTTCCCATCTACTACGACAATCTGCCCTGGTTTTCTGATGGCGAGCTGGGCGATGCCATTCGCAAGAAACTGCCATTCTTCGACGGCACTCTCCCGGAAGCCGGCGGTGTCGTGGATCAAGCCAGCGAAGCCATCAAAGACTTGCTGGCATCGCATCAGCTAAACGTCACCCTCGATCACGAACTTATCTCTAATCCGCTTGGCGACGGCACGGTTCAGGAATTCCATGCCCAAGGCGCGACGCTCTATATCGCCAACCTGAATTTCGGCGACTCTTCGCTTGCATCTTCCCACACCGTGCAGCAGCAACTCTCCGAGGTGCTTGGAAAACCTTATTCGCGGATGACCATCGATCTTTTTCTCTCGGAACAGCTGCGGCCCCACTATCTTCAGCAGGGATACCTGCGCGTGAAGCTCGGGCCACCAGAGGTGCGCCTAACGGGCAACCCGAACCAGAAACTGCCTGAACAGATTCCCGTCTTCGTCCCGATTGTGACCGGCGCCGTCTATCACTGGAAAGAGGTGCAATGGTCCGGCAACTCCGTTTTGTCGTCCATTACGCTTTCGAATGAGCTAGGACAGAAATCCGGTGAGGTTGTCAACGGCATGCAGATCGAAGCTGGCTGGGATCGCGCGCGGGAAGAGTACGGACATCTGGGCTATCTCGATGCGAAGTTAGATCCTGTCGCCACTTACGACGATCAGGCTCACACTGTCTCCTACGCCGTGTCCGTAGTCGAAGGAGTACAATATCACTTCAATACAATGGTTCTGACCGGCTTATCCCTTGCTGGCGATCGCCGGCTAAATCAAAAGTGGCCCACGCAGGCAGGCGCGGTCTTTGACAAGACACTTTTCGAAGCTTTTCTGACCAAGTTGGAGTCCCATCCCGCTGAGATTTTCGGCGAGTTGCCTGTGCATTACGATACCGTCGGGCATTGGCTGCGCACGGACGTGGACAAGCGGTTGGTGGACGTGCTCCTCGATTTCAAGTAATGGTTCGATTTAACGCCGTCAGCACAGTGAAGCGGTCTTACGGTGAGGTATACTCTCTATGGAAATGAATACATTCGTCCGTATTCACATGGCAGAGCAAGCGCAACCTTCGGCCGCCGAAAAAGAGCTTTTGCTGCTAAAGCGGTTGGCTGAGTTCCCTTCCCTGATCGTCGCACTTTCCGGAGGCGCGGACTCCGCTTACCTCGCCTGGGCGGCTCACCGTGCAATTGGAGAACGCGCCTTGTCCGTAACCGCGCTCTCCCCAAGCTATTCCGCGCACGACCGCGCCGCGGTCGAAGAGTTTGTTCGCAAGCTGGGTGTGCGTCACGAATTTATGGAAACGCACGAAATGGAAAATGCCAAATACCGCGCGAACTCCCCGGATCGCTGCTATTTTTGTAAAGACGAATTATTCAACGTGCTGGACGTGACGGCGCAGAAGCGCGGATTTGCCGCTGTCGCTTACGGAGTCAATGCCGATGACACTTTGGATTTCCGCCCCGGGCACCGCGCCGCAACGGAACATCGCGTCCTTGCTCCGCTTCTCGATGCTGATTTGCACAAGATAGAGATTCGAACGCTCTCCCAGCGGGGTGGCCTGCCCACCTGGGACCGTCCCGCCTCTGCCTGTCTCGCCTCGCGCCTCCCCTATGGAACGGAAGTGACACCGGAGCGCTTGGCTCTCGTCGAGCGCGGCGAAGCGGCTCTGCGCGAACTCGGCTTCCGGCAATTCCGAGTCCGCTTGCACGAAAAGCTGGCGAGAGTGGAAATTGCCCCGGAAGAGATGCCGCGCGCAATGTCGCCGGACATCGCCACCGCCATCTCTGTGCGACTCAAAGAAGTTGGGTTCACCTATGTTGCGCTGGATCTGGAAGGCTACCGCCAAGGTTCCCTAAACGAGAGCCTGGTTCGTTGAGTAGGCCCGGCCACACTGGGCGACCGGAACATATTCCTCCGCATTTGCGTATCTTCAGTCGGGGAAGGTCAGATGAGCGCCAGTCTCGGCGCTGGAGGCAGAATGACGCGACACTTCAAGTTGGCAGCACCCTTCCCGTTGCTCGCAATGGTCGTGGCCCTCGCGGGCTGCCAAATGGGACCCTCGGTATCCGGCAGCTTCGACCGCTCATTGGATGTTTCCGGCCCGATCCGGCTCGAATTGTCGAACGTTGCGGGTGACGTGGCCATCGTTGGTAGCGCTGACGGCAAAGTGCACGTGCACGGCGATGTTCGTGTCGCCGGATTCGGTTTTGGAAGCCCCCAGAAACGCCTGGATGATATCCTTGCCAGCCCTCCCATCGAACTCAAAGGAGCCACTCTGCGCGTGGGCAAAGAAATGGCGCGCCTGCACAATATTTCTATCGCCTATTCCATCGAATTGCCTCGCGAAGCGGAAGTGAGCTCTTCGAGTGTCTCCGGATCACAATCCGTTCGCAACGTCCGAGGTCCCGTGCAAGCAGATTCCGTGTCTGGATCGGTCCGCGCGCAAGACATTGGGCGGGCAGCCAGGCTGTCCTCTACCAGTGGGTCAGTCACCGCGGAGAATTGTGGGGATGACGTTCGCGCCACGAGCGTGTCCGGAAGCGTGACCGTTTCAAACGCTAAAGGAGATGTCTCAGCGCATTCCGTTTCAGGGGATGTGCGCGTGAACAATCCGGGTGGTCGCGTGGATGCCAATAGCTCTAGCGGATCGATCGAGGTGCGTGGGGCCAACGCTGACGTGAAGGGCCACTCTACATCGGGCAGTGTGACGGCCCAGGGGAATCCAAGCGGCAACAGCTATTGGGAGTTGAGGACGGTCTCAGGCTCCGTGCACATCGCCGTGCCCTCCAGTGCCAACTTTCATTTTTCCGCCGGCGCCGTCTCCGGCCAAATTCGAGCACAAATTCCAATTGTGATTGAAGAGCAAGGCAAGCACTCGCTCCGCGCCCACATAGGTGACGGCGGCGGGCGCGTGGAAGTTCATACGGTGTCGGGCACCATCGAATTGCAGGGCTCGGAATCGGCTGCTCTTCGACCGCCGGCCTAAGGCTGCGCCGCAAACTTACAACGCAATTCGGTATTTTTCGTGCGAACAGACTAGAATTCTTACTTGTGCGCTTCCTATGGCAACGTCCCGCCCTGTTGCTCGCTCTTTTTGCGATCGCCTATTTGTGTCCCCTGAGCGCTTCCCCGGTCTCTCAGCAAGATGCAAGCCAGACGAAGCAAACTCAAGGGTTGAAGTCTTCCTCTCCCAAGCAACCTCCCGTCACAAAAGCGCCTTCGGAAACCGAGCAGTTGCAACAAGCGATCGATGGCGCGGGGAATGACCGCGTCGCCCTCGTCCGCAACCTCGAGGAATTCCTCGACAAGCACCCGGAGTCGAGGCAACGTCCTCAAATCTATCGTGCGCTTGTGGAAACCAGTTTGCAGTTGCGAGACTCGCGCCGTGCGGCCGATTATGCCGAGCGCATCGTCGCCCTTGCGCCGGAAGACATTTCCATGACGGTGCTCGCCATTCAGCTCCTCGAGCGAACGGGCGACGAACCGGCTCTGCACCGCGCCGTAAATTATTCATCGCGGGTGTTGGACTACATTGACCGCAGCAGCTCCGAAGACAAATCTCCTAAAATTTCGAAGGAAGAATGGGAATCTGAACACAAGCGCGACAAGATGAACATTCTCGCGCTCCGGGGAAGGCTTTCCTTCAAACTCCGCGACAACGCCGCTGCCGAACAGGACTTTCGCGCGAGCATGGCGCTGTCCCCCAGTGCCGCTGCTGGAGAGAAACTCGGCGAAATTGCCGAATTGAATAAGGACTTCGCACACGCGATCCGGGAATATGCACGAGCGTTTGCCCTGGCGGACGCCTCCGGCGGTGGCGCAATTCGCAAGGAGATACGCCAAAAGCTGGGCAATGTCTGGCGCCTCGCCCATGGCTCAGACCAGGGTCTCGGCGACTATCTCTTGCACGCATACGACGAGGTCTCTGCGTCCTCGGATGCGCCGAAACCAAAGCGAAACGCCGATGCCCAAGAGCCTTATGAGTTCACCTTGCGAAACGCCCGGAATGGTTCGGCCTATTCGCTCGCGGAACAGAAGGGGAAAATCGTCGTTGTGAATTTTTGGGCCACATGGTGTGGCCCGTGCCGCGCGATGGAACCGCATTTTGAAGCCGTCGCGGCACAGTTCCAGGGGATCGCGGATATTGTCTTCCTTGCCGCGGATTGCGATGAAGATGAAAGCCTGGTGCCGCCCTATCTCGAGGAAGTAAAACCACGCACAACCGTAGTCTTTGCAGATGGGCTGGACCGGCTCCTCGCTGTCAATTCCTTTCCGACGCTCGTTGTGCTTGATCGCGCCGGAAAGATTGCCTATCGCGCCGAGGGATTCGATCCCCACGAAGTCGAGGCGGAATTGTCCGATGCAATCCGTCGTGTCTTAACGACGCAAAAGGAAAGCCTGGAGAAGTTCCATCACGGCGCTAAATCTGCGCCATAGTTCGACACGAATTCCTCGAAATCGTCCACTTCGTCCATGTCTTTTCCCACGAACCGGATTGTGTGCGAATCCACGCGTTGAACGATTCGCAGATAACTGAGCAACTCAGCCGGCATGTAGTTCTTGAAGGTGATTTCCAGCGTAACCGGAGTTTTGATCACATAGGGCTTGAAATTTTGCAGCCGGGTGAACGCCGATTTCACGCCCGCGAAGATTCTGTCGCACGATTTCGCGGGCGTAAGCGTCTCCGCGGAATGAAAACTAAGCGATTTCTTCGTCTCCACTGTTTCGATGTCCCCGAGGCGCGACTTGATCTCTTGCATTGCGGCGTCATCGCCCGAGGCAAAAATAACCGGAACCCCCTTTGCGCCGGCGTACGCGGCGTTGTACTCGCCCTCCGTCACTGCATTGCCGTTCAACGCCACGCGCGTGTAATGCGCGCTCGAAAACGTGTGCGCGCGAACCCCGTTTAGATTCGTCGTGGACGCGTGATAGCCGATAAAGATCGCGGCGTTGAAGCTGGAATTCAGCCCGGCCATCATCCCGCCGTGCCGCGGCCAGGCCCGCACAATCCGGACATCCTTCGGAAATTCCTCAATCAATAGGTTTTCACCGTTCCCGTGTGAGTCGCTGACTACAATCTCGCCCGCTCCCGCCTCTTTTGCGGCTCGAACTGCAGCAAGCGTCTCATCCGTCATGAAATGCCGGAAGCGTTCGTATTCGAACCCACCAGGAACAAGCTGATCGGCCGTGACTACGCCTGCCACGCCTTCCAGATCAACCGAAATATAAACTTTCAATTTTTTCGCCGAATCCGCAGGCGCCTGCGCCGAAGCTTGCCGCGCCGCAATGAGACTCATGACGAAAACAACTCCGAAAATCAGCGGGCGGATGAGAATCTGCAATCTAAAACGCACCATGAATAACCTCTCATTTGGTCGAATGACTTCGGCTCTTGTCATCAGCGCCTGCCAGCTTCTGCCCAGTTGCCGAACCCGCGGGAAACGCCAGCGCGACTTCGCGCGCAGCCAGAATCGTGTTCACGTGGATGCGGATCGTGTCCTCGACCCGCCTCGCGTACCCTCCCGCCAGGGCTGTCGCAACAGGAATCCCTCTCCGCCGGGCTTCTTCAAACACCCTCTGGTCGCGCGTTTTTAGTCCGCTCTTGGTGAGTGACAATCCCCCAAGCTGGTCCTCGCAATACGGATCTGCCCCGCCTATATAAAAAAGTATCTCCGGCCTAAATTTATCCAACGCCGTCTGAGCGGCCGGAATCAACGCTCCAATATATTCGTCATCTTCCGCACGGTCCGCCATCTCGAGGTCGACATCCGAAGGCGGCTTGTACGCCGGATAGTTATTCTCTTGGTGAATCGAGAGTGTAAAAACCGATTCATCATCGGCAAAAATCGCCGCAGTTCCATTGCCCTGATGCACATCCGTATCAACAATCATGGCTTTTCGAATGGCTCCGTCGTGCTGCAGCCTACGAATGGCCACCGCGACATCATGGATCGCGCAAAATCCCTCGCCATGCCCGGGATACGCGTGATGAAAACCGCCGCCGAGATTGCATCCAAAACCGTCTCGCAGCGCTGACTGTCCCGCGAGGATCGCGCCTCCGGCAGCAAGCCAGCACGCTTCCACCGCCTCGCGCGAATAAGGAATCTCCAGCTTCATGATCTCGCTGGCAGATAGCGTCCCAGTCTTCAGCTTTCGTACCCAATCGGGGGTATGCACGCGGAGAATGTCTTCGTCCGATGCGGCGTCTGGCGTAAGGAAATCGTCGCCGGCCGCGATGCCTTCGCGTACCAGCGTTTCCGCTATCAGGTGGAATTTCTGTGAGGGAAAAACATGCTCCCCGAGATTTAGGTCATAGCCTTTGTGATAAACGAGTTTAAAAGGAAGCATGCCGATCAGCGCAGTGATTTCTCGTGTTAACGATTCCGTTGAAGGGGCACGGCGTGCCGTTCCCCACCTTATTGGCTACAGCCTTCAGTTCTCGCGCTCAAGAATAAAATCCGGCAACGTCAGCAGCGCTCGCCCATACTCCGAATCCCCGCGCCCTTCCAAACAGGCTTTCGCCCGGTGCGCATATTCGTGTGCAAGGCTCCGAACCCGATCGAGCGCCCCGGAATCGCGAACCAGCGAAACAATGGTCTCCGCGCGCACCGAGTTGAATTCCTTTTCCTCGAGGACCCGCGCCACAAGCCCGCGCGCATCTCGATGTCCGTTATCCATGGCGTAGATCAGCGGCAGCGTGACTTTCCCTTCTTTCAAATCGCTCAACACCGGCTTCCCGAGTTGCTCTGCCGAAGCCGTAAAATCCAGTAGATCGTCGACCAGCTGAAACGCCAGGCCGGCATAACGCCCGTAGTCGGCCAGCGCCTCTTCCTCCGCGCCTTCCAGGCCGCCAAGGACAGCCCCCAATCTCGCGCAGCCGCTGAAGAGACACGCCGTTTTGTACGTCGCGAGCCGCAGCGCATCGTCTTCGGTAACATCGATGCGGTCAATCTTTGCCAGCTGAATCAGCTCGCCTTCCACCATTTTCTGCGTGAGATCAATCAAAATGTCCAGAATGCGAAAATTTCTTTCTTCCAGCGCCATTTGAAACGACTGCATGTACAGCCAATCCCCCGCAAGGACGCTGCGATGATTGCCCCAGCGCGAATTTGCGGATGGGCGGCCTCGGCGCGTGTGGGCGCTATCAATCACGTCGTCGTGAATCAACGTGGCGCTATGAAGCAGCTCGACCACCGCGGCCAATCGGATCGCGCCCTCGCTGCGCTGGCCCGTATACGCATTGCAAAGGAGCAGAAGCGCGGGACGCAGCCGCTTCCCTCCACCGCCCAGAAGGTAGCTCGTAATTTCCGAAACCGGCTCGAACGCGCCGGCGCTCTGTCGCGCGAGTTCTTCCTCGACCAAAACCAGGTCGTCGCGGACAAGATCAAAAATCTCTTTGGCAGTGAGCAGCGCGATAGCTTTTCTCCCTTGGCCCGCATTCATGGTCGAGACTCCGCAGTCGAGGACAGGGACGGCTGGGAAAGGCGGAAGAAGCGCCGGAAATTCCCTGCTGTCCTGGCGGCGAATTCTTCCGCGGGTAAGTCTCTCACACTCGCGAGCGTGCGCGCTACTTCCGCAACGTATGCCGGTTCGTTCCGTTTTCCACGGTACGCCTGCGGCGCAAGATACGGCGAATCTGTTTCAATCAAAATGTTTTCCAGCGGCAAAGCCTTCGCAACGTCTCGAAGATTCTGCGTCTTCGGATAGGTTGAATTGCCTGCAAACGAAATCAGGAAGCCCATCTCCACGCCACGCTTGGCATCTTCCAAACTGCTCGTGAAGCAATGCAGAATCCCGCCAAATCCAATAGGTCGCCAGACTTCTTCGATTAGCCGCAAGCAATCCGCCCAAGCGTCGCGACAATGAATGATAATCGGCAGCTTCGCTTGTGCAGCCAGCGCCATCTGATCGCGGAACACGCGCTCCTGCACCTCGCGCGGCGAATGATCGTAAAAATAATCGAGCCCAATTTCGCCCCAGGCGATCACTTTCGGATGCTTCGCCAGCTTGGCCAATTCGTCCAAATGCGCCTGCTTCACTTCTTTTGCTTCGTGCGGATGAATCCCCACGGTCGCGTAAATCCAATCGTGCTGCTCCGCAAACGGCAAAGCCGCATCTAGTTTCTCCGGACCCGGTCCCGTCCCGATAGCAAGCAAGGTAGTAACGCCCGCCGCCCGTGCGCGTTCCAACATAACATCGCGATCTTCCGCGAATTGCGGAAAATCAATGTGTGCATGTGAATCGACCAGTTCCATGGTTTTGTAGGGCAGGCGATCTTGTCTGTGCCCTTCCATCGCCGCCCTAGCGGATCGCGCCAAACAAAAATGCTTCGGTGCTACTTGAGTCGTGCGCCGATTTCAACGTCTTCGTCGGGGAAGCCCACCAGGACGGGGCGCCCTTCGGGACCGACCGAGGCGGCCACAATCATACCGTTGGACTCCACACCGCGGAGCTTTCGCGGCGCGAGATTCACGACGACGGCAACTTTGCGGCCTACCAATCTTTCCGGCTCGTAAAACTGCGCAATCCCCGCGCAAATCTGCCGTATCTCCGTACCGATATCAACGGTCAGCTTCAGCAATTTGTCCGCTCCGACAATGCGCTCGGCGGTTTTCACCTGCCCGACGCGCATCTCCACTTTCGCGAAATCCTCGATGGCGATTTTCTCGTTCGCGGCCGGAGCTGCAGCCGCAGCGGCGGCCGTTCCTGCCGCAACCGGCGTAGCTGCAGGTGTGCTTGCCGCAACGGGCGAAGGTGCGTTCTGTGCTTCTTTTTCCATGGCTTCCATCCTCTCGATTGCTTCTGCTTTTTCAATACGCGGAAATAATGCCTGAGATTTTCCAAGCGCGGTGCCCGGCGTAAGCTGTCCCCAGCGCAGACCGTCCAAGGCGAGTGCGCCAATCGCGCCGGATTGGCCAAGAAGTGTCCACACTCTCGCAGTGCTTTCTGGCAAAACGGGATGCGTAAGCACAGTGACAATTCGCAATACCTCAGCCGTTGTCCAAAGTACCGAGGCGCGGCGTAGCTGATCGTCGTCTGATTCGCCAAGCGACCACGGCTTCTCCACCGTCAAGTATTTGTCCGCGGCGGAGATCAGCGACCATATCGATTCCAGTGCGCGCGAGAATTCGAGATTGTTGTAGTGCTCCATGACTTCGCCGACAGTCGCCTGGGCCTCCTTGGCGAGCGTTATGTCTTGCGGCTGCAGTGCACCGGGTTTTGGAATTTTGGCAGCACAATTCTTTTCGATCATCGCCGCCGTGCGGCTCGCCAGATTGCCGAGACCATTAGCGAGATCGCTGTTATACCGAGTGACCAGCGCGTCATAGCTGAAATTACCGTCCTGACCAAAACCCGTTTCGCGCAGCAAATAATACCGAAGCGCATCCATTCCCAGGACATGCACAATCGGCCGCGGCCGCACCACGTTCCCCAGCGATTTGCTCATCTTCGCGCTGTCCATCAACAGCCAGCCATGCGCCCAAATCTGTTTCGGAAGCGGCAGCCCCGCGGCCATCAGGAATGCAGGCCAATAAACTCCGTGAAAGCGAATGATCTCCTTGCCGACTAAATGCAAATCCGCAGGCCAATAACCGGATTTTTCGTAGTTGGGACCGCCGACCGCGCTCAGATACGCCGTCAGCGCGTCGAACCACACATAAAAGACGTGTGGCTCTTCGCCGGGAACAGGAATGCCCCAGCGAATGGTCGTCCGCGTGATGCTCAAATCCCGGAGCCCGCCTTCGACGAAGCTCAACACCTCATTTCGCCGCGCTTCCGGCTGAATAAAATCCGGATGCTTGGCGTACCAGTCGAGAAGGGGCCTTTGAAATGCCGATAGTTTAAAAAAGTAGTTGGGCTCGGTGACGGTTTCTGTGGGACGCCCGCAATCCGGGCATGGCTCGCCGGGCTTCACGTCCACATAGGCGTTATCGTAAATGCAGTATTGCCCCGTGTAGTGCCCCGGATAAACGAATCCATTTTCGCGGCACAGTCTGAACAACCATTGCACCGTGTGCGCGTGTTTCAAGTCCGTCGTGCGAATGAACTCGTCGCCCTGCACCCCAAGCTCATCCCAAAGTGCCTTCCACTGCGCGGCCATTTTCGCCACAAACTCGGATTCCGGAACACCCGCCTTCTTCGCCGAGCGCTCAACGTTTACACCGTGCTCGTCCGTCCCTGTAGTCATCACCACGTCGTATCCGAGCATCCGCTTGTACCGCCGGATGGTGTCGCACACAATCGTCGAATAGGTGTGCCCGATGTGCGGCAATCCGTTCGTGTAGTAAATCGGCGTCGTCAGATAATATTTTGGTTTCCCCGCCATTCTTCTCCGTTTCGTTCGTTTGTCTTTTCTGTGTTTTCTTCTTCTCTGCTGGGACTCTGTACCCTCTGTGCCTCTGCGTTACATTTTCTCTTAGATTTTCTCGTAACTCCGCATCGCTTCCGCAATCACTCTCTGCAAGGGCACATTTTTCTCCACCGCCAACTTCTTGCAGTCCTCAAACTCTGGCGCCACATGCAACACGCTCCCATTCACCCGCGACACTTTGATCCGCACGTCGCCGTACTGCGTCGCCACGCTCACCCATTCCCGCGGCAGAACCCGCCGCTGCGCCCGGTACGTGCGCGCGCCAAACGTCGTCGTCTCGGCAAATATCAGCGACATCAACGCATTCGTGTCCCGCGGTTTGCACAAAACCGTCAACAGTGTCCCCGGCCGGTTCTTCTTCATCTGCACCGGCGTCGTGTAAACATCCAATGCCCCTGCCCCCAGCGCCTTTTCCAAAAAGTATCCGTAAATCTGCGGATTCATGTCGTCGAGATTAGCCTCGAGGACGGCAATCTCTTCGTCCAACCCGGTGGCACAGGCTTCAGCCTGTGCTCTTTTCATTGCGCCAACTTCTTCTCCAACCATGATCCTCAACACATTCGGCTGCCCCTCAAGGTCCCACGTACCCGCGCCATATCCAATCGCCAATACGCTCATCGCCGGCTGCGGCCCAAACTTATCGCATAGCGTCGCCACAATCGCCGCACCGGTAGGCGTCACCAACTCTCTTTGCACCCCGTTCGAGTATGTCGGCTTTCCGGTCAGCAATCTAGCGGTAGCAGGCGCTGGCACGGGCAACACTCCATGTGCCATCTTCGCCGTGCCGCCGCCGACGTTCAAAGGCGAACAAGCAAACTTCTCGATCCCGAGCGCCTCAAACCCGATACAGGCGCCCACAATATCCACAATGGCGTCCACCGCCCCAACCTCATGAAAATGAATCTTTTCGAGTGGCACATCGTGTACTCGGGCTTCCGCCTCGCCAAGTTTCTGGAAAATCGCGGCGGCTCGCTCACGGACTGCCGGGGCTAGCTTGGATTTTTGCAAGATCTCTAATATGGCGCTGAGTGACCGGTGCTTCGACTGATCCTCCGTCTTTACATTCACATAGGTCGCGGCCATCCCATTTTTCCAAACCTTTTCCGCCGTCAATTCCCATCCCGGAACCTGCAAGCCGCGCAACTCCGCGCGCAGTTGCTCCACGGCGCAACCGGCATCGACTAGTGCGCCCAGCGTCATGTCGCCGCTAATTCCGCTAAAGCAATCAAAATACGCAAGTTTCATGGGACGCCGCCGCGCGGAGGGACCTTGCACTTCAAAATCCGCGCCCGTGCTGAAAGCCTTCAAGAAAGGCTCTTGGTTAAAGTTCGATACTATCGGCGCAACCCAGGTGTGTCAAACTGCGCCGCAGTATCGCCCTAAGGCGGGGATGGCAATGCACCCCGCTCCAGGCTCCTTGTCGGAACGGTTTTGGTCCATTCCTCCCTTTAATTCCAGATCTCGGTCAGAGCCATCTTGCGGAAAATAAAGTGCTTATCATTAATTACTTGACAACTATAACGCTTCTGCTATAATAACTCTCTAATCGGCACCGTTCCTCGTGCCTGCCTCAATGTCCTCTCGCCCCGTGGACCTTTCTAAGCCCCATGGAAGAAGAACATCTCGACTTTTCGCCCAAGTCGCTCCTCTAACTTCTTTATTTGCAACTCTTCCAGGACAATCGCAACTCTCTGATTCCTTGGACTTTGAAATCCTTTGTTTTCAAATTTTTGCAAAACTGTCCCGCGTAAGTCCTTTATATGCCACTCTTACAAAAAACACCGGGGGTGGGGGGTACCCCGCACACACGCCTCCTCGCTACCCGGCGTTACCTTTTGACGCTCTTCCTCCCTTCCACTTATACTCACTTCTATTTTCCCACGAGGGTCTGTGTATCTAACTATTGCTAACCGCCTCCGCGATGCTCTGGCGCGCTACATCCAGGAGCATTACTCGATTTCTCTCGAAATCGTCCTCGATCGCCCGCCCAAAATCGAAATGGGCGAGGCGGCATGTCCAGTCTGTTTTGAGTTGGCGAAGCGGTTGAAGAAGGCGCCGCGAATGATCGCGCTGGAGATTGCCAATGGTTTGGGCAAGATCGAGGCTATCGCACGCGTGGAAGTTGCTGGCGCGGGATATCTAAACGCGTACTTTGACCGCGCTGCCTTTTGGGTGAGCGCGTGGAAAGAACAGCGCGGAGAAGACAAGATAATGCGAGCCGGTGAAGCTCGCGGCAAGATTATTGTCGAGCACACCAGCATCAATCCCAACAAAGCGGCGCACATCGGGCACGTGAGAAACGCCGTTTTGGGCGACACCATGGCTCGTGTGCTTCGGCACGCGGGTAACGCCGTGCAGGTGCAGAACTACATCGACAATACCGGCGTGCAAGTGGCGGACGTGGTGATCGGCTTCCTTGATACGGAGCAGCGGACGCTTGAGAGCGTCAAGAAACTCGCTACGGAGACGCGTTTCGATTACTACTGCTGGGATTTGTATGCGAAGGCGACGCACTTTTTTGAGGAGGACAAGGCTCGCGCCGCTGACTTGCGCGGTCGAACGCTGAAAGCGATTGAGGAAGATAGGGGTGAGGAATCGAAGGTTGCGAAGGTGATCGCGGACGCGATTGTTAGTTTGCATCTCCAGACGATGGCGCGGCTGGGGATTTTCTATGAGCTGCTGGCGCGAGAGAGCGAAATTCTGCACTTGAAATTTTGGGATGCCGCCTTCGAGAAGCTAAAGGCGTCCGGCGCAATTCAACTGGCAACGACCGGAAAAATGGCGGGCTGCTGGATCATGCCGTGGAACGAGGAAGAAAAGAGCAAGCAGGCTAAAGACGCCAAGGAAAAAGCCGTGGACGCGGACGAGGAAAACATCCAGGACAAAATCATCGTGCGCTCCAACGGCACCGTGACATACGTCGGTAAAGACATTGCATATCAGCTCTGGAAATTTGGGCTGCTCGGGAAAGATTTTCATTACCGGAAGTGGCCAAACGTTCCCGAAGGCGAAATTGTTTGGGCTACAACCAGCGGAGTCAGCGAGGCCGGCGCGCCGCATTTTGGCGAGCCTGCTTCGATTGTTTACAACGTGATTGACACGCGGCAGTCCTATTTGCAGGACGTTGTAGCGGAAGGATTGCGCCGGCTTGGGCACGCGCAGGCTGCTGAGAAATCCATTCACCTGTCATATGAAATTGTAGCGCTCACACCGCGTTGTGCAGCAGAGATGGGCTATGAGCTAACTATTGAAGAGGCAAAGAAACCGTACGTCGAGGTCAGCGGCCGCAAAGGCTTCGGCGTCAAGGCCGATGATCTGATTGACAAACTCGAGACGGCCACTCTCGCCGAAGTCCGGCAGCGTCACGCCGAAATGTCCGAAGCCGGACAGAAACAGACCGCGCATGCGATTGCCGTGAGCGCGCTGCGTTTTTTTCTGCTGAAATTTACGCGAAATGCGATCATCGCCTTCGATTTCAAGGATGCGCTAAGTTTTGAGGGCGAGACCGGCCCATATTGCCAGTATGCCGTCGTGCGAATTCGCGGCATACGCCGAAAGGGCGTGGAAGCCGGTGCGACGAACGCGGCGCTGACCCAAGAGACGATCGCGACACTGCTGCAAGGCACGGAAGGCGACGGCCTGTGGGAATTGTTGCTGCAGACAGGATCGCTGGACCTTGCGGTGGACGCGGCCATCGGCGCGCAAGAACCTGCATTCGTTGCTAAGTACGCGTTCCAGTTGGCGCAGGAATTTAACAATTTTTACCACAAGCACCATATCCTGACGGAACCAGATGAACAAAAACGCGCCTTCCTGCTGCGCTTGACCGAATTGGTGGAGGCCCGATTGGTAGAGACCCTGGGTTTACTGGGCATTGAGGCGCCGGAAAAAATGTAGTGGCACGACACATCGTGCCCTGTCGTGCTACTCGATGCGATACAAGCTCGATGCTAATAAGACATCGCGAGATGGACCAGGGTGCGAAGCGCGACGCCTGTCGGGCCTTTGGCGAGCCAGGGCTTGGCGTCGTCGTTCCAGGCCGTGCCCGCAATATCCAAATGCACCCACGGCGTGTCGCCTGCAAATTCGCGGATGAACCACGCTCCCGTAATCGACCCGCCGCCCTTGCCGCTCCCGATATTTTGAATGTCGGCGACCGTGCCCTTGATGAACTCGCGGTACTCGTCATCCATCGGAAGTTGCCACATTTTCTCGCCGGCCGCTTTCGCCGAGGCGAGAACTCTGTCGGTCCACAATTGATCCGCGCCGCTGAAGACTCCCACGTTGATGCTCGCAAGCGCCACTACAATCGCTCCAGTCAGCGTCGCCGCATCCACAAGATGCGTTGCGCCGAGTTGCTTCGCGTAGTGAACGCCGTCGGCAAGAATCAGCCGCCCTTCAGCGTCCGTGTTCAGGACCTCAATCGTCTTGCCGGACATGGCCGTCTGAATGTCGCCGGGCTTCTGAGCCTTGCCGCCCGGCATGTTTTCCGTGGACGGCACCACGCAGATCACTTTCACGTTTGGCTTCAGCGCTGCGAGCGCGCGCATCACGCCGATCATCGTGGCGCCGCCGGCCATGTCGTACTTCATTTTTTCCATACCTTCCGAAGGCTTGATGGATATGCCGCCCGTGTCAAACGTCACCGCTTTTCCGACCAGGCCAATCACCGGCGCACCCGGCTTGGGATTCGCCGGGTTGTAGGTTATGACGATCATGCGCGGCGGCTCGGGCCCTCCTTGTGCGACGCTGAGCAGCGCGCCCATCTTGAGGTCGGCGATTTTCTTTTCGTCGAGAATTTCCACTGCGAGGCCGGCTTGCTTGGCCATGGCTTCTGCTTTTTCGGCGAGAATCTTCGGCGTCAGCTTATTCGACGGCTCGTTGATGAGATCGCGGGCAAAGTTCTGCGACTCCGCGATGACTCGCCCGCGCGTCAAGCCTTTCTCTCCGGCAGCGCGCTCGGCTTCGGAATACCCCGCGAGCAGGACGGAATCGATGGACTTGTCGTTTTTCTTGTCGGTCTTGTATTTGTCCGATTCAAAGTCCGCGGCGATGGCGCCCTCGGCGAGGGCCTGCGCGGTATCTTCCGTCGCGCCGTTTTCGCGCGCGACAACAGAAAAATTGTGAACTCCCCGCGACTTCAAATAGCGCAGGGCGGCTCCCGAAATCTTGCGCAGCGCGGCCGAATCGAATTTTTCGCGCTTCCCCGCCCCGACAAGCAGCATCCGCGCGGCCTTCAGTCCGGCCGGCGCGTGAATGAGCGTCATCTCGAGCGTTTTGCCGGTGAGCTCGCCGCTCTTCGCCAGTTTTTTTAGAAGGCCGTTTGCCGCCTGGTCGATCTCCGAAATGCGGCCTTGCACGGGTTCAGTATCCTCGAAAACGTAGGTCACAAGTGCTTCGGTTTCGATGGCTGCGAACGGCTGAGTTGCTAACGTGATTTGCATGATTCTCCTATCGCCTCCGGTTGTTGTACATCGCTTTTTCAGTCTCCCTACGAGCTTCCTTGTCGCGCTCGTCCTGGCGGCGGTCCCACGACTTCTTGCCTTGCGCCAGAGCGATTTCCACTTTGGCCAGGCCGTTGCGGAAGTAGATGCGCAAAGGAATGACGGTCAAGCCCTTGGATTGGGTACGGCCAGCGAGTTTGTAGATTTCGTTCTTGTGGAGAAGGAGCTTGCGCGAACCAAGAGGCTCGTGGTTCCACGGACCACCGGGCATGTACTGGGCAATGTGCGCGTTAACGAGCCATGCGCCGCTAGGCTTGAAATCGACGTAAGCGTCACGAATATTCGCTTTTCCTTCGCGCAGGGCTTTCACCTCCGTGCCATGGAGGACCAAGCCGGCCTCGAACCTGTCCAGCAGGTGAAAATTGTAGGAGGCGGCGCGATTCTGAGCCACGACTTGCTCGCCGGATTTGGTACCCTTCTCGAGTTTCTTCGCGGGCTTCGGCACAATCTTCCATCATAACTGGAGTGTTAAAGCTTGGCTACGGTCTTGCACAGGTGGAAGAGCCTACTCACATCGTATCCCCCTGGCGGGTTTGAAGTGTTTGAGTGAGAAGCGGCGTTTGGAGTTGGTGGTTTGCTTGGAGCGCAGGACGTGAGCGGGGCTTGTTGTTGTGGCTGTGGGAAAGTGGGAATCC
>DATLVZ010000044.1:0-56335 GCA_035576885.1 Candidatus Acidiferrum sp. | reverse complement strand
CAAGGAAAACCTCACTCCATGGCAAATCATCGAGCGCCTCGCACCTCGTTCCCCGCTCGAACTCTGCTTGCTTCCACCCGTGTTTCTGGATTATTACCTCGACAACTCAGGGGGATACGATGTGGGTAGGCTTCCCTACGGTCTTGCACAGGTGGCTGCGACAGGCGACCATATTATCGGAAATAGAACAGCCAACCTTCCGTGTGTTGCCGGTGCTCTAAACCGGATGATAGACTGAAACGGTTCAAAGCCGAGCCCCCGGAGAGTCCATGCGCAGTTGTCGTGCTGTCATTCTATGTGTCGGAATCGGTTTGTTCGCGGCGGGCTGCCCGAAAGGCCAGACGGATTATAGCAAAGGGCGGAAGGCGGAGACGATACAGGACTATGACGCCGCGCTGGAATTTTACCAGAAGGCGCTTAAGTCCGACCCCAACAACGCCAGCTTCAAAATCAGGGTCAATCAAACGCGATTCCTGGCCGGAGAGCAACACGTTAAGCAGGGCGTGAAACAGCGGGAAAATGGCGACCTGCAAGGGGCGGCTGCCCAATTCCAACGGGCTCAAATGATTGATCCGTCGAGCGCGATCGCGAGCCAGGAACTGAAAAAGACCCTGGCTTTGATCGTGGAGCAAAACCATGCGGCCGATGGCACGCCCCCGATCGCAGAGAACGACACGGAACGGTTGATGTCGGCACCGCCTCAGCTCAAGCCATTATCAAATGCGCCCATCAACTATAAGGCATCCAACGACTCCAGGATCGTGTTCGACACCATCGGGAAGCTGGCAGGACTGACGATTATTTATGATCCAGACTTCCCGGCCCGGCGAATCACGGTGGATTTGAACAACGTAACCTTGGAGCAGGCGCTGGAAATTGTCTGCATTGAGAGCAAGGCGTTCTGGAAGCCCGTCACGGAAAACATCATCCTCGTCGCGCCAGACCAGGCGCAAAAGCGGAAGGACTATGAAGAAGAGGTGGTGAAGACATTTTATTTGTCCAACACGGTGACACCCCAAGACTTGACGGAGATCGTGACCGGAATGCGGCAATTCTTCGATTTGAGGCGCATTGCGCAGCTCAACTCACAGAACGCGATCGTTGTCCGCGCGACTCCAGACGTACTGACACTGATAGGCAAGGTGATCGACGACATCGACAAGGCTAAGCCGGAAGTAGTAATTCAGGTGGAAGTACTGGAGGCGCGCACAGATCGTCTGCGCAACCTTGGAGTCCTGCCGGGGCAAAGCGCATCGGTGGCGATAAATCCGAATGCGACAACGACGACCGGGAGCTCAACGACTTCGACGACGACAAACAACATTACGTTTAACACGTTGAGGACGTTGAACAGCAGTGATTACAGCGTGACACTGCCAAACTTTACGGCCAATGCAATTCTAACCGATACGTATACGAAGATTATTCAGAACCCTGAACTGCGATCGGTGGACGGGCAACAAGCCACACTTAAGATCGGGGACCGCATCCCGATTGCCACAGGAAGCTTCCAGGCCGGCGTCGGCGTGGGAGCGGTGGGCGCCGCTGGCCTGGTCAACCCGCTGGTCAACACACAGTTCCAATATCAGGATGTGGGCGTGAATATCACCCTCACTCCCAGGGTGCACCCAAATCATGAAATCAGCCTGAAATCAAAAATTGAAGTGTCTTCCGTCACGGGAACATCCACGATCGGCGGAATCAGCCAGCCCATCATCAGCCAGCGCGTTGCCGAGGAGGACATTCGGTTGAAGGATGGCGAGGCCAATATTCTTGGCGGGCTCATCCAGAGAACAGACACCAAGACGCTGAATGGGTGGCCGGGGTTGGCGAAGATCCCCATCATCCGTTACCTGTTTTCCACCGATAACGTGGACCATCAGGAAGACGAAGTGCTCATCGTGATGATTCCGCACATCGTCCGGCTGCCAGACTGGACGAAGGAAAATTTGCGAGGTGTGTATTCAGGTTCCGATCAAAATATTCAGGTAAGACGCGAAAGCGAGATCCGCGCACCAGTCCAGATTCCGGTCAAGCCCGCTGGGCAAACACCGGCCGGTGCGATGCCCGGAGTGGCGACGCCCACGCCCGGTGCAACTGCGCCATTTGTGAATCCCCCGCAAGGTCAACCGGGCAAGCTGCGATTCGAGCCGCAGGCCCTCACTCTGAAAGTGGGGGAGAGAAAAACGATTGCGGTGGTGGTGGACAACGTGAGCGACTTGTTCTCGATCCCGATGCTGCTGCAATTCAATCCGGCAGTGATCGGCATCGAGGATGTGCAGCACGCTGTCAGCGAGGGACAGCACGGCGGCTTCCTCTCCGGGGGGACTCAGGAAATCGCGATCGTAAAGAGTCTTGACGAACAGAAGGGGCAGGCCATCATATCCGCAACTCGGCAGCCAAATACGCAAGGCGTGAGCGGAAGCGGCACATTGCTTGGGATTGTGATCAAGGCGCTCGCACCGGGTTCCTCGAACTTATCGATCGTGCAGCAAAACGCCAAAGATTCGCAGCAGAGACCTATTCCGTTGATCACCGGTGAGGCAACGGTACAAGTTCAGCCCTAGTCCAACCAAAAGGAAAAGCGATGTTGCAGTGCGACTTTCGTACCAATTCTCGGTATCGCCAGCCGCGCCTTTCCTCGACAACAGGAATGACGCTTCTGGAATTAATTATAGCTTGCTCCATCCTTCTTGTTCTTTCCTCGATGGCGCTGCCGGTTTTCCGCTACACAGTAATACGGCAAAAAGAGTCCGAACTACATTACGATTTGCGGATCATGAAGGACGCGATAGACAGGTATAAAGACCTGGCCGATCAACATAAGTTTCGAACGGAAGTTGGCAGCGAGAATTATCCTCCTGATTTGGATACGCTGGTGAAGGGCGTGCAACTCGGGGCGGGAGACGACAAAAGGCTGCGTTTCCTGCGCAAGATTCCCGTGGACCCGATGACCGGGCAGGCCGACTGGGGATTGCGTTGCGTGTCCGATGACCCTGACTCGACAAGCTGGTGTGGAAAAAACATTTTTGATGTTTATTCGAAATCCACGAGCACTGCGCTCGATGGCACAAAGTATAGCGACTGGTAGTGCGGTCGAGGTGTGGGGATGAAGAATAATAGGCGGTGCTTAGAAGAGAGGGGCGCGATGCGGAAGCGCCGTGTGGGTGGTTTCGGCGCCGGTTTTACATTGATCGAGTTGATGATCGTGATCACGATCATTTTGATTCTGATAGGAATGGCCGCGCAGAGTTACGACAAGAGCATACAGCGATCGCGGGAGGCGGTGCTGAAGCATGATTTGCAGGTGATGCGTCAAGCGATTGATCAATTCACGCTCGATAAGCAGGCGGCACCGCAATCGTTGGACGATCTTCAGCAAGCTGGATACTTACGAGAAGTTCCCATAGATCCCATGACTCGCGCTAAGGATTGGGTGCCGGAATTCGACAACGTCGTGATGAGTCCAGACCAAGTGACCACGGGAATGGTCAATGTGCACTCGAACTCGGAGCGCACTTCGCCGTTTGAAGGGACAGCCTACAATACCTGGTAGGAATTCTCAGGCGAAAAGCGGAGCCATTGCCAATCGCAGAAACTCTAACTGACAGAACGGCGCTCGTTCATAGTCAGCGATGATCTGACGGACGCCTCTAAACTTGCCACAGCCGGCATGTGTGGTCGAGCAGGCGGATGCTCTCAGGGTTCATGAAGTCTCCGCGACACTAACTCAGCCAGGGCCCCGCGCCCTCCGCCGCTTCTCTGACCGCAGTCCGTTCAGCAGCCGGATGGCGTATTCCCGGTGAAGGGCGATGTTAGCGCAGGATTCAGTCGGAATCACGTTCCTGACTAGGTGTCCTGCCAACCGATGCCACTCATAAGTGGCCCGCAGATAGTTACATCTCCGTTTGTTCCCCAACCGGTCCTCCCCGTGTCCATGTTTTTGGTTGGGTTAACTGTTAAATGAAATGTCGTTGCCACTCTCGGTTACATTTTATACGGCGCGAAACGTGCACGCGAAACGTGCATTTGCAGAAGTGAAGCAAGTGGCGTAGTATCTAAAGCGCGGGGTGGAGCAGCCTGGTAGCTCGTCGGGCTCATAACCCGAAGGTCGTCAGTTCAAATCTGACCCCCGCAACCAATTCGATAAGGCCGGAAACCAGGATTCCGGCCTTTTTCTTTTGTGTAAGTCATAAGAAGTGAATTGTCGAGCGCCGAGCTTGGAGCCCGTTATCCGCCAACGTAGAGACCAAATGTTGAAGTCGATATCAACCAGGGAGCGTATCCACGTTTGGGTGGATAGCGGTCACTTGAAATTTTGCGTAGCTGAAATGGCCTTCTGGAAGCTCCCAACTTACGGCGACCGACGCCGGGATGCGTGTCCCACCGAATTCGCGGTAGTCGCTGCATAATCCCTTCCACGGCGTGAGGACTGTGCTTCCATTTACGCTGCGAAAGCGTTGCCCGCGCAACCCAACAAGCTTGCCTTCTCCATCGAATTCCACTATCGCGGTCACCGACCGACCCTCATGAACAAGTGTCGCCCGAGATGAATCGGAGTCAATGGACTCCCAGCGAATGCGATCGCCTACATAACCGACGGGAAACCAAACGACCTCGGCGAGCCATCGCAGAAGAGCTCCCTGGTCCAATTCCGTGCCGCTGGCGTCGACGAGCGTGAAGATCGAACAAAACTTGACGAGCATGTTGCCTCGACCGTCTATGAGCCGGTCGCAGGCTTCAATCCACAGGAGTGGAGCCACGCGAACTGTCGCTCGCCAGACGAAACCCGGCTCGCCAACAGTGAAGTATTCTTCTCCTTTAATTGGGAGCCATCGCTGCTTCGGATTGGTTCGAAACCAACCCACATGCCGGAGCAGCATTGTTCGTAGGGTAGTTGAGTCGCCCGCCAAAGCAAATTGTAGATATCTGCGAACGGGCTGCGGCAATTGTTCTCGCAAGGCAGCGAAGCGCTCGGGACCTACACCCTTTCCCGCGTGGCTAAGGAGTCTGCGCACCTCCCGAGCGATACGGCCGTGGAAGCGTCGCCGTGCCAGTACTCCCGCGATCCAAAGCACACAAACCGAAATGACGATTGTCAGTAAGGCGATGGGAAGAATGTTCATATGTGGCACCCCTTAACGGGGTCGGGCGCTCATCGGCACGCCCGGACTCGGAATAAACCTAAATAGCCACAACTCACAATACAGGCTATGTGGGCGGAGATAGTGAAGTTTCACGTTCAAAACTCCAGTTACCTGAACGCTTTTCTTCGCGGAGAAAGCCAAGGAGCGCCAACGTTATCGCCAGAACGATCGGGCCGATGACCACTCCGAGCGGACCGAATACTTTCAATCCTCCGAGGAGTGCAAAGAAGACATAAAGAGTCGAGAGGTTTGTGCGACCCCCGATCAGATACGGGCGCAACAAATTGTCTACAGGATGGACGACAATCATTGCCCATGCGAGAAGAATGAGGCCCTTGATCCAGTGACCGCTGAAGGCGAGCATCGAAATCGCGGGCAGGAGAACAATCGCTGTTCCAATTACCGGCAACAGCGCACAGAGTGTCGTGACGATGGCCCACAGGACAGGCGAAGTAACTCCCAAAATCCAGAAGGCGAGACCGGTTAGCGCGCCCTGGAGTGCAGCCATGGTAAGAGTCCCATATACGATGGCGTTGAGAGTGTCTTTAACGCGAGTGAATAGCCCTCTTGCTTGATCCGCATTGAGCGGGAGCAGAACAGCAGCGCGGCGCAACATCGCTCTGCCGTCTCGAAGAAAAAAGAACAAGATGAAGAAGGCAATCAAAGTGTTGGCAAGGAGCGCTGTCATGCTTCCAAGAGCGCCGGCCGTCATATTGAGAAGCGCAGCGACTCCCTTCTCAGCTTGGCTCACAGTCGCAGTTCGCAAATCAGAAGTGGAAATTGGAAGATAGCGGCTAACCAATTCCACTGCCCTCTCAAAAAGGTGAATGAGGTAAAGGCTTAGTCTCTCGCTCCCATCGCCCGAACTACTGAGCGATTGGTAGATGTCGCGCAGTCCCGTTACGAGCGAGCGTCCAAGAAATACGGCAGACAAAGCGATGAACAAAATGACTAAACACGTGGATAAGAGCGCGGAAACATTGCGATTCCGAATCCAGCGAAGAATCTGCGAGTGGAGAGGATAAAAAAGAACAGCCAAGACAGCGGAAAAGAGAATAGGCTCCAGGAAAGGAGCAATCAAAACATAGCAGAGATAGAGCGCGACAGCCGTCAGACCGAGCAAGAAGGCAAGGCCCGCACGACTCCTCAACTTGCTATTGTGCTCGGACACGTATCCCGTCCTTGAGCTCATTGGAGGGGTGCAGAATAACTTCTTGACCCGCAGTCAATCCTTGCAGGATTTCCACTTCGGTCTGATTTCGATGCCCGATTTGCACCGCTTTCCGACGAGCTCGCCCTCCCTCGATCACAAACACGCTCCAAGTTTCTCCCGTCCGAAATGCAGCGCTCCCGTGAATCTTCAGAACATTTTGTCCTTCCCAAGTCACGATCCGCGCCTCGACCCGGTAGCCATCACTGAGTCCGTCTGGGGGATCGGCGAAATCTGAAATAACATTCACCCGTTTTTCTTCGACACCCAACGCCGATATCTTTGTGAATCCTGCCGGTTCAATCAATCGAACCTTCGCGCGAATCGGATAGTCCCCTCCCCAGCCTTCTAAATAGACCGGTGCGCCCGGTTTCACATTCACGGCATCCGTTGTCAAAACATCCGTGACCACTTCGATTCGGTTTGGGTCCCCAATGATAAGCACAGGTGCGCCTGCGAGCACCACTCGCTCGCTTTTCTCTACAACTCGAAGAACATGCCCCGCTACTGGAGACCGGAGTAAGATGACTTTGTGAGTCGCATTAGAGGCATCCATGCCCACCAGACCCGATCTGGCCACCTTGATCTCGGAGGCCGCTGCTAATGCGTTGAATTTTGCCGCTTCGAACTCCTCTCCGCTGGTGGTCTTCGCAGTGCTCGCCTGCTCGAGCACTTGATTCGATACAATACCTTCTCTGGCAAGGCCTTCCACACGCGCGAGATCTCTCTTCGCCTGCTCATAATCCTCCCGAGCGTGAGCAAGGCGGGCATCCGCCAGGCGTTTCAGTGCGTCGGCCGCAGCGATCCGCGCCAGCACCTCCTCGCGCTGCTGCTGATTCAAGGGAACGGGTTCGATCCTTGCAACCTCTGCGTTCTCGTTGACCGCGTCTCCTTCCTCCAGCTCAACGCGCAATAGTCGCCCTGGAATTGGAGCTGCCACGACAAATCTGTCGTGCGCGCGGGTTTCACCATCCTCGTCGACCGTCACGCGCATAGGGCCGATCGTTGCTTTGGCGGATTCCACCGGTAAGGGGGAAGGTCGCAGAATAAGGAACAAAACTACGACACCCGCTGCGACCCCAACTGCAGCTGCCGATTTACGCACGCCTGAATTCTTCGCCACGTTATTCCCTCGTCTTAAGTACTTCGACCAAGTCCAAGTAGCGCAAGCGCCGGTAGATGAGAGCTGCAGTACACGCAGCCGCGGCTCCTAGGATCAAAACAGCCAGCCCGTATGTGCTCGCGTTCACGACCAGTGGCATGCGGTACAATTCCGTTCGCATCACTGCCGTTAAACCTGCGCAAATTCCATACCCCAACAAAAACCCAATAGGAATAGCGACCAGGGTTAGTAGCGCCTGCTCACCCAGCAGCATGAAGCCAATCTCGCGCTGGGTAAAACCAAGGACACGCAACGATGCGAGTTCGTGCCCACGCTCCGAAAGGGCAACTCGCGCCCCGTTGTAGACCATGGCCACCGCTATCAAGCATGCGAATAGATTCAGCGCCGTACTGGAGATGCGCAAGCTTTCGGCGATTGTCCGAAAGAAGCTTTGTAGCATCGCTTCTCGCACTGCCACGCCGGCTACGGCCGGTGTTCGTTTGAGGGTCGTATAGAGCTGAGGGAGCACGCTGCTATCAACGGCCAAATAGGCCCCGGAGATCGAGTGTCCTTCTCGCATCATTCGATTGAGAGAGGAGATATCCATGTAGGCGGAAAGGCCAATCATTTCATCCACGGTTCCGGCGACCTGCACCTCTCTCTTTGGCCTGTCACCCTCCAAAACTTCGATTTGGAGCGTATCTCCTGTTTTAGCGCCGAGGACCTCGGCAAGTTTATCTGTGAGCAACACACCATCCGGAGAAATACGCGCTATATCGAAATTCTTGCCTACCACCCGGCGCAGATCTCCGTTCGGTTCAAGTCCCTGCAAAGCGATTCGCTTCGAGTGATGCTCGTACCGGAGCCGCGCGGGTACCACACGGAACGGCTCGGAATGCAACACACCAATCAAGTGGTTTACGTCGAAGCGGGCTTGCTCACCATGAGGCTCGTACAAAGTGATCGTTACATCATCGCGCTGTGCCGTTCGAAACTGCACTCTGACCAAGTAATCGATGGCATCAAAAAAATAGAAACCTACGATAAGGATAGCCACTGCAACCGCCATCCCCACAACGGTCAAAGTCGCTTTCCACGGGCGACGCTCCAGATTTCTCAGAATCATGCGCGTGGAAATAGAGAACAAATGCCCGAACCCGAAACGTTCTACGACACCTTCATGAAACTTGGGGGGAGATTCCGGTCGCATGGCCTCGGCAGGAGGCAGGGCAACGGCAGTTCGCAAGGCGGAGACAGCCCCAAGGCATGCCGCGGCACCGCTAATCGCGACACTCCAAAAGAGGAGTCGAGGACTGGCCACAAAGTTAAGTTCGGGGAACCGAAAGAAATTCTGGTACATTCGGGAGAGGCCATTACCCATCCAAATTCCTAAAGGTACCCCTAGTGCTGTGCCAAAAAGGACGGCGGCAAGCCCGAAATTTAAGTAATGAATTCCCACCGCGATGTCGGTAAAGCCAAAAGCTTTCAACAGTCCAATGGGGTTTCTTTGCGTACTTACCAGCCGTGAAAGCACCACATGGATCAAGAAGGCTGCCACACCGAGAAAGATCGAGGGAACAAAGATACCGGTCACGCGATCCTGGGCAATTTCATCGGTCAAGAAGCGATTGGAGATTTGATCCTCCCGGCCGTAAGCGCCGAGGCCACCGTAGGGCGCAAGCAACCTGTCGAGGTTCTCGATAATCCCAGGTTCACTCGCGCCCGGCGCCAAGGACAAAGACACGTCATTGAAACCGCCCTCCATGTTGAAAAGCGGGCCGAGCGCCTCGCGACTCATCCACAGAACACCAAACCGCCGATTGTCGGGAAAGACTTCCGCCCCGCGAATCTCGTAAACGTATTCGGGAGACAGCGCTATGCCCACAATGCGCAGACGCTCCCACCGCCCGTTGATGACCGCGCCAACGGAGCTTCCCACATGCAGTCGATTGGCCGTCGCAAGCGATTCGCTCATCAATACTTCATCTGGCCTTCCGGCTTCGATATAGCGTCCGCTGCGCAAGTACAGACCATTCAAGAGGGGGCCTGGTCGCTCAGGGATGGAGATCAAACGGCCAATGGCCGGTTCATCCAAGCCCGGCACATCTAAATTCACCTCAACCACCACGCGCGTTTCCACGCTGCTTACGCCGGGCAAAGACGCGATTTGCTGAGTCAGAACATTGGGCGCTCGTTTAAGCTGTGCGAATACGTCGGCGAATCTGTAGCGCGTGTAATAGTCCTGTTGCGCGCGCTCAATGGATTCGTAAGCACCGCGCATTGTGACGTATGTAGCGATTCCGCAAGCCACAATCAGCCCAACCGTAAAGACCTGGCCTCGAAGATGCCAAAGGTCGCGCAGTAGCTTTCGGTTTAAGACGCTTACCCGCATGTCACCAAGCCAATTCCGCGGGTGAAGCCCGTCTATCGTTTTTCTGAACGTCCACAATCCGCCCGCTGCTGATACGGAGCACCCGGTCCGCCATTGCTGCAATTGCCGCATTGTGGGTGATCACCACGGTAATGGTCTTTAGCTCCCGATTCACTCGAGCCAGAATCTCTAGCACGAGCTTCCCGGTTGCGTAGTCGAGTGCGCCTGTCGGTTCGTCACACAAGAGCACTTCAGGCCTCTTGACGACGGCCCGTGCGATGGCCACACGCTGTTGCTCACCACCCGACAGCTGAGCTGGAAAGTGATGGAGGCGGTCTCCCAAGCCGACCATTCGCAAACACTCTTCCGCATTCAATGGATTGCTCGCTATCTCGGTTACCAGCGCCGTGTTTTCCAAAGCCGTCAGGCTTGGGATCAAGTTGTAGAATTGAAACACGAAGCCCACGTGTTCGCGGCGGAAGCGCGTCAGTTCTTCTCGGCTTGCCTCTGTTAGATTGTGATCCCGGTAGCGCACCTCACCGCTGGTGGGTAAGTCCAAGCCACCCAGGATATTTAGCAGTGTGGATTTACCACTGCCCGAAGGTCCCAGCATGACCACGAATTCGCCAGGCAACAGATCCAGGGTTACACCACGGAGGGCGTGAACCTCCACATCTCCCATGCGATAGACCTTGGTGATTTCGTGCATGTGGAAGACAGCGTCCACGGATACTGACGAGGCGTTCATCGAAGTCTCGATTCTAAGGTGCCAGCCCGAATCCGCGCCCTGAGACTCGCACATCCGGCCAGTAATACTTCACTGCTTGGGGTCAGTCACCGATTGAATCGGCGCAGCGCAGAGCGCTTCAACTGGTTGTCCCGGGGTGTATTCAAGTCTCTTCGGAGGCTCGCATCCCTGTTCACGGGTGATTTTCAAACTGGGCTTTCCCATTTCTTCCTTGTTCGCCGCTGCCGCGATCGGTGCCAGTTCTTTCTTCATTTGCTCGAACGCGGAAGTCTGCACGATCACGTCAGGTTTGGCTGGCAGAAACATGATCTCTCGCCTGGTATCTACCATCCTCTGATAGAAGGGAGGGTGAGTGCGGAACCAGCTTGCTCCGTTCACGTAGCCCTCGCGCGTGGCAATTTTGTCGAAAAACCGAATAAACCCACTTGGGTCATAGCCGGCGTTCCAAGAATATTGGATACCGAGCTGATCGGCCTCCATTTCGTAATCGCGGCTTACGCCGAGAAGATTCAGATTCAAGACCAGGCCAAGGCCGTAAAAGCCATACTGCAAAGCATAGTAGGTCCCAATGCCGGCGACGCCGCCAGTCAGAACAATCGCTGCTATCTGGGCTGCCTGATAGAAAATTCCGGCAATGGTGGCCCTCTTCATCAGCTTGTTGGCGTGTCGCGCGGCGTCATGTGCCATCTCATGCGCAATGACTCCGGCAAGCTCCGATTCATCGTCGGCTGCTTCGAGAAGGCCGCGTTCAAGGAAGAGGTAGCCGCCGGGGAGAGCGAACGCGTTAATTTCGCGCGATTGGAGCACCGCAACGTGGAGCGGAATCTTCAGGTCAGATTTCTGGGCGATGCGCTGTGCGACCGAATTCACGTACTTCTGAATTGTTTCGTCCTCAACTTCTGGTGGCAAGAGTCCCGACCGTTTCATTTCCTCGATGGCTTGCTGGCCTTTCTTGATGTCGTCTTGTTGATTCTCGGCGATAACGCGAAATCCGATATCCTTGACATCTCCCCAACGGCGATTCACGTACGCGCCACTGGCAATTTCCTGTTCTGTCTGCTTATAGAGAGCAGGCCATTTCTCAATGACGTCCAATTTCGCGTTCAGATTAGCGTATGCGGTTGGAATGGCATGTCCCGAAAGTGCCTGGGCTTCACTCCGCAGCAATTCGAGATTCTGGATTTTGCAGTGGATTTGACTGCGCTGGTCTTCCGTCAGGCTCGCCGTCTTCTTCTTGAGATCCTTCTGCGCAGTGTCGATTTCCTTTCCGTATTGTTTTCCATGATTCTTGAAGCGCGAAACGCAAAAGTCCTTGCCCTTCCCCAGGGCCTGCCGTTGCGCCTCAATCTCTGAGGCGCTGAATTCCAGAGTAGGTGCTAAATCAAAGAGCTCGGCGTAAGGCTTCTGCAAAAGAGCTCGGAGCGGACTCTGTTGCGATGAGTCCGCGCTTACAGGAAATTGCCCCAGGCCAGAGACCGTGTACATCTGTCTTGTGGACTTACCCTCTAGCGACACACCAAGAGAACTGATCTGTAGACTGACAGCCAACGCCACCAGGCGTCGAAACATGCTGTTCATATGGCTCTCCTCCAGTGAGCAGGCAACCTGCTATTGCTTGCTCCCACTCTTTTTCGCCACGTAGCCCTGACGAGCATAGACTTCGACTTTTCTAGTCCTTCCCTTCTTATCGACGACGCGCAGCGGGCGGCCGTCATTTGCCACGACCTCTACTTTCAACTTGTGATATTTGCCGTCGAGACTTTCCTTTGCAGGCGCAAACCCCAGGTCATATTCATTTCGAAGAAATCCCACTACGCTGCTGAAGATGTCGGGGATTTCGCCTTCGAATCTTGGGAAATAGGCGATCCCACCCGTGAGATTCGCAAACGCCTGCAGTTGATTCTTCGACAGTGGATAGCCGATGGCCGAGACACCGCTGCGCATTTGCGCCATTTGATACCCGCTCTCTGCAACACCAACACAAAATACCGTCACATCGTTCTGTTTGAGCCCGCTGAAGGTCTCGTCCAAAGTAGCCTTGCTGAAAGTGTCGACGCCGGTGGTTATGAGCAAAATGGACTTCTTGCCTTGAACATGCTCAAGTTTTTCGAGTGTGTCCAGAACGGCGTCAAACAAATTGGCCTCGCCAAACCCCGGGTACGGCAGGACGCTGAGCGCATCTTGTACCTCGGCCTTGTTGCGCGTGAAATCCACCCGAATGGTAGGCCGCATGTCATACGTTATGAGGGCTACCCAGTCCTTTCCATCGAGATGCCTCAGGAACCCACTGCCCCAATAGGCAGCCTTGTAAGCAAAGTAGTCGTAAGCGAGGCCGCTATATTCCATGAGAATGACGATAGTGATCGGTTCGACGGTCGGCGCGAAATGAGTGATGATTTGAGGCTTTCCGTTATCCAGGATACGAAAGTTTTCTTTCTTGAGGTTATCCAGGACGTTTCCAACTTCATCAGTCACAAGCACATCCAGCGCCACGAGATTGGACTCGAGCGAAATTGAATAGTCTGGGGACTTCGACTGTTGCTGAGGTTCAGCTTGGGGCGCTCTGGGAACTTCTTGTTGGGATGGATGTTCCTCTACAAAGGCGTGTGCTTTTGGCGACCTTTCATCTGCGAACGCGACTGACTGTGCGCCACATGTAATTACACAAACGACCAGGAGAAAGACCCGAAGCTTCTGCACCTTACTCATAAAATGTTCTCTCTGTTAGAACGCCGATGCATGAGGCTTGCCAGAGCAATGAGTGAATGTCGACGGCGTTTACCTTCCTCAGCTTTCGTGCTCGTGCAGATGCCATTCATTTCCAGCGGCTCGTGACTGCTTTGCCCTGTGTTTGTTCAACTTCCGTGTCGATGGCGTGCTTCGGCTCCCCTCTGCGTGCTGCCTAGTTGTGGGTCAGCCCGAAGGTAATAATGTGCCTCCATTTGGCCTCTCCCCGTGATTTCCATCACTGATTCAGGTGTTGGGAATCACTACCAATCGAAGGAGCGTCCCCCAGGTCATCTTGTGAGGCAAGAATCCTTGAACACAACAATGGGTTGTGTTCAAGGATTTTGACGGTGTGAGGCAGCCTAACAAGACCTGCTCCGCAACAACATGTGAATACATGCAGTTAGTTGTCTCAACACATTGGCATTTCTCTTGCGATGGAGAGGCTGTCGTTCGAATGATTTCGAACCTATGGAGGAATGCAAAATGTCAGGCACTCGGAAGGTCATATCACGGGCGTGCAGGGGGTTTGTTGCAACTGCGGTGGCGACTCTACTAACCACAGGCCAGCTGCCAGCAGCTCCCAGAGACGCGGCATCAACGAAAACTGTGCAGAACCTTGAGACCGCGCTTAACGGGGAGCGGAACGCACATGCACGTTATCTGGCGTTCGCGCAAAAAGCTGACGAAGAGGGTTACGGAGACGTCGCAAGCCTTTTCCGAGCAACGGCGGCCGCGGAGGAAATCCACGGTAATAACCACGAGGGTATGATTCACAAGCTGGGAGCCACTCCGAACGTTTCCATGGAAACGCCGGCTGTGAAATCCACTCGCGAGAATCTCGAAGCTGCGATTAACGGTGAAAACTACGAGTTTCAGACGATGTATCCCGAGTTTGTTGCACAGGCACGACAGGACGCATACGCACCGGCGATCGTGGCTCTTACGCAAGCGCAAAATACAGAAGTGGAACATGCCAAGTTCTTCGCAGATGCGTTGAAAAATCTGGATGGGCTCAAGGGCTCCAGCGCACGTACCTACTATGTTTGCACTGTGTGCGGGTTTACGACTGTGGATTTGAACTTTGCGAAGTGCAAGAACTGCTTCAAACCGAAAGAAAAATACAAAGCAGTGAGCTAAGCGGTCGGTCGAGGGACGGCCGCCCGCTCTGAGCGGGCGGCCACCAACCGTGAGGGAGAGGAGCAACAAGATGATTGCATTGCAAGCACTACCGCCCATACCAAGCTGGACCGAGCTTCACCCGCTCGTCATTCACTTTCCCATCGCACTGCTCCTTGTCGCGCCATTATTTATCGTCGCTGGGATTCTTATGAGCCCCTCTAAAGGCCGCCCTTTTCTAATCGCAGCGCTTGCCTTAATGGTCCTAGGAACGTCGGGAACTTTCCTTGCGGTAGCGACGGGCGAAGCAGCCGGAGAAGTAGCTCAACGCACACCAGCAGTGAGTGCGGTACTAGAGCGACATGAAGATCTCGCGGAGACTGCTCGAATTGTATTTTCCGTTCTGACTCTAATTTATGCGGCACTCTTGTTTCTCCCCCGCTTGTTGAAGCGCGAAGCAACCATCGTTTCGGCTCGCATCCTCCCACTTGCGTTTCTACTGTTTTACAGCGCGGGTGCAGTGATCCTGACGAATACAGCCCACAATGGCGGAAGACTCGTCCATGAATTAGGCGTTCGCGCGGGATTCGCTCAATCGAATGAAGCTTCTTTCGCCCCCACTCCGAACACTACAGACGTTCATGAAACCAAGCCCGAACGCTAAGTCGGAGGATGGCTCACTCACCCGCAGAGGGCTTGATACCATATTTTGAGAGCTTGTAGGACAGGTCGCTACGAGAGAGACCCAGGCGACGCGCAGCTTCTGCTTGTGCGCCGCCGGTTTCTTTTAATGCCCGCTCGATCAAGGTTTTCTCGGCTCCACTGAGAAATTCTCTGAGCTGAACAGATTCTGGAAGAAAATCGACCCAGTTTCTCGGAGCAGCGCCATCGGGGGTATCCAATTTTCGTCGAGAATCAGCGACAGGAAAACTTTCCAATTCAATCTGTTTGGACATAGCGAGAATACACGCTCGCTCAATAAGATTTCTGAGCTCGCGGATATTTCCAGGAAAAGAATAATTCATCAGATACTTCAGAGCTGCTGAACTGAGGTCGTGCTTCGGGACTTTGAGGTCTCGGGATGCTTGCTGCAGAAATAGCTCGCAAAGCGTTGGAATATCCTCTGGGTGGTCCCGCAAAGGTGGCACGGGAATAGGCACAACCGCGAGGCGATAGTACAGGTCCTCTCGAAATATTCCATCGCGCATCCGCTGTTGGAGATCACGATGGGTCGCCGCAATCACCCGAACATCGACTTGGCGAGGTCTGGTAGAACCGATCCGAACTACCTGGCCGTCTGTGAGCACGCGCAAGAGTTTAGCCTGTGCTTCCAGGGGCATTTCGCCAATCTCATCCAAAAAAAGTGTGCCTTCATGGGCAGCCTCAAAGAGGCCTCCGCGGCTTCGATCAGCTCCAGTGAAAGCGCCGCGTTCATGACCGAAGAGCTCGCTTTCCAAAAGTGTGGGCGGGAGCGCCGCACAATTGAGGGCGATAAAGGGTTTGGGTGAACGAGGACTGTTTCGGTGAACGGCTCGTGCGACAAGCTCTTTCCCGGTCCCGGTTTCGCCCAGGATCAGGACCGGGGCATTGGTTCGTGCCACCCGTGCTATGAGCTCACGCACCTTGTCCATCGCGACCGAGTTTCCGAAGATCTCGGAGGAACCCTCCAACCGGCCAACTGTTTCTCGCAGTAAATCATTCTCACGAAGGAGTGTTGTACGCTCACAAGCACGCTTCGCTGCTGCCCGTATGACTTCCGGCTGAAATGGCTTCGTGACGAAATCGAAGGCACCTTCCTTCATACTTTTCACGGCAAGTTCGATAGTCGCGAAGGCGGTGAGAAACACGACGGATAGTGTTGGATCAGCCTCGCGCACTGCGGCGAGCACGTCCAGACCTTCTCCGTCCCCCATCTTTTGATCAGTGAAAACAACATCAAAATCTTCTGCACCTAGATGAGCCCTGGCCTCGGCGAGTCCGCCCGCCTCCATCGAGACGTGCCGGTCAAGAGAAAGCGCGGACGCCAAGATTCTCCTCATATGCGGCTCGTCATCGACAATCAGGATGCGGCCCATTTTTTCTCACTTTCATCAGCGTTCGTAGAAATCGTCGCGGGCAGTTCAAGCGTAAAACAGACGCGTCCAGGTTCATTTATTCTCAAGAACAAATCTCCCCCATGAGCGCGAGCAATATTGCGCGCAATGGCGAGACCCAGGCCAGTGCCGTCTTGCTTTGTTGTGAAGAAGGGTTCAAAGATTTCCTTTAGCACAACTTCTGGAATTGCCGGCCCGGTGTTGTGGACCTCAAGCCAAATTACTCCTTTTTTGGTGGACAGCCCATCTAGGGTGACCGATTGTTCTGGTTGGGAAGCCTCGATTGCGTTCTTGACGAGATTCAACAAAGCCTGCTGTATCTTTGAGGCATCCATGTCGATATTCAATTCAGATGGTGAGTGGACATCCAGGCGAACGCCCTTTTCCAATGCATAGGCCTCGCAAGCACTCGCAACATACAAGAGCGTATCGGCCGCAGAAGCATATGCTTTGGTCAAAGGCTGAGGCCTCGCGTATGCCAGAAAGTCCGTGGTAAGTTTTTCAAGGCGAGCAGCCTCCTTGGCCGCGATGTCGAACATTTCCTGACGCTTGGGCTCGGCAAGATCATTTTGCAGAGCCAAGCTTAGCGAGCTCGAAATCATAGAAACAGGATTTCGAATTTCATGGGCGATGGCGCTCGATAGCCGGCCTACGGCAGCCAGTTTCTCCTCTTCCAATAGTCGTTGCCGCGTTTTGTGAAGCTCTTCAAAATTCCGCGCGAGATTCGCTTCGTTCTGCTGAAGGTGTTTAACCAAGACCCAAACTACGATGCCAACCACGGTGTAGATAAGAGATACGGTGCCGGCTTCCAGGTACTCGTTGAACTCGTTGGTGGCATGAATACGGTAGTATTCCCATACCCAAAAAACATTCAAAAGATCCGCAATTGTCACTACGAGTAGAGTTCCCGCCAAAGAAAAACGGAATGCAGCTTCCAAGATTGGAACAATCATCAGAGCAAAGTACTGGCTGGCTTCATGATTCGTGGCTGCCGCGACCAATGTCAGGCCAATATTGACGGAGATTGAGGTAATCGTTACAAACAAAATGAGCTTCGGCGTAATTGTGCAGGGCCCTGACTGAATCCAGTTGAGGATAGATGCATGAAAGAGAAATCCAATGCCCAACGCTACGAACAGCACGGGCGAGAGCCGGCCCCAGTAGGGGGCCAATAATACGTGAGCCAACAAAAGACAGGCAATTACGAAAAGATTCAAAATACTGAAAATGCTGACTTGTTGTCGGAAGGACATTAGGGAGGATTCGAGCCGTACTTGATCTGTTTTCATCGCAGGTCTTCAGAGGTAGATGTGCCCGTGCGCTGCCTGAGGGCTCATTCTACGTGGTCTGTTCGGTGCACGCCACGGATTCCCCTTGTTCAAGGAGAGCGTGGCAGTCAGCTGGACTTGATCTCAAACAGGAGAAAGGAACGGTTTTTCAATCTGCGCCTATCATCTCGGACGTGCCGGTTCCGAGGGCCTTTTCAAAACGCAGTCGGATCACTATGCCTCCGCCACCATCATTTTGGAGGCAGTAGGTCTGGGAGCAGCGACCACAGAGCCAGAAATGCTCAATCGAATGAGAATTGGCCGGCTCCCCATCATCCAAGGAGCGCTTGTGAAAACGAACAAATTGGCCTTGTCGATAGTCGAACTCTGCTCCACAAGCAAGATTGGCACACTCTGAAAACATAATTCATCCTCCGTTTGGGCCAGTCAGCCGCGTCATTCATCCAGGGTCCATTCACTTTTGGAGTTCTTTTCTCAAGGTGCAACTCCAGCCACGGCAAGACCGTTTCGCCGGAAACTTTCCCCAAGAGCGAACTTCAGAACTCGCTTCACTTGGTCGCGCTGCGGCGGCAGAGCCATATAATCAAATGCCCCGACGCGCAGGGCAGCCAAACATTCGTCCCACTCCCCCGTTCGAGAAACCGCAATGACTGGCACAGGTATTAGTCGTTTACGCATTTCCCCAATGATTGACTGAAGACTTTCATCGTGCGGGCAGTCATCAAACATGACGATCCGGATACCCTCGTCCTCCAGGATCTTGCGGCTTTCCGAAAGTGAGTTGCAGAGTATGGGTACCAATCCAATCGCAATGAGCACGTTTTGCAGAGCAAGACGATTCTCCTGAGACGGAGAAATTACAAGCACCTGAATAGGGGGTAATTCCCCGGCACCGCTGTTGGCTCTCATTGCCTCCCTCAGTCTTCAGGAACACCACTCCCGATAGGATTGAGACAAGATGACCAAGTTACAGGAGGCATGTGGCATGCCAATTGTTGAAGGAAAAAGAGACTCACAAAGCTCACAAAAGTAAGGTAGTTCGGGTCGATGCGAGATCGCATCACACTTGAAGCGTCAAAAACCTCGAACACCCCAACCTTGGCGTTCAAAAAATTGGACGAATCAAACCGTTCCATAGGGAAAACCTGGCGTCACTAATCGCGGCCATGCTCTTCCCTATCGGTCTGTTCTCTGAGAATCGAAGAACACTCCAACCACCTGGAACGCCCTCATTTCGAGGGAGTTCGCGGGCAGAGCAGCTTGACAGGCCTCCGGCGATGCGGACCTCCAAGCTAGCAACTTTCCTCAAATAGTGAATTCCGAGTTCCCTAGGAAAGCGGATTGCAGGTATTGCTTCCGGCATAGCAAAGATTGGGGAAACTCTGATGAGGAACCCGTCAACGGCAAAAGGAGACATTTCATGAGAACAAAAGAAGTGATGACAGGGACGCCCTACTACTGTCAACCAGAGACAAACCTGGGCTCAGCGACCGAGCTCATGTGGAATGCAAATTGCGGATTCCTTCCCGTCGAAGCAGGCGACGGAAAGGTGATCGGTGTGGTCACGGACCGCGACATTTGCATCGCCCTTGGGACGAGTGGTCGTTCTTCAGGCGACGTCACCGTGGCAGAAGTTATGTCGGGAAAGCTTTGCTCATGCGCCCCGGATGACGACATTCATGTAGCGCTGCAAACGTTGAGAGAAGGAAAAGTTCGCCGGTTGCCAGTCATTGCCGCGGACGGCTCTCTCGTCGGTGTCATTTCGATGGACGATATTGTTTTGCGGGCAGAACCACAAAGGCTAGGAAAGGAACCGGAGTTGTCTAGTGATGAGGTTGTAAGAACGTTTCGGACTATCAATGAACGACCGGTTCCGGTGGCAGTCAGGGCACAAGCTGCGGTCGCTTAGGGAACAAGGAAACCGAGTCAGTCACAGATGTAGATGGTCAGTGGGAGTTCCAGATTGCAGGACAAGCGGGGGCAAATTGCGCCGCTATGTACCTTACAAAAGGAGGAAACGAAATGTTGTACGGGAAAATGGTTGGTCGCGTTACCTTGGGTTTGTTTCTGGGAGCATTGGGATTTGCCGTTGGCACCGCGTGTGGTGCACAAAGCTCTAAGGATTCCAGGGAAGTCTCAGCAATCCTCGATGAAGTTAAAACCGAGGCTATTCAGCTCAGTCACGACGCCGACGAATTGAAATCGTTCGCGCATTCGACACTTACCTGGCACAGTCACGCTGTGAAGGTCGAGGAAATCAAGCGGCACGTCAACAACGCAGGAAAGTCCTTGAGCGAGCTCGACAGTGCAAAAGCAGAAGCTTCGCCGTGGCAGCAACAAGCCATCGATCGCATCAACCCGCTCTTGCGCGAGCTTGCTTCCAACGTTACAGCCACCATCGAGCATTTGAATCAGAAACCCATGCTCCTGCAGACAGGGCCCTATGCTGACTACGTAGCCGCGAACTACGAGTTGGCTTCCAATCTGGCGGAGTTGGTCTCCGACTATGTGGATTACGGGAGATCCAAAGCCAAGTCAGAAGAGCTTGCGACAAAACTGGAAACACCCGAAGAGTAGGGCTTCAATCTGTGCAGAGAGGGGCCGTCACGCAATTCATGTGTTCGGATTATGGGATCAAGTATTTTACTTAGGAGGAAAAAGTCATGCGGTTCGTTAAGATAGCATTAGTTGTAGTTACTCTCGCGCTATTCATTGGGTTCTTTTCAGTTCCTGCGCGCGCTGACACGTGGAATAAGAAAACCATCCTTACCTTCAGCCAGCCGATCGAAGTTCCGGGGAAAGTCCTTCCTGCTGGCACCTACACCTTCAAGCTTCTAGACTCCATATCCTATCGCCACATTGTCCAGATCTGGGACGAGGACGGAATGCGGCTAATCACCACAATCCTTGCAATTCCCAACTATCGATTGGAACCGACTGGTGAAACAGTCATCAAGTTCCATGAGAGGCCTGGCGACGCGCCGGATGCTCTGAGGGCATGGTTTTATCCAGGAGACAACTTCGGCCAAGAGTTCGTCTATCCCAAAACCAGAGCTATCCAGCTCGCCCAGGCGTCCAAGGAGATCGTTCCCGCAGAAACGGTCGAGCCCACCGAAAGTACTTTGAACACCGTTCCGCTCGTTGCGATCACGCCGGAAAAGAAAGAAGAGCCTGTAACGGAGGCAATCCAGGTACTTCCTTCGCACCATCCCGAGTATGTGGCAAGTGCGCCAGCGACCGCCGCTAAAGAGTTGCCAAAGACGGCCAGTTCGATCCCATTGCTCGGACTTTTGGGCCTTGCATCCGTCGGTCTAGGTCTCGGTCTAAAGCTGTTGGCAAAAAAATTCGCTTAGTTTTAAGCCGAACCCTTCGCGCCGCGGCGTTCTTCGCCGCGACGCGGGGAGGACTGACCATGAACCACTCACCTCGCGAAGACAATCTCAGAAAGCCCCAGCCCCTTTTCAAGGTTCCCCTGTTACTTTTGCTTCCAATAGCGTTCGTTTACCTGCGATCTGGACAATTGTTCGCCGCGTCTGAAGAACCAAAGCAAGCAACCATTTCCGTAACCACCGATCTCGTCGTCCTTCCCGTGAACGTGACGGATTCTAATGGCGCATTTGTGCCCGGCCTCCAAAAGCAACACTTTCGCGTGTATGAAGATGGAGCACTCCAGAGAGTCACGTTTTTTGCGGAGGAAGATATTCCGGTAACTGTGGGCTTGTTGGTGGACCACAGCCGTAGCATGGGTCCCAAATTGCCGGAAGTGAGGGCCGCCGTCTCCACGTTTGCGCATTCGAGCAACCCCGAAGATGAGATGTTCGTCATCGATTTCAGCGACCATGTATCGATCGAATCGTTAGGCGGAAAAGCTTTCACGAGTGATGTAAAAATCTTAGAAAGAGCTCTCCTTGGGATCTCGGCCCTGGGCCAGACTGCCCTTTATGATGCTGTGGGCGAGGGGTTGAAACACCTCCAACTCGGGGCACATGATAAGAAAGCTCTCGTCATCATCAGCGACGGTGGCGATAACGCGAGCCGCCTCAAGTATTCTGATGTTTTGCTCTTGGCAAGACGAAGCCACGTCCTAATCTATTCGATTGTTTTGGCGGGGAATTCGGAAGAAGAGGAAAACCCGCGAGCGCTTGAAAGACTTTGTAATGAGACTGGCGGCATTGCGTTCTTTCCGCATGATAACCAGAACATTTCTGATACCGCGAAAGCCATAGCTCGAGATCTTCGAGAGCAATACACGTTGGGGTATGCCCCTGAAAAAAGACCAAACGGGAATTCATTCAGGAAGATTGCGGTGAGAGTTGACGCGCCGCACCAAGGCCATCTTCATGTGCGAACCCGAACTGGATACTTGGCTCCTGCTGGAAAAGCGTCAGCGCTTCAATCCATGGGAGTCCGGCAATGAATCCCACAAGCCAAGCTTTACCGCGCCTGCGCGGACCGGTCCTGGTAGTCATTCATTGGACGTCCTATGTTTTTTTGCTGGCCGGGCTACTGGCGGCCGCGTATGCCGGCCATCTGATCGGGGACGCGCACATTTACCAAGCCATTGAATTTCACAGGTTTGATCATCGCGCTCCCCTCTCGGAACCACACGTTCCAATCATCGGTGAAGCTCTTGGTGAGATTGAAATACCAAGACTGACGCTCAAAGCTGTCATCCTGCACGGCAATTCTTCCCTGATCCTACGGCGAGGAGTTGCCCATCTTCCTGAGACAGCAATGCCGGGGGAATGGGGCAACGTCGTGCTTGCAGGTCACCGCGACACATTATTTCGCTCACTTCGCGGAATTCGCCCCGGAGATGTCATACGGCTGCGGGCCTACGCTGTAACGATCGAATACACAGTGGAGTCAATTCAAGTGGTTTCTCCAACAAATGTTCAAGTTTTGGAACCTTCAAATAGCCGGTCGTTAACACTCATCACTTGCTTCCCCTTTGAGTATGTAGGGCCGGCACCCAATCGTTTTATTGTTCACGCGGAGCAAACCTCCGTTGTTACGGAATGACTTATGGAGAAAAGCCTCCTCGTGCAGTCCTATTCGATAACCTTCGGCACATCTCCGAATTGGGTACACGGCCGAATGACATCGCATCGAAAAGCGGCCACCGCGTCTGGCACGAGAAGTGCACTGTCGTTGTTGGACCCATTGCATGATCATTTTCGGTGGACTTTTTCTGGCCTAAGGAGGCTCCTCATGAACGCGATCGCAACGAGAACTTCGCTCTCATTCAAAAATATCCTCTATGCTACTGATTTCTCCCCTGCAGCGGAAGCCGCGTTGCCATTTGTCTCAGAGATCGCCCGATGGTACGACTCACACGTCTTGGGCGTGCACGTGAGGACTCCAGATTCATACCCGTTGACTCCGTTTCCCTACCGCACTGAGGCAGCGGATGAGCAACTCAAGAATCTTAATTCTATGCTCGACGAACAACTTCAGGGCACCAAGCATGAAATCCGGGTCGGCGACGGCGAAGTCTGGGACTTCCTCTCGCGAGAGGAAAATCCTCTAAGCGCCCTTCTTATTTACGGTTACGAGCCGAGCCGTAACAGTTCCTTCGACTAATTTAGGGCCCCAGAGTTGTTCCTGTTCTCGATCTTGGGAACAACTGGGAACAAATCACCGTAGATTGCCCGTTCTAGGGCCATTGCAGCGCCGCGTTCCGCTTCCGCAGAAGTGTGCGTGTAGAAGTCTGCGGTCATCTTGATCATGGAGCGCCCGAGGAACTTTAGCGCCAGCTTCAGGTTTCCGGTCTGCCATAGCGCAGATTCGTTTCAGAGACGATCCAACTCTAGATGCCTCCCTGAACGATATGTCACTTCTCTTCCCGGGGATCGATAATCGAATGGTTTCCTCTCCACATTGCGTGCGGATTTCGAGGCCCTGGACATACCTCACTGAGGTACCCAGTCTTTGTGGGGCGCACTACAAACATGAACCAAAACTGCGCTGTTTCGCACAGACGTGAGCTGCGAAATAGCCTATCTTGACGAAGATCAGACTTTCAAATAACACGCTAATTGGAAGACGGTCCGTCGCTAGGACGCGCGAGATGGACGATCTGGTCTAAGGAGAGACAAATGGTAACTGAGAAGATAAAGAAATGCGCTCATCCGAACTGTTCGTGCACCGCTATGTCCGGAAAGTATTGCAGCGTGCAGTGCGAAACGATGGAAAAGGTTCCTGACATTGAGTGTAAATGTGGCCATCCAGGTTGCAAGGGCAAGATAGATTAGAGAGCTCGTTGCCCTCCGCAGGCTGCGCAACGCTTAGGAAAAGCAGATTACATTTTGTGAGGGAGGGATCCAATGAGGCCAAGCACACAAGATGAAGTAGAGGGCAAGTTTCATGACTTGAAAGGAAAAGTGAAGAAAAAAGCGGGCCAACTGACGAATGATCCCGATCTCGAAGACGAAGGCAGAGCAGAAGAGATCAGCGGGAAAGTCCAAGAAAAAGTCGGACAGGTGAAGAAAGTTCTCGGCAAATAGCGAAGCGGTTCCGCGCGGGGAGAGGCGGAATCCACAAAGCATCCCACCGGAAAGCGGAGCGTACCGAAGCAGAGATTCAAGGATATTCCAAAGCGAGAGGAGCCTCAAATGTTGCTGCTAATTATTGTGCTGTTGCTGTTGTTCGGCGGTGGCGGCGGTTATTACGGATACTCAAGATGGGGAAATCGCGGCGGGATGGGGATCGTCGGTGTCGTGCTCATCATCGCCCTGGTCGTGTACCTATTCGGCGGACTCCGAATATAAAAGAGTCGAATCACACTTTATCGTGTGCCTGGGAATAGGACTCAGTGAGGCCGAGCTATGAAAAACGGCGTCCGATCGGACCACCTTACAACGTGGAACGAAGTCTGCGATGCATTAGCGTATTTATCCCGCGATGACTTCGAACTTATACGTGCTCGCGACGCTGACATGGAACTGGAAGCTGACGTCAGCAATGGCGTACACATCCTTTGCGAGGAACTCGCGTGGTTGCGGGTTGGCAATGAAGCATTGGATTCCTGGTTGAACTGATCATGCAACTAGAGTGCAATTTCTTGCGCACTTTTGCAAGATTGGGGGAATAACCGGCAATACAGGAGCGCCTAGACAACAATGTGACCGCCGGAGTATTTCGAGCCATTTCAATATTCTTAGAAGCTGAAAGACCATTAATTTACGAGAGGAAAAATTATGCCTCGGGATTCCCACGAAAGAGCTGCAGAGCTTCACGAACTGGCCGCCCACGTCCACCGCGCAGCGGCTGCCCATCACGGAAAAGAAGATCACCTGACCGGACACGAACACTCCAAGCATGCGATGGAACACTCGGCCAAAGCGTTTAAGTACTCGCAAGAAGCGCACCAGAAATCCGAGAAGGCAACTGGCAAGCAATAAATCAAAGTAGCAAGCCGGGTCCGATGCCCATGCGCGCCCCGGGACAGTTCTATTGTGCACAGACATGGCACGAGAACCCTTCTACTGTTGGTCGAAGGGCATTACATTCTGATAACTCTTGGGCCGTGCGGCCTACTTAGATTTTTCAAAGAAGAGGCACGTCGCCTGATGTCAATTCAAGCGTGTATCAAAAAAAAGGAGAAATATGAGAGCAACTATGATTTCAAATGTATTGTTAGCGATACTCGCTGTTGGGACTTTTTCCGGATGCTCGAGCACACCTACGAAATCGGCGGATGTATCCGATGCCATCCGACAGTCGCTCGATCAAGCAGGGCTAAAGGATGTGAGCGTGAGCCAGGACAGGGACAAAGGCGTGGTTACACTCACCGGTACAACCACATCGGAGGCGGACAAAGCTCAAGCCGAATCCATAGCGAATTCCATCGGTGCAGGGCAAGTCATTGCCGACCAGATTGCCGTGCGGCCTCCTGGCGGAGAAAGCATCGCGAAAAAGGTGGACTCGGACCTGGACGAGGGTATCGAGAAGAACTTTGACGCCGTGCTGGTACAACACAGACTGGATAACGACATCAAGTACGGCGTCAAGAATGGCGTGATCACGCTAAAGGGCAATGTTAACTCGCAGGCGAAACGTGCCTCGGTGGAACACATGGCGGCCGGAGTGCCGAACGTTAGGCAAGTGGTGAATGAACTAGAAGTGAAGAACCAGAAAGCCAGTTCTACCGATTAGGAGTCTGGCGGAAGCCATACTCAGAAGGCAACCGTGGGTCCTCGGCCGAACTGCGTCGTTTTACATTAGACGACGGAAGAAATTTATGAGTAAATCAGCGGGCTTCAGTCGTTCGCAAATAGTACGTGTCCATGTTCATCTTTGTCGCGGTAGATGGGGTGCCGAGGGCTCCGAGGCAAGGCGCAAGGATTTGTTGGAGGGAGCGTTTTCGCCGACACGCATTCCTCGGAGGCGTCTTCTGTCAGTCCCATCCCTGCAGGCAAATTCAAAAGCAGAGTTTGTTCCTTGCCAGGTAGTTCACCGCTCAAGTAAGCGTCTATGTTCTTTTCGATGTCCGCCGGGAAGGGCGGCGGGGGACCTACGAGCTTTTCCTGGTATATCTTCAGCATCATTTCTCTGAATACCGGAAGCGCGACCCGGCCGCCTGTTTTCTGCCTGCCCAGCGTTCGATTGTCATCAAAGCCGATGCGCACTGCTACGGTGATCCCGGCGGGGCCATAGATGGATCCAACAAAAAGAGTGTCTCGATAATCGTTCGTAGTGCCGGTCTTACCCATTACAGGGGGGAAGGCACGCGAGTCAAGCGCGTGAGCTGTGCCCGAGGGGATACGCACAACACCACGCAGGCCTTCCTGAATCAGGGACAATCCAAACATGGCAGCATTCGATCCGCAGGAAGGCCGCTGGTAGCTGTAAACAACTTCCCCATCCAGCCTCTCGATTCTATCTACTACGTGTGGATCCGCGAGTATGCCGCTAGGAAAGCGTCGAATGTTTGAGTAGGTGTCCGGCAAAAGAGTTGCGCAATCGTGGAGCGCAAACCAAAGTTCCGCGTGGCCCCTGCGCACCTTTCCGATGGTCGAGCGGTTGAAACATCAATATCCCAGGTTGAGGCGAAGAAGGCTGTGCTATATGGCTGACATTCGGAAACTCTGTCCAGGTTTGATGTAATGCCATCGAGGGGTAGTCAGGTGGATGAATCAGGCATCCACGAGGGTGAGGGGCGGTGAACCGTACTTAAGGGAAGCACGACACGCCTTAGGAGGGGAGAGGGGGCCGTCGAGTGCTTTCGGTCGCTACATGTCGACCTAGTAGCAGGCCCCCTCATCGAAGGGGTACGACCTAATTGAGGAGTTCGTGAGATGGAACTCAGTCTAGGCGAAAAGACGCCCGTCAAGTCGGCAGCGTTTAGCTGTCGAAGGGCCCGTTTTCTACCCGACAGAGTTGTTAAACGGCGAGGGAGTGAAAAGAACTCGGCCCAGCCCTGCTCTCCGGTCCCTAACATGCTCCTCTCGCCGTTTATGAAGTGATCCTACGGGCACTGAAACTATCTGTCTGTTCCATTTTATACACCTCTTTGATCAGAGCGAAACCCAGATGACAGGTATGCGAGAAAGGTGAAGGCGGGCAACCTTCGCTGCGCGATTGACAATCTTCATACCATTACAAGGCTCCGATACTCTGGGACGATGGCCTCCGCCCCGCAGAAGCAGTGGATTATCTTATCGGTCTGCGATTATGTCCTGTATCGAACAGCCTCGCGCGCGCAGTGACTGCATACTAGCTGGCAGCCGAGCACCCAGACTTGGATTTCTTAGCCTGCGGAGGAAGACAAAATAAAAGTCAGACACTGGGCCTATCGCCAGTGTCTTGTGAAACAGCCCCAAGACTATCGTCAATACTGAAAGCTGATCCTTGGCCAGCAGAACTTGCAATGGAATGGGCGCCACGGTCATCAGGAAGGACGTTGAGAAGAGCGGCCATTTGGCCGAGTTCTCATCTGCCTCAGACTACATCGCTCATGAGCTAAGCAGTCGGCAGATGAGGCGAACAAAACAGATCAGTTTCGTCAGAGGAAGTGATTTAATTCGTGGCGTTCTTTCATCGCGAAGCAGCAATGCGGACGGCACACATGATTTCGTGACTTAAATCGCTATCAAGATGCGGTAGTGCAAGCCTTATAACCCTCCGCTCTCGGTGATCCGAAGACTTGCGGTTCTCTTTCGAAGCAAACGGGGAAATGGATGGCGACTCAAGTTTTTAATGCCACAAAAATAAAGGAAGATCGTTTAATTGGGGCCGGCCAGCTTGGCGACGTTCAAGCGCTCAACGCGCTTTTCCTTCGGCATCATCAATCCCTTTTTCATTCTGTGCTGCGTGTAATGGGCAACCACGAAGACGCAGAAGACGCTCTGCAGGACGGCCTTCTTTCGGCTTTTCGAAATGTAAAAAGCTTCGAGGGCCGCTCACAATTCTCGACATGGCTCACGAGAGTCGTTATAAACGCTGCCCTCATGCGTCGGCGCAGTATGGCCTCCCGCCCAGTCATGGCAGGGGGCGAGCTTCAAACCACTACTGAAACCGCACTCACGGAACGCTTGGTCTCGAAGAGCCTGACACCCGAACAACTTCTCGGCCGAATGGAAATTCGTGAGATGTTCAAGGATCGCATCAGGGAGCTCTCCCCGATTCTTCGCACCGTGTTTCTCCTGCGCGTTATGCGGGAGTGCACAACCAATGAAACCGCGAAGATATTGAGCGTGCCAGTAAACACCGTAAAAGCCCGGCTCTGGCGCGCGCGCCGTCAACTTGCCAAGAGCCTGAGCCGAAGTTCATTTCATGTAGTAAACGCACCGTCGATTCATCCCTCTCGACCCGCCTCGCCTCCGGTCGCTTAAAGTTGCGGCGGCTTCCAGATGGGCTGATCGGGAATGCCGCCCAAAAGCTTACTCCTCGTGCTTGCGCACATCTGTCCACTCATGGACAGTTCACGGATGAGAGTGGGAAATGCACCATTCGCTGCGAAAAGTTCTCCGGAGCTAAGTATCGCCAGTAACCCACTCAATCCACTGGACTTGTTTGCGTTCAACAGTGGTCCAAGGACCACGCGGGGGCGGGCCGGTACTGTGCAATATTGAACAGTCAGAAAATCGGCGCTCCATGTTATTCTGGCGCATGGTGTCCTCCCAGGTTCGACGTGTATCCGCCCAGGGCCTTCGCTCTCCCAAGAAAGCGCATTGGGGAAGTACTGAATTCAACGCGAAAGCATTTCTCGATTCTACAGGTCTCGGAAGAACAGTAAGCAAGTTTGCAGTAAGAGAAACTATCTTCGCGCAGGGCGATCCCGCGAAAAGCGTCATCTACATTCAAGAAGGTGGCGTGAAGCTGAGTGTGGTTAATGAAGTGGGTAAAGAGGCAGTTGTGGCTATCCTCGGACCGGGAGATTTTTTTGGGGAAGCGTGCCTTGCAGGCCAGGCAGTTTGCATGGGGACGGCGACCGCGATTGCACCCGCGACCGTGCTGGTCATCGAAAAGAGCGAGATGATTCGCGTACTCCATGAAGAGCACGAGTTCTCCGACCGTTTCATCTCTTACATGCTGACACGAAACATCCGAGTTGAGGAGGACTTGGTCGACCAGTTGTTTAACTCCAGCGAGAAAAGACTTGCGCGAACGCTACTGCTGCTTGCGCGGTATGGCCTTCCAGGCCACACGCAAAAGATTCTGCCGAATGTGTCGCAAGAGACGCTGGCGGAGATGATCGGCACCACGCGGTCCCGTGTGAATTTCTTCATGAACAAATTCAGGAAGCTGGGCTTCATCCAATACGACGGCCAGATCCTCGTAAATGATTCCCTCCTCAGTGTAGTCCTGCACGATTAAGCCGGGATTGCGAATTTGATAGAACGAAAGAGCCGAGGGAGACTCCTGACTGGTATAAACGGCCATTTTGTCGCTAAACGAACCCCAGGGGTCTTTCATGACGTTCAACATCGGCGAGGATGGATTTCTGGAAGAAATTCTAAGTAACAACGGGAGCCGACTCTTGGCGTTTTTTTGACTTCATCTCTACACCCTCAGGCCTATCGGATCAGAGTGCCAACTGCCGCGGGAGCTACGCTCAATCGTTCAACGAGAAGCCAAAGGCGGTTTTGTCGAAAGAGGCGTATCCGAGAACACTTCCTTGGCGGCGGGTGGAAGATCCTGCATGTGGCTTAAAAATGTCACCAGTTGCCAGAGTTGATATTCGTTCAAAACGTTTTTCCACCCGGGCATGGCGGTCCAGCGTAGGCCGTGTTGCAGGATATAAAAATTATGGTTCTCCGGCATGTCAGGCTTGTCGTCTACGAACTGGGGTGCGGGAGGATTCAGGGAATCGGCAAGGAGAGATTTGGGATGCGCGGGATCGCCGTGGCAGAGTGTGCAGTGGTCGCGGTAAAGACGCGCTCCAGCGGCCAAGTCCTTCTCGTTCGGTGTTACGGGATTCGTTATTTTGGGGGCAGCACGTGCGACGCTTGCGTCCATAGCTCGCCCGGCGACAGCGGTTTCTATCTTGGACGGAGGATTGTCGGCGCGCATATTGACGAAACCGATTAGGGCAAAAAGGATTCCCAGAGCAAGAATGAGAATCACGGTCACGATGCCCAAGACGAAACCTTTCATTGCGCCCTCCTGTTATCAACTGGGTAGGCAGGCGGCAGGTCCGAGTTTGCCCCGCCACTTGTAGAATTGCCCGCCAAGGTTGAATGTGTCAATTCATAAAAAAATAAGCCGAAGTTGCAGGCCATGCTACTACTCCTTGAGCACCGTTGCATTTATCAAGTGGATCCGGGATCTGTCATTGTCGGACGTTCATGAATCTCGCTACCAGAAGGAACGATTGAGCTTGCCCGAGTCCCGGTGCACGCTGAAACACTCCGGATGCCGCGTTGCGAGTTCCGCGTCAGCTGCAGTTACGATTGCGTCTGCGTCTGGGTTCGCGCCACGCAAAGCAAGCTTGCGCAAGAAGCAGTGAGGGCACGACTCCCAATGAAATGCGAATAAGAGTTCTCGCTCAGCTCATGCTTAACCGTTCGACTAGAGTTTTTCAACGCTATCGCGCGATGAGTCTTTACACCCCGTCGCGTGGCTTTTCCTTGCGGACGAAGATATTGTCTTGAGTGGGTTCGCCGTCGCACTCCAGGGCGATGGTGGTAACTGGACGATCGGGCGCTTCTACAGGCAGACCGGTTAGACGGACGCGGAACCGGTCCTGTTGGAAATTCACCTTCTCGCCGGAAGCAAGGAATCGGGCAGACTTCACCTGGGCTTGCAAACCGGCGATGGCTACGTAATCGCCGGGCCAGAAGTGCACGTGCATGTACAGGATGTTGCCTTTTCGAGTGAAGCTCGCGTAATTCGAGCGGCGCGGTTGACACGGATCAGAGCCGTAGATGGCCTTGCCGTTGCGGCGCAGCCATTGCCCCACCTCCGTCAGGACGCGAACCGATTCCTCGGGGACGGTTCCGTCGGCGCGCGGGCCGATGTTCAGCAGATAGTTGCCTGTATCGCGAGAGCAAGAAATCAGATTCTGGATGACGCGCCGCGGGCTCTTCCAATCGTCATCGGCGCGTTGATAACCCCAACTGTCGTTCAGCGTCATGCAAGACTCCCACGCGCGTCCCTCTTTGTCGGCAGTGATCTGCTGTTCCGGGGTGGAAAAATCTCCGGGGAGCTTGTTGCGGTTATTGACGATGATGTCCGGTTGCAGTTCAAAGACCATCTTGTTCATGCGTTCGGATTCCCAACCTGCCGCATCCAGGGGCCAGGACACGTCATACCAGAGCACGTCGATCTTCCCGTAATTCGTCAGCAGTTCGCGAACATGCGTATGGATGTACTCGACGAAGCGTTTACGCGCATCTTCATCTGTAGCGCAACGTGCTCCGTCGGGGTGGTGCCAGTCCATCAACGAATAGTAGAAACCCACTCGCATATTCTCCGCGCGTGCGGCCTCGACATATTCACGCACGAGATCGCGGCCCGGTCCTTGTTTCGGCGAGCAGTAATCAGTGGTCTTGGTATCGAAGTGGCAAAACCCTTCGTGGTGCTTGGTGGTCATCACCATATAGCGCATGCCGGTTTCCTTGGCAATTTTGGCCCAATGTCGGGCGGGAAAAGGCTTGGGCTTGAATTGCTTGGCGAGTGGCGCGTACTCGGACACTGGAATGCCCTCGTTTTCCATGACCCATTCGTGGCGGCCGATCACGCTGTAGAGGCCCCAGTGGATAAACATGCCAAACCGAGCTTCGTGCCACCACTTCATGCGGCGGTCGCGATCGGCGTCCTGTGGTGACGTGGAAGCTCCCGCAGGAGGCGTCGATTGGCGTGAGAGAAGTGCACTTCGGCTCTCCGCGCTACTCACGTTCAACGGAAGCGCCGCGGCGGCTGCGGCCGCGCCAGTTCCGATCACCCAATCACGGCGAGAAATACGATTCTTAATCATCAGTTCTATCCTCTCTGGACGAAATGAATTTTGTATGCATGGCAGCGGACGCATCTCCCGTTATTCGCCGCTCGCGCATCAGGTTGCAGCGTGCGAAGCGCTCTGCGGCTTCAGTTCTAACTTCGCTCCAGACTTCAGCAGCGGATCCGCGCCATTTCAACCGCGCAGATTGAAAAAGCCTCCATCCAGCGGGTAGTCAGCCCCAGTGACGAACGCGCTGGCATCAGAACAGAGAAAAAGAGCGAGGGACGCAACCTCTTGCGGTTGAGCCATCCGGCCCACGGGCTGCGAACGAGCCAGAAGCTCAAAGTTTTCTTTTTCCTTGCCTGGGTAGTTCTTCTTGAGAAATCCATCCACAAAAGGCGTGTGCACTCGCGCGGGAGAGATGCTGTTGCAGCGAATGTTGTGCTGGAGATAGTCTTTGGCCACGGAATAGGTCATGGACAGCACAGCGCCCTTCGTCGTGGAGTAAGCGAATCGGTTGGCAAGGCCAGCGGAAGCGGCAATCGAAGCAATGTTCAGGATCACGCCGCCACCGTTGGATTTCATATGTGGGACTGCGGCTTGCATGCACGTGAACACACCCTTTACATTTACGCGGTAGACGGAGTCAAAATCGTCCTCGCTTGTGGATTCCAGAGTGCCGATGTGCGCGATGCCGGCGCTATTCACGAGCACGTCGACGTGGCCATGGCCGTGCTTGCTGGCTTCCCGAAACGCGGCTTGCACGGCCACAGCATCACAAACATCACAGCCCGTCCTGGCAGCCCGGCCACCCGCTTGCTTGATTTCCGCGACCGTGGCAGAGGCCTGTTCCGAGTCGATGTCCAAGACATGGACGAACGCTCCATGCGCGGCAAACGTGAGTGCGATGGCGCGCCCGATTCCACGGGCGCCGCCGGTAACCACCGCACACTTGCCATCGAGACGAAAATCCGAATGCTTATTATTGGCGTCTTTCAGGGTGACACTCCTCGGTTCCATGGGATGAGATCGTTTTCCTCGACCATTTTAACCACGATACGAAGCGCGGTGCCAGAAAGTGGCGAACAGATTCAAGAGAGCACACCGCGCGAGGCCAAGCCTAGCCTCGCGCGGCTGCCCGGGGTGTTACTGCTTTGGGTTAGAAACTAAACTTCGCCGCAAACTGCAACTCTCGTGGCGTGTTCGCGGTGCTGTTAATCACACCCGGAGAGCCGCTGCCGATGGTGGCGCCCGGAGTGCCCAGGATTTGGAGGTTGAACACGTTAAAAGCCTCCGCGCGAAGTTGAATGTTCCTCGATTCGCCGAAGGGGATGTTTTTCACCATTGAGAAATCGACGTTGTAGAAGGCCTGATCGCGCAAAACGCCGACGCCGAAATTACCAAATGAGCCGTCAGGAATCGCGAAGGCGGTCGGATTAAACCAGCAGGTTACGCTGCCGACCTGCGCCCCGTTGGGGCAAGTTCCGCTGTGCGGGTCACTGACCATGTTCGGGCGGGAGTAATTCGTGACGGAGCCGAGGTCTCCGGGCGTTTTGAGGCCGCCTGCGATGTTGGCAGGATCTCCAGGGACGTTAAGTTCGAAATTCTGGCCGGAGCGGGCGAGAAAGACGGTGTTTGCCTCCCAGTTACCTAAGACCCAGGAAAGCGGACCGTGTGTCAGGTGGCTCTTTCCACGCCCGAAGGGGAGCTCATAGTCCACAGCAAACGTGGCGTATTGCGGAATATCGTACGCGCAGGGACCGTACGACAAGTTTTTATTGACGAAATTTTCGACTACAGCACCACCGTTGGTTCCGTTCTCGACGTTGAAGTAGCCGCTGCTGGTGGTGAGACATTTGGACCAGGTATAGGAAAGCAGTGCCTGAAGTCCGTGTGAGAAACGGCGCTGAAGTGAGGCCTGAAGAGCGTTGTAATACGCGTACCCGTCGGAGGTGGAGTAGGTGAAGCCGGGAGTAGCAAATGGCAGAGGTCTGAACTGATCAATAGCGCCGACGTAGGCAATTTGGCAATTTGTCCACGCAGCGGTGACTGGATTAGGTTTTGGACCGCAGGTGGTTACCCCAAATGCCGTGGTCTGAATGGGATCGGTGACAGCAGGAGAAGGTATGCTTGCGGCATTGGCCTTGCCAGAGTAGTCAAGACGGGTGTTTTTGCTGCCGACATAGGCGACCGAGAGCATCATGTTTGAAGACAGCTGGCGTTCGACTCCGACATGCCACTGCACTGACCGGGCATCGGTATAGTTTGGATCGTTGTTGAAGCCGATGGTATTCCAGGGTGTGTTGGCAACGGTCGGCTGAGGAAAGGCCCCGATTAGAGCAGAGACGGAAGTGAGGCCGCCTGAACCGCCGGCACTGTTGCTCTGGTTGAACGGAAGGCCGCTCACGCCAACAGTCCAGGGCCACGTGACGCCCTCGAGTGTGTTCTGGGCATACTGACTGCGAGCGGTGAGAGTGTCGTAGTAGAGGCCAATGCCAGCGCGCAGAACGGTGTTAGGCAAGAATTGCCAGGCAACGCCGAGGCGGGGTCCGATATTATCCGTGATCGCAGGCGTGCCCAGCGAGCCACCGGTGAAGTTAATGTTATTTGCAGTGTTGTAGGTTACGCCGCCCGCCGTGATAGTGAAATTCGCGTTCGGGAAGCCCCCGGGGATGCAGGGATTGACAAATGTTGAGCCGCAGGCAGCAACAGCGGATTCGGCAATGTTGTATTTCTGATGGAAGAGATCGAGCACATTGAGAGGTCGGTCGTTAAGAACCTCTGGCTGTGCCACGTAGTCGTATCTCAAACCGAGGGTCAGGCTTAGATTGTGCCGGATGTGCCACTCATCCTCGACATAGCCCGCCCACGACGACATCTTGAAATAGACCAGCGATAAGTCCGGTATTTGCAGGGTGAGGCTCGAAGGAAGGCCGAGCAGAGCTGAGGCGAGCGAGTTGCCGGTCCCGGCCTTACTCGAAAAGCTGCTGCTGGTGGGCTTGCTATCGAATGCCGCCTGCTGAAATTGATTCTGCTGGTAGCGGTTCGTGTAGATGTACTGAACTCCCGCTTTGATGTTGTGGTTTCCCTTGATCCAGGTGATGCTGCCATCAACGTTGGCGTCAGGATTGCCGCGGTGATTTGCGGCTTGGCTGCCAAGCGTAAGGCCGTCGACCCCGCTCATGAAGAAACCCTGAGTCGCCTCAAGACCCGTGAAGCCTGCGTCGGTTTCAGGCTTGAACCCAACACTGGGCAGACCGGCGTTTTGATAAAAAGTGTAAGGTTTGAAGAGCGCGCCAGCCCTGATGTCGAGAATGAGGTTCGGCCGGAAAGCATGATCCCAGGCGCCGCCGAAGTTAAATGCATGGTAGGTAGACGGATCCTGGGAGACTGTTCCTCCTATTGGAGCAATGTCGGTGACCCACATCTGGGTGAGCCGGAGGAAGACGGTGTCACGATCGCTGAAGTGCTGGTCGAGTCGAATTTGCCAGCTATTGGCGTGATTTTCATGGTTGCGTGTGTCGAGAAAGTTGTCGTTCAGAGTTCCCGGCAAGGGGGTGAAATTGGGTTGCGACGCGTAGGCTTTGATGACAGCCACCACCTGCGGATTAATTAGCGCCGAAGGAATCATGTTGCAGGCAGTCCCGGCCGGTTGCGTTCCAAACGTGGGCCCTGGTGTCAGGTTTGGCGCAAGCGGATTGCCGGCACCATCGCATTGAAATGCCGTCGAGCCGCCGGGAGAGTAGGGATTGAAAAGCTGATCGGGAGTAAAGACTCCTGTCTTCGATGTAGTGCCCTGAAGTGAATTGGAAAAGTCGCCTGTCAACTCCGCCGCGGTGGGCACGTTGTGAAAGGAGCCGACAGATTGTCTGAAGCGCCAACCCTCGTAACCCGCATAAAAGAAAGCCTTGTTCTTGAAAATGGGCCCCCCGACGGCGCCGCCGAACTCGTTCTGGCTATACGGCAACGGGGGGGCCGGCGTGGTTGAACTGGACCCTACGCCGCACGTAATTGGAGTGCAAAAGTCGTGGAAGGGATCGCGAGCATCGAAGACATTGCTGCGGGCAAACTCCCAGGCCGCGCCGTGAATATTGTTGGTCCCGGACTTGGTGGCAACATTTACAACGCCGCCCAAGACTCCGCCGAATTCCGCCTTGTCATTTTGGGACTGCACTTTAAACTCCTCAATCGTATCCACGATCGGCAGCACGCCATAGATCGCGCCCCGTAAATCAGTGTTCATGATTCCGTCCAAAAGAAATGTGGACTCGCGATTCGCCTGCCCGTTGACGGATGGCTTATAAAACTGGGAGCCGGGAATGCCCGTGATTCCCGCGTCTTGAGAACCGACGCTAGTGGAACCTTGTGCTGTAGCCACGGGCGTGATTCCAGGGGTGAGTATCATTAATTGCGTGAAGTTTCTTCCGTTGAGCGGCAGCTCTCTGACTTGTGTCGAGCCGATCACTGTGCCGAGCTCGGCCGTCGATGTTTGCAACAACGGTGTCTCGGCGTTTACCACTACAGTTTCGTTGACGGCCCCAACGTCCATTCTGATATTTTGCGTGAGTGTCTGGTTTACCTGAATCTCAAAGACGCTCACATGCGCGACTTTAAATCCCTGTTTTTCGACCGACAGAACGTACGAACCCAGCTGCACGTTGATGAATACGAAATGGCCGTTCGCATTCGTCTGCACCTGCTCCGTGATCTTCGTGTCCTGGTTGGTGAGCTTTACCGAGGCGCCGGAGATAGCCGCCCCGCTCTTGTCAGTTACCGTTCCATTTATTGAGCCCGTGGCCGTTTGGGCATACCCAGCCACCGCCGTACTAAAAAATAAGACCAGAAATATTGCCGCCAATTTCGCCAATCGCATATGCACCCCCTTATGCATGTCTCCTTGTGCAGCCTGACCGGTCCGTGGCCCGCGCTCCTAATCCGTTGTGTCCCACCCCTGGGCAGCCCAATGTCAAATTTCGGGGAGCACGGTACCCGTAAACTGTTCTGGTTTTTACCAACATCCAGAACAAATTTCAATATTGAAAATTGATGTTTCAAATACTAAAATCCATGGTTTCAGAATGTGGGACGGTTTGTGGAGACCGCGGCAATTCCGGAAGGCGCCACGCGATGTCCCCAGCTCCCAAAACGGAGGAAGCATATGATGATTCGAGCGCGTCAATCTAAATCCGCACCCGTCGGAGTCGTCGGCAAAGTCTTGCGCGTGCTCGAAGCGCTCGACAGCTCCCCAACCGGATTGCAGTTGCGCGAGATCGCCGAACAGACCGGAGTGAACAAGAGCACCGCCTATCGCTTCTTGGCGCACCTCGAAAGCGAAGGCTACTTATTTCGCGATGATGGCGGAGCCTATGTGGTGGGGCCCAAGCTGGCGCGGCTGGGCGCGGGAGTCTCCTACCACGCGACGCTTCGCAAAATTAGCCGGCCGGTTCTCGCCTCCCTTCTGAAAACCACAAAAGAGACTGTGAACCTGGGCGTGATGGATGGGCATGACGTCCTCTATCTGGACGTGATAGAAAGTCCGCATACCTTTCGGATGGTCTCCCAACCCGGGCTGCACCGGCCGCTAAATTCCACCGCTCTAGGCAAAGCCATATTGGCTTTTTTGCCGGCGGAACAACGGGAGGAGATTCTGCCCACGCTCACTTTTGTTTCATTTACCCCTCGAACGATTCCCAATCTGGCCCGCTTGAGACGAGAACTTCTCCGCACGGCACAACAAGGGTTTGCGATCGATGATCAGGAAGCGGATCTTGGAGCACGCTGCGTTGCCGCTCCAATTCTCGATGAGAGCGGAAACGTGGCCGGGGCCATTAGCGTCTCCGGACCGGTTACGCGGATCAGCCGGGAAAAAGCACAGACGTATGCCCTGGCGGTCAAAAAAGGAGCGCGGATGATTTCTGAACGGCTGGATCACTCGCGCTGAGGCGGTGATTTGTGTCGCGTCGAACCGCTTCAACTCAAATGTCCCTCCGGGCCACGCACAGGTTCTGATGGCTGTCAGGGGCGGAGGAGAACGGATTTCTCGGAAGCCTCGGCGGCGAGCGATAGGGGCTTGCCGGCTTTCGAGAAATCGCCTCCGTCGAGGGTGATGCCCTGGCTCGCGGCACCCTCGACCTGGAGGAACACCACTGCGGGAGTGAGGAGTCTCGCGGCGGTGATGAGGACGTCGGCGGATTCGATGAAGCGCAAGGCGGATTTTGCCTGTTTGCTGCCCTCAACGCTCAGGGCGTTCGCGGCAACATCGGAGACGTGGTCAAGAATGACCGCGGGGCGGAGATCGGGTTGTTCGACTTCAAAGCGCACGTTGTTCAGAGACAGTCCTCGAACTTTGCGTGCGTAGAGACCGTAAGCGGGTGGGGTGCCAATTTCGAAATATTCACCGGCAACTTGGGGGACTTCACGCTGCGATTCCTCAGCAGTACCTCCGCCTCCGTAGGTAACGTGCACATCGCTAAGGACGACGTCCTCCAGAAACCAATCCCCGACACAGTTAAGTACGATGCACTGCCGGGTTTCCCCCGGTCGGTAGCCGGACTTGAAAGGCATGTCCGGATATTGCCGGCCTTCGGACAATACGTGAGCGCGAATACCCTTGAACATGATGTTGCGAACAAATCCGTTTGAAGAGTTTTCCGAAGGGGTGTCGCCTCCGCGGGCGTGAGGAGCCAGGTCGATGGAGATGGGGCCGGTGACGTCCTGCAGAATCAAATTGGAGAAAAGTAGGTTCTGAACTTGGGAGTCCGGCCCGAAGTGCATCTTTATGGGGCAACCGTAGGTTTCGTAAATCACGCAGTTGGATATGACCACGTTTTCCGGATTGCCCCCGCCGAAACGGAAGACTGACCAGCGCGTGCTGAAGGTGCTGTTGGTGATGGTCACATTTTTGCAACTGCCGAAAAGGGCGCAGGCGTCATCCTGGGACTGCACATCGCAATCGCTGACATGGACGTGCTCGCAGCTGATGAAGTGGAAACCATCGTTGTTACCATTTACGCGGTTGTAGATACGGAGGCTCCGCATCCACACGAAATCGCTCTGAATGACGCGGATGGAGTGAAAGGCGCTGGCAACAAGAAAAATATCGCGAATGCGAAGATTCTTGCAGCGGTAGAAAAGCAGATGATAGGGACGCTGGCTCCCGCCTCGTCCGGACGGCGGGGGAACGCCGCGGCTGGGGCTGCGAAATTCAGCGCCCTGGCCGTCAATGATTCCGGGACCTTCGATGGTGATATTTTCGGCATTCAAAGCAAAGAGCAAGCCGACATTGCCGTCGCGGAGAGTGGCGTCGCCGCTGAGCGGAATTGCATCGGCGGCGCTGTATTGCTTCCCTTCTGCGCTGCCGAGCAGTCTTCCTTGCGCCTCAATGTGCAGTGTGACGTTGCTTTTCAACTCGACCGTGCCGATGACGAACACTCCAGCAGGGACCAGGACTGTTCCTCCATGGTCACGATTGCACGCGTCAATGGCCTCTTGGAGCGCCGCAGTGTCCAGAGTCTTGGCGTCACCTTTGGCACCAAAATCGCGGATGTTGTAGGTGCGTGCGCCGAGAGTGCTGTCCGGGGCGGTCCTAGAATCGTGCCGTTCTGCAGACTCAGCGACATGCACCGGCAATCCCGAACCAACGGTGGCCGCGGAGAGGAGTCCCAGCCAGTTGCGGCGCGAAAATGCGGTCTTGGAATTGTACGATTCTGTGGAATTCTTGGGATCGCTCGAGGAGGTCATGGCTTCCGGCACGAAGTAAGCAAGCTTTTCTCAGGGCAACTAGTCTATAGCAAGCTTTCTCGCAACGATTCAAGCAGAAAACGTGGAATTTTATATCGTGAAATACATGGCGCACCGGCGTCAAGAAGCCGCGGCGGAGGGCAGAACCGAAGCCTACGGTAATCTTCTACCGCCCTTCCCTGCAAACGTGGTTGGTCAGCCTTCCAATTTTTTCGATTTCCACGCTAATCTCGTCTCCTTCCGCGAGCCAGCGGGGCGGCTTGCGCGCCATTCCCACGCCCTGCGGTGTGCCCGTAAAAATAGCTGTGCCTGGCAACAGTGTGGTTCCCCGGCTCAAGAATTCGATCAGCGTCGGCACGTCAAAAATCATGTCGCTTGTCTTGCCGTCCTGCATCATCATTCCATTCAACAGAGTTTGAATGCGGAGGCCAGTCGGGTCCGGCAAGCTGTCGGATGTAACCAGGTATGGCCCGAGAGGCGCGAACGTATCAAAACTCTTTCCCCGGCACCATTGGGTTCCTCCCCATTTGAGTTGCCAGTCTCGCGCACTGACGTCGTTGCCGCACGTGTAGCCCGCGACGTAGTCCAGTGCCCGGTCTCGCGGCACATTCTTGCAGGCTTTTCCAATGATGACCACCAACTCACCCTCGTAGTCCACTTCCTTGCTGTATCGATTGGCAGGGAGCAACACTGGACCGCCGGGACTCTGCAGCGCGTTTACGCCCTTCGCGAAAACAACCGGAAAATCAGGGACTGTAAAACCTACTTCCTCCGCGTGCTGCCGGTAATTCTGCCCGATGCACCACATGGCCACGGGCGCGACAGGAGCCAGAAGTTTCATTACGCGCGCGGGTTCCTTTGTGGCTGAGAAACCATCGAAAATGTCCCCTTCGATGCGTAAGCGCGAGCCGTTCGGTTCCTCGCTGCCATAATTGATCTTCCCTTCTGGACTTACATATCGAATTATTTTCATGGCCTGCCTGTAATTGATCCGGAGTTTGCGTCAGCAGCGCCCATACTTTACCTCAATTCATGTCCAGCGAAGATCAACAAATTTATATGATTTCACAATTTGAAATGCCAGCTTTGCCTTTTGAAATTGGCTTGCGGCACTGCCGGTATGTTCGTATGATGCGCGCTGAGCGCGCGGGATTTTGGAGCGGCTTGCAGATTTTTCCCGGAGCCGTGGTTTCACCCATCAAGTAAGCGGAACGGCGGGCTTTCCGACGATGCACGGACAAAAACTTCAAATCGATAGGCGCAAGTTTCTTCAAATTGGCGGCGCCGGAATCGCGGGCCTCACGACGGCGCGAATGTCCGGGAAGTTGCCCGTTGACAGTTCTTACTCAGAACGATCGCGCCCCTCGCAACCTGTCATCCTGGAATCCTCGAAATTGGAGCTGCTTCTGGACCGCGGGGATGGCGTGCCATTCGAATACCGCTTACGTTCCGCAAAGCAGGTCTTCCGAGGCGAGGACTCGGGACAACCCATTGCGGCGACAGTGTGCCGGTTGAATGACTGGTATTTTTCCAACGTCTCCGTGACGGCGGCAGACGTGAAGACGTCCGAAAACCGTGCCGATTTTAGGTTCGAAGCTAGTCTCGACCAAAAGCTCGCAACGACTTTTGTCGTTCGCTATGCACTTGTGGATGCCGCCATTTACATCACCCTCGAGGATATACGGGAACTGCCTGGCTTCGAACTCATTGACGTCGCTCTTCCGCGGCTGGTAACTCTTCGAGAGGAAGATGGGGAGACTTGGTTGGCGCATGCGGACGATGGGGGCAGCCTGGTTTGGCTCCGCGACGCGAAGCCTGGCATCCTTCCCCCCAACACCTTTTGGGGTAACGTGTTGGCCAGCTTGCCCGTGGTGATGATGGGCACGGATAAGGTGCTGTGCGTCCAGGAAACCACTGCATACATGGACAGCACGATTCTCGCAGTCGAAGGCGACGCAGGGCGGCATCGCGCTGCCCTCGGTACGGTGCAAAATTATCGCGTCAATGGAAGCCTTTGCTATGACATGAACACGGGCTCGGGCACTGCGCGGAATTGCGGCACCGCGAAGACACCCAATTTGCTGATTGGTCAAAAGTCTTCCTGTCGCCTGGATTTCGTTGTTCCCTCAGCGGGAAAGTCTGCCGTCGATTGGTTAGATGGCGCGCGACTGGTACGTTCACGCATGCCTGACATTCCCACCCACTATTACGATGGCAAATTCATCTATGGAATTCGCTGCGATGAACCAAAGTTCGACAAGCCTGGCGCCACATTCGAACAATGTGAGCAAATCGTGCGAGAAATAGCTTCTCTCACAGATCGCTCTCCGCAAGTCGCCCATCTCTGGGGATGGCAATACCGCGGCAAAGACACAGGGTATCCTGCGGTGGCCGAAGTCAATCCACGCATCGGCGGGCTCGATGGGCTCCGAAAACTGCTCGCCGAAGGTCCTCACCACAACTGCAACATCACCTTCTCCGATAACTACGATGATGCTTACCGCAGCAGCCCGGCTTGGGATCCTGCGATCATTGCGCGGCGCCCGGATGCCGAACTCTGGCGCAGCCGCAACTGGACCGGCGAAGACTCGTTCGTGATCGGCCTGGCAAAATATATGGCAGGTCCGGGACTGGAACGCGTGCGCTATACCTGCCAGCAATACGGACTGCATGAAACTATTCACGTGGACGTGCTCTCCTACTTCACAATTCGCGACGACTGGGATCCGGAACGACCGGCGAGCGGAATCAGAAATTTATTCGAAGGACGATACAAGGTCATCGACGAGTTCAAGAGATATGGCGTCGACGTCAGCTCGGAGGCCATGCGCTACGCCGCCATCGGCAAGATTAGTTTCTTCTGGCACATCGCGTCGCAAAAGACGTGCCCGTTTGGGGGAAAGCCGATTCCGCTTCAGCCCATGATTTATCGCAAGAGCGCGGTATGGGGTGAAGGGGGAGGCCGTGGCACACTGATTGATCGCATTATGACCACCCTCTTTTCTAACGGCTGCATGCACTTGATTCTCCGAAATGATACTGATTGGAAAGACGTCGCTGACCTGTATTACTTGAACTTGTTGCCCTGGTCAAAGATCATGAATCGAAACATCGAATCATTCGAGCAGCAAGGTGACCGGACCGTGATCGGCCTCGAAGGAAACTCTCGCATCGAGCAAGATTGGGCAGCGAAGACTTATTCTGTCAGCGTCAATGGCGTCGAAATCGCGCGTGATCTGGCTACCTGCTGTCAGCTCGATCCCGACCGCATCGCGTTTTACGCACAGACGGGGCGCGAACTCGTGGCGCCTATGCCGAAAGGCTGGAAAAAAGATCAGCTCGCCGCCATCTTGCTTTCTCCGACGGGGGCCGAGGCCGCAAGGTTAGGCTTCTCTGATGGGCTCATTCGCGTCCACGTTCCCGGCCGCCAGCCGATTCTCGTGTTCCGCGACGGCCCGGCGGCAAAAAAGAGACTTATCAAGGACGCGAGAGCGCGCCTGTAGGTGGTTCCACGAAATTATCTTGATTGTGCCCATCGAAACGGTAGCACATCGATTCTGTGAAGCACGTCTGGATCGAGCGTTACAGCCATGTCATGGTAACGGGAATCCTTGAATTTCACCGCGGCCACCACGAGCAGAGGTGATATCTCGCTTACCCGGTACTCGGCAATTTGCTCGTAGGGCCACTTTTTCTCGTTGCCCACATAAGGTAGCAAGAACTCCAGGGCTTTGCGGATACTGCCGCCGTCTTGCGTGCGATATATCCAAAGGTCCACTCCGATATTCTCTCCAAGCAGAGCCAGTTCGAAAAGGCCAGCAAGATTCATGGTGCTGTAACCGAGAGCCTTTGTCCGCGCCAGCTCCAGCGGCTGCCGGCCATCAGGCTCTATCTGAGTAGCAATCCGCTTTTCGAGGGCCGAGCGTAGAACCCTTTGAGCAATTTCTCTTTTGCCCGTGAATAGCGCCAGGGACGCGACCTGCACATCATAGTAAGTTCCATGATTATTTCTCGCGGCGGCCTCATCCTTCCCGTTCCGGGACTGGATCATCCATTCCAGAAAATTGCCGCACCATTCCTCCATTCCTTTCTGATCGTCTTCTTTCCAGGACCTTGATCCGTGGAGCAGTCCGATCGCATCGACCAAGCGAGACAAACCGCGAGTTTCGATTAACCCGATGCCGCGCCCTGTATTGCGACCGGGAATTCCCTGCGCGAATTCCAGATTCGGATTCATACGCGTCTGTGGTTTCAAAAACCACTCATGCAAGAGCTCCGAGGCATGCGCCGCATAAGATTCATCCCCAAACAGATAATAGGCCAGCCCCAGCGTGTAGGTCGTCGAAATCACCGTGGATAGATTCTTATGATCTTGAATTCTGTCGATTTCGGGATTCACTTGTCCGTCGCGACGGATATACGGCAGGCCGTTTGATTTGGATGGGTCGGGCCACCAATACGGCGCCTGGCTCATGTAATCATGTTTGTCGCCGCTGGGAGGATCCACGGACTTCCTCACCACCGATAAGGGCTTTTGTAAAAGCGCCGCATCTGCGTCCTGCCGCAGTTGCTTAAGCGCTGGATCCTTCACGTTGCTCGCAGCCACCTCGTGCCTCAACTCCTCGAGTGCCATCGCAGGAAGCGAATATACGCGTGGCAGAGTCCCGGAGTGCTGCGATTTCGCTCCCTTCACTATTGCAGGGTTCGAAAGAACGGCAAGTAACCCCAGAGCGATAATAAGCACTTTCAAGAATTTCCCTTTCATATGCACATTATCGAATTCAGATTCCGTTCGTACTTGTCGGTTCGTAAGAGGGAAAGCCCAAAGACGGGTTTTACGCCTCCACGATTTTGGTTCGAATCGCATAGCGTACCAGCGCAGCAGTCGAGTGTAGATCGAGTTTCAGCATGATCTGAGCTCGCCGCGCCTCCACCGTCCTGGTGGCGATATTGAGCGCCATAGCAATTTCTTTGTTGGCTTTTCCCTGCGCCAAGAGGCGAATGATTTCGACCTCCCTCGGCGTTGGCCGAACTCCCCCATCCTCCGTTCGCTTTGGTTCATTCTCTCCTTTTATAAACCCCTTTAGTACAATCTCGGTTACCTTGGGAGTGAGAGAGATCTTTCCTTTAGCCACATCCTTAACGGCTTTCACGAGGGTTGTCGCCAGATCGGATTTCAAAACATATCCTCTAGCTCCCGCTTCAAGTACGCGGCGGACCATCTGATCTGACTCATGCATCGAGAGAATTAGTACCTTAGTGGACTTGGAAATCTCCACTATCTTACGCGTGGTTTCCAGCCCGTCCAGGTTGGGCATAGAAATGTCAAGAATGGCCAAGTCAGGCCGGAGATCCTGAACCTTCTGCACTGCCTCCTTGCCGTCGGTGGCTTCGCCAACCACTTTCCAGCCGGGGTGGCTACGGAGGATTCCTCGAATGCCATGACGAACCAGTTCATGGTCGTCGGCGACCAGCAGTCGGAGCTTCCTAGCAGTTTTAGACATGCGAAGGTACGGTCACGCGTACAATTGTGCCGCTGCTGCTTGATTCGATTTCTAACTGGCCGCCAACTTGCCTTACTCGCTCCTCCATGCTTTGGATGCCGACTCCTAGACGAAGATGAGGGGCTGCATCTTGCTCTGGATCACTGGCGCACATTCCCCGGCCTGTGTCGCTCACCTGCAGCAAGATCCTCCCGGGATTGCGGCTCAATTGCAGTTTGGCCGTGAAGCTTCCGGAATGACGCTGAATATTAGTGAGACTCTCTTGGACGACTCGAAATAACCCCAGCTCAAGGTCCTCGGACAATCTTCCAAAATGAGATGATATTTCTAAATCCACCTCGATGCCTGTTCGCCGCCCAAAGCCATCGACAAAATGCCGAAGCGCATCTTCCAATCCAGAGGCGTCCAGCATCGGTGGATGTAATAAGTAAGAAAGGGTGCGTACTTCGCGCAGGCTGCGCTCGGCCATAACCTGGCACTGAGAGGCGAGTTTTCGCCACGTTCTCTTTGCGGATGGAATGGTGTCACGGAGTTGACTTAAGGTCGTTGCCAGGGCAACGAGATCTTGCCCAGTAGTATCGTGCAAGTCGCGTGCGATCTTCCGCCGCTCCTCGTCTTGTGAATGTAAAAGTTGGCCGGAAACCCGCCGCAGTTCAGCCTCCGCTCGCTTCCGGTCAGAAACATCCTGCAATACGCAGACAACTCTATCAACACAAGCTGCGCCGACAATGGGGAAATAGGATACAAGTATTTCCCGTTGGCCGAGCACTGTGTGTGCATATGTTGTCTCGTACTTCACGGCTTTTCCGGAAAACGCCTCGTCAAGCCTGCCTTTTACCACCAGCTCAAAATATCCCTTGTCTGTCATTTCGTTGACGACTCGCCCGACTATCTCCTCCCTCTTGAGTCCTCGGAAATGAAGGAAAGCCCGATTGGCGAACAAGTAGCGCCACTCACGATCGACAACTGCGATCATCACTTCCACACATTCCAAAACTTTTTCGAATTCTCGCAGTCGTTCTTCCCCTCGCTTCTCTTCGAAGGAAACACCTGAACTGGTCCGCCGACTCTCGTGTCCTCCCCTCGATTCCTCGACCTGGCCAACGCGCTTCCTTTGGTACGAAACTGGTATCAATGCGACTTTTGGCTTGGCTTTCATCATTTTCCTCCGGCTCTATTCCTCAATCCGTTGGGCTGCGCGGTAGTCCAACAGTTGCCAGAAGTTAGATAGTATGCGGAGCTAGAAACGCCTGTTCAATAATATACAGCCCACGACATATATTGAAAACGGCTGATTCTAGTCCTTTCTTCTCCTTTTGACAATATCTGTCGATTTATAATAATCCTCTACAATATCGATAGGGAACGTACATTCATTGTTTACGTGCGTATCCCCGAATTTATTGATGGCCGACCTGTGAAACTGCATGGTTGAAGAGGGGCTTCCGTGAAGACATTTTTCGGGGATGTTGGATCACCTGCGATCCCGTTTGGAGTCGGCCTGTAATCGACGCCAGTGTTTCGACCCTTTGGCTGCTGCCCGTCAGCTGACTTGACATCATCCGATCCACCAGCCGCAAACCTCGTCCTGCTGTCGGGTTAGTTCCAGGAAGGACTGAGAATCCTCGAGATTGATTTCATGAAATGCCATTTCCATGGCGTCAGCCCGACGGTCGTGCTCCCGCGCGCCTCCTGGCTTATTTCCGAGCTGGCTGGTTGGTGGCGCGATATCGAAGGAATGCCCATGCACCATCTGAATGGGATGAAAGTGGATTGAATTGCAACCTTCGAATAGTTCGCTAATTCCCTACCGAGCCTCAAAAACTCACCGACAAAGTCTTGGCGGGCACTCGTCAAGCAATGCACTCCGCTTTATGTACGAGGCAGCAAGCACGCGAAGCGCATAGGCGCACTCCAGCCTTAGTCTAGCGGCTCGGTCGGAGCAGCCAAGCAGGCTCAATAATCTCAGTTGCAATGAGACTAGGCGGCTCTCGCTTTCATACTTGGCCTCCGCTCGCAGCACAGACTGTGCGGTAGCCCGCCAACCATCTTGGTGGCCAGCGGCTGACCATTAGACGGGCAGGTGGCGGACCAATCCCCGCCGCACGACGGACACTTCTTCAAGATAACCTGCGCGCCATCCATGGATTTGCCGTTTATCCGGCGATCCAGAATAAAGTGGCACTTCGGATTGTTGCAAACTAAGAAAAGTTCCATTAGGGGAGCCTCCTAGAGGGTGGCGTCTAGTTACTCCCGGTCAATAGCAGCGTCAAGACAGTAGATATACGTACGTATCTTACGATTCCCCTATAATCTGCGGTGTTACCTAATCGAAGTAGGATCAGAGTGGTTCTCATCGCTGGTACCACGTAGAGTTGCACTGTTCCAAGACCAATAGACTGCGCCGAGTGCCGTCCGCTCGTTTCCCCGTTATTTCTGTAGAATAGCTTCCTATCCAGACGGCATTGTAGAGGAGAGCTTCGGTCAGTGACGTTCGCTCGCACCTCTCGAGGAGGATAGAGTGTTGATGAAGTCTGATTCTCATCCCAAAAGTTCAGTGTTGCCAGTGATCATCGTGGCATTCATTTTGCTGCTTCTACTCAACCCAAGAAGCATGGCGCAAACTTCCGGGGTTGCTTCTACCCCGCCGATGGGTTGGAATAGTTGGAATCATTTCGCCGGCAAAATTGATGACCCAACGGTGCGCGCGCAAGCCGATGCCATGGTTTCCAGCGGAATGAGAGACGCTGGATATGTGTACATCAACATCGACGACACTTGGGAGGGTACGCGCGACTCGCACGGCGTCATTCAGACAAACAGCAAATTCCCTGACATGAAAGCCCTCGCGGATTACGTACATGGAAAAGGGCTGAAATTGGGAATTTATTCCTCGCCTGGCCCTAAAACTTGCGCCGGATTCGAGGGCAGTTACGGCCACGAAGAGCAGGACGCGCAGACCTACGCGGCGTGGGGCATCGATTATCTGAAATACGATCTTTGCAGCTTCGACAAAATCATGGAGGAGGCAGGTTCACCGGAAGCTGCTCACAAATTAATGCTCGACGCCTACACGAAAATGCATAAGGCGCTCCTTACGACGGGACGCCCGATGGTCTTCAGTCTCTGCCAGTATGGAGCGGACGCCGTGTGGCGATGGGGTGTGTCCGTGGGCGGAAACTCGTGGCGGACCACGGGAGATATCTCTGACAACTACGAGCGAATGACGGACATCGGATTTGGACAGGCCGGGCTTGCCAAATTCGCCGGTCCCGGACACTGGAATGACCCCGACATGCTCGAAGTCGGTAACGGAAAGATGAACGCAGAGGAGTATCGAACGCACATGAGCCTCTGGGCTTTACTGGCCGCGCCTCTGCTTGCGGGCAATGACTTGAGCACCATGAACCAGGAAACAATCGCTCTGCTGACGAACCGCGAGGTGATCGCAATCGATCAGGACCGCCTCGGCAAACAGGCGGACCGTGCTCGCGCCGAGGGCAGCCAGGAGATTTGGGCGCGTCCGCTGGCCGACGGCTCCAAGGCCGTCGGGATTTTCAATCGCTTCGACTGGCCGCAAACCATCGAAATCAGCTTTCATGAATTGGGTTTCAAAGCCAGCGTGAAAGCGCGAGACATTTGGACCGCCAAGGATCTCGGCACGTTGCCGAGCAGCTTCCATGCCCGCGTGCCGGGGCACGGCGTGGTGCTGCTGCGCGTTTCAGAATAAATTTCGTTTAATGATCGGAGAGATTCGCGCGCGGTCTCTCCCGCCTGACGCACATGCTGTTTGTGTGGGTTCTGAATCGCTTTCGAATGCGGTCGCGGTAACTGCATGTTTATTTTTCTAGCTTGAAAATCCGTTCCATCAACAGCCACTTTTCATCCGCCTTGGCCTCCGGAAGCGGCTGTTGGAATTTCCACATCAGTTTTTCCCATTCGCGAACCTTCGGATTTTCGCGATCCGCATTTGCTTTGGCCGCAAACGAGAATCGCTCGTTGACTTCCATTACCATGAACATGCGCGTGCCGAGCAGATAAATCTCCATGTCTTCGATGCCCGCGTCTTTAATGCTTTGCGTGATCTCCGGCCAGATTCTCTCGTGGTAACGCTTATATTCTGCGGTCAGTTTCGGATCGTCTTTCAAATCCAGTGCCAAACAATAGCGCCTATTCATTTTGCCTCGGCGATGGCCGGAGACTCAGAAACAACCAGAGCTGTTCTAGGCCTGTAGCCGCGCACCGCGAAATAGATCACGTAGAGATAGCAAATCAAGGGGACCACGAATGCTCTCTGAATGTTGGTCTCATCCGAAATCTTCCCCATTGCGGCTGGAATCAGCGCCCCGCCGATGATGGACATCACCAGCAGCGACGACCCTCTCTTGGTTAGACCTCCGAGGTTCTTCAAGCTCAGCGCAAATATCGTCGGGAACATAATCGAATTGAAGAAACCAACGAGGACGATAGCGAACACCGCCGCAAGTCCCGATGCTCCGATTCCGATCAAGACGCAAATCAAGGCCCCCACGCTGAAAATGGATAGCAGCCTGGGCGCCTGAACCCGCTTCATCATCCACGAGCCGGAAAATCTTCCGATCATGAATCCCGTTTGATGAGCTACCAGAAAAAGCGCCGCCATTTTCTCTGGGCCATCCGGGATGAGATGCGTCACAATGCTGGCTTTGTCACCTTGATGTCCAGCAAGAAATTGCGAACCCCACGCGGCCATGTTATTTAGCGTTTGCGGCATCGTGTGCTTCGCGAACCGAATCACAAAACTGCCTATTCCCACTTGTGCACCGACATAGAAGAATTGGGCGATCACGCCTTTAATCAAATGGGGATGCGCCAATAGATGGCCGAGGTCATTGCTCGTTCCTTCCCTGGCATCGACGACCTCGCGCGTGGCCACCTCCGGAAGATGCGCAAAATAAATGAGCGCTGCGACCAGGAGAAAAATAGAGGTAATCACCAGGTAAGGCACCTTTACCAGGTTTGCTTCCGACGCGATGTATGCCTGAACTTGTTGCGGACTCATGGCCGCTCTTTGAGCTGCGGTGTGTTCGACTCCGGAAAGAATAAATGCAGAGCCCATCGTAAGTATTAGCACAGCACCCACGGAGTTGAAGGATTGAGCAAAGTTAAGCCGGCGTTCAGAACTCGCCGCGGGTCCAAGAATGGTCACATAAGGATTGGCCCCGACTTCCAGAAAGGATTGTCCGGACGACATGACGAACAGCGCGAGCAAAAAGAATCCATACTGCCTGGAACTGGCTGCCGGAAGAAACAGCAGCGTTCCGACGGAACAAATCAGCAACCCAACTAGAATGCCTCTCCTATATCCAATCTTCTCCATGAGCCGACCGGCAGGGAAAGCTGCAAGAAAATACCCACCAAAAAAAGCCACTTGAATAAATGAGGATTGGAAATCCGTCAGGTCAAACGCCTTCTTGAGATGCGGAATCAGAACATCATTTAGATTCACTCCGATCGACCAGAGAAAAAACAGGCTGGTCACCAAAGTGAACGGGAGTAGATATTTTCTCTCAGTGAGTGGCGCGGCTACCTGAGTCATTGGCTCCCTTAGGTCAAAGCCCGATCAAGATGAGTATAACCGCCGTCCACAAACACGTGCTGGCCGGTGATATGCGAGGCTTGCGGCGAGATCAGAAAAAGCACCATCGCCGAGATTTCGGCCGGCTGCGTCATCCGCCTTCCCAGCGGTATCTTTGAGACGATGTGCGCAAGCTTCTCTTCGGGATTCGGAAATGTGCTGACCCACTGCTTGTAGAGCGGCGTGATCACTTCCGCGGGCACCAAAGCATTCACACGAATCCCGCACCCCAGCAATTCCGCCGCCCAATCTCTCGTCAAAGAAAGAATCGCGCCTTTCGCGGATGTGTATCCGGAAGTGCCGCCCTGCCCCGTGACGGCAACTTTTGAAGCAATGTTCAGAATGCACCCCTGGGTTCTCTTCAGCGCCGGCAACGCGTAGTGTGCCATGTTGTAGTAATGGAAAAGATTCAAGCGCAATGAGCTCACATATCTCTCAGGGCTGCCGTTCTCGAGCCCCACGTTGTCATTCGCTCCCACATTGTTGACGAGCACATCCAGCCGTCCAAATTCCTTCAGCGTCTGCTCAACCACCTCTTGACAACTTTCAGCCGGCAAGATGTCTGCGGACATAAATCGGCACATTGCGCCATCATTCCGCAGTTCACCATCCAATTTCTTTCCCGCCTCGATGTCCTTATCTACAAATACAGGAATCGCTCCCTCGCGAGCGCACCCTCGGCTGATGGCTTCGCCGATCCCTTTGGCCCCCCCGGTGATCAGTACAACTTTGTCTTTAAGCTGCAAGTCCATGAAAATCCGCCTTCACACCATAAAATCGCATGGCGTTTCCGCCAAAAATTAATTGCTTGTGTTCCGCCGCATGAGCTTCCACATAGTTCTCAATGAGTTGTTTCACCTGTCCATAGCTCGCCGACAAAAGACACACCGGCCAATCCGAGCCGAACAGTAAACGTTCCGGACCAAAGGCCTCGAAAACAACGTCCAGATAAGGAATCATATCTTCGGGCTTCCAATGATGCCAATCCGCTTCCGTCACAAGTCCAGACAGCTTGCAGTGAACATTTGAATTCTGCGCAATGATTCGCATGTGGCTAGCCCAAGGTTCACGGTTTCCAGCGTTAATCTCCGGCTTCGCCATATGGTCCACAACAAATCGTTGCTCGGGAAATTTCGAGACTAATTCGATGGCCGCCGCTAGTTGCCTCGGATAGATAAGAATGTCGTAGGTGAAGCCAAATTCCCGCAGCCGCGCCATCCCCCGCATGAAATCCCGGCTCACCAAAAAGCGCTCATCCGGTTCTGACTGCGCGATGTGTCGTAATCCGCAAAGCTTTTCAAACTTAGAGAAAAATCGCAACCTGTCGTCTACACTCGGCGAGCGTAGGTCGACCCAACCAACAACTCCTGCTATCCGCTTACTTCTCTTCGCCAGATCCAAAAGGAAAAGCGTATCGGCTTCAGACTGGTCGGCCTGGACGGCAATAGTCGCATCAATGCCATTCGCTTTGCACTCGCCTTCCAACTCTTCCGGCAAGAAATCGCGTTTCAACACTGACATCGAGTCCTTGATCCACCCATCGCGCGCCGCATCATACCGCCAAAAGTGCTGGTGCGAATCAATGGTCACTCCACGTTGACCTTCTCTCATCGCCGGTTCAGTGGCCATCGAGATAGTGCTTCTCCGCCAAGTTTCTCAATCGGGCAGCCGCTCCCTCTGGTGTGATGTCGCGTTGTGGGCCCGCCAACATCTCATAGCCCACCATGAATTTCTGCACCGTGGCCGATCTCAGCAGCGGCGGAAAATAATGTGCGTGAAAATGAAATTCCGGATGACTCTCGCCATCCGTGGGCTCTTGATGGAACCCCATCGAATAGGGGAACGCCGTTTCGAACAAATTGTCGTAGCGAATAGTCAATCTTCGAAGAATGTCCGCGAGATCTCTCGGCTCTGTGTCCTCCAAAGTGGCGAGGCTGGCCAGGTGGCGGCGGCTCAAGATTATCGTTTCGAATGGCCAAACCGCCCAATAAGGCACCAGCGCCAGAAATCCCTCGTTCTCGCACACAATTCGCTCTCCATCCTCGACTTCCAGCCGCAAGTACTCGCACAACAAACATTTCTCGTTGCCTTTCAAAAACTCCCTCATCGCGGCTTGCTCTCTCATCGGCAGGTTAGGCAGCTCTTCGTTTGCCCAAATCTGGCAATGCGGATGCGGATTGCTTGCCCCCATAAGCACGCCGCGATTCTCGAAAATTTGCACGTGCTTCACCCACGGCACCTCACCCAACTCCTGATATTGTTGCGTCCACACCTCGACAACCCGCCGCACCTCTTCCTGCTCCATTCGCGGAATCGTCAAGTCGTGCCGCGGAGAAAAACACACCACCCGGCAAATCCCTCTCTCTACCTGCCCAACTATCAGCCCTTCCTGTTCCACTTCGCTTGGAGAAACATTTGGTAGCATCGCTGGATAGTCGTTGTCGAAAACAAACGTCTCCGCGTACGACGGATTTCGGTGCCCCTCCGCGCGGATATTCCCAGGACACAAATAACACTCCGGATCATATTCAATCGACGTCGTGAGCGCCTCCTTGTCGACCTTCCCCAGCCACGGTCGCTGGGTCCGGTGCGGAGAAACCAGCACCCACTCCCGCAGCAGCGGATTCCAGCGCCGGTGCGGCGTACTCCGGAGATCAGTCTCATTCATGATCTGCGTAGCCTATCGTGCCTCTTCTGCGGACTCAACCCGGCTGGCTCCATCGACAGGCACACAAATATAAGTCGCGCAAGCAATCCCTGTTTTTTTCTGATAAGCCTTCGCCACATGCTCCGCAAATCCCTCGGCGCACCCCGCATCCACAAGGTTGATGGTTGCTCCCCCAAACCCACCTCCGGTCATCCTCGCCCCGTAGACACCGGGCTCCCCGTTGGCTAGATCGACCATCAAATCGAGTTCGGCGCAGCTCACTTCAAACAAGTCGCGCAAACTCATATGCGATTCGGCCATATACTCGCCAAATTTGTACAAGTCTCCCTCTCGCAGCGCCTCCATTCCTTTCAACACACGATTATTTTCCGCCACGACGTGCAAGGCGCGCTTGTAGACAACCTCCGAAAGTACCGCACGATGCTCTTCAAGCTGCCCTCGACTCACATCACGAAGTGCTCGGATCCCAGGCAACGGTTTGCCCAGCGAACGCACAGCCTCCTCACACTCCTCACGCCTGCGATTGTATTCTCCACTCGCAAGTTTGTGCTTCATCCCTGTATTGCAAATCACCAGCCGGACAGTTTCGGGAATTGGCACCACCTCAAATTGCAAGGAGCGGCAATCGAGCATCAGCGCATGTTTCGCGCGACCGTACAGCGAAATAAACTGATCCATGATTCCGCAACGCATGCCAACGAACTCGTTTTCCGCCCGCTGGCAAATTCGAGCAAGCCGAGTCCGGTCAATCGAGATTCCAGACTCTTCCGCAAGCGCAATGGCTGTTGCCACTTCAATCGACGCCGAGGAACTCAGCCCCGCGCCGATCGGCACTTCTCCGTGAATCAGCAAATTCGCCCCGCTCAGCCCGAATCCGTCTTTCTCCAGTTGCGCCGCGACACCAACCGCGTAGTCACTCCAAGTTCGCGACGGCAGCTGCGACTCTTTACCCAGTTCCACTTCAATCTGACCGGGAAATCCCTCGGAGGATATGACCAGCTTCTGATCGTTCCTCGGACCCGCCGCCACCCAGCAGTAAAATCCAATCGCCGCGGGCATCACGAACCCATCGTTATAGTCGGTATGCTCTCCGATCAGGTTCACGCGCCCTGGCGCGCGGTAAACATGCGGCTTCCCGCCAAACTTTGCGCGAAACTTTTCCGCGAGACTTTTCTCTCCGCTCATTTTCGGCTTAGAGATTACTCTTCAATCCGGTCTAGAGGAGAATAAATAAGATGGAATAGCGCTTCCAAGCGACGTTTCTAGAATTTTTCAGGCAATTGTGTTCGAAATTTGCCGCCGCTCTAGTTTCCAGCTCTCTTGAGCATCCGATGTTGTTCCGCGCCCTCTCGGTACTCGTTGCAAATTTCCGGTTACGCGATTGATCAGGACCTGCTATTGCGACTGGGGAGTCGATCTCTGGATTTGCCGGCAGCATTTAACGCACGCCCACGGCAACCGAAGCCGGTAATAGCTTCGGAGCAATCGGCAACACACCGTGAATCCAGTTGTTAGTTAGGATTTGCGTTGGACGTGTGGACGGAGAGTCTCACCGATAAAATGAGGATATCGAACAGAAGGCCCGATGTAGGATCGGGCCTTCTGATTTTTCGACGAAGTAGCGACAGCTATCTTGAGGAGGCGGAAGCGGCGACGGCCTTGGCTTTGCCGAGCTCGGGGACAACACCGAGCTGCTGCATGAGACCCAAGGAGTCCCAGTTGACGTAACCTTCAAACATTTTGCCGTTCGTGAAGCGGGCAATGCTCACACCGGTAATGTTGAATTGCTTGCCTGTTGGCGCAATTCCGTTGAGTTCGCCCTTGTGAGTACCGCGGCAAGACCAGCGAGCCACAACTGTTTCGCCTTCGGCAAGCATGTCCTCGATCGTGAATCGAATGTCGGGGAAGGCATTGCGGTAAAGTGCCACTCTCTTTTTCTCACTCTCGGGGCCTCGCCCAACATCGGGCGTCGAGCTGTCGTGGTGAGTGTAACTAGGTGCGAACAGCTCATCTGCCACAGCCACCTGTCCCTTGTTCCAAACTTCTTCAAACAAACGACGGACGTTATTTTTGTTTTGTTCAGACATGGTAAATCTCCTTTTTGAAAACAGAAACATCTTTCTCGCAGGAAGCGAGCCGGACTTGAGCAATGTGGCCTGAAACCGCTGGCGTCTGGGTGCGTAAACCTGTACGTCGACCAGGAAGTAAAGCCCCGAGCGAGGGAATAAAAAGAACCTGATCGGTTCTGCTGTGTTGGTGCTCGGTGCGGAGCTTAACCCTTAAAGAAACCGCTAAAGAAACTGCGAATGGACTGAGAAGCGGGAGTTTCGCCTTAAACTGCGAAACCTCGAACTCATACTGTTCCTCACGAGGTCTTATGTCAAGGAGAATCGAAAACTATTTTTTTGCAAAATCAAGCTACGTCTGCCTGGGCCGCAAGAAGATAAATTTCAGTACCGTCGTTGCCAGCCAGGCCGTGGGCATCAAAGAAGTCCACGACGACATTTGGCTGGTGAGCTTTATGGATTATGATCTGGGATACTTCGATCTGGACACTCGGGTGCTCGAACCGCTCGAAAATCCCTTCGGCCCAAAAGTGTTACCTATGTCTTAG
>DATLVZ010000043.1:0-17513 GCA_035576885.1 Candidatus Acidiferrum sp. | reverse complement strand
TCCATTTCTTCGAGTTGCGGGCTGAATTGGAGGAGGACGAGGTCCACGCCAGCGGCTTCGAATTTCGCGAGCCGCTCTGAGACTTGTTCGGGCGTCCCCACCAAGCCTGAACGCAATCCACGGTTTGAAACGGAATAGTCTTCGAGCGAAACGCGCTGTTCGAGCTGCGTTCCTGCAAGCCACTGCTGGTAATTGGCATAGCCCGCGGCGGACTGTTGAACGTCCGTGATGCGCTTCAGCTCGTCCTGCGCTTCGCGCTCCGTTTCTCGCACGATGGCATAGCCGGCGACGCCAAATTTCAACGGAGGCAGATTGTGCCGCGCGCGACGTTCGCGCAAATCGGAGATTTTTTCGCCGACGCGCTCCGGCGGATCGCCGTGCATCAGGTAGGCGTCGCATTTCTCGGCGATGAGATCTTTCGCCGCAGGCGATTCGCCTCCCGCATAAAGTATCGGATGCGGCTGCGCCAGGGGCTTTGGCTCAAGGACATTGTCTTCGACGCGGTAGTACTTTCCCGCATAGGAAAAATGATCTTGCGACCACACGCCGTGCAGCACGTCGAGCCACTCGCTGGTGCGAGCGTATCGGTCATCATGCTGCTCAAAGCCCACGCCGTATTTCTTCGCTTCATCCGCCCACCACGAAGACACGACATTCAGCGTAAGTCGCCCACCGCTAATGCGATCGATGTTGGCTGCTTGTTTAGCCAGCAGCGCAGGCAGGTGGAACGTGGGGCGCACGGCGACCATTAGCTCAATGCGCTCTGTCACCGCGGCTAGAGCCGCAGCCGTCGACCACGCATCGAGCGACGGCGCTTCCACACCTTTAATGTCGTTCAGATTCAGCTCGGCGATGAGCGTGAGGTCGAACCCAATTTGCTCGCTCCGCTGCGCCAGCTTTTTCACGTACGGCCAGGTCGCTTGCATGTTTTCGTCCGGGACGTTGCGCAGCCAGCCGCCAAAAACGGGGAGCCAATAGCCGTATCTCATCGGATGCTCCCGGTGGAAACGAACCCGCCGCTTCGGTTGGCTTCGTGAATCCGCGCTTCGTTGATCAAATAATCGGCCAGCCGCGAATAAGGATTGAACCCAATCACGCGCTCCGGGTCGGAAACAAAATTCGAAAGCGCGTTGATGTCGTAATAGAGCAGCCGCCCGGTGCGGTCGTCGATAACGTACTCGATACCACCGACTTCGATGCCGGCAACTTCCATGATGCGCTCCACGTCGTCGATCACGTGCCGCGGCGGTTCGTACGCTTCGACCGTGAGCCCTGATTTCGGAGCGTCAACGGGACAAGCCAGACGCGCGAGTTCCTCGCCCTTCGTGTTTTTGCAGATGTCTGCGGGGCAAAGGTCAAAAGTGTCACCGGTGATATGAATCTGAATCGCGTAGAGATATTCGCCACCAAGAACTTCGACGCGGGTGATCACGCCGTCGCGTGCCGTGAAAAATTCCTGCACCAGCGCAACGTTATCGATTCCAAACGACAGACTATTCTCCTCGACCGCCCCGCGCAGTTCAGCGGCCGAATTGAACTTCTTGATACCCGCGCCGCTGCCGCCGATGTTTGGCTTGATAATCAACGGATACCCGATCGCTTCCGCGGCGCTTAATGCCTGCGAAGGATGGTTGATCACCCGCGCTTTGGGATACTGCAATCCCAGCGCTTCGAGCACCGTGCACTGCAAGGCTTTGGAAATTTCGTGCGTGAAGGCGCGCGAGCCATTCACCACGCGAACGCCTTTTTCCTCCAGATGAGACAGGTAGTTGAGCGTGTAAAAGATCCCGTGGCCAATGCCGCGCTGCCATGCGGAAGGGCTCATGCGATTGAAGAGCAGCGAATATTCGCGCTCGTTCGCGGCAACGTCGTATTGATGGTTCCGCGCGTCAACTCTGACCCAGTTCACGCCGCGCGCATCGAGTTGTTCGAAGAGCGGTTTGAACCAGTGCTGTTGCTCATAATAAATGGCGATGGGTTTCCCTTCGCCGTGTGCCTTCCCACTCCCGCTTCCCGCGTTGCTCATGACCCTGTGCTCCTCATTCTCTTAACAATGAAAAAGGGCCGCTTATTCCCAGCGGCCCTGGATTCCTTTTAGGTTTAAGCTTGCGCTAGACCGAAGGACGTCCCATGCCGCTTGCAGCGGTACACATACAAGCGCAGCATGGACACGCGCAGGCCTGCCCGCAGTCGCAAGTGCACTGCGTGGCGCGCGAAAAGATGGTTTGGATCAATGCTTTCACGGAAAGCTCAGTATACCGCCAGCGAATATCAGCGCAACAACAAATCCGGCCGGTTACGCTGGGTCTTCTCGAGGGCCGCGGCGCGGCGCCAGTTCGCAACTTCCGCGTGATTGCCCCCTATCAAAACCTCCGGCACCCTCCACCCCCGAAAATCCGCAGGCCGCGTGTAGTGCGGAAAATCCAGCAGAAGCGGACTGGTAAGCCGGGAGTCATGACTTCCGCCGCCGCCGACCATTTTCGGATCCGCCAGCGGGGGCGCTGCATGCCGTGCCCCCGCGGAGGCAGCATTTCCCGGTGCAACAGGATTTACGCTGAAAGATTCATTTTGAGAAGACGCTTCATTCCCCAGAGCCCCCGGAATAAGCCGCGTCACCGCATCGATAACCAGCATCGCAGGAAGCTCCCCGCCGCTAAGAACGTAATCTCCGACGGAAATTTCTTCGGTGGCGAGATACTCCGCCACGCGCTCATCAACTCCTTCATAACGCCCGCAGACAAGAACGATGCGATCGAGCTCCGCGAAGCGCCGCGCGGTTTCCTGCCGGAAAAGCTTCCCGGCGGCCGACATCAAGACTATGCCGGTCTTCGGATCTCTGGAGACAGGGTGCTCCGCACTGCCCAAACCAGAGCCTAGTAGCGCCTCAACCGCTTCGAAGAGAGGTTCGGGCTTAAGAACCATCCCCTCACCACCGCCGAAGGGCCGGTCATCAACACTACGGTGGCGGTCTTTGGTGAACTCGCGCAAGCCCTGGATGCGAACTTCGACGAGACCCGCCTCGCGGGCCCGCCGCAGAATGCCGTGATCGAGCGGGCCAGCAAAAAATTCGGGGAATATCGTAATCAGGTCAAAGCGCATCGCTGCCGCCAGTCTACCGCACCCACTAGCTCTGCCGACACAGCTAACCCCCACAAACCTGGGTTTCTTGCCGCAATTTCGTCGTTCGGAAACCGAATTCCTCGCGAGCTCACAATCCGTCATTCAAATCGCGGAGTCCCTCCGGAAGCACCACATCGATTCGCCGGGCGGCCATATCGATGCGCGAGCAAATGTCTTCCGCGAGCGGAATCAGCACCTCTCTGGCGTGCGCATCGATGACAAGAAGCGGGGTCCCGGCCACTCCCTCGCCCGTGAATTGAACATCCTTGACCACGCCGAGCAAAGACGGGGCCGTTGCCAGCGAACACGGCGAAGAAGAAATAATGGAGGGTTCAGCAAAATTCTCGAAGACCGAACATCCAACGAGATCATCCACAAAATACTGGCCCGCGGCGAGCGTCACGCGCTTCTCGAGCGGCAGGAAAACATCGAGCCCACGAAATTTCTCCGCTTCCGAAATGGAATTGCAGCCTTCGAAATGAAACACTGCCTGGCCCCTATGGTTCTGGCTCAGCCAGCAGGATTTCAGTGAGGTAAGTTGTGGCTCGGACGAGTCGGCAGGACTGTTCGTGCCAAGAAAAACTTCTGTGAGATGTATTAGCCGTTCGGGAAAATCCGTGAGGAGTTCAGCAGCGACTTCACCTTTATTGCCGCGGGGTCGTAGAATCCTCGCGACAATAACCCAGCGCTGAGTTTCGCCGCTCAATCTTCGACTATCTCGAGCGTGTAGCGCTTCTTCACCTTCATGCCTGCGGCACCAAGCAGCGTGCGCACCGCTTTGGCGGTGCGACCCTGGCGTCCAATAACCTTGCCTAGGTCTTCGGGATGCACGCGCAGCTCAAGCACGGTCACCTGCGAGCCATCGACGGGGCGAACCTGCACCTCTTCGGGGTGGTCCACCAGAGCTTTGGCTATGGCTTCGACCAGCTCTTTCATCCTTCACCTCCACGTGCTCGACCATTCACTGGCCGTGGATACCGCGCCTCGGTCTGCCTCGGGACGCGCTAGAGATGGGGAGTTCGCTGGGATTACGCGATCTTTTGCTGGCGGATAAAGCTTCGAACGGTGTCGCTGGGTTGCGCACCTACTCCGAGCCAATGCTTAATGCGGTCGGCGTTGAGCTTGATCTCCGCGGGCTTCTTCAGCGGATCGTATGTCCCTACCGCTTCCACGACACGCCCGTCGCGGGGCCGCGTCCTCTCGATGACCACGACGCGGTAAAACGGCTTCTTCTTCTTCCCAATCCTGGATAAACGAATAGTGAGCACTAACTGATGCCTCCACCGTCTATCTTAGCCTGTACGGGCAGCTTGCGGCAATCGGAGAGTCGGAATATCGGCATGCTTCAGGGTATGGACTGGAGATCCGCTCCAAGCGTCGATGGCTTGTCCAGACCATGCGGGAAAGTTTTCACCGCGGCTCACGCAGCCTTCCCCAAACTTAACAATCGCAATGTTCCTCGGACAGCGCCATAATGCCCGCATCACCATGGAGGAGCAATGAGCGAGAAGAGAGAGGTTTCACGCCGTGAATTCTTGACCAACGTCGCCACCGGCGCCGCAACCATCACCATCGTGCCCAGGCACGTCCTCGGCCGCGGGTTTACTCCACCCAGTGATCTCCTTAACATCGCTGGGGTAGGTGTTGGCGGCATGGGCCGCTCCAATCTGATCAATCTCTCCAGCCAGAACATCGTAGCACTCTGCGACGTCGACTGGGGCTACGCCGGTAAATCCTTCGACCGCCTCGAAACGGAAATCCCAAATCTGCAAAAACGTCTCGATCAGCCTGATCCGCAACCCGCTCCCGGCCAACCCCCCGTCGAGTTCGATCGTGTTAAGGCTAGGGCTCGCCTCGAGGGCATGATTCGTCTGAAAAATGAGCACCTGCCGAAGGCCAAGCGCTACCAGGACTATCGCGACATGCTCGAGCATCAAAAGGACATCGATGCCGTCCTGGTCGCCACTCCCGATCACATGCACGCGCACATCGCCCTCGCCTCCATGGCTCTCGGCAAACATGTCTACGTTCAGAAGCCGCTTGCCTGGTCAATTGATGAAGCCCGCCAGCTCGCTCGTCGCGCTGCGGAGACCAAAGTAGCCACACAGATGGGCAATCAGGGCCATTCTTCCAACGACGGGCGCACCGCCGTCGAGTATATTCAAGCTGGCGCAATCGGCGAGGTTCGCGAGGTTCATATCTGGACCAACCGCCCCCTGGGATTCTGGCCGCAAGGAGTGCCGCGTCCAGAGCCTCTAAAAGTGTCTGCCGATACTCTTCGCTGGAACGGCCCTGGCGTCAACGCGCGGCTCGCCGCAGCCCTTGCCGGCGATTACCCAGTCCCCGACACGCTATCTTGGGATCTGTTTCTCGGCGTTGGTCCGAAGGTGGACTATCACCCCATCTATCACCCGTTCAACTGGCGCGGCTGGTCGGATTGGGGCGTCGGCGCCATCGGCGACATGGGTGCGCACTTGATCGATCACTCCATGTGGGCGCTAAACCTGGATCTGCCCACCAGCGTTGAAACGGTCTCCACGCCGTTTAACGGCGTCTGCTATCCTCATGCCACACAAACCTTTTACGAATTCCCCGCGCGCGGCTCCATGCCGCCCGTCAAAATGATCTGGTATGACGGCGGTCTCATGCCCGACAAGCCGGAGGAGCTTGGCGAGGAAGAGTTGAACAAAGGCGGCGGCGCGCTGCTCATCGGCAGCAAAGGCAAGCTGCTTCACGATACGTACGGATTGAAACCTCGCCTGCTGCCCAAGTCGCTCAACGATTCTTACGGTAAACCGCCGCAAAAGCTGCCGCGCATCGAGAACGAAGACCATGAAATGAACTGGGTCAACGCCGCCAAAGGCAAAACAGCGACTTCTTGCCCGTTCGTATACGCCGCGCGCCTTACCGAGGTTATGCTTCTCGGTGTCGTCGCGCTGCGCGCCGGAAAAAAGATCAACTATGACGGCGCCAACATGCGCGTTACCAATGTCGCTCAGGCCAACGACTTCCTGCGCCGCGAGTACCGCCCGGGCTGGGCCTGACAGAAGCGTTCCGCGTGCCCCGGGTGCGCGTTGCCCTTCGAGCTTGAAAGTGTTGTAAAAGTTCTAGGGATGTCCTATGCTTTCCCTAGGGAATCCTTATGCCAACACTTTACGTCGAAAACGTGCCCCGCGACCTCTACGAAGCCTTGCGCAAGCGCGCCAAAAGCCAGCGCCGGTCCATCGCCGCCGAAGTGCTCGTCCTTCTCGAACGAAATGTCCCCACCGAGAAAGAACTCAAGCGTCGTCGAGAGTTTGTTGATAAGTTGAGGAAGCTCGACGCTTCCATACCGCCCTTGTCCGGCGATTCCCCTACATCCGACGAAATGATTCGTGAGGACCGGTTGCGGTGACCGGCTTTGTTGTAGATGCCAGCGTGGCGATCAAATGGCTCTCTCCGTTTCGTTTGGAGTCTCTGGTGCCTCAATCCCGAGGATTGCTCGATCGTTGGCAGCAAGGCGCCGTTGAATTGATTGCCCCGGATCTTATTTGGCTTGAGGTTGCCAGCGCTCACTGGAAGGCGGTGCGCCAGAACCGCTGTACCAGCTCCGACGCGGAAACGTCGCTTGCCACTCTCCATTCACAAGATCTGCCGACCGTGCCCTCGGAGCAGTTCATTGAGCTTGCGCTCCGCATTGCCTTGCAACATGGTCGAACGGTCTACGACAGCCTATATGTGGCGCTGGCCGTTACATTGAACTTAGAACTGATAACTGCAGATGAAAAGATGGTCAACGCGCTGTCGAGCTATTTTCCCGTTCGATGGTTGGGAGCAATCTGAGAATCGTCCCGAAAGATGAGACCGCTTAGCCCAGACGGTTGAGGCCGTTAAACGCCGCGGTCTTATAACATTCAGCCAGCGTCGGATAATTAAAGACCGTGTTGATAAAGTATGTGATCTTGCCCTTCAGTTTGAATACCGCCTGCCCGATATGCAGCAGTTCCGCCGCGTCCTCGCCAAAAATATGCACCCCGAGCAGCTCGAGCGTCTCCCGATGAAAGAGCAGCTTCAAGCGGCCATCGGTATGCCCCGAAATTTGACCCCGCGCAATCTCCCGGTAATATGCCACGCCAACTTCATAAGGAACATCGGCATCGGTAAGCTGTTCTTCGGTCTTCCCGATAAAAGAAATCTGCGGAATGGTATAAATCCCGTACGGATAACTAGCGGGATCCGTCTGCACCTGAAGCCCGAAAGCCCGCGCCGCCGCGATCCGCCCTTGTTCCATGGAAACCGACGCCAGGCTCGGAAACCCGATGACATCGCCCACGGCAAAGATGTGGGCTTGCGTGGTGCGGTAATCAGCATCAACTTTGATGCGCCCACGGTCGTCGGATTCGATCCCGGCCGCAGCAAGGTCCAGCTTGTCCACATTGCCTTGCCGGCCAACAGCGTATAGCAACGCATCGCCATTGATTCGTTTCTTGCTGACCAAGTTCGCGGCAACTTTTCCGTCAGGCATTTCCTCCACGCTCTCGACTTCTTCGTTGAGCCGTAGCGTGGCGCGGTGATCGCGCATATGGTAAGTCAGCGCTTCAACCATCTCCGTATCGGCAAATTCCAGCAGCCGCGGCCGCTTCTCGACGATAATCACCCGCACGCCAAGCGTCGCAAACATGCACGCGTACTCGACTCCGATCACCCCACCGCCTACCACGATGAGCGTTCTCGGAATCTGCGGCATCGTTAGGATTTGGTCGCTGTTAATGATCGTCCGCCCGTTGATGGGCACTTTCGGATTGATGGCCGGCTTCGTGCCTGTCGCGACAACGAAGAATTGCCCTTCCAGTTCAGTGTAGCCATTTCCATTTTCCACGCGAAGATGATGCGCATCGATGAACTTGCCGAACCCGTGGACGACGTCCACGCCGTTGCGCTTGAGCTGGTCCTGTGTCACCGCAACTTCGTTCTCAATCACGTGCTGCACGCGGAAATTCAGGTCCGCCATCGTCACGTTTTCTTTGACGTTGTAATTCGAACCGTAAAAGGTCTTGGAGTAAAAACCGGAAAGATGCAGCACCGCTTCGCGCATGGTCTTGCTGGGAATGGTGCCGGTGTTGATGCACACGCCGCCTATCGCGGCTTGCTTTTCCACCACCGCAACGCGCTTTCCGGCCTTCGCTCCCTGGATGGCGGCGCGCTGGCCCCCCGGTCCGGAGCCAATCACAATCAGGTCATACGGTTGCATTCGAGCAGTCCAGCTAGTCTTCTTCGTAAGCGCCGTAAACCGGCGTATTCATCGCCTCAGGAGTATAAACGACGCTCTACCTCCGGAGCGTGGGAATTTGCGGTCACTCGCTAGCGCTGACCGCCAACTGCAAAAAATGCACCTGTGCGGAAAATTCGTAGCCATTTCGCGACGCGATAAGCCAGGTACAAAATCGCGCTCGTGTTACGCGGAGAAGTTTTGGCACGGAGATGCTATGCTGCGGGACGCCCGAAGGGGGCTAATTGAAGTTCGCAATTGTTCTTACTCTCTCCGCTCTATTTGCGCTTGGCATGGAGACTCAGGCGCAAGCTCCCGACATTTTTATGGAACGACAAGCCGGCGCGATTTTCAGTGCCGTCACCCAAAACGATGCGCCCGGCCTGGCGGTGCTCGTTCGCAAGGATGGGCGCGCCATGTTTGAAAAAGGGTACGGCCTATGCGACTTGCGAACTCGTGCGAACATCGACGCGCACACGAACTTCCGTCTCGCGTCCTTCACCAAACAATTCACCGCCATGGCTATCATGCTGCTCCTCCACGACCGGAAGCTCGGCTATGACCAGACACTCACGGAAGTACTCCCCGATTTTCCTGCCTACGGCAAAAACATTACCATCCGACATCTACTCAACCACACCGGCGGATTGCCCGATTACGAAGATCTTATGGAGGCCGAGGAAAAAGTGAAGGGTCCGCTCTGGTCGCCCGGACATCAAATCCAGGATGACGAGGTTCTCACCCTTTTGAAGAAGGAAACAAAAGGAAAATTTGCCCCCGGAACGAGCTGGTCATACAGCAACTCCGGCTACGTCGTTCTCGGCCTCATCGTCGCCAAAGCTTCCGGCCAATCCTACGGCGATTTTCTTCACGCGCGCATCTTCTCGCCATTGCGCATGGATCACACAATCGTCTATCAAAAAGGGGAAAATGAAGTCACGAACCGCGCGTTCGGCCACTCAAAAGAAGGCGATGCGCTCAAGGAAACTGACCAAAGCTCCACTTCCGCTACGCTCGGCGACGGCGGCATCTATTCCAATCTCGAAGACCTCGCCAAGTGGGACGACGCGCTGCGAAATCACTCTCTGCTCAGCGCCGACGAAATGAAGCCTGCGCTCGTGCCTGCAAGACTCGCGGATGGCTCGCCCACTCACTGGCCCGTCGAAGCCAATGACGACAACCTGCATCCTGGCAAGCCCGTATCCTACGGCTTCGGCTGGTTCTTGGATCCCCACCGGGGACATCCCCGTATGTGGCACACGGGAACCACCATGGGCTTCCGCACCGTCATCGAGCGCTTCACCGCCCACAATCTGACGATCATCATCCTCTGCAATCGCACCGACCTCGACCCCGAGTCCCTCGCCCTCAAGACCGCTGATATTTATTTGGATTTCAAGCTGAAGGAGTAATTCCGCTGATCAGGACAAACCTGCCAGTTTTCCCAATCCCTTCATCTTTACGCGCGCGGCCATCGCGCCATACTGCTTCATCATCGTGCGCATCTGCAGGTACTGCTTCAAAACCTGATTCACGTCCTGCACTGTCGTGCCACTGCCCTTCGCAATCCTTTTCCGCCGCTTCCCATCAATAATGTTGTGGTCCTGCCGTTCTTGGTTCGTCATCGAGTTGATGATCGCTTCCACCTGCTTCAGCTTCCCCTCATCCACCTTCGCGTCTTTCGGAAGATTCTGCAGCGGCCCCATCTTCGGCAGCATGTCCACAAGCTGTTCGAGCGGCCCCATCTTGCGAATCTGTTTCAGTTGGTCGCGGAAATCTTCCAGTGTGAATCCCTCTTTGCGCAGCTTGCGCTCGAGTTCCGCGGCGGCTTTCTTGTCAACCGTCTGCTCCGCTCGCTCGATCAGCGACATGATGTCGCCCATGCCCAGCACGCGCGAAACGATGCGCTCCGGATAAAATCCTTCCAGCGCGTCGTATTTCTCGCCCAGTCCCACAAACTTCACCGGTGCTCCGGAAACCTTGGCAATGCTCAGTGCCGCTCCACCGCGCGCATCCCCGTCCAGTTTCGTCAGGATGACGCCCGTCAATCCCAGCCGCTTGTGAAATTCCCCCGCCGAGCGTACCGCGTCCTGTCCGATCATCGCGTCCGCGATAAACAGAATCTCGCTCGGCTGCAGTTCCTTTTTCAACACGCTCAATTCGTTCATCAACTCGTCGTCAATGTGCAAGCGCCCGGCCGTATCCACGAGGATCACGTCGCTGGCGGAAAGCTTTGCTTCCTTAATAGCGCCTTTAACAATTTCGAGGGGCTTGTCCGTCCCCGCGCCCGGCCACAGCGCCGTGCCCACCGCCTTCGCCACCTGCGCAAGTTGCTCGCGCGCCGCGGGACGGTACACGTCCGTCGAAACCACCAGCGGCCGGTGCCCATGCAGTACCAGCCATTTCGCCAGTTTGCCGGTCGTGGTCGTTTTGCCGGAACCCTGTAAGCCCACAATCATCCACACCGAAGGCGGCCGCGAAGCAAACAGCGGCTTGGCATGTTTCCCAAGCATCGCCGAAAGCTCGTCGCGCACCACTTTCACCACTTGCTGGTCCGGCGATAGTTGCAGCATCACTTCGCTGCCCAGCGACTTCGCGCGAATGTTCGCCAGCAACTCGTCGGCCACGCCCACGTTCACGTCGCCTTCCAGCAACGCCTCGCGAATCTCCGCCAGCGCCGCGTCCAGGTGCTCGTCCGTGAGCTTCCCCTGTCCGCGCAAATTCTTAAATGTCCGTTGTAGCTTCTCTGTTAGGTTTTCAAACATAGCGTCTATTGATGCCTCTGAACTGGCCCTTATAAGGATAGCAAGGCTAGGTAGGCAAGCGCACGAAGAGGTCGCGGGAATCGCTCAATCACGACATCCCATTCCGCCCAATTTTTGGGATGTCATTCCGAGCGAAGCGAGGAATCTGCTTTTCGCTCCCTTCAGCTCAATAGTGCCAAGCTGCCGTCTGATCTCCAGCCGGCGTGTTTTTCGTAACATGTTCCGCCATCCACCGGACCAAATTCGCCGTCGAAGTCGGCTGCCATCCATGCCCCTTCATTGGCCTTCCATACTGAAATTCGCAATCGCAAGCTGGGTTCGTTAGCTTCTTCATTTCTTCTTCCAGCTTGTACACCGCCAGGTTCAAATAGAAATTGTCCATGTCGCCCACGTACACGTGAATCTTTCCCCTCAGCTTCGGCCCTAGCGTCGCCCAGTTTGTCCGCAGGTTGTAGCTCAAGTCGCACCCGTGGTCCCTCATGTAGAGCGCCACGCTGTGATCAATCTTTCCCGTTTTCTTGTCCCACAGCGGCTTCGGATAGCCGTCTTCCCCAATCGGCCCGTACGCCGCCTCCCAAATTTCCAGTTGCTCACCCGAACGATTATGGCTTCCCAACACCGCTTCCATCTCGCTGAATTGCTGTATCGTAATCTCCGGCTGCCCTTCCGAAGTCCGCATGATGTACCGCGGCACCTGCACCCACGTATGCCCCGGCTCAAAAAACGTGTTGTCATCTTCATACGCGTTCACCGTCCCATAGCTCCGAAAATCAATCGAGTCCGGATACAACGTCCACGTCCCTCCAAAAAAGTCCGGATAAAACACCTGCGCCGCCAGCGATTCCCAACCTCCCGTCGATCCGCCCGTCAACACCCGCGCATACGGTTTGCCAATCATCCGGAAATGCGCCTCCAGATACGGAATCATCTCCTTGACCAGCGCGTCGCCATACGGCCCGTTGTTTACGGAATTCACCGCGTACGAATCGTCATAGTACGGCGTCGGATGCTGGAACGTGACCGCGATCATCCGCGGAAAATTCTCCGAATTCCACGATTGATAAAATTCATACCCTGTCTCCCGGTTCAAGTTGTTCAGCGACTTCCGCAACTCGGCTCGAACCGGAAGATCCTCCGTCGAAAAATCGAACGGCGGCCTCAGGTTGAAATGGTTGTGTTGAAAAATCACTGGATAGTGCGCCTGCGGATGCTCGTCATACCCCTTGGGCAAAAGTACCGTCGCGCCCAGATACATCGGATGGCCCCAGAACTTCGTGAGCAACTCGCTTTGAATCTTGATGTGCTTCACCCACGCCGTGTCCGCCGGCATCTGCACCGGCGGGATTACCTTCGTCAGGCTCAATTTCACGTCATATCCCGCGGCTGGATCCAAATGCACCTTCTGCACTTCGCTGTATAAGTTTCCCGGCGAGCGATTGAAATGCTGCCCCTCCCACTGATCCATGTGCAGCCACACCGTGTGCCCATCCGCCCGGTGAAACTCCGTATAAATGTTCAGGATCGCCTGCACGTAGTAATCTCCCGCGGGAATTTCGCGCAAACTCCGCACCGGCGCTCCGGGAGTGCTCGCATCAATCACGGCGCTCTGCTCCGGAGCGAGCCCGCTAACATCCACTCCAAACAGCGGCCCCGAATCTCCCCAACCTCCTGCGGTCAGCCGCGGCTCCGGCTCATCTTTCGTGCTGACCACCACAAACAAGCGCCCCGTAATTGCTCCTGCATGCACCGACGCCGGAAACGACACTTCAACTTTTTCGTCTCCAGCTTGCGCCCTTGGCTGCCCATCCGCTCCCGCCGCCAGCGAAAATAAGGCAGCGCAAATCACACCACCCAAAATGTTTCTCAGGATAATTTTCATATCTCTCCCCACAATCGCGCAGAGCGTACTACACCACACGCTCGCCATCCAAAATTTCCGCTCGCGGCAGTCCCGCGATCAGGCACTTGCTACGATTGCTCTTGGTACAATCCGATGAGGTTTCCCGCCGGGTCGCGAAACGTCGCGATCATACTTGTTCCGCCTGGCGAGTCCGGATGCGCCGTTTCTACGACTCCGCCGCCGTGGGCCGTCGCCTGTTTCAAGGTGTCATTGATGCTGTCTACCCAGATGTACGCTAACAGTCCCGGCTTCCGCGCACTCTCTCGGCCAGTGACCCACGCGCCGCTGATATTTCCCGTCGCGTCATCGAAGCTCGGTCTCAGCGTCTCACGGTGCCGGATGTTCCACCCAAACACCTTTTCGTAAAATGCCGCTGATTCATGCGCATTCACCGCGGGAATCTCCAGGTAGCACAATCGCGGCAGTCTCAGCAGCGCAAGTCGATATGCGCTTTCCTTGATGGTGGCTCCCCATTTATCGGGGCTCACGTCCCGCGCGTGCCGCGAGAACAACCAGTGATGCCCCTCCAGGTCCTCCGCCGCAAACTGAAATTCGCCGTACTCCGTCTCATGCGGCTCCTCCAGAATCTTCGCTCCCGCCGCCTTCGCTTTCTGAAAATGAGTCTCCACATCCTCGACGAACACCGTCAAACTCTGTGTTCCGTATCCAAGTTTTGCCGGGTTCGCGCTCCCCGGCCGCGCCTGTTTGGCCATGATCCACGCATTGCCCAGGTGCATCTGCGCTCCGCTCGGAGGCTCGCCATAACGGTAATGCTCCCGGAACCCAAACGCTTTGCCGAGCCACGCGATTGCGCTGGACAAATCTTGATACATCACGTGTGGCAGCACCGTATCCGGCGGCACTGACCGATTCTCAATCATCGCCTTTTCTCCCTTCAATGGCGTGCCCAAGAACAGGCGCAGCGCATCTTCGAGGTCACAAGAATAAACGATAACTTCGTGCCTGGACGCGGTGTTCCAATCGAGCGTCGGCTCGCAGGCCGTCTCAGCCCCAACCGCTTCTAACTATTCCGCAGCGCCTCGTTCTTGCAAAAGCATCACCGCTTTATTTTTGCCGCCCGGAAACAACCTCGCGTACCCCAGCGGCGTGCACTCCGCGATTTCCTCGGGCCGTTCGTAGTGCCCCGGAAGTTGCGCCCGTACCGATAAATCCGCGCCGCGTTCCGCCAACAATTCCGCCACCGGCAATCCCCAATCAAAAAACTGCGTCACCGCGTGAAAGATTGGCGTCTGCCCCCCGACCCCAGCCTCATCCACAACCGCACGAGCGTTGACGTCCGCCCCGCGCTCCAGCAGCAGCTTCGCCGCTTCCACATCGCCGTACTCCGCAGCCACGTGCAACAGCGTCGCTCCCTGCAATTTCAGCCTTCTCCCGCCCGTGCTCCCAAAATCCAGTTCCGCGAATCGCCGATGCACGAGCTCCGGGTCAGCCTCGATCTTTTCCGCCAGACGAGCAAGCCGCCCGCGCAGCAAATCCAGCACAGGCGGCACGTCATATTTCGTCATTCCGCCCGCCTTGATGAGAATTTCCATGCACTCCGGCAATTGTCGCGAGCGCCCATACGTCCCGATAACGTAATCCAGCGCCGTCCCCGGATACTTCCGGCCCGCCCGGGCGCAGTTTGGATTTGCTTCGTGCTCCAGCAACCATTTGATAGGTGCAGGCTCCACCGTTTCGCAGGGCGCAAAAAGGATCGGGAAATATCCGTTCCATTCCGCATTCACGTCCGCGCCGTGCTCCACGAGCAATTCCATCATCGGGATGCGCTGCCCAAGCAGCGCCGCGCGCATCAGCGGCCCGTCGCCGCCCTGATGCACATCCGACCCATTCTCGATCATCCACTCTGCCATCTTTAATCTGTCGGGACTTGGCGCTTCCCACGGCACCCGGCATTCCGCCACCCACGTCAGCGGCCCGTTCTTTCCGTAGCCCAGCGGAGCTTCATGCAATGCCGGATTGCTTCGCATCAGGCTCTTGACGCGGTCCAGGTCATTGGAATCGATTGCCAGCTTGAGCTTCCCAATCTCCTCCAGCGAATCCACATGCGCCTTCAATTTCGGCCAGCTCGCAAACCCGTAGAGCCGCGCAATTTTGAACTGCGCCGAAGTCAAAGATTCAGCCTCACCCGCTTTAAGCAAATCCTTCGCTTGATTCTTCAAATGCTGGAGATTGGCGCGTTCGAGAAGCGGACGCGGCGCGTCCTCGGAATGGGTCGGCATAGCGACCTCCTCTCATCACTCCGCCCGTCGTCCGCAGTTCGGGCTGAAAGAAGGTACGCAATTCTCGATGATATTCAGGTGGGCTTCTGCCCTTTCCGCGGACCGGATGCGTCCCTTACGCACGGGCATCCTATCACAATCCTCTTTAGCAGCAGCGGCCCCCGACCTCGCTGATCTTTATCCTCTCTGGCTTCCTCGCAATCGCAGAGCGCGCCCTGGAACCTGTGCGAAATCCCGCCGGAGGATGTAATATGCGGCGTGCAAGAGCGCTTCTAAGTCAAAGGCGGCAACTATGGCAATCGAACGGCGTGAATTTCTCAAGACCACAGGAACAGCAATCACCGTGGGCGCAGCCGCCCTCGCGTTGGGGGGCAAGATTCTCGGCGCCAACGATCGTGTCCGCGTGGCTGTCTGTGGCGTGCGCGGCCGCGGCCAGGACCACATCCACGGCTTCTCGCATGTCCCGGGCGTCGAGCTCGCCGCTCTATGCGATGTCGATGAAAATGTCTTGAACCAGCGCCTCGCCGGCGTCGAGAAGCTGGGTTTGCCCAAGCCCAAATCCTACTTCGATGTTCGCAAGCTGCTCGAAGACAAAGATATCGACGCCATCTCCATCGCCACGCCCAATCATTGGCACTCGCTCATCGCCATCTGGGGTTGCCAGGCAGGCAAAGACGTCTACGTGGAAAAGCCTTGCTCGCATAACACCTTTGAAGGTCGCCAGCTCGTTCGCGCCGTAAAAAAATACAATCGCATCTGCCAGCACGGCAGCCAGTCCCGCTCGAATCCTGGCATGATCGAAGCTATCCATCATGTCGGCGACGGCACCATCGGCGATGTCTACATGGCCCGCGCCCTTTGCTACAAATGGCGCGCGGGCATCGGCCACGCCGAGCCCGAGCCCGTTCCCGCCGGCGTTCATTACGATCTCTGGACCGGCCCCGCTCCTCTCAAGCCCTTCACAAAAAATCGCTTTCACTACAATTGGCACTGGATTTGGGACACCGGCAACGGTGAAGCCGGCAACCAGGCCATTCACGAAATCGATATCGCTCGCTGGGGCCTCGGCGTTGGCTTCCCTGTGTCCGTTTCCGCCATGGGCGGGCATTTCATGTTTGAGGACGACCAGGAAACGCCCAACGTTTTGAACGCCGTCTACTATTTCAACGATTCGAACGGCAAACGCAAAATGATGGAACTCGAAATCCGCCACTGGATCACCAACCACGAGGCAGAAATCGGCACCGGTGCGTACGGCGCCAGCGCTGTTCCCCCCGCGGGACTCACCGCCAGCTCAAACAAGAAATCTGCTGACAAGCAACAGGCTCTTGGCCCGAAAGACGCCAAGACCAACACCATCGGCAACCTCTTTTACGGCTCGAAGGGCATTCTCGCCATCGACGGCTACGACGCCTACAAAACTTGGCTCACGGATCAGTTCGAACCAGGCCCACACGGCAAAGCAGCCGGCGACCACTACGCGAACTTCGTCGATTGCATTCGCAGCCGCCGCGCCCAGGATATTCATTCCCCCATCGAGGAGGCCCACATCTCAACAACGCTGGTGCATCTGGCCAACGCTTCCTATCGCCTCGGGCGCACCCTGACGTTCGATCCCGCCACGGAACAAGTCGTAGGCGACGACGAAGCCAATCGCCTCCTTCGCGGCACCTATCGCGCTCCTTACGTTGTGCCCGAGGAAATTTAAGCCGGTTCGCTCGAACTCGTGCTGCGTTGCTTCGACTCGCGCCTTTCGTCCCCGCCGCGGCGCCTCAACTCGCGCTTGTCATCCCAGCCGTACGCTGCCTGCTCGCCCAGCGCCCGACACCGTCATTTCGAACGGAGCAGGCCGACGCCTTTTCTTTCCACGTTTGCTCCTGCAAACGTGTCGGCCTTCGGAGAGAGAAATCTCTCTTAGCTTTCTATGGATTGTCCCGGACCGTTGCAAAACTAGGTCAGGAAGACCTCGCCCGGCAAAGTTGTAATGAGGATCAAAAGAAACACAAGCAGGATCACCACAAACAAAATCCTTGCATGATTCCGCGCAATAACCCCTGCTCCAGAAGCCACGGACTTGTTTGTCACCGCCACAATCCCGTGCACTCCAATCAGAACGGCCACAAAAACCAATTTGTAATGCAGCCACCGCGCATGCAGGTAGTAACTTCGGTTTGAGCTGACCAGCACAATCCCCGCGACCACCGTGAGCAACGCACCCGGATCGGCAAATCCCCGCAAGC
>DATLVZ010000042.1:0-14905 GCA_035576885.1 Candidatus Acidiferrum sp. | reverse complement strand
AACTCCCTCGTCAACCGGGCCCCCTATTCACGCTGAAAAAATCAACAGCGACCCGTGGCCCCTATCCCGCGCAATAAAAACAAGCTCCCATGACCCTCTCCTGAGCATCAATCCACATCTGGTGAGAAATCCGCGCTAGTGCCAGAAACCTGTCTAGACAGACTTGTTGATCTGAAAGGACTTACTCAGCAAGTTTCTGGAAAGTCGGCTGATCGGTAAGGTTTGGTCTAGTACGGACTTGGGAGGTAGAATGGCGCAGAAGGAGTAAGAGGAACCAATGCCGACGATTGAGGGGAAACAAGCACGAGTTTGGATTGATGCTTATGTGAAGGAGGCGGGGAAGCTTGAGGGTGTGACGAAGGCGGTACGGGCACTGGTGAAAAAGACACTAAAGGGGTGCGAGGAATACGTGAATCCATGGAAGATTCCGTCGTTTGATTCGAACGGACCGCTGTGCTGCTTCATGGTGGGCAAAGAGCATGTGACGTTTGCTTTCATGCGCGGGGCGGCACTGCCGGACCCGGAGACGCTCCTGGAGGGAACAGGGAAGGGCGTGCGACACGTAAAACTGCGGAGCGTTGCCGAAGTGAAGAGGCCGGGAGTGAAGAAATTGATTGCAGAGGCGGCGAAACTGAACAAGAAGGACCCACCATCGGGGATGATGGTGGGAATGGAAAAGAGAAAGGTTAAAACGAGAAACAGGTAGAAGGAAGCGAAGACAGAGAGCGCCAAGTGGCAGTAGTTGATTGTGAATTTGCTGGAACAGATTGTCTGTGCCTGGAAAGTTACCGGAAACTGACCCACTACTTAGCGGAGGACGCAGAAGCCGGTTGATTTGCGATACAAGCTTGCGAAGAATCCACACGCCGATGTGAGGATCGCGAGGCGATACTGCAATGCGTCGACGTGTAGCGGAAACTGGAGCTTCCCAAGGTAATCATATCTCATTGATAATACAGTGCTTATTTCGTTGAATCGGAATTGCCCTCGCGCGCATCCCATGCCTGTGGACGTGGATCTGAAGGAGGGTTATCCCGATGGACCGGCGTAATGTGGAAACAATTGGCGTGCGCCGCACGGGCTGGGCTGCTCTTGACCGCGATCCGCAGCAGGACAAGGTCGAGTTCGTCTGTCCGTACTGCGGTGCGCGGGACGAGAAGAATGCCAGGCGCGAGCGGACTCTTTATCGTTTTACGGACGGCTTTCTACAGGATTTGCAGGGCGAAGTAACGCAATGTCACTCTTGTAAGCGATCTCTGCGTGTGGTTCCGGTAGTGCTGCTGCACGACCAGGACGAAGAGCGCCGCTTTGAAGCGGTTTTTTCCGAGGAGCTGACTGGCGCGAGGAACTGACTCGTACGCGATTCAGAAAATACCAGCGGGGCGCAAATGTTTGCTCCCTGCGCTTTTTTTTCAGTATCCTCGTCGGTCCGGTCTGTTTGACCGCACTATCGCACTGAATTGCGGACAAGAAAGGGCGCAGCTATAAAACAGCTGCGCCCTTCAAGTTACTCGGCATGGAAGTTAGTGGCGGTCGTGATCGCGATCATCCCAATCGCGATCGGTGCGCCAGCGACGGCCATCCGCATCCCACCAGCGATGGCGCTCGCGCCAGCAGCGCTCTCTGGCCTCGCGCAATTCATGACGCCAGTGGTCTGCTTGTCTGCTGTCCCAGCCGTGCCGCTCGGCGGCCTGATGCAGTTTGTAGTCGGCCTTGGAGATGCGCCGCTGACAATCATCAGAGTCGGCCATCGCGCGAGGAGCGCCCGTGAACGCGAGCAAACCCGCCAGGGCGGCCGTGGCCAGCGCCACCTTACCAAGAAACTTCGGTCGTCCATTCAAGAACTTTCCCATTGTGACTTCCCTCCTGAATTTTCCCCTGCCGGAGTGGGGGCCTTCAGGGGATAAAACACCCGTGCGCTGCAAAAATCTCGGTTTTCTTGTAACCAAGTGAATAAAAACAGTTTAGAACAGCCTGTATTCAATAGGCCTGCAGGAAGGGATCGACTTCCATGTGGTACTTCTCGAGCCCGGCACGGATGTGGTCAAAGGCCTCATCCACGCTGTCCGCGAACTGCAACATTTTGTACTCGTCTTCGTTGATGGTGCCCCAATTGACCATGGCTTTCCAGTTCAGCACTTTGTCCCAGTATTTACGCCCGTAAATGAGAATGATGTTGTGCTTGGCAAGCTTGCCCGTTTGCAACAAAGTGAGCATTTCCCAAAGCTCGTCCATCGTGCCGAAGCCGCCCGGAAAAACAACGAGGGCTTTGGCAATTTGCGCGAACCAAAGTTTGCGCATGAAAAAATAATGAAAATTGAAGCTGAGCTCGGGACTGATGTAGGCGTTGGCGAACTGCTCGTGGGGCAGTTCGATGGAAAGGCCGATGGATTTGCCGCCGGCTTCGATGGCGCCGCGGTTGGCGGCCTCCATGATGCCTGGGCCACCGCCGGAGCAAATGACGAAGCGGCGCGGCTTTGGTCCGAGCGTCAGCGACCACGAAGTAATTTTGTGCGAGAGTTGCCGGGCCTCCTCGTAATATCGAGACATTTCGAGAAGACTTTTGGCGTGACGCACTTCGCCGCGGTGTCTGGCTCGCGTCGCCGCAGAAAGCTTCTTGACGTTCTCTCGTTTCAGCCGCGTGCAGCGTGCCTGCGCTGTTTCATGTGATTCGATTCGAGCCGAGCCGAACATTACGATAGTGTCGGCAATACCCTCTCTTTTAAGCTGCACGAGGGGATGGAGATATTCGGCCAGGATGCGGAGGGGCCTCGCGGGCGTGCTTTCAAGAAACCTGGGATCCTCATGTGGCGCCTTTGGCGCGTGCTGGGGCTTGAGCTTGAGCTGTCCTGCGGACATTGGTTTTTGTCTCCGGAAGATGCAATCCATCATTGTAGGAAGCTCGGCGGCTCGCGGCAACGTCTTCCGACGCGGGTGCGTCGAATTGAGTACACTGCGGTAGCGGGGCCTTTGCTATCAGGGTGATGAAATGATGCAAAACATGGGTAAATGCGCGGTACTGCTCGTGGCTCTCTTTGCAGGGGCGGCAGCACTGCGAGCACAAGCTCCCGAAGGTCCGATTGCTCCAAGGCCAGACCAGCCGGTTCAGAAAGCTCCGCCGGACGCGCAAGCAAAACTGAAATTTGGGGTGGCGCTGGTGAACATGCCGGTAACGGTGCGCAATAGAAAGGGCAGCATGGTGCACGACCTGGAAGCGAAAGACTTCCAAATCACCGATAACGGCGTCGAGCAGAAAATCTCGCATTTCGATCTGGGAGGAGACCCTGTTTCCGTGGTGATCTTGCTCGAGACAAGCTCCCGCATCGACCCACTCCTTGCGGAGATTCGCAGAACCGGCATTCTTTTCACCCAAACGGTGATGGGGCCATATGGCGAAGGCGCGGTGGTAGGCTTCAACGATTCCGTGGATAAGCTGCAGGATTTTACGACCAGCGCTGATTCGATCGAGAATACCGTCTCGCAGTTGCAAACGGGAACATCCGGGTCGAAGCTTTACGATGCCATGGCCGTGGCGGTCGAGATGTTCAGCGACCGGCCGCAGCCAACACCAGAAAAGCCCGGGCGGCGGCGTGTGCTGCTGATTGTCTCTGAAGCAAAGGACACCGGCAGCGAGGCAAAGCTTGGCGAAGTGCTGCGGAAGGCGCAACTCGAAAACGTGACGATCTATACCGTGGGGCTATCGACGACGCGTTCGGAGTTGAAAGGCAAACCGAGAGACAACGCGCCAGCGCCAATCGCGCCTCCGGGTATTAATACCATGCCGCCACCGCCAGGGAGGGCGCCGAGTCCCGGGAACGAATCCACAAGCGAGGGCGTTGATTTGCTGGGGCTGGCGATCTGGGCCGTACAGCACATCAAGGATGAGGTGAAAGACCGTCCGCTGGAAGTGGCTACGACGGCCACGGGGGGCGCATATATCTCCACCTACAAGGACCGCTCGATCGAGCAAGCGATCGATGAAATCGGCGGCGAACTGCACGCGCAGTACACCATCAGTTACGCACCCACGGATGGGAACGACTTCGGGTACCACGAGATTAAAGTGCAGGTGGACCGCAAGGAGTTGAAGGTCCGCGCACGGCCTGGGTACTACATAGCGTCGCCGGCAAACTGACCATTGCACGCAGCAAAATCAAACAACCTGCTTCCAAAAGGTAAGATCGCGAGAGGCTAAAAGGGAGTCCTTGCGGGCGTTCCAACGCAGAAAGTGTGGCGTGTTGGTGTGCCGGGAATGAGCATCGCGGCTGGCCCAAACTTCATGAAGCAAGAAGGCGCTCGGCGCTTCCACCGAGCGGTGCAGGTCATACGTCAGACATCCATCTTCCTTGCGCGTAGGGCCAACCAGAGCGCGCAATTCGGCTTCCAAGAGTGTCTCCTGCCCTTCGCGCGGGCGAAGTTGCACGACGAGTGTCACGGCCTCTTTCGGGAGCTTGCTGCTCTTAGATGGCCGGGATTGGGGTGAACGAGCTGGCCTTTTCTTAGTTTTGTGCTTCGCCATAGTGGGCGGGATTCTACTCCAAGAAGGCCAGAAAATCCCAATGTATGAGAACGGCGACTTTACTTCAGGCGCCATGTGGCGCCATCAACTTGCATTATTTCTCAGCCAGCTTGCGCCCGGCGTTGAGGCTATCAAAATTCAGGATGGTGTTGAGCACGAGCGAATACGTGCCACGCGTTTCGCCGCGGTACACCGGGTTGATGGAAAAGAGCACGACGTGGCCCTTCCCTGTGGGCACGTCCACGACGGCGGGATGCTGCGCAATTTCATCGCCGCCTTCGACGAGTCCCGAAATGAGCAGATCCTTGCCATCCGCATAGCGGAAGATGACGCGCGCGCGATCCGCGGGAGGGATCACGCGAAAATTGTTGTGCATTTGCTCGTCGGTGACCGGTGGGGTTTCCCAGATTTCGGATTTTGGTTCTTCGGGAACTTCAACACTGGGACGTCCCACCGTAAAATCCGGATCGTCCATAGTGCCGCGGCCCGTGGGACGCGTGTGCATTGGGCCGCCCAAGCGCCGGAAGCCGCGTCCACCGGAGATGCTGCTCAGCGAAAAAATAGGTCCGTTGTCGCAATAAGCGGCAAGCTTTTCGTCGTAGCCGTAGGCGATAGGGCTTGCGCCATCAACGAGCCGCGTGCCGACGACAGAACCGACAATCTTCATTTTCTGGGCGTTACCTACGCTGACGCCATCGGCGAGCCCGATGGAAAGTGCAAAGCGCGAGGTGTCCGTCGCGGTCAGGAGCACGCCGCCCTTTTGCACGAAGGATTGGAGATGTTCCACGCCGTCCCAGCCGAGGCCGGGGCGCATGTCGTCCGTCGAATCATTCTTGCCGACCAGGTTTGGCGTTTCGGGAGTGTTCTTCCACGGGAGCGGATTACCCCAGGCGCTGGGCAGACCGTTGATAACAAGGGTCGGGCCCACGAAAAAGCCGACGGGCGGAAAGAGGATGACGTCGTACTTGGTATTGAGATCGCTGGTCTTCGAAACAGTCTGCGTGCTGATGTAGTCATATGGAATTCCGAGATTGTCGAGCGCGATGCGCCACCAGCCTTCTGCTTGCGTGCTGAGCCAGGTGTGCACAAGGGCCAGCCGAGCGGCGCGCACTGGATGGGTTTTGACGGACGGCATCGATGAGACCGGAACCGCCTGCAAGCCAAGGCCGGAAACGGCGTCATTGAGCTGCGCGCGGGTTACATTGTGAAGCAGAAACGTGCCGCGGCTGAACTTCTTGCCTCCGCTTTCGAACGGTTCCTCGACGGCTTCGATGGAAGCGTCACGCAGTTTGTATCGTAGTGTCGCCAGGGTAGGCTCGGCGTTGTTATCAATCGCAAAAATCGTGCCTTCGCCAGTCACACCTCCAGGAGCGCGAATTTCGTTCACGCGTTCCATCGGGACGTCGAGGACTTTGGCATCGGTTACGCGCGTCACTTGCACGCGGAACAATTCGCCGAACGTCCAGCCGGTATCGTCGTAGGGCGTTTTCTGCGGATCATCTGGGCTCCAATATTGGTAATCGAGGAGCGCATCGGCGATACGCGAGTAGGGCTGGTCCATGCGAATGATATAACTGCCGGCGGAAAATTCTCGCGTTGTTGGAGCGGGTGCCGCCTCTTTTTCTTTCTCATTCTTTTCTGTTTTGGCTTTCGCGGACTTCTTGACGGGCAACGTCACGGTGAAAGCGCTCGTCGCGCGCGAAATTTCGACCGCCTGCTTTTGCAGGACGCGCAACAGCTCGGCTTGTGAGTCCGCCCGTGAGTCCTCGGCAGGCAAGACATACGCGGCGGGCCCTTCCGCGCCGGGCTTCGTGACCGAACGTTTTGCCTTGAGATAAAAATTCTTCAGGAAGAGCCGCTTGTTTTCAGTGAAATAATGCAGTGAGGTGAGCAAGCCGGTCTCTTCATAGTTGTTGTTGTCGCGCTGCGACCAAAGCGTCTTGGCAAGGGGAGGATTTTGCCTGTACCAGGTGCGCGCGTACTCCTCTGGATCGAGCGTGCGCTCGAGCGTATCCGCGCCGCCATTGCCGAATGTCTCGTACAGTCGGCTGATGCCGTTGTGCATCGCGGCGATAAACATCAGATAGCCCGGCGACCATGTGTCGAACACGCCGTGCGTGAAAACGCCGGGCATGCCGAACTTAGTCATGTCCGAGACGTTGCGCCAGCCAATCATTTCCCACTCGTCGGTGAGAATCGGATCAACCCAGGCGTTGAACGGGCCGTCTCCGGCGGTGTTGTCGTAAAGATAGGGCACGGATTCGTGCAGGTCGTGCATAACCTGAGCCTTCCAACCGACGTACGTCTTGAGCACATTTTCCGTAAGCTTGAGGGTCATACCCATGGCGTCGCGGTTGTTGTCGTGAGCCACGTACTTGCCCCAGTAAATCAGCGGAGGATAAAAATCCTTGGGATGGGAGAGATGCCAATGATAGATGTCCACCATGCGATCGCGGCCGTCAACTTCGACGACCGGAGTGATAAGCGTAATCATGCCCTCGCGAATTTCGCGGATGTAGGGGCTTTCGTCGACGGCCAGGCGATAGGCCAGTTCCATCAAAGCTGTGGGTGCTCCTGTTTCGGGCGAATGAATCGTTCCGGTGATGTAGTAGACGGGCACAGCTTGTGCCACGATTTTGTCCGCTTCCGCGTCGTCCAGTTTGATGGTACGGGGATCAGCGAGCTTCGCCAGGCGCGCGCGGTTTTCTTCTAGGTTTTTTAAGTTTTCCGGAGAAGAGACGGCCACGGCGATCATTTCGCGGCCTTCCTCCGTCGTGCCGATCGAGAAGACCTTTACGCGTGGGCTTGCTTTTTCAAGAAGGCGCATGTACTTGTAGACTTCTTCCGCATAGGGCAAGATTCCGGGCGCGCCAGCCACGTCGCCGAGAACGGCTTCGGGAGTCGGGACATTTTTCGAAGCAGGCAAATAGTCGACAAGCGGCGAAGTAAAGAAGGGCTGCGTGGTGTACTTATGAATTTTCGCCGTGTACGCCTCGTCCACGGGCTGTTTGGGATCCCGCGCCGGCGCTGTCTCGCCATCCGCCCATGCGGTGGTGGCAAGAGCAAATACCAACAGCGGGTTTACAATAACTTTGAACCATGACGCTCGGATCATGACTATCTCCCTCGGAACGACGGCAAACGCGAGATTTTAACGCAGATGTGAAGTGTAGAAGACAAGTTTCTCTGTGGCGCGGGTAATCGGCCGGCTAAGCCCAAATTCTAATTCGAATGTTTTGCCCGTATTTATGATCGAGAATCCTAACCACTTATCAAGAGTATGGCCTAAGCTCGTGGAGCTTGATCCGTAGAAGAGGTGAAAAACTGGAGATTCGCCGCTGCGCGCGTAACCTCCAGGAAAGTGACTTTCGAGTCTGCGTCTTTGGCGTAAGGGTACAGAAGGTCTTCTGAATCTCCGCCGGAGTGTTCTATGTGAATGAACACGCCCGGGACGAGTTTCGCATCAGCGTCCGTGACGCGCACATCGGCTACCGTGCACAGTGCCTTTACATCGCCGGTCTCGATAGCCCTGCTCATCTGTTTTTTCCAGTAGGCATCGACCAGCTCGATCGTCATCTCTCCCTTCGCACTGTTCGGAATCAACAATTGGACGTCCCGGCCCGATCCCAGGGTGGCTCCGAAGGGAATGAATCCTCCTTTTTCCAGTTGCGTTTGAGCAATGCGAGCCACGACGCGCAACAGCAGCTCTATCTCTTCTTGCGGCGTCAACTCTCTTTCCTTTCCGGGCTCATTGCGCGCGGACGAACGTCAGGCACACGGGCGAAGGCACTTCGACCGTCTGGCCGGTCGGGGTCAGACTGCCGCTTGCGGGATCGATGTGAAAGACAACAATGTTATTCGATTCCTGGTTTTCGGCCAGCAGGTACGCGCCCGTTGGATCGATGGCGAAATGGCGGGGCGTTTTGCCGCCTGTCAGAACCTGTCCGAGGGATTTCAGCGTGCCCGTTTTTTGATTTATCGCGAAAATGGCGATGCTGTCGTGACCTCGGTTCGAGGCGTAGAGAAATTTGCCGGAGGGATGGACCACAATTTCAGCGGCGTCGTTCGGAGCCGAATAATCCGAGGGAAGGGTCGATACGGTTTGCAGGTGGGAGAAGGAGCCGTCCTTTGCATGGAAGGAAAAGACGGTGACCGTGGAAGCCATCTCGCTGAGGACGTAAGCAAATTTGTCGTTAGGATGAAAAGCGAGATGGCGCGGGCCCGAGCCGGGTTTCACCTTCGCAAAACCGGAAAGCATGGGCGTGAAGACGCCGGTACTGGCGTTGAAGCCGTAGACAATGACCTGATCGAGCCCCAAATCCACGGCGAGGGCGAAGCGATTGTCGGGCGAGGTGCCGATCCAATGGGCGTGCGGGCCTTCCTGACGGTCCTTGTTGGGGCCGGAGCCGGAATGCTGCACGAAGCCGGAGGCGGTGCCCAGACTGCCGTCGCCGCGCACCGGAAAAGAAGCGATGCTGCCGCTGTCGTAATTGGCGACGAGCAAATAGGCGCCAGACTTGTCGAGCGAAACATAGCATGGTCCGGCGCCGCGAGTGGGAACCTGATTCAGGAATTTCAGGGAGCCGGTTTTGGCATCAACGGCAAAAGCACTGACAGCGCCGCTCACTTCTCCGTTAAATTTGTTGATTTCGTTGACGGCATACAAGTATTTGCCCCCTGAGTGCACGGCCAGGAAGGAAGGATCCGCCGTTTCCGCGGCAACGCCGGAAGAAGTGAGCTGGCCATTGGCGGGGTCAAACCGGTACGCATAGATCCCTTTGCTGGTAGTTTTTGTGGTGTACGTCCCGACGAAAGCGATGTACTGGCTCTTCGCAGCAGGCTTATCGGCGGTTTGCGCCCGCGAAGACAAGAGCAATGGCGAGCAAACAAGGGCAAGGAGTAAGAACAATCGTACTGTGATCTTCATAAGGAAAAGAATTCTAGCACTAACTATGTAAGTTGTAGGGGCGCCCAGACCAGATCGAAGCCGCCCTCGACGGCGCAGCTACTTCTTTTCTTCTTCTTGCTCTTCCTGAAGGACGGCAGCGGCCGCGACGGAGTCGCCATCCTCGAGGCGCAGCAGACGCACGCCTTGGGTCGAGCGGCCCGCTTCGCGAATTTCGTTGGCGTGGACGCGAATCACTTTTCCATCGTGCGTGATGATCATGACGTCGGACTCTTCCGTTACTTGCAGCGTGGCGACAACGTAGCCGTTGCGGTCCGTGGTCTTCATGTTGGTGACGCCTTTGCCGCCGCGAGAAGTGATGCGGTATTCGGCGAGCGGGGTGCGCTTGCCGAAACCCTTTTCCGCAACCGTGAGCATCAGCGTGACCAGCGAGTCCTTGATCTGCTCGTTTTCCAGTTCTTCGAGATTTTGCGTGGTGGTCTTATGTTCCTTGGCGATGATTTCGAAATCGGGCTGGACCGCGTCCATGCTGACAACGTAGTCCTCTTTATCGAGGTCCATCCCATTCACTCCGCCGGCGTTGCGGCCCATCGGGCGGACTTCGGTTTCGCGGAAAAGGATGGCCTGGCCTTCATGGCTGGCAAGGAAGATCATTTTTTTGCCGTCGGTGAGCTTCGCGCCGATGAGTTCATCTTTGCCGTCGAGGTTGATGGCAATAATTCCCGTGGAACGCGGATTGGAAAATTCCGTCAGCGTCGATTTCTTTACGGTTCCGCTCTTGGTGGCCATGAAGACGAAGCGGCCCTCTTCTTCGAGGTTCTGCGCCGCGACGAGCGCGGTCAGTTTTTCATCTTCCTGGAATTTCACGAGGCTGGAAATCGCTTTGCCCCGCGTGGCTGCGGCGGCTTCTGGAAGTTCGTAAACCTTGAGCCAGTAGACGCGGCCCTTCGAGGTGAAGAGCAGGATGTAACTGTGCGCGGACGCGATGAAGAGATGCTCGACGAAATCCTCTTCCTTGGTGCGCGCGCCGATGCGGCCCTTGCCGCCGCGCGACTGATGCCGGTAGGTGTCCGCCGCAGTGCGCTTGATGTAGCCCGCGTGGCTCACGGTGATCAGCATGTCGGTATCGGCGATCAGGTCTTCGAGTTTGATCTCGTCGACTTTGTCCACGATTTGCGTGCGGCGGTCATCGCCATAGGCCTTTTGGACTTCGCGCAACTCCGCGGTGATGACCTGCTTCAGCTTTTTCTCGCTGGAAAGAATTTCCTTCAGCTCCGCAATCTGCTCGCGGATGGACTTCAATTCCTTGAGAATTTCGTCGACGGACAGCTGCGTGAGGCGGTGGAGTTGCAGCTCAAGGATGGCATCGACTTGAATCGGCGTCAGGCCATCGGATACGGAGCGTGTGATTTCCCCTTCGAGTGCAGCGACGCGGTATTTCCGGCCTTCCAGCTTGACGCCTTCGAGCTTTCTGGATTTCCCGTTCTCCGTGATGGTGACGTCTTGCTCGGAAAAATAGTTGAGCAAGTTCTGCTTGGCTTCGGCACGGCTCGAGGAACCACGAATGATGCGGATGACAGCGTCCAGATGATCGAGAGCAACCTGATAGCCGACGAGAATGTGCTCCCGCTCTTCGGCTTTGCGCAATTCGTAACGCGTGCGGCGAATGACGACGTCGCGCCGGTGTTCGAGAAACAGCTTGATCAGCGGAATCAGGCCCAACTCGCGCGGCTGGCCACCCACGATGGCGAGCAGGATCATGCCGAACGATTCCTGCATCTGCGTATGCTTGAAAAGGTTGTTGAGGATGAGCTGCGATTCTTCCCCGCGTTTGATTTCGATCACGATGCGCATGCCTTCGCGGGAGGATTCGTCGCGGACGTCGGCGATGCCTTCGATTTTCTTGGTCTGCACCAGCTCGGCGATGCGCTCGATCATCTTCGATTTGTTGACCTGGTACGGGATCTCCGTAACCACGATGTTTTCGCGGTCCTTGCCGACTTCCTCGATGGCGGCTTTGGCCCGCATCATGAAGCTGCCGCGGCCCGTCTTGTACGCGGCTTCGATGCCCTCTCGGCCGGCGATGTACGCGCCGGTCGGAAAATCTGGGCCGGGCACGAGCTTCATAATCTCTTTGAGCGGCGTATCCGGTTTGTCGAGCAGGATCACGGCCGCTTCCACAATCTCGCGCAGGTTGTGCGGCGGAATGTTGGTGGCCATGCCGACGGCGATGCCACTGGCGCCGTTCACCAAGAGATTGGGGATTCGTGAAGGAAGAACGAACGGCTCTTCGCGGGTCTGGTCAAAGTTCGGAACGAAGTCGACGGTTTCTTTTTCGAGGTCGGCGAGAATGTCTTCACTGATCTTCGCCAGGCGCGCTTCGGTGTACCGCATGGCCGCCGGAGGATCGCCGTCGACAGAGCCGAAATTTCCCTGGCCGTCGATCAATGGGTACCGCATGTTGAAGTCCTGCGCCAGGCGCACCAGCGCGGGATAGATGACGGCTTCACCATGCGGATGGTAGTTGCCAGAGGTGTCGCCGCAGATCTTGGCGCATTTGCGATAGCCGCGGTTCGAGGCCAGGCCCAGGTCGTTCATGGCCACGAGGATGCGCCGCTGCACAGGCTTCAGGCCGTCGCGCACGTCCGGCAACGCGCGCGCAATGATCACGCTCATCGCGTAGTCGAGATAGGATTTCTTCATCTCGGCTTCGATATCGACCGGAAGCAGTATCGACTTGTTTGTCTCGTCCGCCATTTCCCCTCGCTTTTACGCCTTTAGCCAGGACAACGTCGCCAGCGTTCTGCGCGTTTGAGACACGCCGCCATTCGGACCCAGCCGCCAGGCACTTTTGACATAACTCTTAGGCCTCCGGATATTTCCGCTGGGCCCTTCTAATGGCATGCGCATCCGCAATGTCCTGATCTCTTCCACTTGCGATTTTTGCAGCAATCAAATCCTCTGCTGAGATGACATTCGCAGATAGAGCGCTTTCCGCATCCATGAGTACCTCCACACGGTTTGCCCAACACGCCTCAAATTGCACGCCGGGAATCCCCGGAAAAATGTCTACTTGGCAAGGCGGCGCGCCGATGCGAAAAAAAGTGCCTGGTTCCAGAAATTGATTCTTACCCATGTTTTTCAGCGGTGCTCCGAAGCGTAGCAACGCTTCATACACGGCCTCAATGTTGCCCCGGTCAGGACTCACAAAGATGTCCATATCCTTGGTAGCACGGGGTTGGGCATGAATGCTCACGGCCCAGCCTCCAATAATCAGATACCTCACACTACAAGCGCGGAAGGCAGACAGGAGATCGCAAAAATTGCCGTCTAATTTCAGTTTCATTGCCGCGCTCCTCGAAGAAAGCAAAGCTAAGCTCCTGCATGGCCACCAGGCGCTCAATCGGCGGCCGGCTCTGCCAGTAGATGTACTCCTCATCCTTGGACTGCAAGAGGCTTTCCGTGTTGCACTTGAGGATTCGCACGCTCTTTTCGCTCGGATCGGTCATAAAACTCGCCCTCCCTTGCTTTTGCCAACGTGCTCCAACGCCCAGCCCTTTACTGAATCGAAGGCGTCCGCCGCATTTGTAAAGCGCCGTGGCCCAAAGTGTTCCTCAAGTTGCTTCAAAAAACCGTCGCGCTCTGCGTCGCTTGCAAACTCAATCGTCACGCCCCGCTCATTGTCCGGCGTCGAAGTCGGCGTCGCACGAAATTCGCTGCAGCTCAATCCACGCAGCCCCGGCAATGTCGTCCAACCAAGTTGGTAAAGCATGCAAGCAAGATTAGATATCCAGATTTACGACTTCGAGCGCGTTTTCCTCGATGAACTTGCGCCGCGCCTCGACGTTTTCGCCCATCAGCGTGGTGAAAATATCCTCGGCGGCGACAGCGTCTTCTAGCTTTACCTGGAGCAGCGTCCGCGTCTCCGCGTTCATCGTGGTTTCCCAGAGTTGTTCGGCGTTCATTTCTCCCAGGCCTTTGAATCGCGTGATCGTGAAGTCCTTCTTGGCATCTTCCACGACGTAGTTCAGCACTTCGTGTACGTTTTCCTTGGTCGCTTTGTCGCCGTTGCGCGCCACGGTGAAAGGCGGCTTATTGAACTCATCGATCTGCTTGGCCAGCCCGCGCAAGCGCTTGTAGTCCGCCGTCGACGCCAGCGCCCAGTTTACTTTTTGGTTGTGCGGCGGGCCGAACTGGATTTCATAGAGGCTATGCTCTTCATCGAAAGCAACCTTGCCTTCGAGCTTGAGCTTAGCCTTCTCGATTTCTTTCACAAGTTTTTCGAGCGCCTTCTTGTCCTCGAAATCCGTTTTTTTCTCGAGGCCGCTCTCCGCGAGCAATTCGACCAGGCCGTGGTCACGCAAACGCCGGCCCAATTTCGCCGCGGCGGCTTCATACTCCTGCACATTCAGGAGAAATTTCGTCAGACCTGCGCCTTCGAGCGATACGCCTTCTTTCGCCTTCACGACATGATCTTCCGTGGCGCGCTTCATCAACTCGTGCGCGAATTCGCGCTCATCGCGGATATATTTTTCAGTTTTGCCGCGCTTCACGCGGTACAGCGGCGGTTGCGCGATGTAGATGTGTCCGCGGTCGATCAGTTCTTTCATATGTCGGAAGAAAAACGTCAGCAAGAGCGTGCGGATGTGCGAACCGTCGACGTCCGCATCGGTCATGAGAATCACTTTGTGATAGCGCAACTTGCCGGCGTCGAAGTCATCCTTGCCGATCCCCGTGCCAAGCGCGGTGATGATGGCGCGAATTTCTTCGTGGCCCAGCATTTTGTCGTAACGCGCTTTTTCGACGTTCAGAATCTTGCCCTTGAGGGGCAGGATCGCCTGGTATTTTCGGTCTCGGCCCATTTTTGCCGAGCCGCCGGCGGATTCGCCCTCGACCACGAAAAGTTCGCATCTCGCGGGATCTCGCTCCTGGCAATCGGCGAGTTTGCCCGGCAAGCCGCTCGAATCCATGGCGGACTTGCGCCGCGTCAGTTCGCGGGCTTTGCGCGCAGCTTCGCGGGCGCGCGCCGCGTCGATGCACTTGGAAATGATGCGCCGAGCCACGGTGGAATGCTTGTCGAACCATTCGCCAAGCTTCTCGTTAACAAGTTGCTCGACGTCGCCCTTTATATCGCTGTTCAGCTTGCCTTTGGTCTGCCCTTCAAACTGCGGCTGCGGCAGCTTGACGCTGACTACCGCCACTAAACCTTCGCGGACGTCGTCACCGGTCAGGTTTTCCTTAACGTCCTTGAACAAGCCGGCCTGCTGGCCGAACTGATTGATGGCTTTGGTCAGCGCGGTGCGGAATCCAGTGAGATGCGTGCCGCCTTCCACCGTGTTGATGGTGTTGGCGAAGCTGAAAACCGTCTCGCTGTAGGCGTCGTTGTACTGCAACGCCACTTCAATATTGACCTTGGCGCCGCCGCCTTCGCGGTCGCCTTCCATGTAGATGACTTTGTCGTTGATGACGTCCTTGCCGCG
>DATLVZ010000041.1:0-75243 GCA_035576885.1 Candidatus Acidiferrum sp. | reverse complement strand
TGGACGGAAAATCAAACATTCCCAGGTCGCTGCCGCTCGAGTCGATTGCCGCGCGCGTCGTCGTTCCGCGCGACATAAACCAGGAAGCCTATCAAGTCCGGGAAGACACTTCGACGCCCATCCAGCCGACGGACATGGACGAACGTATCGCCGTGCCGCAAGGCGCAGCGCCCCCGGAAAAGATTGAGGGACCGCTAATTCCTCCAGGAGATCTGGTCGATCTCGATGTCTTCATGACCGGCGAGGTGAACCTTCTCACCAAGCCGCAAACGGAAGAGAAAACAAAATGGGGTTTGATTACTCGCGTTTCGTCGGTGGCATTTCACGTTCTGTTGATTTCCGCGATTCTGCTGCAGGCCAAGCTCTTTCCGCCACACGCTCCAACTCAGCAAGAAATTGATCTCGCAAACAGGCAGTTGACATGGATTCCGCCGGAAAGTTCCTACAGCCCCAGAGTTCGGCCGCAACCACGTCCTGCGCCGCCTCCGGTAGTGCATGTAGACCCGAAGGTGCTGCGCAATGTTGCCCCTACCATCCCGCAGCCCGCGCCCAGACCCGAGCCGGAGCGTCCCAAGAAAGAGTTGCCCGATGCACCAACGCCGAAGGATGCGGTGGCTCCGCGCGAGGTGGAACCTCCCACACCCAAGCCGGACACTCCCAAAGCGCCGCTGAAGCTCGAAGCGCCGGACACTCCAAGGCCACAACCAGGGCTGAAGTTGCCGAAGAACTCTTCCATCCAGGATTCCATCCACGACGCGCTGAAGGCGCCGAGCTCCGGCGGCAACAGCGGCGCAATCATCGGACCCGGACCGCGCCCAAGCGCCACTCCCGGGGGCGGGTCTCCCGGACAAGGCCTGGGCTCGTTTGGGAATGGCTACGAGATTTTGACGCCCACGGAAGGCGTCGATTTCAGCGACTACATGCACCGCATGCTCGAAAACGTGCGGCGGAACTGGTATGCAGTGATGCCGCAATCGGCGTTGCTTGGAGACCGCGGCCGCGTCTTGCTGAGATTTCGCATCATGGCGAACGGAAGCGTTCCGAACGACGATCCGTCACGGGAGATGGGTTCAGGAAAAGAGCCATTGGATCGCGCCGCGGTCTCCGCCATCCGTTCCTCCAACCCTTTCGAACCGTTGCCTTCGGCGTTCCACGGACCTTTCATCGAAATTCGCATCATGTTCTTGTACAATTTGCCCATCGAAGACGCCTATAAGTGAAGCTCGTTCGCCAACAAGTTCTCGGCACTCTACTTCTGGCCCTGATAGTGCTTGTTGTGCTCCTCCTCCGCGCTTGGCATATTCTGTTTCGATGACTCCGCCTCAATCGACATTGCCGCTGGCGGCCCTTGTTGGCCCGACCGCGTCCGGCAAATCCGCGCTCGGCGTCTGGCTTGCGGAGCAGTTCGGTGGAGAAGTGCTGGCTTGCGATTCGACGCAGCTTTACCGCGGTTTCGACATCGGCACCGCCAAGCCGGGCTATGCGGAGCGGCGCGGCGTTCCGCATCAGTTGATTGATGTTCTGACGCCCACCGAAGACGCGACCGCTGGCGGATATCGGCAAATGGCTTTGGCTGAGCTGGAAGTCTTGCGGAGCCGCGGCAGGCTGCCGATTCTGACCGTCGGCACCGGATTGTATTTGCGCGCGTTGCTTGAGGGGTTGGCAGAGGTGCCGCAGCGCTCCGAGGAATTGCGAGAGAGACTGCGTGCAAGCGCGGAAGAGCATGCGCCAGGATACTTACATCGATTGCTCAAGAGGCTGGACGCCGAAGCGGCAGGGAAAATCGCTGCTGCGGACCAGCAAAAATTGATCCGCGCCATCGAGGTCTGTCTGCTGGCGCGGCGGCCGGTTTCCGAAGTGCACCGCACGGGACGCTCGCCGCTTGCAGGCTGGCGCGCGTTGAAAATCGGATTGATACCGCAGCGCGAGGCGCTGTATGCACGCATTCACTCACGCACTGACGCGATGCTAGAACAAGGCTGGCTGGAGGAAGTGCGAAACCTCATGGCGAGCGGTTTGCCGGAAAATGCCAAGCCCTTCGATTTCATCGGCTACCGCGAACTGCGCCAGGTCCTGCGCGGAGAAAAGAAGCTCGAAGAGGCGCGAGCGGCGATTCAGCAAGCTACACGCCGCTATGCAAAACGACAGTTGACGTGGTTCCGAAAAGAATCCGGCGTTCACTGGCTTGCAGGCTTCGGCGATGATCTGCAAATTCAGCGGGAAGCAGCGGAGTCGCTCAAGAATTCAGGAATTGCGTTGGTTTAGCTTTCGCCAATTCCCCGAGCAACTGCATGGAGAAATAATTTGGATTCACCTACCATCTTTCGTTAGCCCGGTGCCAAATGAGAAAAATAGCTGAGCTCTTTGGTGGTCCAAAGATCGAGGTCAGAGCAACTTCCGGAATGCTGTGCGTCGATATTCAACAACGGCCTCAACCGCTTGCTGCACTTGTCACTTCGGTTGGGGACGGCTATTCCGCTTGGTTCTTGCATGCCCGCTGGCTTCAGCTGCCTCTAATCGTCCGGATGATTTGGATTTGGGCCATGGTCTCTTCCGTACCCCTGCTTTTGTATCTGCTCTTTGGGAAGGAGGAGGTCGTAGAGATTGATGCAAATAAGTTGACCATCCGTAAAGGATTCCATGGGTGGGAACGGAAACGTGAATATCGAATCGCAGATTGCAGAGAATTGGAATGCCAGAATGGCGGCAAAGATGATCGTCCTCGACTGGAGTGCAAGGTTGCCGGGAAGACAATCAGATTTGGCGACTATATGCCCGAGGCTGCTGCAGTCGAGATTCTAACGGCCCTACAGCGGACTCTGCCTGACGTAGCTCAGAAGATATGTGCCTACCCAGGAGGGAAGGAACAGTTCCTTACTTTGCGTCTTAATAGATAGTGGACGGCTCGCGCTGTTCATCCCTCGCTTAACCACACGCCGCTTCAAACCCAACGACGCCGGAAGGCCGGGGGCGTGTCGCGCCGACGAAGCGCCGGGCGTATAATGTAGCAGGTGAAGAAAGACTCTCTGCCCCATGGTTCCCTCCGTGCGCCGGCGCAAGGACTAACTCCGTGACAAAGACTTCACTACCTGTGTCAACGGCCGATCGCGCCTTGCTGGTCGGATTGGGCTGGAAGCGCGCGCCGCGTTTTCCTGGCATACCTGCGGGCGAGCAGGGGCGCGAATCGCTCTTGGAACTCGTCGAGTTGGCGCGCAGTGCCGGCGCGGAAATTGCCGGCACGGTTTTTCAGGTGCGCGAATCGGCGGACCCCGCAACGCTTGTGGGGCGCGGCAAGCTGGACGAGATTCGCGCCGAGGCCACCGCGCACAAGGCGCCGCTGATTATTTTCGACAGCAATCTCTCGCCGATGCAACAGCGCAACATCGAGGCCGCCACCGAGCGCCGTGTTATCGACCGCACGCAGCTGATTCTGGATATTTTTGCGAAGCACGCGCGCAGCCGCGAAGGACAATTGCAAGTGGAACTCGCGCAACTGAACTACATGCTGCCCCGCCTTGCGGGCAAGGGCACCTCGATGTCCCGCCTCGGAGGTAAGAGCGGCGGGGGAGGCTCGGGTGGAGCGGGCGGCGGAGCGGGGCGCATCGGCGTACGCGGACCTGGAGAAAAGAAGCTGGAAACCGACCGGCGGCGCATCCGCGACCGCGTCGGCAAAATTCAGAACAGCATCGAGGACATCCGGCAACAGCGTGCCCTGCGCCGCGAAGCACGCAATGCCGTGCCGCTCGGCACCATTGCACTTGTGGGGTACACCAACGCGGGCAAGTCCACTCTTTTCAATGCGCTGAGTCGCGCCGAGGTGCTCGTCTCTTCGCGAATGTTCGCCACGCTGGATCCCACCATCCGCGCGATTCGCCTGCCATCGAACCGCCGCGTCCTCGTATCAGACACCGTGGGATTTATCCGTGACCTTCCCAAGGGCTTGTTGACGGCGTTCCGCGCGACTCTCGAAGAAGTCCAGGAATCCGCACTGATCCTGCAGGTGAGCGATGTCTCCAACCCTCATCACGCCGAACTGGACGAAGAAGTGGACAAGATTTTGCATGATCTTGGCGTAGAAGATCGCCCGAGGCTTCGCGTTTTCAACAAAGTGGACCGGCTCACCCAAGAGCAGAGAGCGCCGCTCATCCACCCCTACGCGATGGGCGCGGGCGTAAACGGCGGACCGGTGCTGGTCTCCGCTCTTACGGGAGAAGGTGTCGAAGAATTGTTGCGCCGCATGGACGCGGCCCTTCCCGTCGATCCTGTGGTGACGCTTTCTCTTCGTTTGCCGCTCGCCGAAGGCCGCACACTTGCTCTTGTTCACGCGCTCGGCCGCGTGTTGCATTCCGAGGTTGAGGATTCCCACATGCTGCTCGACGCCGAGGTTCCCGTGTCGATTGCACGCAGGCTCAAACTGAAGGCTTTTGCAGTGGATGGAACTTCGAGCCGTGCGCGTGCGTAATAGGTAGCGAGGAGGTCGTCATGGTCGGGTTCATCCTGTGGTGCATCTTGTTTTTCTTCTGCTGGCCTCTTGCGTTGCTGGCACTTGTGGTTTATCCCTTTGTTTGGCTCATTCTGCTGCCGTTTCGGATCGTTGGAATCGCTGTGGAAGGAGTCCTGTCATTCTTGAGGGCCATTTTTTTCCTCCCAGCGCGATTGTTGCGAGGGCCGAGAACGATTTGATTGCCCGCTGCGTGTTTGCGCCAAAGTAACCTCCCTGCGATGATCCAATGCCGCTGGCCTGTTGGCTGCTAAATGGGTCTGTCCTGAAGGGTTTGCAGGGTGCCGTGGAGCCGTTCCCACTGTGGAAACCTTGTGGAAAGCGTTTCGCGCAAAAATTCTAGCGCGGTTAATCGTTTCAGTAAAATGTCTTGAGTTTGAGCACGCCTTCTGTCTAGTGCGTTGATAATAAGTGATTTACAGAAGGGACGGGGGGCAATTCGAAATCAGTTTGAGCGTTGCCCTGCTTGGCGGAGTCTTTGGACATTTGCACAGGTTTGCAGCAGCAGGCATCTCGGTAGGAAGATGGGATTACCCGGCGCAACTCATTTTACTTGTTGACGTTACAGTACCCGTTTGGCGTTCATCTACTTCCCCTCAGACGTTGACGCCTGCCAGGCAGGAGACTATAGTCAGGCGAGCGGTGGCCGAAGCCTCAAGGGCAGCCTCTCCGCCGCCTTGTTTCGATGAATCTCCCCAACTCATTAACGGTTCTTCGCATCTTTTTTGTTCCACTGCTGATTGCAGTCCTGCTAACGAAGAGTCCCAATGTGGACTTTCGTGGTTTCCCCATGCATTTTGAATTTTGGGGAGTCCTGATCCTGCTTTTGGCGGCCGCGACGGACTGGGCAGACGGGTATTTTGCTCGGCGCCGGCTGCAGGTAACGACTCTCGGCATACTCCTTGATCCGATCGCGGACAAGCTGCTGATCTCCGCCGCCTTTATTTCTCTCGTCGATATGCATTTGGCTCCCGCCTGGATGGTGGTGATCATTATCGGGCGGGAATTCACCGTGCTCGGTTTGCGAAACATCGCGTCCGCCGAAGGATTCACGATCGCGGCTTCTTTGTTGGGCAAGACGAAGATGGTGCTGCAGGTTTGCGCCGTGGCTGTACTGATTGTGGGCGCTCGTCATCCCGCTTTTAAGCCTCTTGCGCTCTTGCTCTTGTGGCTGGTCGTGATCAGCGCACTGGTATCGGCCGCGCAATACTTCCTTCGATTTTGGAGCCAGCTCGATGGCCGAATTAAGCAACGTCGCAAACTCCGCATGATGGAAAGCCACAAGAAGTCCGAGGATGCCATTCCTTTCTGAAGCCGATCGCCGGTCCTTGCTCGTGTTGGCGCGGCGGGCGATTGTTGGCGCCGTTTCTCTCCAGAAACCAATCGAGAATATTCCCCGAGCTGGAGTCTTCGCCGAGAAACGCGGCGTTTTTGTGACTCTCACGCTGCGCGGCCGCTTGCGCGGCTGCATAGGCGTTGTCGAGGCATTCGAGCCACTTGGGGAGTCTATCGCGCGGTGCGCCGCAAGTGCCGCCCTGCACGATCCGCGATTCTCCCCTGTCCGCACAGAGGAGGTTCACGAACTACAAATCGAACTCTCCCTGCTGTCTCCGCCTGAGCCGATTCTTCCCGAGGAGATCGAGATCGGCAAGCACGGTCTGCTGATCTCCCAAGGCTCCGTACGGGGACTTCTCCTTCCGCAAGTTGCCTCCGAACACAAATTTGGCCGCGAACAGTTCCTCGATGAAACCTGCCGCAAAGCAGGTTTGGATGCGAAGTCATGGCAGGAGCCGGAAACGCAAATCTCTGGATTTATCTGCGAAATCTTTTCGGAAGAAGAAACTCCCGGCGAACCACTTCCGGCGAATGGCTGAACTCGTAAGTACATCCCCGCGGCGTGGCCGATCCTCGTCGCAATGAAAAGGCCCGCGCGGGAAGTGCTCCGCAGCGGGCCGGAAGTTTCTGTTATGACGGGTATCTGCTATTCAATTTCGACGTAATCGCCGGCGTAAATGGTCTGGGAGCTATAGGTAATAAAAACGGTTGACGAGTTGCGGCTCACGTTGATGACGATACCTTCGCCCAGAACTTCGCGGGGCAAGTCGTTCCAGTTATACCGCCCCGGCGAGCTGCCAAAGCCATAGAGACGATCCTGAAAGTCTTTCGTCTGAGGAGCGGTCTCCGCCAGCGTGCCTTGATATCGAAATACTCGAAAGTAGTCGCCCACTTTCACGCCTTTTTGAGTTCCGAGGTTCACGTAGACAGTGGTGCCTTCTCCGGCAGACTGGTTGTACTCCCTTGCCTGAACGACCATGGCGACCGGCTTGCCGCTAACGGGTGCGAAGTGATCAAATGTACCGGCGTCTTTGAAAGCTGGCTGAGGTCTCTCTTCAAATGGAAGGACAATGTCCCCGCGCTGCATGTAGTTGCAGGAGAGAGTCACTTCCGCGATCGCCATCTTGGGCAGAACATTAACGACTCGGAGTTGGCCGGCATCCACGTAGTGCGTGCCCATGGCCTTCAAGAGCTTGTCTTGCCATTTGAACCACTGAACTTCCAAGGGGTCGCTCTCCGCCCTCACAACAGAAAACCGGTCGCCGACTCGGACACCTTTGTCCTGTCCGCGATTAAGGTACACATAGTCGCCACGCGAGAAGACGAGTTTAACATTGGACTGCTCGCCCGAGACTAGCCGGGCCGCGTCGGGGACCTTCTGATCGGTAACAAATCCGGAACAATAGACTGTGGAAAAGGCTGCTTGCGAGGGGCCGGGCCCAGTCTGCGCCGAGCAAATCCCGGTACCCATAAACACAAAACCGCATACTGCAGCTAATTTAGCGCGCATTCCAAGACTCCTTCAAAACACGCCCAATGGGCCGTGCGGGAACGTTTCTTTTGCGAAAGTAACAGGACCGCCCCAGTGCGTCAACAAATTGGGAGTGACCGCTTTACACTTTTGCTACGGGCATGCTAGAACCCGTATTCTCAATAACATGGCTGGAATCCTGCAGGCAGCAAGCGTGTTCGGGGCGGGGGTAAGGCGCATCTGCGCCGTCGCAGCGGCGTCCACGGCCAGGGAAATGGGCAAACTTGTTCGCGCGGGGCTCCGCGAAACCCCTACCATCGAGCTGCGTTTGGACTGGCTGCGCAGCGATTTCGAACGTGCGCGTCTCCTTCAGTGGTTAAAGCGGAAGAAGCCGCGTTACGCAACCTTTGTGGCCACCTGTCGCCGCCGCGCAGGCGGAGGAAGGCTAAGCGGAGGCAGTAAGGCCGAGCTCTACTGGCTGAGCCAAGCCCGCGAGGCGGGTTGTTCCTGGTGCGACCTGGAAATAGAGACTCTGCGCGAGTTGCGAGGCAAGGCACTGAGCGAGCTTGGTTTGCCTCCGAACATCCTGGTCTCCTCGCACAATTTCAAGCGCATGCCGGTGCGGCTTGGTGCCATTCATTCTTCCGCGCATCCGGCGGCAGGGGCCGTGAAAATCGCCGCGCACTCGGGTACTTTTGCGGACAGCCTCCGCCTGCTGGGCATGGCCCGTCATTCGCCCAACCTTGTCGCTGTGCCCATGGGAGATGTCGGCCTTCCCGCGCGAATCCTCGCTTTAAAAGAAGGCAGTGCGCTGGCGTATGCGCCGATCGGTGAGGCTACCGCTCCCGGCCAGGTCTCCTTGCACGACTTGAAGCATCTCTACCGAGCCCACGAGCTGACCCGGCACACTCGCGTGTATGGCGTGATCGGTGCCCCCGTGGGTCACTCCCTTTCGCCGCTTCTCCACAACACCGGCTTCCGCGCGCGCAAAATCGACGCCGTCTATTTGCCCTTTCTCGTGAACGACCTTCGCGATTTTCTGAAGGCTGTGCCGGAGTTCGGTATTCGCGGGTTCAGTGTGACCATTCCGCACAAGCAATCCATTTTGCGGCATCTGAACGCATGCGACCCGTTCGCCGCCGAGATTGGCGCCGTGAACACCGTTGTTGTGCGGCGCGATGGCTCGCTGTTCGGTTGCAACACGGATTACATCGGGATTTTGCGCGCCCTTGAAGGGAAGCTCGAGTTGTCGGGGAGCCGCGTTTTGATTTTCGGCGCGGGCGGTGTTGCGCGAGCCGCGGCGTTTGCCCTCGCTAAGGCAGGCGCACGCGTTGGAATTTGTGCCCGCCGGGAAAAAGCTGCGCGCGAACTCGCAAAAGCTGCTGGGGGGGAGGTTGTCCCGCGGCGCGCTCTACGAAGCGAGTCGTTCGACGCTATCTTGAACGCCACACCGATTGGCATGCATCCCCATGACCGAATCTCGCCGCTGTCGTCGCGCGAGTTAAATGGCCGCATTATCATGGACCTCATCAACCGCCCGCAAAAAACGCAACTCTTGAAACTGGCCGCCCGCAAAGGAATCGCCACGATTTCCGGCGTTGAGATGTTTGTTCCGCAGGGCGTCGCTCAGTGGGAGCTTTGGACCGGGCAGCGCGCGCCGGAATCCATCATGCGCAAGGCCGTTCTGCTGGAGTTGCGCGCGGAAGAAGAGTCCCGCCAGCACGGTTAATCCAGAAATGCGATAATGCGAAGCTCTGTATCGCAAACTGTCGGCCGTGAACGGACCCATGATCCAGCCGGACTTCCGCGAATTTCAGCGTCTCGCCAAGCAGGGAAATCTCATCCCGGTTTACGAAGTATTTCCCGCGGACTTGCTCACTCCGGTTAGCGCGTATCTGCGCCTGGCTCAGGGCGCGCGATATTCCTTCTTGCTCGAAAGCGTCGAAGGCGGCGAAAAAATTGCCCGCTACACGTTTGCGGGCGCGAATCCCGAGGAAGTATTCCGTTATGCGAACGGCGCCTGCGTGCTCGAGAGCCACCACCGTATCATTTGGGAAGAGCGCGATCCCGTGACGTTCCTTCGCGCGCGGATGGATCGTTTCCGCCCCGTGCGCTTACCCGGTCTGCCACCGCTGGTGGCTGGCGCCATCGGCTATTTTTCCTACGACATGGTCCGCCTCATCGAGCGGCTTCCCAAGCGCCTGCGCGATGAAATCGGCCTTTACGATGCCCAATTGATGTTCTATCACGGTGTCATCGCATTCGATCACTTGCAGCATCGGCTTTGGATTGTCCGCAATGTTCACACCGACGGTGAAGGAAGCCTCCGCACGAAATATAATGCCGCCGTTCGCGAGATTCGCAAAACGCGCCAGTTGCTCGAACAGGCTGCTCCTTCCGAGCAGCCGAAGAAAGGAACCAGGAAGCGCCATGCGCCGCTCCGCGTAAACTCCAATTTTCGCCGCGAGGAATACCTCGAGGCGGTTCGCAAGGCGAAAAACTATATCCGAGCGGGCGATATTTTCCAGGTGGTCATCAGCCAGCGCTTCTCCGCGAAAACACATGCCGAGCCGTTTGACGTCTATCGCGAGCTACGCGCGCTCAATCCCTCTCCCTATCTCTTCTTTTTGCAGATGAATGACGTCGCAGTCGTTGGCAGCTCGCCGGAAATGCTGGTGAAGGTCCAAGGCCGCGACGTTTTCTACCGCCCGATCGCTGGCACTCGCTGGCGCGGCAAGGACGAAGCCGAAGACCAGCGTCTCGAGCGCGAGATGCTCGCCAGCGAAAAGGAGCGCGCCGAGCACATCATGCTTGTCGACCTGGGGCGCAACGATCTTGGGCGCGTCTCTGAATACGGCACGGTAAAACCCGAAAAACTAATGACCGTCGAGCGTTACTCGCACGTCATGCATCTCGTCTCGAGTTTACGCGGGCGGCTGCGCGAGGATGTCGATTGCTTCGACGCTTTGATGGCTTGCTTCCCTGCCGGAACCGTCTCCGGCGCTCCGAAAGTGCGCGCCATGGAGATCATCGAGGAGCTCGAACGCACACGGCGAGGTATTTACGCCGGCGGCGTTCTATACTTGGATTTCGCGGGCAATCTCGATTCATGCATCGCTCTGCGAACCATGGTCATCAAAAATGGTGTGGCTCATGTGCAAGCCGGCGGAGGAATCGTGGCGGATTCCACGCCCGAAGGCGAATACCAGGAGTCGGTTAACAAGGCGAAAGCTTTACTGACCGCCCTCGAGGCCGCGCACCGAAGAGGAACGGAACGAAAACCCAAGACCGTTCGGCGAAAGCGTACAAGAAAGTGATCCTGCTGCTCGACAACTACGACTCGTTCACTTACAACCTGGCCCAGTATCTCGGCGAACTGGGCTGCCAGGTTGAAGTGCACCGCAACGACAAAATCTCTGTCGAGGAGATCGCCAAGCGCAAGCCGGAGAGGATTGTCATTTCGCCGGGGCCCTGCACGCCGTATGAGGCTGGCATTTCCGTGGAGTTGGTCGAGCGGCTTGCAGGAAAGTTTCCGATCTTGGGCGTTTGCCTCGGTCATCAGGCCATCGGCGCCGCATTCGGCGGCAAAATCGTCCGCGCTCCTAAACTATTTCACGGAAAGACCAGTGAAATCCATCACGACGGAAAGAGTATCTTCCGCAAGCTGCCCGAGCCATTCACGGCCACGCGCTATCATTCGCTCATCGTCGAGCGAAAATCACTTCCCCGCCAGCTAACCATCACCGCCGAAACCGACGACGGCATCATCATGGGCATGCGCCACCGCCGCTACAAAATCGAGGGAGTTCAGTTCCACCCCGAATCCGTCCTCACCGCTTCCGGCAAACAGTTGCTCCAAAATTTCCTTTCTCTCTAAAATTGAGTCCGGTCTTTTCGCTCTTCTCAGCGTCCTCTGTGTAAAATTCCTTTCCTCTACCAATTCAAATCCGCCAGAATTGCCGCGTAAATCTCCATTCCGCGCCACAAATGGCCTAACCGCAAATTTTCATCCGAGCTGTGCTGGTGATTGTCATAATTCACAATGGGCATGCCGATCCACGGCAGACCCAAATCCTCGAATATGTACATGGGCACGCTCCCGCCGAGCGTAGGCGCAATAACTGTATCGCCGCCCGTCGCGTCCTGCACCGCTTTGACCAGCGCCCTCGATACCGCCAAATCCATAGGAGTGCGCGAAGCCCGATAGCCGCCTTCATCGATGACTTTCGCGATCAGCGCGTGTGTGCGCCGTTCCTCCATCGTCGGTTCGCGGTCAATCACGAAATATCCCTGTTTCTTGATAAACGCCACAATCTGCTCGAATTTTTTCTGCGGATCCTCTCCCTTCACGAGCCTTGCCTCGAGCGAAGCCTCGGATTTGTCCGGGACGACATTCTGCGCATGCGGCCCGACATACGCGCTCAGCAAGCCGCGGATGTTGAGCGAAGGCTCCTGCAGCAACTCCACCAACTTCTTCCCGCCACCCTCCGGTTTGGCGATGCCCAGCTCTCGCTCCAGATCAGCGTCATTCGCTGGCATCGCGGCGAGTGCCTTTTTTTCGAGCTCGCTCAGCGGCACAACATCATCGTAATAACCGTCAATCAAGACTCGCCCATTCGCGTCCTTCATCGAGGCCAGCAGCCGCGAGAGTTCCATCGCCGGATTCGGCGCCCAATTCCCGTAGTGTCCGCTGTGCAGCGCTCTTACAGGTCCGTATACGGTGAGGTCCAGACCGATGTCGCCGCGATTCCCAAAGAAAACCAGCGGACGCCCCGATTGGTGCACCGGTCCGTCGGCGGTTATCAGCAAGTCCGCGCCGAGCAGATTCTTGTGCAGCTGCAGCGTCTTCTGAAGGTTTGTCGAGCCCGCTTCTTCTTCGCCCTCGAAAATGACCTTTAAATTTACTTTTAGCGGAATCTGCTTAGCGCGCAAAGCATCCAGCGCAGCAAGCAGCGCCACGATTGGCGACTTGTCATCGGAAGCCGAGCGTGCATAAATCCGCCAGCCGTCCTTATAGACGGCGGGCTTCTTCGCGTTATTCTCTGGGAACGGGATGCGCTTCCCGCCGGCTTCAATCGCATCGCTTCGCAGAACCGGTTCGAACGGCGCGCCATCTGTCCACGCGGCAGGATCGACGGGTTGACCGTCATAATGAGCGTAGAAAATAACGGTGCGCTTGGCCTCTGGGCTACTCAGCTTGCCGAAGACCACTGGCCCCCGTCCCGCGATCGGCAGCAGATGCGTCTCGATACCTCGCGCTTCTAGCATCTCAACGAGGTGCGTCGCATTCTTCTGAATATTTGCCGTGTCACTGGCGACGTTGGGAATGGAGAGGAATTCCGCCAACTCCCGCACGATCCGGTCTTCATTGTCCATCCGGTAGTCGCGGACTTCCTGGACAACCTGTGCCGGCGAGATGGCAGTCGAATTCTGCCCCATCGCAGCACAGACGCAAACGGCAGCCATCAGAACAACCGCTAGGAATCTCAAAGATTTTCTCCGGTGATTTTTAATGATTTCTCCACCGTGCAGGCCGGCTCGCATCGACGCCAGCCAAGCAGGCGAATTCCTATTCTCATATTAACCGTTCCATGGGACACCCGCCCTTCTGAACCGGGCACTTCGGTTTTGCTTTCCGTTGGAGCGCTCTCCCGCGGATGAGCCGCCATAAATCTCATTCAGTCAGGTGAGTGAAACTAACAAGCGCGGCGAGCTTTTCCTTGGCTGTTCCCGAGTCGAGAGCCTTGGCGGCCAGCCGCGCTCCCTCGAGAAAGTTTGCCGCAACATCGGCGGCCACCAGCGCGGCGGCCGCGTTCACGACGACGATATCTCTCTGCGGCCCGCTTTTGCCGCGGAAAAGCTCCCGGATTGTGGCCGCGTTTTCTTGTGCGTTCCCTCCCTGAACGGAATCCAAAGGCGCCCGCGAAACTCCGAACTCTTCCGGAGTGACCGTGAAGCGCCGTACGCCTCCCCCCCGTACTTCCGCGACAAGAGTTTCTCCGGAAAGCGAAATTTCATCCAGCCCGCCTGCGCCATGAACCACGAAAGCGTGATCAACGCCAAGCTCAGCGAGAGTTTCTGCCACCAAATCGATCAGCTCCGGGGAAGGAACGCCCAAGACCTGCGCCCGCGCACCGGCGGGATTTGTCAGCGGGCCGAGTAGATTGAAAACCGTTCGCGCTCCGATCTCCTTGCGTGCCGGAGCCGCGTGCCGCGCCGCCGCATGTGCGGCTCGCGCAAAAAAAAAGCCGATCCCGATTTCGCGAATCGCTCTGCCGAAATGTTCGACTGGCAAGTCGATCCGCACGCCGAGTGCCTCAATGACGTCCGCCGATCCGCTGCCCGAGTGCGACGCTCGATTGCCGTGCTTCGCCACTCGTGCACCCGCGGCCGCGGTGACAATGGCTGCCGCCGTAGAAATGTTGAAAGTCGCAAAACCTTTTCCGCCGGTCCCGCAGGTATCGACAAGGTGCTCAGGCCGCGGCTCGCCTTCCTCGAACACCGGAGCCGCGCGCCGCCGCATCACGAGCGCGAAACCGGCGAGCTCCCGCACTCGCACTGGCCGCGCATTCATCGCCGTGAGAAGCCGGACGATATCAAGTGTTTCCACGCGGCCCGCAAGCAGCTCTTCCATCACCGCTTCCGCTTCTCCGCGTGAAAAAACGTGCCCCGCTTCCGCGCGATCAATGAGAGATTTTGTCATTTCGATCCGGCAGTAATTCAGCCGCAACCTTGCTCCGTTTTATACTTTCCCTGTACACTCTTATGTTTGCGACGACAGGAAAATTCTAACACTACGGAACCCCGATGAAGATTCATGAGTATCAGGCGAAGGCCATTCTTGCGCGTTACGGTGTCACCACACCACGCGGCGAAGTGGCCTTTTCCAAGGAAGAAGCGCGCGAAGGCGCGGCACGGCTTAGATCCAACGTCGTAGTAGTGAAAGCGCAGATTCACGCCGGCGGCCGCGGCAAGGCCGGCGGCGTCAAGCTCGCCCACTCCCCTGACGAAGCCGCGGACATCGCGTCGCACATGCTCGGGGTGAATCTCGTAACAGCACAGACCGGTCCCGGTGGCCGCACCGTCAAGCGCGTTCTCATCGAAGAAGGGCTGGACATCAAACGCGAACTCTATCTGAGCATTCTCGTCGATCGCAGCGTCGGCAAAGTTGTCTTCATGGCCAGTGCTTCCGGCGGCATGGATATCGAAGAGGTCGCCAAGACCAACCCGCAAGCCATCATGCGCGAAACGATTCATCCCGCTGTCGGCTTACAACCCTACCAGGCCCGCAAACTCGTCTTCGGTCTCGGCCTCTCCGGGGACGTCGCCACCAAGGCTGCGCCATTTCTTCAAGCGCTGTATCGTGCTTTTGTGGATACGGACTCGTCCATGCTCGAGATCAATCCCGCCGTCGTCACCGGTGACGGGCGCCTTGTCGCGCTCGATGCCAAGATGACTTTCGACGACAACGGACTCTTCCGTCACAAGGAATTGCGTGAGTTACGCGACCTCGACGAAGAAGATCCGCTCGAAGTCGAAGCCTCGAAGTATGGCCTCAATTACATCAAGCTCGACGGAACTGTCGCCTGCATGGTCAACGGCGCCGGCCTCGCCATGGCCACTATGGACATCATCAAATACGCAGGCGGCTCACCCGCAAACTTTCTCGATGTCGGTGGCGGGGCATCTTCCGATCAGGTCAAAAACGCCTTTCGGATTTTGATTGGCGATCCCGGAGTGAAAGCCGTCTTCATCAATATTTTCGGCGGAATTCTGCGCTGCGATGTTCTCGCAACAGGCGTCGTCGCAGCCGCCAAAGATTTGCAGGTCAAAGTTCCAGTGGTCGTTCGCATGGAAGGAACCAACGTCGAGCTCGGCCAGCAAATCCTCCGCGATAGCGGTCTGAACTTCACTATCGCCGACGGCATGAAAGATGGCGCGCAAAAGGTTGTGGCGCTCGCCGGGGGTGCGCGATGAGCGTTCTCGTCAACGAAAAAACTCGACTCATCGTGCAGGGTTTTACCGGCCGCGAAGGCACTTTCCATGCTCAACAAATGATTGAATATGGGACAAACGTTGTCGGCGGCGTGACTCCAGGCAAAGGCGGCACCAAGCACCTCGAGCGTCCAGTTTTTGACACTGTTCAAGAGGCGGTGAAGGGAACTGGCGCAAACGCCTCCGTCATTTTTGTTCCGCCTCCTTATGCCGCCGACGCCATCCTCGAAGCCGCCGATGCCGAAATTCCGCTCATCGTTTGCATCACCGAAGGCATTCCCGTTATCGACATGGTTCGCGCCTCCGCTACCGTCGATTTCAGCAAAACGCGCCTGATCGGTCCCAATTGTCCCGGCGTCATCTCTCCCGGCAAATGCAAAATTGGCATCATGCCCGGCCGCATCCACAAGCAAGGGAACATCGGCGTCGTCAGTCGCAGCGGCACGCTCACCTACGAAGCGGTCGATCAGCTCACGCGCCTGGGCATCGGTCAATCCACCTGCATTGGCATTGGCGGCGATCCCATCATCGGCACCTCGTTCCTCGACGCCATGAAACTCTTCAACGATGACCCAGACACGCACGCCATCATCCTGATCGGCGAAATCGGCGGCAACGCCGAAGAGACCGCCGCGCAATGGATTGCAACCAACGTAAAAAAACCGGTCGTCGGCTTCATCGCCGGCCAAACCGCGCCCCCGGGCCGCCGTATGGGCCACGCCGGCGCCATCATCAGCGGCGGTCAGGGCACCGCCAAGGACAAATACGCCGCAATGGCTGCCGCAGGCATCCGCACCGTAGAAACTCCCGCGGACCTGGGCTCGACAATCGCAGCCGCCCTGAAATAGGTCTTGTAGGTGCCGGGATTCAGCCCGGCTCCTTTGAAGCGCCGGCAGCTTTCCGGCGAATTTCTCGCAGTCCACTTGGAGGAATCTTTTCGTGGCACTCGAACGCACTTTCGCAATCATCAAGCCAGACGCCGTCAGCCGCGGCAAGCAAGGTGAGATCCTTGCGCGCATACATAAGGCCGGCTTCAAAATTGTCGCCATCAAATCCTTGCGTTTGACCAAGGAAGAAGCTGGCGGCTTTTATGCTGTCCACAAAGCCCGCCCCTTCTTTGGCGAGCTCACCGACTTCATGAGCTCCGGCAAAATCTTTGCCATGGTCCTCGAAGCCGAAGGCGCCATCCTCAAATGGCGCGACACCATGGGCGCCACCGATCCCCAAAAAGCCGCCCCCGGCACCATCCGCAACGACCTCGGCACCAGCATCGGCAATAACTGCACGCACGGCTCCGACGCCCCCGACACCGCCTCCTTCGAAATCGCCTACTTCTTCTCCGGCCTCGAACTCATTTAGCGCGATTCCGGTTCGCAGTCGTGAAATCTATGGGGCGCCGCATGCCGCGGCCAAGCCCGAAGTTGGTGCAGCCCGCCCGAATCGCTAACGCTCTTTCTCTCTTCACTGCCGCCGCCTAAGGCCGATCTGGACTCTCTTCGCCTCTCGTTTCCCTCCAGATGATGATACCCACCACGACGGCTGCGCCAACGGCAATCAACACCAGTGCCTTGCCGCGCTTCGCCGACTTTTTCCCGTTCTGGTCTCCCGCCGCGCCATCCGCTGAAGCGTTCATTAGCACGCGATAGCATTTTCCTTCCGCGACCGTGGCGCTTTCGCCCTGAAAGAAAATCTGCGCCGGCCCACGCCGCGCAAAAACTATCAGTTCTCGTGGCCCTACAAACGCAACCTGCACCACGCCCCGCGTTTCTGCAACCGGCCGCACACGAGCGGAGCTGGCCACGATTTTCGCCCGACCCTCCGCCGGCTCGGAGAGCACGACAGTGCCCGATAAAAGCTCCATTTCGAGAGCCTTCGCTATTTTGCCCGCATTGCTGTGAACCACCACACTGCTGTCCGCCGTCAGATCCAGCATTGCTTCCCCGATACCCAATCGCAACGCTCCACCTGCGCCGGTCGATAGCCGGTCGCCATCGAAGACCGTCGTTCCCTCAAAAACAGCTTGCGCATCCAAGCTGGCGCGATCCGCCTGCACGACAATCCCAAGCGCATCCGGTTTGGCCCTCCCCGGGACGTTTGCCAGGAACACTGCCATAGCTGTCGCTAGAAGGCGCTGGGTGCCTTTCATGCGAACCCTCCACAGTTGCCCCGCCGAACGAGATGAGAAATCCTCGAAGACTTCAGGGCGCGGCGAAGATAAACTGATACGTATACTAATATATCAATAAATACTCGTCAAGAAAAACTATCTGGCGCCTCTTGTACGAAGGACTGCGCGGGGGAAAGCGGCTGTCAGGGAGATTTTGTTTCTTCAGCTTTCGAACGGAGCTACCTCGATTCGTTCATCCTCGAAGGGCTCAGCAGGAGTAGCTTCTACCCCAGTCTCGAAGGCACACGTTCATGCGCGGCGTCAGGGTGAACTCTCTTCTATAATGTTTTTATGGATCCCCTTCGCGAGCTCGGCCGCACTTTCCTCTTCTTCGGCGGCCTCCTCATTTTCCTTGGCGCGATTCTCTATTTCTCTGGCCAGCTCCCGTTTCGCCTCGGCAGACTTCCCGGCGATATCGTCCACCGTGGCGAACACACCACTTTCTACTTCCCAATCGTCACCTGCCTTCTCCTCAGCGCCGCCTTGTCCCTTCTCTTCTGGCTTTTCTCCCGCTTCCGCCGCTAATCGCCCCCGAATTTTCCCACCGCACCCGCTCTCTTGATATATAGTTCCCGCGTCCAAAAAAGCAGAACCATCGGCTTGTGCATTTAAATCACGCTGGAGATCTCACCATGAAACTCTTGCTTCTCACTCTAGCCGCAGTGTTCGCAGTTGCTCCGTCCTCCACAGCCCAATCTTCTTCCGAAAAGCCCGTAGCGCAGGAGCGTGCCACTCCCTCGCAGCCGCCTCCCGATGCTTTTGCGGGCGTCCCCGCCGCCAAGCCCGCCGACGTCAACTCCATCGACAGCATTCTCTCCGCTCTTTACGACGTCATCTCCGGCCCGCCAGGCGAGCGCGACTGGAACCGCTTCCGCTCCCTGTTTATCAACACCGCTCATCTCACTTCGACCAGCGTGGCCCCTGACGGCTCGATTCGCGTTCATTCCAACCCCGTCGAAGGCTACGTCCGCGGTGCCGGAGCCTATTTCCTCAAAAATGGATTTTTTGAGAAGCCCATCGTCAATCGCATCGAATCCTTCGGCAACATCACCCAAGTCTTCAGCAGTTACGAATCCCGCCACGCTGCCGCTGAAGCTCCCTTTGCCCGCGGCATAAACAGCATCCAACTCGTCAATGACGGCAAGCGCTGGTGGATTACCAGCATCATTTGGGACGAAGAACGCCCCGGCAATCCCCTACCCAAGGGATTTGCATCGAAACCCTGAGGAATTTGCGGAGCCGGCGCTCTAATTCAAGGCGCTTAAGCTCCGCACCGCGTCACTTTACAGGCTTCCGCCTACCTCTTATAGTCGTTCCTGCATGCCTTTTGTCTCTTCCACGCGTCTCCCCCGCTCCGGGCGCTTTCTCACGCCACAATTTCTGATCCTTCTTCTCCTTTTCGTACCCGCCACTCCAGCGGAAAACATCAAAGACATTCATCCCGCCGGCTTCGTCACCGATCTCGCTCACGTCATCACTCCAACGGCCGCAACTCGCCTCGAAAATCTCTGCACCGAGCTCCAGCAAAAAACCGGTGCGCAGATGGCCATCGTCACGGTGCGTTCTCTCGAAGGCGAAACCGTCGAACAGTATGGCAACGAACTTTTCAAGCAGCTGGGTGTCGGCGGCAAAAATGATAATCGCGGGGTGCTCCTTCTCGTTGCGCCCCTCGAACACAAATATTGGACTGAAGTCGGTTACGGCCTCGAGCCCGTCATCAACGACGCGCGTGCAGGTGACGCCGGCCGCGCCATGGTTCCTTTTCTTCGCCAAAATAACTACAGCGCTGGCATCGAAACCGCCGCTTGGCAACTCGCCAATTACGTCGCCGCTGACCGTGGCATAGCGCTTTCGGGAACCCCGCCCTCTCAGCCGGTCCGGCCTCGCAACGACAATTCTCCATCCTTCCCGTTCTGGCCGATCCTCGTCCTGATTTTCTTTGTCTTTCACATCCTCAGGGCCATCGCCAGAGGCGCGACTGGCCGCGGCGGCAAGCGCGGCGGCGGTGGCTGGTGGATTGGCCCCACGATCGGTGGCATCCTCGGTGGCGGCGGATTCGGAGGCAGCTCGGGTGGATGGGGCGGAGGTGGTGGCGGAGGCTTCGGCGGATTTGGCGGCGGAAGCAGCGGCGGCGGTGGCGCCGGCGGCAGTTGGTAAGCGCAATTCGTGAGTTTTCCTAAGGAGCGGTAACGGAATGCTCTCAACAGAAGCGAAGCTGACGGATCTTGTGGCCCGGCTGAAGGAGTTCGCCGGAGAAAATCTCGAATCTGTGGTTCTCTATGGCTCCGCCGCGCGCGGCGATTTTCAGGAAGGTCACTCTGATTTGAACGTTCTCTGCGTGCTGCGTTCTCTGGCCATGCGAGAGCTGACGCGCGTCTCGCCCGCCGTGCACTGGTGGTGCCAGGAACAAAACGAACCGGCACCCTTGTTCTTCACCGCCGAAGAGCTGAGCCAGTCCTCCGACGTCTTTTCCATCGAGCTGCTCGACATGCAGCAAAGCCATCGCGTTCTCTACGGTGCTGACCTCATCTCCGGCATTCACGTGCCAACCAATCTCCATCGCATACAGGTCGAGCACGATCTCCGCATGCTCCTGCTTAAGCTTCGCCAGCATTTTCTGCTTACCCACCAGAAAGAAAGTGAGCTGCGTGCCGCGGTTGCAAAATCAGCGTCAGGCGCTCGACTGCTCCTGCGTCACGCCTTGATTGCCCTCGGGGAAGCGCCGCCCCTTGATCCCCACGATGTCTTCGCGCGTATTGCTGCATTGACCGGCGCGGACGCCGCCGCGTTTGCGGCCGCGTTCAAGCTCCGCGCCCCCCACGCGCATGTGGACAACATCCTTGATACGTACGGACAATACTTAAACGCCTTGAATGTGGTAGTTTCCGCTCTGGATAAGCGAGTGCCCAAGCGCGAGTGGCAACGAGCCGGCAAAGCCGGTTCCTGATTTTACGGAGGCAAGCATCATGAAAACAGGTCTGATTATCTTGGTCGTTCTTATCATCGTCGCCTTGCTTGTGGGCGGCTCGTTTATCTCGCGGCGAAATCAAATGGCCATCAAACGCGAGGCCGTCAATGCCGCGTGGGCCCAGGTCGACGTCGTTCTCCAGCGCCGCTCCGATTTGATTCCTAATCTCGTCGAAACCGTGAAGGGCTTCGCCCAGCACGAAACCGAAGTCTTCGATGAAATCGCCAAGGCGCGCGCTGGATATTTGAACGCCACCACTCCCGCCGAAAAAATTGCCGCCAACAACCAGCTCGATGCCTCTCTCGCAAAAGTTCTCGTGCTCACGGAAAATTATCCTCTGCTCAAATCCAACGAAAACTTCCTCCGCCTCCAGGACGAGCTTGCCGGCACGGAAAACCGCATCGCCGTTGAGCGCCGCCGTTACAATGAAACCGTTCAAGACTACAACACCTACATCTCTCTTTTCCCCAACAGCCTCGTAGCCAGCTTCGGCGGCTTCGCTCGCAACGACGCCTACTTCAAAACCGAACCCGGCGCCCGCCAGGCCCCCAAAGTCAATTTCGGCACCACCCCGTCACCCGCCCCAGCTCCAGCCCCAGTCAAGCCCTAGCCTGCTCGGTCAAGCAGGTACCTGAATCGAAGGGACCGCCCTTGGGCGGCCCCTTTTTGATTCGTCCTCTAGATGTGAAATTCCGACCGGATAAATGCCTTAATTCCCTCGATTCCTGTCAATCGCAAACACACCACCGTTCCTTGCTTCTCCAAATCGATGTGAAAATCAAAGAACGGGCAGCACTTGCTCTCCGCAACGACCCACTCGCCCACTTCCGCGATCGATACTTTGTCTGGGCTGTATTGAAACTCGTACCCTTTCTCCGTTTCAATCGTTTCGTTCCTTGCCGCAAGCAGCTTCTCCGTCAATACTTTGTGGCGAGCTCTTTCGCTCGGAGAGAGCGCTTTGATGTTGCAGTAGAACTTTCCATTTACTGTAATAGTGGGTGCATCTTTTCCGTCCTGTGGATGCAACCTGGATCCAGGCGCCATTCCGGCAATCCCCAGGCTCATCGCAACTGCGGCAATTGTCCCGCCGGTTTTTTGCATTCGAAGCTTCCATTCTCTGTTCATCTTATCCTCCAAGATTGATTTGCCACCTCGCATCGGAAATGCTAGAACTTAAAGCTGACTTTAAGTCAAGCGGTGATGTTCCGCTGCAGGTTGGAATTGCTGACTCCTTCCCGCGCCGGGAAGCTAGGAGCATGAAAATGAAAATTGGAGAACTCGCCGCTCGCGCAGACCTCGCGCCTTCAGCCATTCGCTACTACGAAAATGTGGGCTTGCTCCCATCCGCCGAACGCATTGGCGGCCAACGCCGCTATTCCAGTGCTGCCCTCGATCGCGTCTTGTTGATACGCTTCGCCGGGGAGATGGACTTCACCCTCGCTGAAATCAAACTCTTTCTCAACGGCTTCCGCGAAGGCACTCCCGTCTCCACGCGCTGGCGAAAACTCACCACTCGCAAAATCGCCGAGCTCCAGCAACGCCTCCAGTTCACACGCCGCCTGCTCGATCTGCTTGAGCGCTTACAGCACTGCAAGTGCGTCCAGCTCCACCAATGCGTCACCGGCCTCAGCCTCAGTCCCCGCCTTCGCGACCTTCGCAATTCCCGCGGCAATACTTCCCCAGCTCGCCCCGCAGTCCCTGGAACCGAAGTCGCGGCCGATTCGAAACTCTTGCTATCCGCCACGAAACAAAGAACTTAATAAGTATTACTTGACAATAAATATCCATGTGGTATAATTCGTTGTTGTCTCGCGGAGGAGAAAGGAAGGCTAACGCCATGCCCGCTCTTCCTCTGCCTGCTCTGTCCCTCTCTGCTGGCCTCTCCCCATTTCCTCTCTTGAGGTCTGGGCCGTTAGCCGTTGTCTGGCAGCTCCATTTTCCCCTAAGTCCTTTACAATCCGCACTTCCGCAAAATTCGCCCATAACTCGTTTAGAATCCGCACTTCCAAAAACGCAGGACTTAAAACCCTTTATACTCTGCACTTACAAAAAAACCGGGGGAGGGGGCAAATTGTTAGCTAGAAATCGGACAGCGCATCTCCCCGCGTGGCACAGCCAATCCTGGCTGTGCGCTTCCACAAGTCACCAGTCAGAAGCCACCAGTCACCTCACCTGGAGCACCCCCCGATGAGTCAACTCCAATTCAACCTCCAACCTACCCGCCGCGCCCTCACCGTCAGCGAGCTGACCGCGCGCATCCGCGACCTCCTGGGGAAAAATTTCACGGACATCTGGGTCGAAGGCGAAATCTCCAACTGCCGCGAAGCCCAGTCCGGCCACATCTACTTCACGCTCAAGGACGACCGCTCCCAGGTCCGCTGCGTATTTTTCAAGCAGCAGCAGCGCGGCATCAAGTTCCGCCCCGAAGATGGGCTCAAAGTTACCGTGCGAGGCTCGATCAGCGTCTACGAAGCCCGCGGCGAATACCAAATCTATGTCGAGAATATCGAGCCGATTGGCCTCGGCGCGCTGCAGCTCGCCTTCGAGCAATTGAAAAAACGCCTCGAAGCGGAAGGTCTCTTCGCCGCCGCGCGCAAAAAGCCGCTTCCCATGCTCCCCAACAGCATTGGCTTGATCACTTCGCCGCGCGGAGCCGCCGTCCGCGACGTCGTCCGCATCCTTCGCCGCCGCTTTCCTAATGTTCATCTCACCGTTTATCCGGTCCGCGTCCAGGGTGAAGGCGCTGCCGCAGAAATTGTGAAAGGCCTGAAATTCTTCAATCAGAAGAAACTCGTCGACGTCTTAATCCTTGCGCGCGGCGGTGGTTCTCTCGAAGACTTGTGGGCCTTCAACGAAGAAATTCTCGCGCGTGCCATCGCCGCCTCTGAAATCCCTGTCATCTCCGGCGTCGGCCATGAAACCGATTTCACCATCGCAGATTTTGTCGCCGACGTTCGCGCCTCCACTCCGTCCGCAGCGGCCGAGCTCGTCGTCCAGACGCGCCGCGAATTCGATAAGCACATCGCCGACCTCCGCGAGACGCTTGCGAGCCTCGTTCGCTACCGCCTCCTCGACCTGAGCAAGCGCGTTCACGAGCTGTCCGCACGCCGCGGCTTCCGCCGCCCGCTCGATCTGCTCCGCCAGCAACGCCAGCGCGCCGATGAAATGACCTCGCGCCTCGCGCTCGGCCTGCGCGCGCGCCTGGAACAATCGCGCAAACGCTTCACCGCGCTGCACCTGCGCATCGCCACCTTCGATTTTCGCGTAAAAATTTCCGCGTTCCGCCTGCGCCTCGAAAAACGCAGCGCCGACCTGGGCATCCGTGCCGAGCGCCTCTTGCGCGCCAAGCGCGAGCGCCTCCAGCGCCTGGCTCTTCAGCTCGAAGAGCGCAGCCCCCTCCGCGTCCTCGAACGCGGCTACTCCATCGCCACCGACGCCGCCGGCAACCTCCTACGCGATGCCGCCCAAGTTCAGTTAGGCGATACGGTGGCCATCCAACTCCACCGCGGCCGCCTCACCACCGAGGTGAAGAAGAAGGAGCGTTAATTTAGATTGGGAAAAATCTTACAAGGAACGTTGTGCGCTAATCGTCGTCGGAAGAGGAGGCGACCTTGAGGACCGCGAGGAAAGCTTCTTGCGGAATGTCGACTTGGCCGACGCGCTTCATGCGGCGCTTGCCTTCTTTTTGTTTTTCGAGGAGTTTGCGTTTGCGCGAGATGTCTCCGCCGTAGCACTTGGCGAGCACGTTTTTGCGGATAGCAGCGACGGTCTCGCGCGCGATAACGCGGCTCCCGATGGCCGCCTGGATAGGCACTTCAAACATTTGGCGCGGAATCAGCTTTCGCAGGCGCGTCACCAGCTCTCGGCCGCGTTCTTGAGCGAATTCGCGATGGATGATCAGCGCCAGCGCGTCCACGGGTTCGCCGGCGACGAGCACGTCCAGTTTGATCAGATCAGACTCGCTGTACCCGGCAAGATGGTAGTCCAGCGAAGCGTAGCCGCGTGAAACGCTTTTCAGCCGGTCGTAGAAGTCGAGCACGATTTCATTGAGCGGCAACTCGTAGGTGAGCATCACGCGCGTCGGCGACAGATACTCGAGATTCTTCTGCATCCCTCGCTTTTCCTGGCAGAGCTGCAGAATTCCGCCGACGGACTCATTGTTGGTGATGATCATCGCGGTGATGATCGGCTCTTCGATTTTCTCGATGTCGCTGGGGTTCGGAAATTTCGCCGGGCTGTCGACTTCAATCGTTTCGCCGCTGACCCGCGTAATGCGGTAGCGCACGCTGGGCGCCGTCGTGATGAGATTGATCCCGAACTCGCGTTCCAAGCGCTCCTGCACGATCTCCATATGCAGCAAGCCGAGGAAGCCGCAGCGGAAACCGAAGCCCAGCGCCACGGAATTTTCCGGCTCATAGAAAAATGCCGCGTCGTTCAGCTGCAATTTTCCGAGCGCGTCGCGCAGCGGCTCGTAGTCATCGGCAAGCACGGGAAACAGACCGGCGAAGACCATAGGCTTGATGGCTTCAAATCCGGGCAGCGCCGCAGCAGGTCGCCCCGCTTCCGTGACGGTATCGCCCATGCGCGCATCCGCCACGCGCTTGATATTGGCGACGATAAAGCCCACGTCGCCTGCGGCAAGTTCATCGAGCGCGATGGGCTTCGGCGTGAGCGTGCCGAGCGTCTCGACTTCGTAGGTTTCGTTGCTGTAGCAGAGCCTGATTTTTAGCTGCTTGGTGACGCGGCCTTCCATCACGCGCACGAGAACGACGGCTCCGCGATAGATGTCGAACCACGAATCGAAAATCAGCGCCTGCAGCGGATTTTCCGAGCTTCCTTTCGGTGGCGGAATGCGCTTCACGATCGCTTCGAGGACTTCGTCCACACCGAGCCCGCTCTTGGCGCTGATCAGCAGCGCGTCGGCAGCGGGGATGGCGAGCACGCTTTCAATTTGTTCTTTGACGAATTCAATTTGCGCGGCAGGCAAATCAATTTTGTTGATGACCGGAACGATCGTCAGATTATTTCCAGCAGCGAGAAAGGTATTCGCGACGGTTTGCGCTTCAACGCCCTGGCTGGCATCGACGACGAGCAGCGCGCCTTCGCACGCGGAAAGGGCCCGCGAAACTTCATAGGAAAAATCGACGTGCCCCGGCGTGTCGATCAAATTGAGCTGGTAGGTGTTGCCATCTTTCGCGGTGTAGTGAAGACGAATGCTTTTCGCTTTGATGGTGATGCCGCGCTCGCGCTCGAGGTCCATGGAGTCGAGCACTTGTTCGTGCATTTCACGCTGCGAAAGCGCGCCGGTCATCTCAAGCAGACGGTCCGCAAGGGTGGACTTGCCGTGATCGATGTGCGCGATGATGCAAAAATTGCGTATGAACTTCGGGTCCATAGAATTCGATAGTCGCTTCCGCTTCGCGACCGCTTTATTTTATTCGGTTACCGGCAGGAGCCGCATGCTTCGAGGAGCCAAGACGCCAGGCCGCGCAAAACCGTGCCGTGTGACAGTTCAGTTTGCCACAAATCGCCATTCCCTGCAGCCCGCTTGCCGGATTGGCAGTTTGCCCAATCCGGCCGACATTCCTAGCGACGTGCTGCTTACTGCATCAATCATGCGAGGGGCTTTTGCCCGCCCTGAGCTTGCGGTATATAGTTGAACGAGGGCAGTCGCACCTCACATCGCGCACGGCCCGGCACAAGATTTTCTAGGCAGCCAACAGGCAACGCAAAGGCAACCCGAACGGATGGCCGCAGACGTCAGCAAGCATTTGGACCGCGCAAAGCGATTCCTCGAGAAAAACCGCGTCGAGGACGCCATCGAAGCCTATCTGGCGGTGCTCGATGAGGCGCCGCAGCATCAGGAAGCGACCCAGGCGCTGGGAGATCTCTACGCGCGGATGGACCAGCCGGAGCGCGCTGCCGTTTATTACGGGCTGCTCTTCGATTTGCTGATTGAGCCACGCGACGAAACGAAAGCACTGGCCATCTACAATCGATTTCTTCGAAACAGTTCCACCGGCCAACCGCCGGAACGCATCGCCCGGCATGCGTTTTTGCAGCAAAAACAGAATCATCCGGAAGAGGCCATCGATCAGTACACCAAAGCCGCGGAGCTGTTCGCGAGCGCGGGCCGCCACGAAGACGCGCTTTTTTGCTGGGAGCGAATCGCGCAGCTCGACCCAGAAAATCTCAACCGCCAAATGAGGCTGGCCGAAGCGGCGGAGCAGATCGGCAAAAACGCGCTGGCCGCGCGCACGTTTCTGCGAGCGGGGCAGCTTGCCTCGGCCGGAGGCGCCGACGCCGATGCGGTCAAACTGCTTGGCCGGGCCTACAAGCTGGCGCCGCAAGAGCGCAGCGTTGCGCTGCTCTACGCGCAAGCGAAATTGCGGAGCAACGAAGCAGCGGAGGCGGCCACTCTCCTGGAACCATTTGCGCGCACGGAGAGCGACGCGGTTTTTCTGGAGACTTTCGGCGATGCTCTGATTCGCGGGGGGAATCTCGACCGGGCGCGAGAGATTCTCGAAAAGCTCTTGCGTGAAAAAAACGCAGGCGCGGAGCGGCTGTTCGAGCTTGCCGATGCCTATGCGTCCTCCGCAGAGACCACAAAAGGCGTGGACGTGCTCCAAACGCTGAAGCGCCGCATGTTCGCGGATAAGCGTCAGAATGATTTCGCCACGCATTTGGATGCCGTGGCCTCCAAGCATCCCCACTCACAAGCCATGATGGAGTTCTGGGCCACGGTTTACAACGAGCTCAATCGCGAGTCCCAGTATTTTGAAATCCTCGTAAAGCTTTTCGATGTGTATTTCAAGGGTGGCGATTTCCGAAAGGCCTGCGACTCGCTCGAGCGACTCGTGGATATCGACGCTTATGACTACCGGAACCAGGAGCGGCTGGAGAAACTTCGCGGCCACGTCGACGAAGCGTTTATAAAGCGTGTAGGAAGCCGCCTGGCGAAATCCATGTCCTCGGCGCCGCCTCCGCCCGCTCATACGGGGACAGGAGGAAGCGTCGCGCAGCCGCAACCGAGCACGGAGGAGGGGCGAAATGCCCAGGCGCTCGAAGACCTGATCGTGCAAACGGAGATATTCCTCCAGTACTCGCTGCAATCCAAGGCGCTGGAAAGGCTGCAAAAGATCGCCAGCATGTTTCCCGGGGAAGAAGCGCGCAACGCGCGTCTGCAAAATCTATACCAACTGGCGAACTGGTGGCCACCTGGCGCAGTCAAACCAAAGCAAGAGCCTGCGGCGGCTGCTCCATCGGCGCCCGTCGTCGAGGCACAGCCCGTCCAAATCACTACCCGGACAGGCGTGTACAGCGCGGAGACGCTGCGCGACCTTTCCAAAATTTCCGAAATCAACCAGAAGATTTTCCGGCAACAGACTCCGCGGGCGATGCTGAACACGGCGGTGAGCGAGGTGGGATCGCACCTGCACGCGACTCGCTGCATCGCTGTCGTGGGCGCCTCGGGCCGCCCTCCAGAGTTGTCCGCGGAATTTTGCGGCCAATCAAGCAAAGCCGCGCCGGGAGCGCAAGTTGTGTTGCTTCTCGCGGAAATGGAGAAAGTGGAACCAGACGAACTCGGCGGATTGGTGGTGGATGCCACGGAAGGATCGATTCTCAAGGAGCTGGGGCTGGCAACAGCGCTAGGCGTAATGATCACGGATAAAGAGACGCAAGCTCCGGCGGGAATGCTGATCGTGGGCCATGCGGAGCCTCACAAGTGGAAACCAAACGAAGCTTATTTTTTGCAGGCCATCGGCGACCAGATGCTGATGAGCGTGAGCCACACGCGGCTTCGCTCGCTGGTGCGCCGCATGGGTGTTTCCGATGAACGCACTGGCTTGTTGAGCCGCAGCTCATACCAGAGCTGCCTGCTAACGGAAACGGACCGGGCGCGCACACAAGGGACGCCCCTCTCGCTAGCGATATTGCAAATCGACCGCGGCGCGGATATTTTGCGGCAGCAGGGTGAGTCGCCGCTGGAGCGGTTCTTGGAGCAACTTGCCCGGTCGCTACAGCCCATTGTGAGGCAGAACGATGTTGCGGTGAAATACACGTCGTGGTCGCTGGCGTTTATTTTGCCGGATACGACGTTGCAGGGGGCTCAGAACCTCGCGGACAAATTACGGCGGGCGGCGAGCGGTTTGCGGCCGCCGTGGGACACGACGCAAATCACGCTAAGCGCGGGGATCGTGGAAGCGGTGGCGAAACATGAGTTCGACAGCGAAGACATCGTGACGGACTTGATCAATCGCGCGGAATTTAGCGTGGAAGAAGCGCGGAAAAAGGGCGGGGACACGGTGGTGACACTGGAGACGCCGAAGGTTTGATCTGAGGAAGTAGGTTCGCTGTCGGATTCTTTCTAGTCCGTGCACTTTATATTAGCGGAAATCCACTTCACACTTTTTTTTGCCGACATCCTAGGAGGATACGGCATGAGGGAGAGGAGCGCTCTCTGTTGTTGAGCTCAGAGTTCGATCTCCTTAACAATATTAAGTATCTCTACCTTCGAGATGTATCGGAGCCGAGAGACAATTCCTTGCGGGTCGTTGTGCAGGAAGCTGTGGCGAATCCACTTGGAGCGCTCCGGGCCGACCGCCCTGAGCTAGCGGAAATCATGAAAGATGCTTCGCCAATTGAATCAACGGGGAATTGCAAAACTTTTGAACTTTTCTGGAAGCGTTATGCAGCATACCTTGTCAGTGAAGAGTGTGTAGGCTCATGCGGCGACTTTGGTGATGAAAGTTATGAAGGAACGCTGTTTCGCATATATATGAAGTCGCATTTTCTTGATCATCTCGCACGTGACACCGGCGGACATGCCGAGCGGCTCCAACACTATAAGTTGATTTGTCTAAACCATATCATCGATGTCGCCTCCTACGCTCCGCCAGAAATTCAAATTCACGACCCAACTCCAAAGCCTCCTACGCGAATTCAATAGGAGAGATCGGGTACGGCCGATCCAGCGGGTATCACGATAGGAGCGGATGAGGGGAGCGGCTTGATCTAGCGAGGGCGGCCAAGAGGTAGAACTTTGAAAGGACGTTTGCCGGCGATGCGGTAAATGGCAAAGTCGGCGTGGTCGATGGTAAGGATGGCGGAGATGGATTCACGTTTCGCGAGGTGGACCAAGGTGGCGTCGGCGAAATCCATTGGACGATCCCAATAACGAGACATGAGGGCGTGGATCAGCGGCAGTTCCTCGTGGTCGATTTTTCCCAGAACAAGTGCACCTGAGCGCACGAATTTCCAGGCGGTTTCCATTTTAGACTGTGTTTCACCGACGAAATGGAATACTTCGGTGAGGACGGCTTCAGAGGTCAGCAAGGGCAGATGAAGCTGGAGAAACGCATTTTGGCAAAGGCGATGCCAAGGGTCGGTCTTATCGAGCATGGCGATAATCGCGCCGGAATCGATGAGTGCGTCAGCGGCCATAGCGACGCGCGAGACGACGGCGGACTACCTTACGAATGGATTGTGCGTCGGCTGTATGAAGGCCGGAAAGAGCGCCAATAAAAGGTTCGACAGCGGCGTGAAGATTGCGCTGATTTTCGTCATCGGAGACCTTTGCGGCGCTCTCTCTGAGCCATTTACGTGCGGCCTCTTCCAAGACCGCTGATAACGGGACGCGGCGGTGACGGGCTGCGCGCTCGAGATCAGATTTGAGCTCGCTAGACAAGCGCCAGCTGTAGACTTCAGTTTTCATGCACTACAGTGTAGTGCATGATCGCGCCGCTGTAAAGCGGGAAGCCGGCATGGCAGAATGATGGAATGAGCGCAAAGAAAAAAGGGCCGGCGAAGCGGCGCAATCGCGGAACAAAGGCGCAGCGGCAAGTTGCGCCGAAGCCAGGCCGCGCGCAACGGAAAAACAAGACGACCTATTCGGATTTAGGAAGGAAAAGTTTGAGATAGTCGGTGAGATTGAGTCGCCGCTTGAGGATTGGAAGAACTGGGATCCGACGAAGAACCTGGAGGAATGAGGCACACATGTTTCCAACGGATGTGGTGATTGTGGCGGGGGCGCGGACGCCGATGGCGCGATATACCGGGGCGTTTTCGGAGGTGAGCGCGATTGATTTGGCGGCGCTGGCTTCAAAAGAGGCGATCCGGCGGTCGGGAGTCGATCCCGGTGAATTCGATCACGCGATTTTTGGGAACGTGATGCAGACGAGCGCAGACGCGATTTATGGGGCGCGGCACGTTGCGTTGAAAGCGGGATTGAAGCAGGAGACGCCGGCTGTGACGGTGAACCGACTGTGCGGCTCGGGAGTTGAAGCGGTGTCGCAGGCGGCGCAGCGGTTGCTGTTGGGCGAGGCGACTATGGTGCTGGCAGGCGGAATGGAGAATATGACGCAGGCTCCGTTTGTGATTCGCGGAGCGCGCAATGGATTGAAGCTTGGCGGAGGGGCGCTCGAGGATTTTCTGTTCGTGGGATTGACCGACAGTTATTGCGGATTGCCGATGGCGATGACGGCGGAAAAATTGGCGGAGCAGCACGGGATTACACGTAAAGATGCCGACGCGTATGCGTTGCGCAGCCAGCAGGCAGCGGATGCGGCTTACAAGGCGTGCCGGATGAAGGAAGAGTTGGTGCCCGTGGAAGTCAAGCAGGGCAAGAAGACGATTGTAGTGAGCGAGGACGATCATCGGCGGCCGGAAACGACGATGGAGACACTTGAGAAGCTGCCGCCTTCGTTCAAGAAAGACGGAATTGTGACGGCGGGCAATGCCAGCGGGATTGTGGATGGAGCGGCGGCAGTCGTCGTGACGCGAGAAAAAACCGCGAATGAGCGTGGACTGAAGCCGATCGGACGAATCGTGTCGTGGGCGGTGGTGGGAGTCGATCCGAGCATCATGGGAATTGGGCCGGTGCCTTCGTCGCAAAAGGCGCTGAAGCTTGCGGGGCTTACTCTCGAACAGATGGATCGAGTGGAAGTGAATGAAGCGTTTGCGGCGCAGTATCTTGCCGTGGAGAAGGCGCTGGGATTGAATCGCGAAAAGACCAATGTGAACGGCGGAGCGATTGCGTTGGGACATCCGCTGGGAGCCAGCGGGACACGACTGCTGATTACGATTTTGAACGAACTGCGGCGGAATGGATTGCGGTATGGTCTCACGACGGCTTGCATCGGAGGCGGGCAGGGAATTGCGATGATTGTGGAAGCCTTGAAGTAAAGGATGCAAATGAAGCAGAGGAAGTAAAGGACGAAGAGACTGCCTGCCTCTGTTAAACTTTGGTCGCGCCGGAATGCGAGCCAAGCCAGTCTGAAATTTCAGCGAGGATAAGGAATGGCGATTCAAAAGGTGGGAGTCGTAGGGTGTGGGTTGATGGGGTCGGGGATCGCGCAGGTGTGCGCGGCCGCCGGATTTACAACGGTAGTGCGAGAAGTGAGCCCAGAGATTGTCGAGAAAGGGCTGAAGAGTATCGAGAAGAATTTGGCGCGGATGGTCGAGAAGGGAACGATTAGCGCCGTATTGCAAAGTGAAATTCGCGGGCGATTAAAGGGAACAACGGCGCTGGAGGATTTGAAGGACTGCGACGTAATTGTCGAAGCCATCATTGAGAACTTGCCGGCGAAGCACGAATTATTTCGGGCACTGGACGGAATTTGTGCGCCGTCGACGATTTTTGCAAGCAATACGTCGTCGCTTACGATCACGGAAATTGCGGCAGCGACGAAGCGGCCGCAGCGATTTGTGGGATTGCACTTTTTTAATCCGGTGCCGGTGATGAAACTGGTGGAAGTGGTGCGCACGATTGCGACGGATGACGCGGTATACGAGGAGATGGTGGGATTTGGCGGAAAGCTGGGTAAAACGGCGGTACGCGCGCACGACTCAACGGGATTCATCGTGAATCGGCTGCTCGTGCCGTACCTGCTGGATGCGATTCGGGCGCTAGAGGAAGGCGTGGGATCAATCGAGGATATTGATAACTCGATGAAGCTGGGTTGCGGGCATCCGATGGGGCCGCTGACGCTGCTGGACTTTGTCGGATTGGATACGACGTATTACATCTCGAAGATTATGTTTGAGGAGTTTCACGAGAAGAGATTTGCGTCGCCGCCGCTTTTGAAGCGCATGGTCCTGGCGGGATGGAACGGGCGAAAAGCGGGGCGGGGATTTTATGATTACTCGGATCCCGCGAAACCGAAGGCGATGAAGCTTTAAATTCTGCAAGATGAGGCGCAGCGTACTGCGCCGCTACAAATAAGAGATTGCGGAGTGCGAGAGGCACGGATGGCTTACGAAAATATTGTGTATGAAAAAAGAGATGGGATTGCGTTCATTACGTTCAATCGCCCGAAAGTTTTAAATGCCTTGAACCGGAAGACGGTGGAAGAGTTGCGCGACGCGCTGCTGGACGCGCGCGGGGATAACGCAGTGCGCGTTTTGATTTTGACTGGCACAGGAGAAAAGTCGTTCGTTGCGGGAGCGGACATTGGGGAATTGGCGCAGCAGACGCCTGTGAACGGGAAAGAGTTCTCGCTGTTTGGCCAGGGCGCTTTTCATCTGCTGGAGACGATGGGGAAGCCGTCGATTTGCGCGATCAACGGATTCGCGCTGGGTGGAGGATGCGAACTGGCGCTCGCCTGCACCATTCGAATCGCGAGCAAGACGGCCAAACTGGGGCAGCCGGAAGTAAAACTGGGAATCATTCCTGGATATGGCGGATCGCAGCGTCTGGCGCGGCTTTGCGGGAAAGGTGCTGCTCATGAGCTTTGCTTGACGGGTGAAATGATTTCGGCGGAAGAGGCGCTGCGCATCGGGCTTGTGAATCACACATACGAAGCGGCGGAACTCATGCCGGCGGCGGAAACGCTTGCGAAGAGAATTATCGCGAACGCGCCGATTGCGGTGAAGTACACGATGGAAGCGATCGAACGCGGCGTGGAGATGCCGCAGGAAGAGGGATTGTTCCTGGAGGCCACGCTTTTTGGGTTGGCTTGCGCTACGGAGGATATGCGCGAGGGAACGAAGGCGTTTTTGGAGAAGAGGGCGGCGAAATTCGTTGGGAAGTAAATAAGATAGATGAGGCAAAGGAAGTAAAGGGGAAGAGCGAGCGCAGCGGTGATGGCCGGTGGAATGACGGACACCATGCGCGGAAGATCCAGGATGGCGAAGCAATTGGAACCCAACAAAATTAGCGGCGAATTGACTGCAGGAGGATTGCGGTTTGGAATTGTTGTGAGCCGCTTCAATAGTTTCATCACGGAGAGGCTTTTGGCAGCGGCGATGGATGCGCTGGAGCGCGCCGGGGCCGCAGGCAAGGACGTGGACGTTGTGCGCGTGCCAGGATCGTTTGAATTGCCGTTGACGGCGAAAAAATTGGCCACGACGGGGAAGTATGACGCGCTGATCGCAATCGGATGTGTGATTCGCGGGGAAACTTCGCATTATGATTATGTTTGCTCCGAGACGGCGCGCGGACTGCAGCTCGCGCAGATGGACACGGGAGTGCCGGTGATATTTTGCGTGCTGACTTGCGACACGCTGGAGCAGGCCATCGACCGCGCGGGATTGAAAGGCGGCAACAAGGGATTCGAAGCGGGACTGGCGGCAATTGAGATGGCGCATTTGTCCCGCAAACTGCGCGGCTCGCAAACAAAATCCTCCGTCAGCGGAAAGCCGCGGCGCAAGTAACGTGTCGCTGCGCACAAAGTCACGCGAATTCGCGATGCAGATGCTTTTTCAGTGGGATATGAGTGCGCAGGAACCCGCGAAACTGGAAGCAAAATTTTGGCGGGCTGCGAAAGCGGCGGAGTCCACTCGCGCGTTTGCCAATTGGCTTTTCGAAGGCGCCGTGAAAGATGCCTCGGCGATTGACGAACTCATCGTCAAGCAGGCGGAGAATTGGCGTCTCGAGCGACTCGCGGTGATCGACCGCGCGATTTTGCGCCTGGCGATTTACGAACTGCGGAAGACGGACACGCCGCCCAAGGTGATCCTGAACGAAGCAGTGGATTTGGCCAAGAAATTCTCCTCCGAAGAGGCCGGTTCTTTTGTGAACGGGATCCTCGACGCCGTACATAAGTCATTGAAAAATAAATAGTTAACATTGTATTTGGCTATCACTCCTCGCACGTTTTCATCGTGGGAGCCTTCTGGTAAATCACCTTGCATATCTTCGCGAAACTTTCTTTTCGACGTGGTGTTTTGAATGTCAAACCCGGACAGGTCCCGGACAGTTTTCTTCAGGAGAGAAAACCATGCATGTACATCGATTGATCAGTCGAAATGCTCTCGCCCTCGCATTTGCAGGCTTGTTCGCCGGTGGTGCCTATGCCCAGAGCCAGGACACGACCACGCAACAGCAGGACATCAGGCATGACAAGAAAGACATCCGGCAAGACACAAAAGACGTGGGCAAAGATCGCGCCGACCGAAACGGGGACCAGAAGGACCTAGATCAGGACAAGCGCGACGTGAAGAACGACAAAAGGGATATCCGGCAGGACGGCAAGGACATCAACAGCGACAAGCACGAAGTTCGTGACGACAATAAGGACATCAAGAGAGACAAGGCCGATTTGAGCAAGGATCGGGCGGACCGAACTGCCGACCAGCGTGACATCCATCACGATAAGACCGACCTGGCCAAAGATCGCACCGACCGCAACGCTGACCAACGCGACATCAACCACGACAAACAGGATTTGAAGAAGGATGATCAGAAGTACGGGGCAAACAGTTCAGAGGCCAAAGCGGATCGCAAGGACTTGCAGCAGGATCGCACGGACCGAAATGCCGATCAGCGTGACATCAATCACGACACGGCCGAACTGAGCAAGGATCGCACGGATCGGAACGCGGATCAGAAGGACATCAAAAGCGATAAGAAGGACCTGACCGCCGACCGAACAGAGCGCAACAATGACGCGAAGGATTTGAGCAGTGATCGCAAAAACCGCAACTCAGACGTCAAGGATCTGCATAGCGACCGGAACGACTTGCAGCAAGACCGCAAGGACCGCAGCAAAGATCAGAAGGACATCAACAAGGACAAGAAGGATTTCAAGGCCGATCGCAAGGACCTGCGAAAGGACCGCCGAGCAGCAGCCGGTCCGCGCAGACACTAAGTTCACGCGGACGCAGCACTGAGAGTACGAGAGGGCCGCTCAGAGAGTCTTGGGCGGCCCTTCTAGTGTGTGCCGCTATTGATATGCAAAGCGAATCAGATGCGGATGGTGCCTTCGAAAACTTTGACGGCGGCGCCGCTGACTCGGGGCACCAATTTCTTGGCGCTTTGCGTGACTTCCACTTCGATGTGACTCGGGCGGCCCATTTCTTCCCCTTGTAGTATGGCCAGTGTGTGGCCGGGAGCGAGTTTTCCGTGACGAACCAGATATGCGCCGAGAGAGCCCGCGGCTGAGCCAGTGGCGGCATCTTCATACGATTCCCAGGGAAGCATGCCACGAGAAAAGGCCTTGCCATTGGGGCCGAGTGCGAAGCAATAGGCCATTGTCGCGTCCTTGCCCAGCAGACGGCGCAGCTCGAGCATGTTCATCTCGATTTTGCCGAGCGCCGAACGATTTTTGAGCGGCACCATCAAATTGAAAATTCCCGTGGAAATGCACTCGGGTTCAAGCTTCGGATCCAGGTCTTTCAGAGAAAGGCCGAGAGCCGCGGCCAGCGCGGATTTTTTTATTTTAGCGGGTCGGAACGCTGCTTCCTTTTGCGTCATGGTGACGCGTTGCGGCCGGCCGTCTTTGAAGCGGATTTCGACCGGCAAAATGCCGGCGCCAGTCTGCTGCAGGATGTGTACGCCGCCCTCCTGCGCGGGCACGACGCCGAGTTCCGCGAGCAAGAACCATGTGCCGATCACGGGATGACCAGCGAGCTTCAACTCCTCGCGCGTAGTGAAGATGCGCAGGCGCGCGAGAGCTTCGTCTTCCGTGGGCCGCTGAACGAAAACGGTTTCGGAGAGATTCATTTCACGCGCAATGGCCAGCATCTGAACATCGGAGAGGCCATCGCCGTCGGTGATGACCGCGAGAGGGTTGCCTTCGAACCGCGTGGTGGTGAAAACGTCGAGAGTGAAGAAGCGGTGTTCCATGATTTATGAGCCGCAGCCGGAGCAATTCCGCGAATCAGATGCGCTCGAGCTGGGCAACCGTCCTTTCGTTGGTGATATTTCCCGTGTTCCGTGTGGATTTTGGTTCCATCAGGATGAGGTGCACTTCTTCATCCGCAACCGGACAATGTTCGACGCCGCGAGGGACAATGATAAATTCTCCTTCGCGTATGATTTCTTCGCGGTCGCGAAACTTCATGCGCAGGGTGCCCTCGGTAACGAGAAAAAGCTCATCTTCGTTGTCGTGATGATGCCAGATAAACTCGCCTTTCAGCTTAACGGCTTTAATGTGGCAGTCGTTCAGTTCGCCGATTACGCGCGGATTCCAGTAGTCCGAGAAAAGGCTGAATTTGTTTTTCAGGTTAATGGTGTCCATGTTTGAGCCTACAGTGCCCTGACGAGTTTGGTTACCGCATCAAGAACGCGCTTCGTCGTCTCCGCCTTCGATGTTTCGCAATAAACGCGAAGCAGATTTTCCGTGCCCGATGCGCGAACCAAAAGCCAGCCGATTTCGCCAAGATAGATTTTGATGCCGTCCATATTTTCGCGGCGGATGATGGGCCAGTCCAGGAAGCGAGCTAGCTTGTCGCCTGAAAAGTAGACGACGGCTTTTTCTTTCTGGTGCGCTGTGACGTCAAGATCCACTCGGCCGTAATGGTATTCGCCGAATTCGGCATAGAGCGTGCGGAGCATGTCGCCCAGTGATTTGCCGTGCCAAGCCATGAGTTCGGCAAGGAATAGCGCGCAAACCGTGGCGTCGCGTTCAGGCAGATACAGGCTTGTGCCGATACCGCCGCTTTCTTCGCCGCCGATGAGGATGTTTTGCTCGAGCATGAGCTCGCATATGTATTTGAAGCCGATGGGCACTTCATGGAGTCTGCGGGCGAATTTGGCGGCAAGCTTGTCGATCAGTTTGGTTACCGAAAATGTTTTCGCGATATCGCCGGGAAGTTTGCGGGTTCCGGCCAAGTGCCAAACGAGGAGCGCAAAGATTTGGTGGGGATTGACGAACGAGCCGTCGCGGTCGACCGCGCCGATGCGGTCGCCATCGCCGTCGGCGCATAGGCCGGCGTCATACTTGCCGGCGATCACAGCTTTTTGTAGGGGCGCGATATGCGGAGGAATGGGTTCCGGGTGCACGCCGCCGAAGCGTGGGTCGCGCGAACCGCGAATCTCGTCGCAGTCGATTCCGTTTCGCGCGAAGAGCGCCGGCAACAGGCCTGTGGCGGAGCCATGCATGGGGTCGAAGACAAACCGGAGCTTTGCATCGCGCAGGCGCTGCCAGTCGATCAGTCTCTCGATGGTATCGAGATAAGGGGCGCGGGGCTCAAGCGATTGCAGGAATTCTTTTCGAGGTGGGAGCAACGCAGTTACGCTCTTTTGAACTCCGGCGAGTTCAATTTCGATCTGCGCGACGATGGACGGCAGAGCGCTGCTGCCGTAGCTGGCTTTGTACTTGATGCCGTTCCACTGAAAGGGATTGTGGCTTGCCGTGATGAGTATGCCGCCGGCCGCCCCGCGCTGGCGCACGAGCAATGAAATTGTGGGCGTGGGACAGGGTTTATCCGCGAGCCAGACAGGCGTGCCGGTCGAGCAAATTTCTTCCGCGACCGCTGCGGCTACGCTATCGGACGCAAAGCGGTGGTCGTATCCGATAAGCACGCCTTTGTGCGCGTCTTCGCAGCGCACGACGTACCTCGCGATAGCTCGGGCCACAATGCGGGCGTTTGCGAACGTGAAGTCTTCGGCAATAACGCCGCGCCAGCCATCAGTTCCAAATTTTATGGCAGTCATAGGAGGCAATGGAAAGTATACGCGAAGCGATATATCCGCCAAACAGCCGGATTGGCCTGGTCTCTGGAGAACTTTGTTAAAGGAGTTTGGTGAGCTTCCGTTCTTCGAGGGATTTCACCAGTCGCGCTACATCCTGAGCGCGGTCGCGTGGAACGATGAGCAGGGCATCGGGAGTTTCGACGACGACGAGGTCGCGGACGCCGATGGCGGCGACGAATTTCGAAGGGCTGTAGAGGAAATTACCCGATGCATCGAGAGTAATGCCGCGGCCAGTCAAGACGTTATCGCCCGGCTGTTTGGCGAAGAGTTCGTAGACGGCGGCCCACGAACCGATATCGCTCCACCCGACCTCGGCAGGAATCACGAACACGCGCGGCGGACCTTCCTGGCGCGTGGCATTCTCGAGGACAGCGTAGTCGACGGAAATGCTTTCAAGTTTCGGGTAGATGGCGCGGAGCCGGCGAACGTAGGTTTTCTTGCCGATGGATTCGACAAGCGACTCGAGTGCCTCGTGCGTGTTCGGAAGAAAACGCTTCAGGTTTTCGAGGAAGGTAGAAACGCGCCAGAAAAACATTCCGGCGTTCCAGTGGTAACTGCCGGAGTCGACGTATTCTTGGGCGCGTTCGAGCTTGGGCTTTTCCGTGAAGCGCCGGACGGGGAAGACGGAAAAACCGAGCGAGTGAAGCGCGTCTCCCATGCGTTCGATGTAGCCAAAACCTGTTTCGGGCCCCGTCGGCGGGATGCCGAGGACAACCATTCGTCCGGGATCGCGCGCAACTTCGAGAGCGGCTCGAACAACGCGGTGGTATTTTTCCGTATCGGAGATGAAATGATCGGACGGAAGAACGGCCATGAGCGCGTCGCCCTTCGCCGCATGGCGAATGTGCACGGCGGCGAGGCCGATGGCTGCGGCGGTGTTCACACCGACCGGCTCGATCAAAACGCGCTTGCGGGCGGCGGCAGGAAGCTGTTTCTTAACCGCGGCGGCTTGCTGTGTGTTGGTCACGGTCCAGATGTGCGGTGCCGGGAGGAGGTGGAGCAGGCGCCCGACGGTTTGCTCGAACATTGTGTCCTTGCCAATGATGTTCAGAAGCTGCTTGGGCGTACGCGTGCGGCTACGCGGCCAAAAGCGCGTGCCGCGCCCCCCGGCGAGGATGACGGCGTGAATTGTGAGATTTGCCATGCCTATGCGTTTCCCATACTAATCGAAAACTGTTTTCGATAGCTCTTGCCAGGAATGCCCCTTCTGCTCGAGGCTAGCGCGGAGCCGGGGCAAGTCCGGAACGTAAGTCCGCAGGAGCTTCGTAGGTTCTTTTGGATTTAGCGCGAACTGCCCGAGACCCGCGGGGATCAGCCAGCACTCGCCGCTTCGATACTCCGCCAGGCCGGAGTTCCATATCAAATCCCCCCTGCCGGTCAGAATGACCAGCAAATCAAAGTGCTCCTCACTTGAATGAGACTCTATCCGCGTGGAATCTTTCCATTGTTCCGTAGCGAAGTAAGGGCAAGCGGCGAGAAGGTATTTTTGCGAACCATGCCCGGTCAGGTGAATTCTTGACGTTTTGCCGCGAATGGGGCGGCCAAACTCAATCACCTCGAGAGCCTTTTCGATGTGCAATTCGCGCGGGTTGCCCTGCGCATCCACTCGGCCGTAGTCGTATACGCGATAGGTGAGGTCCGAATACTCCTGCACCTCACACAGAATCATTCCTGGACCAATTGTGTGGGGCGTGCCCGCAGGAACAAAAAAAGTGTCTCCGGGTTGCACACGCCAATGGACAAAGAGATCGTCCAATGCTTGGGTTTTGATGGCCGCCAGGAGCTTCTCCACATCTGCCTCAGGCACCAATCCGATCATGACGCTTGCCCCTGGATCGGCGGAAAGCGCATGCCACATCTCGGTCTTGCCGCGTCCGCCAGCTGCTTTCTCATACTTGGAGGCATAGGCGTCGTCCGGATGCACCTGGACAGATAACTTGTCTCTTGGGAATATGAATTTCACCAGAAGAGGAAAGTCCGGGACGGAAGCAAGTCTTGTGCCGCGCCAATTCGCGGGCATTCCCCTCCAGGTTTCGCCAAGCGATTTCCCTGCGAACGGTCCGGTGGCGATTTTGCAATCGATGCCCGTGAGCCAGGCTTCGCCGAGAGGCTCGGCGAGGTTGGTTTTTCCCGGAAACAGCGGTGCCAGGGATTTCGCGCCCCAAATGCGCGAACTGAAGACGGGCTCGATGCGAAATGGTTCAGGGTTTAACGGAGACGCACTCACGTGTCATGCCGCGGCTTCGACGCGGGTGAAAAAACGCTCGAGCCGGCGCAGTCCTTCGTCGATTCGTTCGATGGATGTCGCGTAGGAAAGGCGCAGATAGCCGGGCGCGCCGAACCCTTCGCCGGCGACCAGCGCGACGCGCGCTTGATCTAGCAGCAACTTGGCAAGATCCGACGTGTCTTTGGCGATGGCGTGGCCGCTCTCGCCGTTCGAGAGATGCGCCGCGACGTTCGGAAATGCGTAGAACGCGCCGCCGGGCATTTCGCACTTAACGCCGGGGATAGCATTTAATCCTTCGACGATGCGCTTTCGGCGACGCGCGTACTCCGCGAGCATCACGGGCACCGAGTCCATTGGGCCGGTCATGGCTCCGAGCGCCGCATATTGCGCGATGGAAGTAGGGTTCGAGGTCGATTGACTTTGCAGTTTGGTCAAGGCCTGAATGAGTTCCGCGGGCGCCAGCGTGTAGCCGATGCGCCAGCCGGTCATCGCAAATGTTTTCGAAACCGAGCCAATAATAATCACGTTGTTCTTCGAATCCGGCGCGCTCGCAATAGAGAACGGCTTGTGCGGCTCGTACGTGAAATGTGAATAGCATTCGTCGCCCATCAGCCACACGTTGTGTTTCTTGCAGAGGGCCAATATCCGTGCGTACTCATCCGGAGGAACAACGCCACCGGTCGGATTGCTCGGCGAATTAAGAATCAAGAGTTTCGTTTTTGAAGTGATGGCCTTTTCGATCGCAGCGGCCTTCACGCTGAAGCCGTCTTCGGGACCGGTCGGAACAAAAACCGGCGTGCCGCCCGCATATTTGACGATGTCCGGAAAACTCACCCAGTACGGCGCGGGGATGATGACTTCGTCGCCCGCCTGCACCAGCACGCTCATCACATTGAAGATGCCGTGCTTTCCCCCTACCGTGACGATGCACTCCTTCGGCGCGTAGTCCGAGCGCAGTTCGTGTTTGTGCCACGCGCAAATCGCTTCGCGCAGCGGCATGATTCCCGGCGTCGGCGTGTACTTAGTCTTATTTTCCTCGATCGCTTTGATCGCCGCCTTCTTGATGTGGTCGGGAGTCGGGAAGTCCGGCTCGCCCGGGCCGAAGTCGGCGATGTCCACGCCCTGCGATTTCAACTGGTCGGCTTCAGCGATGACCGCCGCCGTCGGCGAGATTTGTATGCGATTGATCCGTTCGGTGAGTTGCACGCTATCTCCTTGGAGGACAGGCTTCAGCCTGCCTCTTTCTTTTGTTTGCCTCTTCGCACCAAGCCTGGCGCTCAAAAGCCTTTCTTCGAAACTTTGGCTCGCAGCCGCTCTTCAACGATCGGCGGCACAAGCCCATTCAGCGACGCACCCAACTGCCCGATTTCCCGGACCAATTTCGAGCTGAGATAACTATAAGAAAGTCCCGGCAGCATGAAAACGGTCTCGAGCCGCGGCTCGAGCTTCCGGTTCATCAGCGCCATCTGCAACTCGTATTCATAGTCCGACACAGCGCGAATCCCGCGCAGAATCACTCCCGCGCCGCGCTTCCGCGCATAATCCACCAGCAGGCCGTCGAAAACGTCCACTTCCACGGCGGGCCACTGTTTGGTGACTTCGCGAAGCATCTCGACTCGTTCTTCCACGGAAAAGAGCGGCAGTTTCTCAGCGTTTCGCAACACAGCGACGATCAGCAAATCGAACATTTTTTCGCCGCGCTCGATCAGGTCGAGGTGGCCGTTCGTCACCGGGTCAAACGAGCCCGGATAGATGGCAATCGATGTTTTCATGGGCGTCGCACGGAATTCCTTATTCTAACTCAGGCCGGGAAATTGGTGCGGCGCAAACTTTGGCATCTCGCGTTTCTGACCTTAGGCGGCAGATTTTCTCTTCGCCCCTGACAGCGACTATGACAGTATCCTCGTTACCACTCAGAAGGCGGGGGATCCTGGATGGCTCTCGCTTGCGATTTCTCGAGGAGTTCTGAAAACATGGCTGCTCGCCGCTCATTGCGAAGTCTTGGTTTACTTTTGTTGGGTGCTCTGATGATTTCACCGTCCGCTCTGCCGCAGGAGCAGCGTCCGCTCTACCTTATGCCTGTTCCATCGAGCCTCCAAATTGGCGCGGGCGCACTGCCGGTCGATTCTTCCTTCTCGGTTGGATTCTCGGGTTATACGGAGCCGCGGCTTGATCGGGCCGTGCAGCGCTTCCTCCGGCAGCTTTCCCGGCAAACGGGCATCCCTCTGGCTATGAAACAAATTGCCGGCTCAAAGCCAGTGCTCGTGATTCACACGGATCACGCCGGCAAGGAAATCCAGGAACTTGGTGAGGATGAAACCTACGTTCTTGAAGTAACGGCCGCCGGCGCGAAACTCAGCGCGCCAACACCTCTCGGCGTGTTGCACGGCCTGCAAACTTTTCTTCAACTGGTGGACGTCTCGCCCGACGGTTTTGCCGCTCCCGCCGTCACCATCAGCGACAGGCCGCGCTTCCCCTGGCGCGGGCTGATGATCGATTCCGCGCGCCATTTCGTGCCGCTGGACGTAATCAAAAGGAATATCGATGGCCTCGAAGCCGTCAAAATGAACGTTTTCCACTGGCACCTCTCCGAAAATCAGGGTTTCCGCGTCGAGAGCAAGAAATTTCCGAAGCTCCAGGAGTTGGGTTCCGACGGTCTCTACTACACGCAGGATGAGATCCGCGATCTGATCGCTTACGCTCGCGACCGCGGCATCCGCGTGGTTCCAGAGTTCGACCTCCCCGGCCATAGCACAGCGTGGTTTGTCGGCTACCCGGAGTTGGCTAGCGCGCCCGGACCGTACGAAGTCGAGCGAAAGTGGGGCGTTTTCGATCCCGCGTTCGATCCCACTGACGAAAAAACCTACAAATTTCTCGATCAGTTTGTCGGCGAAATGGCGAAACTCTTCCCCGATCACTTTTTTCACGTGGGCGGCGACGAGGTGAACGGAAAGCAGTGGGACGCCAATCCGAAAATCCAGGAATTCATCAAAGCGCACGACCTCAAGAACAATCAAGGGCTGCAAGCTTATTTCAACAAACGGCTGGAACCGATTGTGGCCAAGCATGGAAAAAGCATGATCGGCTGGGATGAAGTGCTTGACCCCACACTGCCGAAAGACATCGTTATCCAGTCTTGGCGCGGGCCGGACGCCCTCGCGGCTGCCGCCAAGCAAGGCTTTCGCGGAATTCTTTCAAACGGCTACTACCTCGATCTCGGCTGGATTGCGGCGCGCCACTATGCAGTAGACCCGATGAGCGGCGCAACCGCGAATCTCTCGCCGGAAGAAAAGGCGCGCATCCTCGGCGGGGAATCCTGTATGTGGTCGGAGTACGTGAACTGGGAAAATATCGACTCGCGCGTCTGGCCGCGAAACGCAGCAATCGCGGAGCGTTTGTGGTCCGCACAAGAGGTGACCGATCCTGCCTCCATGTACACGCGCATGGAGGCCATCAGCAACCGGCTGGAATGGATCGGCCTGACGCACAAGACGTACTACCGCCAGATGCTACAGCGCATCGCCGGCCCAAGCAGTCCCGAAGAATTTGCCGCGCTGAGGACGCTCGCCAGCGTCGTCGAGCCGGTGAAAAACTACACTCGGGAGCGAACGGCGCCCGCCGAGCCAACGAGTGCGACGCCGTTAAACCGGCTAGTGGATGCAGTACCCCTTGAAAGTGCCGCTGCGCGGCATTTCGGGGAATTGGTCGACAAGTTCATCGCCGCTACTTGCCATGACCCTGCCTCGGAAGCGAGCCTCCGCGCTCAGCTTGCCGCCTGGCGCGACAACGACGCGTCTCTCCAGTCCCTTGCCCAACGATCCTTACTTGTGAAAGAGATTTCCGCCACTTCGCAGGATCTTTCAAGTCTAGGTTCCTTAGGTCTCGCGGCTTTGGATTTCCTTGCCAAGGGGCAGCGCGCGCCGGATGACTGGAAGACACAGCAACTTGCCGTTCTTCAGCAGTTGGAGCAGCCCAAAGCCCAGCTTTTGCTGATGCCTGCGCCATCTGTTCAAACGCTGGTCGAGGCCGCTTCGACGGGCGGCGCTTGCTCCGCAGCGAAGTAGCAACCACGGCTATTAGCGGAAGGCTCTAAGAGCTTCGGGGCGGTTCGGCAAAGTTCGACGCGTCTCCCCTTCAAGATTTTCCCCCGAGAGGGTGGCCAGAGGCTCGGGTGTAGGCGCACAAACGCCGTTGGCACCTCGAATTTGACCGTTCATTGCTTAATACGACGTTTCGCCGTAAATCCCTGGTAAATCAGACTAAATCAGTCTTATTATAAGCCGCACGAAATAAAGGCTTTGGCTGTTAGTTATGGACGCTTGAGTTTGACTTGGAGTCCGAAACAGAGTATCCTCTTCAGTGCGACTGATTCAGTCGCATATCCTGCGGGGGCAGGAACCAGAGTGAGCAATGTTTAAGCTTTCCAAGAAGGCCGATTACGGGTTGATTGCCGTAAAACACCTGGCCATGCATCGCCAGGAGCATGCGTGCAGCGCCAACGAAATCGCGGAGGAGTATGGCATCTCCGTCACGCTCATGGCCAAGGTTCTGCAACGCTTAGCGCGCGAAGGCGTGGTCGTTGCAAAACATGGTTCCACAGGTGGCTATCAGTTGGCGAAGGATCCCGGGCAGGTCAGCGCACTGGATGTGATTTCGGCCATCGATGGTCCGGTGCTGATCACCTCGTGTGTGACAAGCCACGGGAATTGCGAAACCACGGAGAGATGTTCGGTCCGCGAGCCGCTTCGTAAGGTGAACGAAAGCATTTTGGAAGTTTTGAGCACGGTCACGATAGCGCAGCTGAGCGAAGACCCGAATGAGCCCGTGCTTGTCGGATTGTCGGGCCCGATGCGCTCGGGTTCACAGATGAGTTCGAGTTAGGAGACGAAGGAAATGGCTGTCAAGCTGCCGATTTACATGGACAATCACGCGACCACGCCTGTTGACCCACGCGTTGTCGAAGCGATGCTGCCGTATTTCACTGAAAAATTCGGGAACGCCGCGAGCCGCAATCACAGCTTCGGCTGGGCCGGCGAAGAAGCCGTTGAAACCGCCCGCCAGCAGATTGCCTCGCTGATTGGCGCCACCCCGAAGGAGATTATCTTCACCAGCGGCGCCACCGAGTCCGACAACCTGATGATCAAGGGCATCGCGGAAATGTTCCGCGAAAAGGGCAATCACATCATCACGCAGTCCATCGAGCACAAGGCTGTGCTGGATACCTGCAAGCGCCTGGAAAAAGAGGGGTTTGAAGTCACCTACCTGCCGGTGCAGAAGGACGGGCGCGTCAACCTGGATGAACTGAAAGCCGCCATCCGGCCGACCACCATTCTGATCACCATCATGTACGCGAACAATGAAATTGGCGTCATCAATCCCATTGCCGAAATCGGCAAAATCGCCAAGGAACACGGCATTTTCTTCGCCGTGGACGGCGTGCAAGCCGTAGGAAAAATTCCGGTCGACGTCCAGAAAGATAACATCGACTTGCTGGCCATTAGCGGTCACAAAATTTACGGCCCGAAGGGTGTAGGCGCCTTATACGTTCGCCGGCGCAATCCGCGCGTGCAGCTCTCGGCCATCATCGATGGCGGCGGCCACGAACGCGGCATGCGTTCCGGCACCTTGAACGTGCCCGGCATCGTCGGCCTCGGCAAGGCCTGCGAACTATGTCAGCAGGAGATGCAGGCTGAGGGAGCGCGGCTGGCCGGTCTACGGGACCGCCTCAAGAAGGGGCTGGAAGCCAAGCTTGACGAGGTTTACATCAACGGCTCGCTGGAGCATCGCCTGCCGAATAACTTGAATATGAGCTTTGCCTACGTCGAGGGCGAATCGCTCCTGATGGGCATCAACGACATTGCGGTATCGAGTGGTTCGGCGTGCACTTCCGCCACACTGGAACCCAGTTACGTGCTCAAGGCGCTGGGCGTCGGGGAAGACCTGGCGCACACCTCGATCCGCTTCGGACTCGGGCGCTTTAACACGCAGGAGGAAGTCGACTACGTCATCGACAAGATGGTCCAGGTCGTCACCAAGCTGCGTGAGCTGTCGCCACTTTACGAGATGGCTAAGGAAGGCATCGACATTTCCAAGATGAAGTGGCAAACCGCCTAGAACCCGCATCTAATGGGTTAGGCAGGAGATAAGATCTAAAGTCTTTAGAAAAAGAGGAATGCAATGGCCAGCGAAGGAACAATTCGGATTCACCGCTCGATCGGCGGCACAGGAGCCGCTTTTCGGGTGACATTTGTACCCTATGAGGAAGGCGAAGAGGCCCCCGCCGCAGGCGAGCGCTCGTTTCACGAGCTGCAGCAGGTTCGCGCCTTTCTGAAGATGATTGGCGTCGGCGCGGAGTTCATCAAGGACGCGCTTCGCCAGCTTACCGCGGGCCGCTCGGCCTCCGTGCCTAACGTTTCGCTCTCGGAAAAAGCCGTGAAGAGCGCAGGCTTTGGCAATCTCGTCAATCTGGCAAGGAGCAACAGCTAATGGCATACAGCGATAAGGTCGTTGATCACTACAACAATCCTCGCAACGTCGGAAGCATGCCGAAGGAAGACCCCAATGTGGGAACGGGGCTCGTCGGCGCTCCCGAGTGCGGCGACGTGATGAAGCTGCAGATGAAGATCAATCCCGATACGCAGGTCATTGAAGAAGCCAAGTTCAAGACCTTCGGCTGCGGCTCGGCGATTGCCAGCTCCTCGCTCGCCACCGAGTGGGTCAAAGGCAAGACGGTCGAGGAAGCGCTCTCGATCAAGAACACGGACATCGTGCGCGAGCTTTCGCTCCCGCCGGTGAAGATTCATTGCTCCGTGCTTGCCGAAGACGCCATCAAGGCGGCCATCGGCGATTGGAAGAAAAAGCACGGCGTGGAAGTTCCGGTGGCCGAGAAGGCCGCGCACTAAGATCGTCCTTGCCGGCTTGGCCACGGTGCGTCCTGTCTTTGTAAGGGCACGATATATCGCGCCTTTCCGCTGCGCCGAACTCGGCAAGATTTCATGCTTTTGGGTTCTTGGGAGCATTTGATCATGGCAACAGAAGTCGCCAATCCGACGATCGCGACGATTCACCTAAGCGAGCGCGCCGCGCAGAAAATCCGCGAGTTGCTCGAAAAGGAAGGCGTCTCGCCTGAAAAGGGCGGCCTGCGGGTCGGCGTGCAAGGCGGCGGCTGTTCTGGTTTGTCTTACGCTATGCGCCTCGATACGAAGGCACGCGATCGCGACAAAGTTTTTGAGGAATTTGGCGCGCGCATCTTTGTCGATCCAAAAAGTTTCCTGTATCTGAACGGCACAACGCTCGAATACGAAGAAACCCTGATGCGCCAGGGATTCGTTTTTCAGAATCCCAATGCTGCACGCAATTGCGGCTGCGGCAGCTCGTTTACGGCTTAGTAGGGCGGATTCAGTCTGCCGCTTCGATTTTTGCTTTTCTGGCTAATTTTGGTTGTTTCCTGCGGGGGAATTTACCAGGCGACTCTAACAAGTGGTTGGCAGCCGCACCCGCCAGCCACTTTTTTTGTGCTCTAAATCGATTAGGACTAAATTTGTCGGATATCCAAGAATGACGCAAGCGACGCCAGCTACGAATCCGCCCCTGGTCTGTTGGAACTGCCACGAACGCGCCCTTGGCATTCATTTTTGCCAGAGCTGCGGCAAGCTCCAGCAGTTGCCGGGCCACGCCGATTATTTCGCGCTCTTCGAGATGCCGCGCAAGCTGTGGATCGAGATGAACTCGCTGGAGCAGAAATTCTTGCAGCTAAGCTGGAAGCTGCATCCTGATAATTTCGTAAATGCCACGGAAACAGAGCGCGAACTTTCCTTGAAGCGCAGTTCCGAGCTGAACGACGCCTACCGCACTCTGCGCGATCCCGTCGCCCGCGTCGAATACCTCCTCGGCATAGAGAACATGCGCAAGGAAGGCGAGCACAAGCAGCAGGCTCCGCCCGAGCTGCTTGAAGAAGTCTTCGAGTTGAACGAATCGCTCGATGAACTGCGCGAAGCGAAATCTGCCGGCGGAGACGTGGCAGCATTAAAGCCGCGACTGCAAGCCGCTGAAAAAAACTTCAGCGAAAAGCTCGGCGAAGTAGACGGCGAATTGCAATCCGTCGCGCGGGAATGGGACTCCGCCATCGATGCGCAGGCGGATGACGGAGTTCGCAAGAAGCTGATGGTGCGGATGAATGAATTGCTGAATCGACGTTCGTACATTCGGAATCTCGTCACGAATGTCGCCAAGGAATTGGGAGAAATTTGAACTGAATCATGGGACGCATTGTTGGAATTGACCTCGGCACCACAAATAGCCTCGTCGCGTTTATCGATCCGCAGACGAATCAGCCGAAGTGTATTCCAGGCCCCTACGGCAGCACATTGTGCCCGTCGGTGGTCAGTCTCGATTCCGATGGCAGCATCATTGTCGGAGAAGCCGCGCGTAACCGCCTGCTTATCCAGCCCGAGCGCACTATCTATTCGGTGAAACGATTGATGGGCCGGGGCCCCGCGGACGTGCAAGGTGAACTGAAGCTGTTTCCCTTCCGAATCGACCCTTCAAACAAGAACGTCATCCGCGTCATGCTCGGCGACAAAGAATTTACGCCGCCGGAGATTTCCGCGTTCATTTTGCGCGAACTGAAAAGCTGGGCCGAAGCCTTCTTCGGCGATACGGTGGAACGCGCCGTCATCACCGTCCCCGCCTATTTCAACGATGCCCAGCGCCAGGCCACCAAAGACGCCGGAAAAATCGCGGGACTCGAGGTGCTTCGTCTCGTAAATGAACCCACCGCCGCCGCGCTGGCCTATGGCCTCCACGAAAAGCAGCGCGGCCGCGTCGCCGTCTACGATCTTGGCGGCGGCACATTCGATATCTCCGTTCTAAAGCTCATTTCCACCGCCGAAGGCGACATCTATCAGGTGCTCTCTACCAACGGCGACACGCATCTCGGCGGCGACGACATCGACAACTTGCTCCAGGCTTTCGTCCACGAACAGATTCTTCAAGAAGACGAGATCGACTTCTCCCCACACGGTGAACTGGCGCAAGAACTTCGCAAGGAGCTGATCGCCATCAAACATCAGCTATCGGTGGCTGAGTCCGCCACGCTGCGCTTCCCGCTGCCGAATGGAACTTTCTTCGTCCAGGAATTCACGCGCGGCGCGATAGACGCGCTGATTCGCCCGGTTGTTGACCGCACCATGGGCCCGGTGAAGCAGGCGCTAACCGACGCGCACCTCAAGCCAACCGAGATGGAAGAAGTGGTCCTCGTCGGTGGCGCTACACGCACGCCGCTTATCCGCCGCACCGTTCAGGAATTCTTCGACCGCAAGCCGCACACAGAACTGAATCCCGATGAAGTCGTCGCGCTGGGCGCAGCCGTGCAAGCCAATATTCTTGACCGTGGCGTCACCGACATGCTCCTTCTCGACGTCACACCGCTCTCGCTCGGCATTGAGACCTATGGCGGCGCCGTCGCGAAAATCATTCCGCGCAACTCCACAATTCCGGCCAGCGCGCAAGAGCTTTACACGACCGGCGTCGACAATCAAACCGGCATCGACATCCACGTCCTTCAGGGCGAGCGCGAGCTCGCGAAGGACTGCCGCTCGCTGGCACGCTTCACGCTGAAAACGCCGCCAGCACCTGCCGGACTGCCGCGCATCGAAGTGAAATTTCTGATCGACGCCAACGGCATTCTGCAAGTCGGCGCAAAGGATCTTCGCACCGGCGAGCAGCATTCCATCGAAGTCCAGCCGAGCTACGGCATCAGCGACAACGAAATCGAGCGCATGCTCGAGGAGTCCATCGAATACGCCGAGCAGGATTTCGCCGAGCGCCAGCTCATCGAAGCCCGCACCGAATCCGAATCCATCCTCGCTGCGACCGCGAAAGCGCTAGCCAATGAGCAATCGGCGAATTTGCCGTCTGAAGAGCGCGCCGGGATAGATGCCGCAATCACCGCGTTGAAAGCCGCGGCCGCAGGAGCGGATTACAAGCTGATTCGCAAGCGCATCGACGAACTGAATCATGCAACCGAGCGTCTCGCGGAACTGTTGATGAACAGCGCCGTTACAACGGCTTTGCAAGGCCGCAAGCTGGCCGAGGTTTAGAGATTGTGTGGCACAGGCTTAAGCCTGTGCAGGTTGCAGCGCGATGCAAACCTGTTCCGTTTGCGGGAGCTGCAGCTTCACGAATCGTAGCGCCGGCCTTTAGGCCGGCATCTTTGCTCTCGTTCTGGGGGATAAATCATGGGCGGTAGCAATCCATACATCGACGAAGTCAAATACACGCCCGCAACGAAGAAATACAAAGTCACGTTTCTTCCCAGCGGCAAGACCATCGAGGTCGACCCGGAAAAAATTCCTTACGGCCACAACGGCCTTCCCGGCAGCCTTCTCGACATTTCTGAAGGCATTAAGGCCGGTCTGGACCACGCCTGCGGCGGAGTTTGCGCCTGCTCGACGTGCCACGTCATCGTCAAGCAGGGCCTGGAGACTTGCAACGAAGCCACCGACGCCGAACTTGACGAACTCGACATGGCGCCCGGCATCACGCCGAAGTCCCGCCTCGGCTGCCAAACCGTCCCCGACGGCACGACCGACATCGTCGTCGAGATTCCCGAGTGGAATAAAAACTACGCCAAGGAAGCCGATCACTGAGGAGCCACATGTCGCCGACATTCGGTTGGGATCACATCGAAGACATCGCCATCGGCCTGACTGACAAGTTTCCGGACACCGATCCGCTCACGGTGCGCTTCACCGACATGCACAAATGGATTACCGAGCTTCCCGGCTTTTCCGGTGATCCCGCGGCTTCCAACGAAAGCAAACTCGAAGCCATCCAGATGGCCTGGCATGAAGAATTCCAAGACCGCCAAAGCTGATCGATGCAACCGGCAATCGCTTGTCCATTCCGCGGATTTCTCTTATTCTAGGTAGGTTACACACCCTGCAAAATGTGGCGCTATGGTGCAACGGTTAGCACGCGGCCCTTTCAAGGCCGAAATACGGGTTCGATTCCCGTTAGCGCTACCAGGTCTTCCGTCGATCACACTTTTTCAAACCGAAGTTCTATACTGGTCAAGTCCCGGTTATCATCCGCGCGAAAATGTTCGGAAGCGAAAGGGCTCGCACGCACATGAGGTGCCGCTTTGAGCTACGTTGAAAAACACCTCATCCCGGGTGAAACCGTTCAATATCAAACCAATCTGCATTGGATTGTCATGCTCGGGCACGCAGGGCTTGCGGCCTTTTTCCTCCTCGCGGGAATCGCCCTCCTCGTGTTCTCGTTCAGCACCTGGCACAACGCCGAATCGCATTCCACGGCTCTCATCTGGCTTGGGCTGGCTTCCTTGGTCGTCGCAGGCGTTTTCCTGGGGATTGGCGTCGTTAAGCGCAACGCCACCGAAATGTCGCTGACTAATAAGAGAGTGATCGTGAAGACGGGTTTGGCCACCCGGCGCACGATCGAGCTGCTCCTCTCCAGAATTGAAAGCGTGGTTGTGGAGGAGTCCGCGATGGGGCGCGTGCTCGGCTATGGAACGGTCATCATCCGGGGTACCGGCGGAACTCCCGAACTTTTTGAGAAAATCGCTCATCCGCTGGAATTTCGGGAACAGGTTCAGAGCCAGATCTCCAGCGGCCAAAAGCAGTCTTAGTCGAAATATTCCGAGGACACGTGCAATGCGGGTCAGTTTGGAATTGTTGTTTGGGCGAGTGTAAACTGTGATTTGACCCTTCCGGGAGGCCAGCCGTGGCAAGTTTGATGCGCACGTCAAATCCAGCGTTAAACGAAAAAGCGTTCAAAGGGCAAGTCGCTTTCGGCGACGCCATGACGTTGCAAGGCACCGTCAACAAGACCGGCGTGCTTCTTCTCTGCGTTGTCGCAACCGCGGCCTGGACCTGGGGACTTTCCAAATCGCCGACGCCGGAAGCCGCCATCCCTTGGATGATCGGCGGCCTCATCGGCGGCTTCGTTGTCGCGCTGGTGACCATTTTCAAGAAAACCTGGTCGCCCATCACCGCCCCGATTTACGCCTTGCTCGAAGGATTGGCTCTCGGAGGCATTTCTGCGGTATTCGAGAAAACCTATCACGGCATCGCCGTCCAGGCCGTTGGCCTGACGCTGGGCGTGCTCTTTGCGATGCTCTTCGCCTATAAGACCGGCTTGATTCGCGCCACACAGGGCTTCAAACTCGGCGTGATCGCCGCGACAGGCGGAATTGTTGTTTTTTACATCATCGAAATGGCGTTGAGCTTTTTCTTTCATTTCCAATTTTCGGCCATCAACGGCGGGGGCATCTGGGGCATCGCCTTCAGCCTTTTCGTGGTCGTCATCGCCGCGCTGAACCTCGTTCTCGATTTCGACATGATCGAGACCGGTGTGCGCGGCGGCGCGCCGAAGTACATGGAATGGTATGGCGCGTTCGGATTGATGGTCACGTTGATTTGGCTCTATCTGGAAATGCTCCGCCTGCTCGCCAAGGCCAACCGCAGATAAATCCAATCCGTCGGCTTCAACTGCCCGAGAACGGAGCGAGGCATTGGCTGTGCGTATTGTTACATGCCGGCGTGAAAGAGAAGGCGCTCTCCGCGCCGGATCGCCACGGGGCCGCAAGATCGTAACTCTCCGACTCACTCTGGCACTTGCCGACCTCGCCGCCTTTCGGCAGAATACATCCGGCCCGCGCTCTGCGACCCTTCATTGATGCCACCGCCGACTGCCAATCCGTATCTTTTCACCATCGGACATTCCAGCCTGGAGTTGTTGGAGTTTGTAAAGCTGTTAACAACTCACAAAGTACAACTCGTCGGCGACGTTCGCAGCCGGCCCGGCAGCTTCCGGTTTCCCCAATTCAACCGGGAACCTCTCGAAGCCTGTCTTGCTTCGGCGGGGATGCGCTACGAGTTTTTCGGCGAAGCGCTCGGCGGCCGGCCTTCGGACCCGCGTGCTTACCATGGGGATGGCCTCGTGAACTATGAATTGCGCCGCAAGGCCGAGGATTTCCGCGTGGGCCTCGATCGCGCGCTGGAATTGGCTCGCGCCTCCAAGATCGTTTTGATGTGCGCCGAAGAAGATCCACTACAGTGCCACCGTTTCTTGATGATTTGTCCCGCTCTTCTCGAGCGCGGCGTTACGCCTTCGCATATCCGCCGCGGCGGCGAGCTGGAATCGCAGCGGGCAGCCGAAGATCGTCTCCTCAAGTTGCACGACCTCGCCGCTTTTGACAGCGGTTCGCTTTTCGCTTCCGAACGCGACACGGCCATCCAGGATGCGCTTCGCCTTCAGGCGAAGGAATTTGCTTTCCGCGCCTCCGCCGAGGCCCTCGAGTATTTCTGAATTTATGGAAATTCTTCTTTGCACGATCGGCTTCGCCGGAAAAAGCGCTGAGGAGTTCTTCGAGCTTCTCCGGGCGGCGCGCGTGGAAAAAGTCATCGATATCCGGCAGCATCGAGAAGGCCAGTTGTCCGGTTTCGCCAAGCATCCGGACCTTGCTTTTTTTCTGGAAAAAGTCGCTCGCATCGGCTATTCCCACGAGACTCAGCTTGCCCCTACATCCGAATTGCTCAAGACCTATCGCGAGACCAAAAACTGGCCCGCGTATGAAACCGGCTTCCTGGCTTTGATGAAAGAGCGTGGAATCCCGCAAGGATTCAATGCCGCCGCTTGGCCTTCGCGAGCCGCTTTACTCTGTTCCGAACCCGGCCCGGAGAAGTGTCACCGCCGTCTTGCCGCGGATTTGCTTGCAGCCCACTGGCGGGCCCAAGGCCACCTCGTCGAAATCCGCCATCTGGTAGCAGCGCGTGCAAAAGCTTCGAAGGCGCGCCGGAAGAAGCCGCCCTCCGTGCCATGACCAAGCTGCTCATCACGGAAATCACCCGCATGGGGCCCGCATTCTGCGTGATCGGCCTGCAGCGGGACAAGGATAAGATTCATTCCGTTCGTCCGGTTTCTGCTACCGCCAACAGTTGGCTGTATTTTCCCTATCACCGCGGCGACGTGTTGCACTGCGACCTCGCACCCTTCGCAGGCGCCAAGCCGCACATCGAAGATCGCGTCTCGACTCGCGGCTTTCAGAAAGAATCGGATGTTCCCGAACCGGAAGTCGTCGCCTACCTGCGCAAGGCCGAAGTCGCGAATTCGCTGCCGGATTTATTCGATTGCGTTCTCCACGAAAATAAACATGGCAGCGGGCTTTTTGCAAAGCCTGTTGATCCGAAACGATCCATCTGTGGAACGGAAACGCGCAATCTTCGCCTCGAGCTCTGCGCAAATGAGCTGCGGGCCACTCTGGCGCTCTCTTCCGGCGAAGTGTTGCGCGATCTTCCCGTCGTGGATCATGACTGGCGCAGCTTCATCGAAGCCGCGCTGGCTGAGCATCGGGGCGCGAATCGGGTTGGCCGGCTCGAGCGCTTTCTAAACTCTCAATTCCACTACAAGATTCTGTCTTGCCCGCATCATTTCATCCGCCTCGGTCTGACCCGGCCTTATCATGATCTTTGTTGGCTAATGCTGGACACACTGTTTCCGCTGCCAAACCCAGAGTGGCTCGAGGAATTTTGATGAGCACCGGCAAGGAAGAGTCTCGCTGGAACAGCCTCGTCGAGGAATGCTTCCGCCGGGAAGCCGGCTCCCAAACCTCCCTTCCTGAGCCTGCGCAAGATCTCATCGAAACGGGCGTGTTGGATTCGATGGGCTGGGTCAGTTTCCTTCGCGCCTTGGAATCCGCAAGCGGCCTCAACGATTTGGGTGCGCAACTCACGGAACGCACTCCCTCGCTGGAAAACGTGCTTCGGGCTCTTCGAGAAGGTCCGGCACAGAGAACTTTCCTCGAGGCTCCACGCTCACAGGCCCAACGGGAATCAACGCCCGCATCGGTCATCCTTACAAGCTCTTGCGCGGCCTTGGGCTCACGAACGATTCCTTCGGAGGAAATCGACCGGGCTTTCGGCATGCCACCAGGCAAACTTCGCCTGCGCGCGGGAATCGAATCACTCGCTTACGCCGCCGAAGACGAGAACGAGGTTGTTCTCGGCGCCCGCGCCGCGCAGCAGACGCTTCGCTCCGCTGCCTGTGGCCCTCAGGAGCTGGATTGGATTATCGCCACCAGCGAAACGCACCATGGTTACCCCTCTCTCTCAGCGCTGCTTCACTCTCAACTTCTCGCTCGCGAAACTTGCGGCGCGCTCGATGTCGGCGGCGCTTGTCTCGGCCTGCTCAACGGCTTCGCTGTCGCTCAAGCGCTGATGGCTTCCGGAAAGGCCCGTACCATCGCGGTGGTCACTGCGGACGTCCACAGCCGCATTTTCCTGCCCGGCACGGTAGCGGGGGAATTCGGAGGCTTATTCGGCGATGGCGCCAGTGCATTCCTACTGAAGTCCGCCATCGGCCCCGCCTCGCAGCAAGTTTATGGGCTGGGAGATTTTTTCTTCGGCTCTGCCGGCCAGTACGCAGCGGCAATTTCCGTAACTCATGCGCCAGACGGCGTCCTCGGCGTGCACTTTGACGGAGAAGCTCTCTCCCGCGCGGCTATCACCAAGCTGGAGAAAGTGATTCTGGACGTCGAACTCCGCAGCGGCATCGCCCGCTCCTCCGCGCAAGGTCTGGCGACGCACCAACCCAACCCCCGCCTCGTGACCCTTCTCGCCAAACAGTTAGGTTTGCCGCAGGAAAAGTTTCCTGTGGTCGCGCGGACGTTCGGGAATCTCGGCTCTTCCACCTGCGGAGTAGCTCTCGATGCAATCCTACAATCGGCGCGAGACTGCCAGCCCGGCGCTCGCGCCCCTATTTTTCTGGCGTCTCTGGGGCCCGGTCTTCTTTTCGGCGGAGGCTGGCTCTTTCCCGCCTGATGCAAACACGCTTCTTGGATAGTCTACGGTCCCGGTCGCGTGTGGGTCGTAAAGCTGGTGTTCACGGCGGGTACAACGCAGGCTTGCAGAGGAGGCCAGCCCGCGTCCGTCAGGGGATTGCGGCAGAGCGTCGCCGTGGCGGGGCTGACCAGCGAAGGGTAAACCGTATTGTCCAGCGGCTCGGCATACACCTGGTAGCTGTGCCCGATGGGCAGATGGTTGATTTGATACGAGCCGTCGAATTGCGCGGGACCCGGCCCGGTGCAGCTCCAGCCTCCAAGCGTCGCTCCTATCACCGCACCGCTCGCCGCGTCCACCGCTACAACGTGCGCTCCGAAAATTCCCGTGACGCCGGGCGGCGATGCAGGCAGCGAAAGGGGATTGGCGGGGACAACGCGCCCGCCAAGCGAGCCTATGTTTATTCTGTCCGATGGATCGGGATACAAAACACGAAGGCCGGTTCGGTCGTCGTCCCCCAAAGGCGCATCGGGTTGCTGCACGGTGGGGCGTATGCCGGAAAACGTTCCCGGCGCTGGCGCAAAGGGGTACATCATCGCGCCCCACACGGCCGAGTGACTGAAGCCGAGGGTATGGCCCAGCTCGTGGATGAGCAAGGACTCCAGGTCGTAAGCCTTCGGTGAGGCAGCGAGCGCCGCCGGAGTTGCAAACGTGATTGTCGAATTGTTGGGTCCAAAATAGATGTCCGCGTCGAGGATTTGTCCAACTTGAGTGGCCGGCGAGCCAGTTCCCACTTGCACTCCGAGGATGTCCGAAGTGATTACGCGCGTGAACGCCAGAATCCCCGGTGTAAACGCCCCGTCCGCTTGATCGAAACAAATCGAGTTCACGCCATCCGATCCGCAGGCATTCTGCGCGGATGTGCGCGTTAGCGGCGCGAAGGTGGCTGGCAAGAGCGTGGTGCCGCTCACTCCTGTCCACACCGATATTGATTGCGTAATGGCTTGTTCGATCTCGTTTAAGCGGCCGGCGGCCGTCTGGTCCTGCGTCAGGATGGTCACCGGGTTCGTTCCCAGCACGGTGCTCCATTGCTCCGCGATGGCCCCGGGCGCTATCAGTTCGTGCGACGCCACAGGGCACGCGGAACCTCCGGAAACGCTAGCCGGCTGGCGCACATCCGGAACAATTTCGTTGAAGGCGTATCCGTTCGCCCCCGGAATACCGCTGACTCCATAGAAAGCCCCAAGAAGAACCGCGAAGGTCCTGGCGATGATCGAGTGCTTTTTTCGGTTAGTCATCATTCTTCTCCCGCGGCAGCACGCTTCTCCGCTCTCAGCGCCTTGTGCAGCCTTTCCCTGAAAATGGCCACCGGCAGATTTCGGATTCCGCCGCGCCGGAAGGATTTCGTTTGTGGATCGAATATCGGACTGGATGCGGAATCCTGAGTGACCGCTTCCAAACCGGAGCGCTGAATTCTCGCGATGCGGAAAGTTCCTTGCGACCAGCCCAGCACTTGATAGGGTTCTCCCGCCCCTCCCCACAGAAAGAGATAGACCTCTTCGCCGGCGCGAAACGCGGGAACTTCGTCCACGCGCGAATGAAGATGCCCCAGGCGCCCTCCTATCAGGCGCACGGTAACGATTCCAGGCAGGTCGCCCTTTTCGCGCTCAAGTACTTCAAACTTCGTTTCCGTCCAAATCTCGCCCTGATCCCACAAACTTCTTGTTCCCAGGCATCGCAGCCGCGCCACCGCCGTGGATTCCTGCGCAAGATCATCCAGATTCAGCCGCGAAAGCGTCGTGGCGCTGGCAACGACGGCGATTAGCACAAGACCTCCAAGAAAAAGAATCCAAAGAAATCGGCGCCTCTGTACGTAACTCATTTTCCTTTACCTCGCATTCTTCACCGAATCACCAGCGCTCCGCTGGCCGCGGTCTTGTCCAGGTTTGTGTTCTGAATGAACAGCGTGCGTGCGCCCGGCGAAGCGCTCGACGGGACCTGCAACGTCAGGTGAATAATCCCCAGGCCGGCGGGCTGTTTTGCGATCACCGCGACGTCACCCGGACCGGAGACGCTGTATGCCATGCTGGCGTCCAGTCCGCTCTGGGAAAACACGCAGAGGTCATACGTAAGGCTGCCGCTCGCGGGTCTCTGCAGCGGAAGCGGGCTGCCGGAGAGCGAACAAGAATTGTTGGCAACGGAAAACATTCCGAGCGCGGCGACATTCAAGTCCACGTCGTTGCCTTGCGCGCTGATGCCCGCGGTCGTGGGGTCCACCACCACGATGTCTTTGCCTGTTGCCACAGGCGCGGAACTGCTCAGCGGCATCGCGTCGTCCGTGACATTCGGCGGAATCACCACCAGGGAGACAGCATTAGATTTCGTCCCGCTGGGGTTTTGGATTTGCACCGAAACATTTCCAGCCACGGAAACGTCGGCGGCGGTGACCGGCGCGGCGCATTCCGTCGACGCAATGCATGTCGTCGTTCGCGCCGCTCCGCCAATGATTAGGATGGATCCCGGTCCCGGACTCGACGCCGTGAACCCGCCTCCGTCCACGAGAAGCGTGAAACCATTTGCCGAGCCCGCATAGACACTCGCGGGGTGCAGCGAACGGATGTCGGCCCCCGTCGAGATGGTGACGTTAGCAGCGCCGGACTGCGTATTGTCGTCCGAGCTTACTGCCACCACTTGAATTGCGTCTGGAACTGGCGCGGAACTCGGCGCGGTGTAGTTGCCGTTCGCATCGATTGCGCCGCAGACGCCGCTGGTCACGCAGGCCGTTCCCTGAATTTGCCAAACTACGCTCTGATTGCTTGTTCCCAACACCGTCGCGGTGAACCCCTGCACCGCCAGCGGCGCGAGCGTGATGCTCGCCGGTTGCACGGAAACCAGCACGTGATTGATCACCGTAATTTGCGCGGTCGCGGATTTCGTGGCGTCCGCCGCGCTGGTCGCCGTTACACTCACGGGATTCGGCTGAGGAATTGTTCCCGGGGCCAGATAGTCCACTTGGAGTGCGGTCCCACCGCTGACGCTTTGGCACGGGTTCGAGCCCACCACGCAGATTTGCCCGAGCGTCGTGTTCCCTCCGGAAATTCCATTGACGCTCCAGCTCACTCCCGTGTTCGTCGTCCCGAAAACCTGCGCTGTGAGCGTCACGCGATGATTTGCGGCCAGCGTGGCCGTTGCCGGCGCAAGACTGACATTCACGCCTGATTGCACAGCCATTGTGGCTTGCGCCGCTTTTGTGGCATCGGCCTGCGGCGTTACCGTGACGGTGACCGTGTTGGGATTCGGCGGAGTTACAGGCGCCGTGTACGTGGCCGTATCCGCGGTGACTGTGCCGCCTGATCCTTGTGTCGTGACCACGGTGAGCGTTCCGCAAGCCGTCGAGCTGCAGCCCGGCCCGGAAAGGGACCACCTCAGGATCGTGCTGGGGTTGGAACCCGGCACGGGCGTCATCGTCGCGACCACCGATGCAGTCCCTCCAGCGGGCACGCTTTGCGGAGCCGTGACTTGCAGTGTGAAATTGCTGGTGATGGTGATGGGAGCCGAGGCTTGCTTGGATGGATCAGCGACGCTTTGTGCCGTCAACGTCGCGGTTGCCGGAGAAGGAAGAATCCCCGGCGCAGTGTAGTTGCCCCCGAGGTCTACACTACCGCAAGCTGTGGGACACGCAGGCCCGCTAAGGCTCCAGCGCACGGATGCGTCAGGGTGGCCAGCGCTGGTGATAGCTGCGTGAAATGCTTGCGTCGATCCGAGTTCGACGCCGGAATTCGGCGGCGCGAGGGAAATGGTTATATCACTCGCAATGTTGAGCTGCGCCGTTGCGGATTTCGTGGAATCCGCCTGGCTTGTCGCGGTCACCTGGACGGTGGCTGGCGAGGGCAGATCGGCAGGCGCGGTGTAGAGGCCGGCGGAAGAGATAGTTCCCGTGGAGATGTTTCCCCCCGGAACGCCGTTAACGCTCCAAGTAACGTTCGTGTTGGCGGTGTTGATCACATTTGCCGAGAACGCCTGCGAATTTCCGAGCAAGACCGAAGCAGTCGTCGGCGTGACCGTGACGACGATGGATGGGGACGGCGGGGGCGGTGGAGGATTCGTTCCCGTGCCTGTGCTTCCACCTCCGCAGCCAGCTAGGAACGCCCCTGCGGAAATGGCCGCGAGGAATCGCAAGACGGCGCAGGCCGTCGAGTCACGTTTCTTGCGCCGGCCAATCCAATTCACCTTCAGCGCGTTTTGCGTGAGAGGACGCATGCACGTCGGAATGCAGGCGAAGGGCCAGCGAAAGCGGTAGCCAAGACTCTGTGCGGAAAACCTCGGCATGTTTTCGGGCTGGCTTTCTTAGTTCGTGAAAAACAAGCAGTTATGTTGCGGAGCCTAAGCCGCGCGAATCTTCGCAGCGCCGCGCGGATGCTTGGGAAGCGTTTTCAGGCAGGCTCGTTCCTCCCCATTTGGAACTGCGCCACCCGTGGACTGTTCCAAAACGGGAGTTGTTCGCCCGGCGTGCCCGATGCTGCTTTGCAGCCCTCTTCGTGTTTAACTAGCTCTCCAAATGAACCAATCCGCTTGCCATGGCGTCTGGCAGGTGTACGGGGAGGGCGAGTGTCTTCGGCTCGCATAAGCGACCCAATGCAGGAGCTGGTCCTGATCCAGCCAGGCCGAACCGCCGAAGAGGAATTCGCGCACGAAGCGGCTGCGGCCGCTCTCCGCCGCGAGTTCGAGGAGCGGCTCGCGGAGTGCGGGCCACTGGCGTATCGCGTCGCGCGCGGCGTGCTGCGAAACAGCGCGGATGCAGAAGACGTTGCGCAGGAAGCCCTGCTACGCGCTTACCGGCGCTTCGAGCATTTGCGCGATCGCCGGCGGTTTCGCGCATGGCTCGTGCGCATCGCATTCCGGCTCGCAATTGATCGGACGCGTTCTTCGAAACGCCGCGAGGTGCGCGAGACGCTGTGGTCGCAAGCGGCCCCGCGTGCTTCGACGGAGGACATTGCCGCCGCCAGCGAATTTCAGGCGCACCTCGAGAGCGCCATGGACGAACTTCCGGAAAAACAGCGCCTCGTGCTTTTGCTGGCGGCGATGGAGGGCCACACGCTTGAGGAAGTGGCGGAGATGCTTGGCCTGCCGGTCGGAACGGTGAAATCGAGATTATTTTTTGCAAGAAAGCAGCTAGCGGAGAAATTGCGATGCCATGTGAAAACTATCGAGAAGCGTTGACAGAAGCCGCAGCCACGGGCGCCGCGCCATCGTCCGAGTTGCGTTCGCACTTGGACGGTTGCGAGTCGTGCCGCGCCGCGTTCGCCGAAGAGCGGCAACTCTTCGCCGCTGTTGACGCCGGCCTGCGCGCCAGCGCAAATGCCGAAGTGCCTGCGTCGCTGCTTCCACAAGTGCGGGCGAAGCTGAACGAACTGGCTGTTCCTCGCCGCTCGTGGATTCCCGCCTATGTCGCCGTCGCCGCTGCTGCGGCCATTGTCATTGGGATTGTTTTCACTCGCGGCGTTGGGCATCATGTCCCTGAACAAGGTCCGCAGATGGCTGCAGCCGCTCTCAGTGTCGTGCCCACTGAGACAAAAACGGTTCCCGCAGCCGTGCCTCACGTTGAAACGAGTGCGCCGCCATCGAAAGGTAGACTGCACCGGCCCCTCAGAATTGCACCGGTTGCCCCGGTCGAAGAAGTTGCTGTGTTAATTCCAGCCGGACAGAAGCAGGCCATCGATACTTTGCTCGCCAGTGTCCAGCAAGGCGAGGTTAAGGCAGATGTTTTGTTTGCTGAGAAGCCCGATGAACCTTTGCAAGAGTTGCAGGTTTCACCGCTTGAAATATCGCCCATCGAAATGAAACCGCTAGTGGACGTAAGCGCGGAGTCAACAGCATCACAGAATGAGAAAACGAGGCGTTAAGCCGAAGAAGAAAATCGAAAAGGAGCGTTTCATGAAGAAGACTGGTCTGGCAGTGTTGCTCGCTACTATGGTTCTCGTTGTCCCGCGTTTATGGGCGCAAGACAAGGAAAAATCCACGGTCGAAGCCAGGTCTGCGCAAGTGGAAAAAACAATTACGCCTCTCCGCGTGCAGGTTACTTTCACAGAATTCGACGACGACAAGAAAATCAGCAGCTTACCTTACACTTTTCTTGTGAACGCGGATGAGCGCGGAGAAAGAGCTGCTTTGCGTATGGGTTTGAAAGTTCCGATTGAAACGTCCAGTAATACGGGGGTCAAGCAAATCCAATATCAGGACGTGGGCACGAATCTCGACGGCCGTGCAGAAAAGATCGATGACGGCCGTTTCCTGTTAATGCTGAACGTGGAGAAATCATCTGCCTACTTGCCGGGTGCGAGCGAGAAGCCGGCCTCCGTTGGCGGTAACGAAGTCTCGAGGAACCAGCCGACGTTTCAGCAATTCCGAACACAAGTAAATCTGCTCATTCGCGATGGTCAGACCGTTCAATCGACGGTCGCGACCGATCCCGTCACCGGCCGCGTATTGAAAGTGGACGTCACGCTCAACGTGATTAAGTAAGCCGCGCACAAACTTACGATGTGCTTAGGATCGCGGCGAGAGCGCTCTTCAAACCCGAGTGCAAGAAGCGATAGCCGAGTTTTTCCAGATTCCGAGGCAAGACGCGCTGGCTGGAGAGGAGCAGCGCGTCAGCCATTTCGCCGAGGGCGAGGCGTAATGCAAATGCTGGAGCAGGGAAGAATGCTGGGCGGTGCAGGACGCTTGCCAGAGTTTTCGTAAATTCGGCGTTTTGCACTGGCTGAGGGGAAATAACGTTGACAGGGCCTCGAACTTCGTTCTTTTCAAGCGCGAACTGCAAGACTGCAACCACGTCCTCGAGCGAAATCCACGACATCCACTGCTGACCTGAACCAATTTTCCCTCCCGCGAAGAAACGGAAGGGCATTACCATCCGTGGCAGGGCGCCCCCGTCGGGAGCCAGAATAATTCCGAACCGTGCGAGGACGACGCGAATGCCAATGGCCTCAGCCTTTAGCGCTTCGGCTTCCCATTCCTTGGCCAGGCTAGACAAGAAATCATTTCCAGGCTGGCTTTCTTCCGTGAGAAGTTCATCGCCGCGATTGCCGTAAAAGCCGGTTGCTGATGCGGAGACGAGCACTCTCGGCCGCGCGTTCATCTTCGCAAGAGCAGCGACTAGCGCTCGCGTCGTATCGATGCGGCTTGAGCGTAACTCCGCTTTGCGCGCGGAACTCCACCTGCCATCGGCAATCGACGCTCCCGCAAGATTCACGACAGCATCCGCGCCGACTGCCGCGCCTCCGAGTTCGCCTGTCGCGGGGTTCCACGCAACTTGAAACCCGTCGTTCGAATCGTTCTTCTCGACTGTTCCCGGCCTTACCAGTCGGCAGACGGTGTGCCCGGCCTTTACCATCGCCGGCATCAGCGCACTCCCTACCAAGCCGCTCGATCCCGTCACAAGAAGTTTCATGGTGATTTAGCTCGATCCTATTCTGGGACCAGTTGAATGAAGCCTAACTCAAAACGCTACGCAACCCTTAATCATCGGTCAAGCTACAGAATTGTTCAAAACAATCTTAGCGAACGAAAAGGCCGTACAACTAGCGATGCTGCTGCCTGTTGGCGCTAACTGCTCAGGCTATAGCTCCTTACCTTGTCGCAGGTTACAATTCTCATGTGACCAACTCTTCAAAAACCGTGCGCGTGAAGGTGCTTTTCTTCGGCCGGCTCAAAGATATCGTGGGCCAGGCCGAGGATTCGGTCGAGCTGCCCGATGGTTCGCCCATCGAGGCGCTGTTCGTGCAATACGGCACGAGTCATCCGGAACTAGCGAGATTTCGCGCTTCGCTCGTCGCTTCGCGCAATCAGGTATTCGCCGCGTGGACGACGCCTCTCCATAACGGGGATGAAGTCGCGTTTCTCCCGCCGGTAAGCGGCGGCTAGCCAAGTTAACCATGACCAAAACCCTCCAAGCCGATCTTCTTCTTCTGGTGCGCGACCCCATCGATCATGCTGTCCTGATCGAACATGTTCGCGCCGCCGAAGACGGCGCGGTGGTCACGTTCGATGGCTGCGTGCGCAATCATTCCCACGGACGGCGAACTCTCTATTTGGACTACGAAGCCTACGAAACGATGGCGCTGGGACAGATCAGAGAAATTGTCACGCAAATCCACGAGAAATATCCCATACATCTCGTCGCCATTGCGCATCGGCTCGGCCGCCTGGAAATTGGGGAAACCAGCGTTTTCATCGCGGTGAGTTCTCCGCATCGGCCTGCCGCCTTCGAGGCTTGCCAGTTCGCCATCGACACTCTGAAGCGAACCGTCCCCATCTGGAAGAAAGAATACTTCGAAGACGGCGCCGTGTGGGCCGACGGCGAGTTGCCCCCGGCACCCGCGGAGACACGGGCGGCAAAACCTGCATCTTAGTGAATCAATGATCTCCACACCTCTTCGCTCCCGCTTCGCAGCTATTGCCATCCTAGCCGCGCTATTTGCGGCCAGTGTTTCTTCCTCTCAAGACAAGCCCGACCGTCCGCCTTGGGCGCAGAAGCCAAAGCCGGCTGTGGATTCCACTTCCGCGAGTGCGCCTGGACCGCCGGGGACGATTGTGCCCACTCCAACGCAGCCGATCAGCTCTCCGAAGGACGCTGACTCGCAGCGCGACAAGATCAAGGTCAAAGTAGATTTGGTAAGTATCCTGGCCAGTGTTCTGGACGACCACAACCGGCCCGCGCCCGACTTGCCCATCGAGGCGTTCCAGGTCTACGAAGATGGTGTGCAGCAAAAGATCGAGGTATTCGAATCCGAAACACAACAGCCTCTCGATCTCGCGCTGATGATCGACGCTAGCCTGAGCGCGCATAAGGAAATAACTTTCGAGCAAGAAGCCGCCGCGCGTTTTATCCGGCAAGTTTTGCGGCCCAGCGACCGCCTGTCCGTTTTTGCCTTTGACGAAAACGTCACACAAATTGCTAAATTCTCGGACGATGTTCCGACACTACAAGCCGCGGTGCGAAGGATTCCAGCTGGCGCTGGCACTTCGATCTATGATGCGGTACTTCTCGGAGCACAAGCATTGGAGCGCCGGGGAGAAGGGCGCCGCCGGGTGATTGTCTTGGTTACAGACGCGGGCGAGACAACCAGCCGCACGGATTTTGAAGCGGCGCGCAAAGAAGCCGTCCGATCGGACTTGTTGCTCTACACCATCGTCATCCGCCCGGTGAAAAATGAGAGCGGTCGCAACACCGCCGGCGAACACGCTCTCGAAACGATCACCGAAACTACCGGGGGTGCAATGTTCTATCCCGATATGCCGCAGGAACTCAACGTCATATTCGATGTCATCGACCGGGAGCTGCGAACCCAGTACCGTCTCGGCTACTACCCTAATCCGCGCGGCCCGGCCAACACCTATCGCAACGTAGACGTCAAAGTCTTAAACGGCGATTACCACGTCCGCCACCGAAGGACCTATCTCACGGGTCAGCAGTGAGAAATTACAAGCAGGTGTTTGATTGTTATCTTTGATTTTCAGGTAGTTGCGCGACTACTGCGGTTTTTTGATTTCAGAACCGGCTTGTTCGATGCTGCCTTTGAGAAGTTCTGTTTTCACTTCAGATTTTTGTCCCGCCACAATGTTGACGTCGGTTTCAAAGGTGCGATAGCCGGGCAGCTCCACCTTGATGCGATGCGTACCAGGGCTGACCAGAAGCGAGTGAAATTTTCCGCCCAACTCACTCGCATGGCCCACGTATCTGCCATCGAGAAAGACAGCCGCGCGCTTTGGGTGAACCGTCACCTTCAACTCCGCGGTAACATCCGGAGTCTTTGCGCCCGGGAGCAACTGCATGGCCACCTGGACCTCCTGTGCCTGCCCGGGCTCGATAACCAGTTCTCGTGTGAAGTCGGAGTAACCTGCCTGACGGACGAGGATCTCGTGCTTTCCGGGCAACAGGAGAACCTTTTTCTTGCCCTTGAGTTCCTTCACATAGCCAACATAATTGCCATCGATCCACACGCCGGAATCCCGATCCAGCTGTGTATCGCCGTCAAAGCGCACTTCGCCCATAACTTCGCTGGTTTGCGCGAAGAGATGCGTTGTGCCAAGGGAGAGAAAAAATAGCGCAAGCAAACTCGCAGCGGCCCGCAGGTTGCCGATTTTAAACATGATTCTTCCTCGCATTCAGGGCGGGATATTATTTTAACCCCGATAAGAAGGAGAAGCCTCCAAAAAAGTGAGCCCTTCGAAATGAAATTGCCGGCGATAAAAGTTGATTTTTATGGATGCGACTCTTTCCGCGGCGCTGGTGGTAGAGTGGAGAGCAAGTTGGCGCGTTGAAATCAAAGTAGAGAGGTAGATCAGCGTATTCTTTCTATGCGTAAAGACTATCTCGAAGCCGCTATTGAGATTGCCCAGGATGCGGGCAAAATCCTGCGCGAAGAGTTCGACCGGCCGGCGCAGATCACATATAAGGGCGAAGTCGATCTCGTTACGCAGGCGGACAAACGATCCGAGGAAGCCATCGTCACGCGCCTGACAAAATATTTTCCCGAACACTCAATCGCGGCAGAAGAAGGAACCGGCCACGAAAGCGGCTCGGAGTTTCGCTGGCACGTGGACCCGCTCGATGGGACGACAAATTTCGCCCACGGCTATCCTTGCTTTTCCGCTTCAATAGCTCTTGCGCAGCGCGGCGCTCTTCTTGCCGGCGTGGTTTACAACCCGTTCTACGAGGAGTTGTTTGCCGCTGCCCGCGGCGGAGGCGCCACACTAAACGGCAAGAGAATTTTCGTTTCGAAAGTGGATACGCTGGCGACAAGCCTTATGTGTACGGGTTTTCCGGTGCATAAACGCCTGGCGAATCCCAATATTCATTACTACTGGGATTTCACTTTGCGCTCGCATGGTGTACGCCGCGATGGTTCCGCCGCGTTGGACCTGGCCAGCGTAGCCGCGGGCCGGTTCGACGGATTTTGGGAATTTGGACTAAAACCGTGGGACACTGGCGCAGGGGTTCTGCTCATCGAGGAGGCAGGCGGTAAAGTCAGCGACTTCACCGGTCAACCTTACGAACTGGGCGGCCCCGTTATCCTCGCTACTAATAGCCTAATTCATGAGGAGGCGCGCGGGGTGGCCTTCGAGATTTCCAAACGCGATCCCTCCGCTCCCCTCCGCCGCTAACTCGTTTCCAAATCCGCAATTCCTTCTTAGAGTGAGCTATCAGCGCGCTTGCACCTTTGAAGTGCCACCCAAGCTCTCTATTTTCTTTCCCCGGCATTTGTTCGTTTACGGCTCGGCGTACGCCGTCACGAATACATCACATTCGTGGCGATCTTCCTTCTGAGTCATCCAGCACGGATATACCTTATAAAGGTGGCCGCGGCATAGTTCCGTGGTCCTCCGGAGGAGGTTTCTCTCAATGTACAAGGTCGCGGCGCTGCTTACGATGTGGCTGGCTCTCTCGCCAGCTTGGAGCCCTCAACAATACGATTCGACGGACTGCTACAGACGCTGCCGACTTCCGCCTACCGACCCGGAAATCGAGCGGCAGGAGATCGTCAACCTGGAAAGAGAAGCCGCCCGCGCCATTCAATTGAGCGATGGGACCTATTTTCGGCGGGTGTATAGCGACGACTTCGCCGGGACTCTTTCTCGCGGCGAACTCGTCAATAAGCCCGCGTTTATCAACGCCGTGCAATCCGCGGCTATCAAGTACCAGTCCTTCATCGCTTCGGATATCAAGGTCCATGTCTACCGAGACACGGCCGTGGCAACTTGCCTATGGTCCTCCCGTGGCATCGTGAAAGGACAAACCGTCAGCAGCCAGATGAGGGTCATGCACATATACGTAAATGGGGGAAGCGGTTGGAAGGTCGTCGCCGGCCAGAACAGCCCGCTGCCGCCGTATACCCAGCAGTCATTGTAATTTTTATTTCAAGAAGTGGCGTGCCAACGGGCGCATTGCGGTGCGTTCGAACAGATCATTCGTACCGCACGGCAACTATCGGATCGACGCGCATGGCTCGCCGTGCGGGAACATAGCAGGCTAGCAGGGCGACACCCACTAGCAGAAGTGCCACGCATCCGAAAGTGACAGGGTCTGTGGGTTTCACTCCATAGAGCAGACTTGAAATCAGTCTTGTCAACGCGAACGCTCCAAGGAGTCCAAGAGCAATCCCGGCCAGTGCCAGTTGTGCCCCACGGCCAATCACAAGACGCCAAATGTCCCCGGGCTGCGCGCCCAGCGCCATGCGAATGCCTATCTCGGTCGTCCGAAGACTGACGACGTAGCTCATTACCCCGTAAATTCCCATCGCAGCCAGCAAGAGTGCCAGGCCGGCGAAAACTCCGAGTAGAAAGGTGGAAAATCGCCGAGGCGAAACCGAATCGGAGAGCAAATTGTCGAGCGGCATCACGTGCGTCACCGGAAGGGTCGGATCGAATTTATGAACTTCGGCGATCAACGCGTTAGCCAGGTCCGCCGGGTCGGAGGCCGTCCGAACCAGGGTGTACGGTGTCCAGCCGCCCGTATAATAGACATCCATAGTGGGCGCGGCTTCGAGTCCGTATTGGTGTACGTCGCCGACTACGCCGACAATGTCCGACCAGCAAGGGGTCGGGTCGAGCGAACACATGTTGATGCGCTTCCCAACGGCAGCGCCGCCCGGCCAGAGTCTCTTTGCCATGGTTTCATTCACTATGATGTTCTGTGTGGCGTAGTCGTGCGCGTCGAGCGGCCGGCCCATCCGCAGAGGAATTCCCATCGCGGCGAAATAACCCGGGCTGATGCCGCGGGTCTCAGCAATGGGCCGCGCTCCGTTTGCAGGAAGCTGCTGGCCTTCTATCACAAACCTCGTCGCAGATCTGATCACGGAGCCAAGAGGCATCACCGTGATTCCGCCAACCGCCTTCGTCTCCGGCAATTCTTGAATTCTTTGCACAAGCTCTTCGAATCGTCGCGACTGTTTGCGAGCTAGTTCGAGTTGTTGCTCGCTCGTCAATTTGAGCAGTTCGCCGAGCGGCAATTGCGGCTGGTCGACTTCCATTGCCAGAATGTGATCACGTCGGAACCCGGGATTCACCTCGAGCAGGCGATGGAAGCTGCGGATCAACAAGCCAGCGCCGACCAGCGGAATCAGCGCGAGAGCGATTTCGGAGACGACCAGAAGGTTCCGGATTTTTTGTCCTCCCGCCGCTCCGGCCGTTCTTGTTCCTTCCTTCAGGACGCCGTGTAAATCTTGTTTGAGAGTTTGTACTGCCGGAATCAGCCCGCAAACGATGCCCGTGAGAAGACTGACCCCAAGTGTAAAAGCTAGCACCCATCCATTCAGCCCGGTTTCTTTCAGGCTTGCGAGTTCAGCGGGCACAAATGCTATCAAGACGCGCAAACCTGCGCTCGCAATCGCAACACCAAGCATTCCGCCAATCATCGAAAGTACGATGCTCTCCGTGAGCAACTGGCCAAGAAGTCGAGAGCGGCTAGCGCCGAGCGCCACTCGAAGCGCAATCTCCTTCTGTCGCACCGCGTTCCGTGCCAGCAGCAAATTCACAATGTTGGCGCAGGCCACGAGCAGGACGAGTCCTACGGCTCCGAAGAGTACGAGCAAGGCCACTCGCATTTTTAGTGCGGAGGGATCTACCATTGGCGTAACCAGCACGCCCCAATTTTTGTGGGTGTCCGGAAAGGCTTGCTCTTCCTGGCGATTTAGCGTGACCAGCTCGGCCTGCGCTTGCCCAATGGTCACGCCCTGTTTCAATCGGGCCAATACATTGCATGGATGATGCAGATGGCTCGTGAGGTCGTCACCGTACTGGCTGATTGGCATCCAAAAGTCTGTCGTGGGAGCCAGCCGCAATCCTGCAGGCAGAACGCCCACGAGCGTATATCCTCGGCCGTCCAGCGTCACGGTTCTACCCACGACGGAAGGATCCGAGCCGAATTGGCTCTGCCAAAGTTTGTGGCTGACCATCACCGTTGGCGGGTTCCCCGGCTTGTCTGCCTCGGAGGTAAACGCGCGCCCCGCCAGCGGACGGACTCCAAGCAACGGAAAAAATCCTGAGCTCGCATAGCGGGCTTCAATCCGTTGCGCCTGACCCTCGCCCGTCAAATTGAATCCTTGCGGAATATCGATGTAACAGGCTATCTCAGAAAAACTGGTCGCTTGGCGCTTGAAATCCAGAAAATCGCCCGAAGACAATTGAGCCTGCGGAAACTGCGGTAAGTATGTGTTCCACACTTCTACGAGCGCGCTCGGGTCAGGATACGGCAGTGGTTTCAAGAGCACACTTTCCACCACGCTAAAGATCGCCGTGTTCGCGCCGATACCCAGCCCAAGCGTCAGCACGGCCACCGCGGTAAATCCCGGAGTCTTCCGAAGTGCCCGAAAGGCGTGTCGCAAGTCCTGCCAAAAGGTTTCCATCACACTCCCTCGCTGATTAGATCTTTAGACGCTCGCGGCGGGACGGCGTTTCAACCGCCTATGGACATACTACGATGCCAGAGGAGAAGGTATTGTTGTGCGGACTTTCAAGTTTCTGCGGGGAGACTCATTGAGTTGGTGTCATGCGATTCGGAGCGGTTTCAAACGCGTGGAATTCAAACGCAAGTAAGGCCGGCAGGTGCTCGGCGAAATAGGCCCAATTGTGGCCGCCGGGATATAGATGAAATTCGTGGGGAATGTGGCGCGAGGTGAGCAGTTTGTGCAGGGCTTCGGCGCCGGAGTCAAAGCCGAAATCGTCCTCGGAACCGCAATCAAAATAAATCTTCATCCCCGAAAGATTCGTAGTGCGCGCTATCGTCACCGGATCATTTCGAGTCCAGAATGCGGCATCGAAGGGCGATCCAAACGCACCGCCAAGAACCCGCAGCCGGCCGAGCTGCCGGGAATCCTGTGCGCTGATTTTGGGAAGGGCCTCAAGCAGCGCCGCGCTGTGCGCGCCCACCGAGCCAAAAAGTTGCGGATGCCGGAACGCAATGTGCAGCGCACCGTATCCACCCATCGAAATTCCGGCAATTCCGCGCGATTTGCGCCCTGCCTGCGCGCGATACCGCTTCTCGATCCCGGGCATGAACTCCTGCAGAAAGAAATCCTCATAGCGCTGCTTGCCGTCGCGGGAGTTGATGTAGAAACTTGCCTCGCCGGCTGGCGTCACAATCAAGAATTCTCCCAGCTGTTTCTGCTCCCACAAGTCCTCGACAAGATTCATCCCGCCCGAATGGACGAGCATTTGCTCGTTATCGCCTAAACCATGGAGAAGATAGAGGATGGGATAGCGGCGCGTTTTCTCGGCGTCATAACTTGGCGGCAGCAAAACACAGTAGGGAACAGCTCGGGCAAGGATTTTGCTGGGAAGGGAATTACATTCAGCGCGACCCGTGGCCGCCAATGTAGGCGCTGACAACACGCAATTGAGCAGCAGCGCTGCGATCGCAGCGCCCAAAAGCTTATTCATACCGCAGGGCCTCGACGGGGTTCAGCCGGGCCGCCCGCGTCGCGGGATACAGTCCTGCCGCCAGGCTCACAAGCACCGCAAAGGCAATCGCTCCCAGCACCAGCCACCACGGTACGGAAAAAACATGGGCGGCTGGAAGACTCTGCCGTTTCAGATAAAGATTTGTGCCGAACGTAATAGCTTTTCCGATCGTCCACCCAAGTCCGGCTCCAAGCGTGCCGCCAAGCAGCCCCATTACACCCGCTTCGACGAAAAACAGTTGCTTCACATCGCGGTCGGCCGCGCCAAGGGCTTTCAGAATACCAATCTCGCGCCGCCGCTCCAGAATGGCCATCACCAGTGTGTTGATGATGCCCAGCGTCGCCACTGCCAATGCCAGGCTCCCGAAAATTGCCAGCAGCAGATCGAAGATGGTAAAAAACAATCGCAAGTTACGCGTCGCATCCAGCAACGAAAAAGTCCCGAACCCCATGTTTTTGATCGAAGTCTCGATTGCTTCCACTTGTGATGGACTCTTCGCGCGCACCGTCAAGCTCGCGTACACCGGTTTTCCATTTGTCGTCCGGACCGCATCGCGCAGATCATTCACCTGCGCCGCGCGCAATGCGGAGGCCACCTCCAGCGGAATCAGTAAGCGGCCGCTTCCGAATCCGCCGAATCCCGCCGCTGGTTCCGTCTCGATAATCCCCACGATGCGCAACCTTTTCTCGCGAGGAACAATGGAAAATCCTCCAGCGCCGCCAGAAGGATCGCTGCTGGCTCCAGTTTGCGGCGGGAGCGCCTCGCGCTCCGCATAGCGCACCACCAGCTCCTTGCCGATCAAATTTGAAGTCTGCTCGGACAAATCTTTCGCCAATTCGATTTGCAGAATCGCTTCGTTCGCATTTGGGCCGGAGAAAAAGCTCCCCTGAATTCCATCGTACGCACCATTGCCTCGCGCGGAATCAGGCACTCCCGCCACGATCGTAGAGTAAGGAGTTCCGTCGTAGCGCACTTCTGTTGGAAAGCGAATTTGCGGATAAACCTCTATCACGTTTGGCAGGCGCTCCATCGTTTTTCGCGCGTCATCATCCAGCGCGGGAGCTTCCTTTGCTGGCACTGGATTCGGGGCGGCTCGCCGCATTCCTTGCATATTCCTTCGCGGCATCACGATGACCGTGTCAAACAATCCGGAATTCGAAAGGCGCCTTGAAGCTAATTCCTGCAAACCCACACCGAGAGAGAGCATGGCCACGAGCGAAGCCACGCCCACGGCGACGCCCAGTGTCGTCAGCGAATTGCGCAGAACTGCTTCTCGCAGATTGCGCAGCGCGAGCTCGGCGAGGTCCCCGGCCTTCATGATTTCACCCCATCCCTCAGCAGCTTCCCGTCCGCAAGCGCCACAATGCGGTTCGCAAAGCGCTCCGCAAGTGGCCGCTCGTGCGTCACCATCACAATCGTCATGCCCAGTTTTTGCTGAATTTCTTTCAGAAGCAGCATGATCGATTCTCCGGTGGCACTATCCAGATTTCCCGTCGGCTCGTCGGCAAAAAGCAACGTGGGCCGATTCACCAGCGCCCGCGCCAGCGCCGCCCGCTGCTGTTCCCCTCCAGACAATTCACTCGGCCGGTGGCTCAGCCGCTTTTCGAGCTTCACGCGTTCCAGCGCTTCCTGCACCCGCGCACCGCGTTCTCCTCGGTCCACCTCCGCCAATCGCAGAGGCAGCTCGACATTTTCTTCGAGCGTCATCCGCGGCAGCAGATTGAAGGATTGAAAGACCATTCCTACGGTCTTGCTTCGGTAGCGTGCAAGTTCAAGGGAGCTCAACTCCGACAAATTCCGCCCATTCGCGAAAATCGCGCCTCCTGTCGGACGGTCGAGCCCGGCCATCAAGTTCAGCAGCGTTGATTTCCCCGATCCCGAGCTTCCCAGCAGGGCGACGAACTCTCCCGCGCGCACCGCTAGCGTCACGTCATCCACCGCACGAATTACCACAGCGCCCATCTCATAGTGCCGCGAAACTCGCTCCGCGCGCACAGCCACACCATCACCAGTCGTCATCATCGCCTCTCGATGGTACTACGCATCCCGCGTCCTAGGAGTTACCGCCTCTCGCCCTTTGCATTGACGGCATTTTCGCTCAATGTTACGCTCCCGCCGCAGTCTCCAATGACGCATGCGCGCCGTCGATCTGATCCGCAAAAAACGCGATTCCGGGGAACACTCCCGCGAGGAGATTGATTTCCTCATCTCCGGCTACACGCGCGGCGAGATTCCCGATTACCAGATGGCCGCCTGGCTCATGGCCGTCTGGCTGAGAGGCCTGAATCGCCCCGAAATCACGGTGCTGACCGAAGCGATGCTCTATTCTGGCGAAGTCGTGAATCTCTCCGATCTTCCCGGGAAAAAAGTGGACAAGCATTCGACGGGCGGGGTCGGCGACAAAACCTCGCTGATCCTTGCGCCTATCGTCGCCGCAGGCGGCCTCACCGTTCCTATGATCAGCGGCCGCGGCCTCGGACACACCGGCGGCACTCTCGATAAACTCGAATCCATCCCCGGCTTCAACGTGAATCTCTCTCTTGAGGAATTTCGCCGTGTTCTTCGCGAATGCGGCATGGCTCTAATCGGCCAAACCGCGGAAATCGCCCCGGCCGACAAAAAAATCTACGCGCTCCGCGATGCCACCTCGACCGTCGAAAATATCGGCCTTATCTGCGCTTCGATTATGAGCAAGAAACTGGCCGAAGGGATTGACGCTCTCGTGCTCGACGTCAAAACCGGTTCCGGCGCCTTCATGAAGCGCGAGGAGGATTCCGTGCGACTCGCCGAACTCATGGTCGAGACCGGCCAGCGCATGGGCAAGAAAGTGGCCGCGCTTATCACCGATATGGACCAGCCGCTCGGCCGCATGGCTGGTCATTCGAACGAAGTCATCGAGTGCATCGACGTTCTCAGCGGCGGCGGCCCCGCCGATCTGCGCGAGCTGAGCATCGAGCTTTCCGGCTGGATGTTTTTTCTTGGCGAACTCACGGCCACGCTGGATGAAGGCCGCCGCCTCGCCCAAGCCATGATCTCGAGCGGTCGGGCCAAAGCAAAATTCAAGCAAGGCATTCGCCTACAGGGCGGTGACGAACGCGTCGTCGACGACCCGCAACTGCTCCCGCAAGCTCGCAGCCACGCCGACGTCCCCAGTCCTTCCGCAGGCTTTATCAGCGCAACCAATTGTGAACAGCTCGGGACCGCTCTAGCTACCCTCGGCGGCGGCCGGGAAAAAAAGGAAGACAGTATCGACCACGCCGTCGGCCTCGAATTTCACAAACGCATCGGGGACCGTGTAGAAAAAGGCGAGCCTCTCGTCACAATTCATTACAATAGCGGCGCAAAGTTGGCCGAAGCGCAGAGTCTCATCGCCGCCGGCTATCAGATCGGCGAATCCGCGCCT
>DATLVZ010000040.1:0-15500 GCA_035576885.1 Candidatus Acidiferrum sp. | reverse complement strand
GAAGAGCGCATCAGCGATTCAAAACGCTGCTCGGAAAATTCATGCAATTGGCGAAGATTGTGTTCGCGAACGCCTTCGATGCGCGCGAGAGCTTCATTGATAGCTTCGTCGAGATGAGTGGCGAGGGCGTTCTGAACGACTTTTTCCGCCGCGGCTTGCAATTTGCCCTGCATGGCGGCGACTAACTGGTCGATGGTGATGGCGACGCGCTCCGGCTTGGCGGGAGAAGATTCCTTGGGCGGGGCCGCGCCGGTTGCGCCAGGAGAGGGCGAGGGGAATGCGCTGACCTGGCCGGCCCGCGCTTCGTTTGCGCCTGGTGAGAACGAAGGAGAAAGCGTTGCGGGCGGCGTAGGCGGTTCGAGCGCAGGAGCGACAGCCGTTGCCAAAACCGCGGACGAAGCGCTTCCGCCCAGCAGCCGATTCCAATCCGACGGCGGCGGAGTAACGTTCCAAATATTCGCGGGAGATTCGAGCTCGACGCCAACCTGAAAGAGTTCACGAGGACTTGCGGGAGGATGCACGGATTTTACAAAAGCACGAATGACTGGAGAGATCGTTTCGCCATCAGGCTGGAGCAGTCGAAGGCCGACCGAGGCGCCGATGGGATATTCATGGCGGGAAGGATAGCGGCAGCCATGAAGATTGAAGCTGACGGTGGCGGTTTTTTCCTGGAAGGAAAGGCCGGTTTTAGTTTGGCCGAGCACGACGAGAGGAACGGTGCGGTCGATGCGCGTGCTGCGGCGGCCCTCCAGTCCGGAGAGAGAATGAAGATGATCAGGGGGAGCGGCTAGGCTCACTTCAGTCCTCCACGTTCCTGGTGGGAAGCCTACCACCGACGCGGCGGGGCGCAAAAGAAATGTTGGTGGGGGAGCAGTGAGTAGCGAGTAGTGGCAACGAAAGAGCACAGATCGAAACTCGAAAATGGAAACTCGAAAATGGAAACTCGAAACTCGAAAATGGAAAATCGAAACTCTTTGGCTTGAAAGATGTGACCCCTCCCCCCTCCCGGTTTTTTCGGAAGTGTTCATTCTAAAGGGTTTTAAGTGCTGTGTTTTGGAAGTGCGGATTCTAAAGGGGTTACAGGTGGGTTTTGCGTAAGTGCGGATTGTAAAGGAGTTAGAGAAATGTGACTGGTGACTAGTGATTTGCAGTAGAGGGGCGTTGAAATGTTTGAAGGTTGGAATGTTTGAAAATCGAGAGGGACTGAGGTCTGTGATTCGCATCTCGTGAAGGGCAACGCGGAGAAAAGCAGATCCCTCACTGCGTTCGGGATGACACCCCGGAGCAAGGAGAAAAGACGGACCTAAAGGTCCGCCACTGCAAACACAACAAAGAACTGGGCGAGGGAGACGAAGGCGTGGGCGAAACATGGGGAATGATAGCAGGAAATTGGATTACTGTCAAGATACAGTACCTGGGTACTTATCATTCGAATGAGACGCGGGGAAGTTGAGGAGTTAGAAGGAGTTGGCGGGGATTTTGTAGTTTGGTGAGATGGGTACGGGAAGTGAATAGTGGGGAGGGAGTAGTGAGTAGTTCCGGGTTCGGCGGAGATGTGAGTTTACAGCTGACAGCTCACAGCCAAGAGCAGGAAGAAATCTCCGTGAGCAGTGCGCAAAGAGCCCGACCATCCCAGTTGAGGAGTGAGTGGGCAGGGATGTCCAAGGACTGGGCGGGGAAGGATCGAAGGACTCAGTTGCGACCGGCGGCACCCGGGCCATCCCAAAATGGCGAGAGTGAGAAAGAAGAGTGACCCACCGTTTGAAGAACAAAACCGCAAACGGTAGGCCACCCAAGAGTTAAGGAACCGCCGCCCGCCGTCCGCCCTACGGTCGGGTCCTGCGCTCCTCGAGCAGGGACTTAAGCACACCGTCAATCCGAGCTCCCCGCCGGTGGAATCCGATCTCTGGTAACAGTTCCTCGATGATTTCCTCGTCCGAACGCAAGCGACCGTCCGATTCGATCCAGTTGATCAGCGTTCTCAGTTCCCACGCCGAATATGCAGTGATCGACTCGCGACGCTCAATGAGTGGACGCACGCCGCGCTTTCGCGCTTGCGCAACAGACGGGTCCGGAATTATTGGAGGCGGCAGCAAACTTGGAGCCGGAGAAGAATTTTGTGAGTCGTCAGCAGAGGCAACGGCGCGTTGATAGGCAGCCAGTGCCCGGTTCACTTCCTCATCCTTGCGCATGAACCAGTCTGTGGACCAAATTCTGTGGAATTTCCAGCCAAGGTTCTCGAGTTGTTGCTGCCGCAATCGATCTCGATCGCGTGCAGTCGGACTTGAATGGTAGGATGCCCCGTCGCATTCAATCGCCAGAACATATCTGCCCGGTTGTTTTGGATGTTGAGCTACAAGATCGATACGGTAGCTGGAAGCGCCGACCTGAGACGTGAGGGGGATACCTCTTGATTGAAGTACATCAAAAACTTCTGCTTCGAAGGAGTTCATTGGGAACTCTGTTGAAGCAAGATCTCCGAGTCTCTTACCTCCACTAGCCGCATATTCCAGATAAGAATGAAGTAGCTCCACTCCCGTACCCGGCTTGATCTTTGTTACGTCCATGTCCAAATGGCTGAAGGAAGAAACTAGCGTCATACTTTGACGCGCTCGCGTAACGGCGACATTGAGTCGCCGTTGTCCCCCGAGGGACAGGAGCGGACCAAACCTAAACGGAAGATTTCCTCCTCTGTCTTTGCCATAACCGACAGTTAGGATAATGGCATCTCGCTCGTCGCCTTGAACACGTTCCAGATTCTTAACGAAGAAGCGCTCCTCGGCGTTCGCGTCAAAGAACTGTCCGAGGTCATGCCTTGTCGAAAGTGTCTGATCGAGGGCTCTTTGCACGCGATCGGCGTGCCGAATTCCCATTGCGATGACGCCCAAGGACTCGTGTGGCCTCTTCTCAGCATGTTCTAGAATGAGATCCACGACTTTCTTCACCTCTTCTGAACTGCTTTCTTCCTGGCCGTCAGTCCCAGGGGACTGGTGAACTACGATATGTCGGACCGCCGGTGCTCCGCCAGGACCTGGAAATGTCACTAAACGGTCTTTGTAGATGTGGTGATTCGAAAAACTGATAAGTGCCTCGTCTCGGCTTCGATAGTGCCAGTCTAAATACCAGGATGGCATAAACGAGTTTGTGACGTTTAGGAGGCTCTCATATCCTTGTGTTGCGGTATTGGATTCGTCTTCCGCCAATTCGTCGTCGTCGGATGCCGCGAAGAAGTTTGTAGGAGGTAGCTGCCAGGTGTCGCCAGCGACGACGAGATACGATCCACGCATGATTGCAGGGATTGCATCCTCTGGCAAGACCTGGCTCGCCTCGTCGAAAATCACAAAATCAAAGCATCGCGTCGTATCAAGAAGCTGACTCACTGAAAGAGGGCTGGCCATCCAACAAGGACATACCGCAGTGAGCACGTGCCGCGCCTCAACAAACAGTTGGCGAAGCGTTCGATGTCGCCGCTTTTTCTCCGCTTCAGACCGAATGATGTACTCCTCGTTCTTGTGCTCATTCATCGCCGTTATTGCTCGCTCGGCATAAGCTCGCCGCACACGCGCAGCAGCGATTCGAATGCGCTCACGGTCTAGCTCCTTGAATTCCTTTACAAACTCGTCGTGCGTCCTTCCATTGAAGCCTGCGATTTCTGGGTCCTCGGCTTGCGCCGCTTCCAAACATGAGGAATACCAGCACTGGTCAAATGAGGCGACCCATTTGTCCGGCGCGATCATCGTCTTGCGAAGCTCCTCGACTAGCTTCCCTGTCCCCGCGGCTGCAAGACCCTGCTCTACCGCCCACAATTTCGGAAGTCTCATAGGTGTGAGTCGATCTTTGGCGGCGCCGTCGAGATAAGTAGTGAGGCTGGCAATCGGCAGCAAATCAAGTTGTTTCTTCTGCGCGATAAAACCCAGCTTTGCCACGTCGGCAGCAGCTAACTCAAATTTCTTCTGGGAGTCCGAAAGATATGGCGATACCTGAGGCAAGGATGTGCGGCTGCTAAGTTCGGCCCATTTAAGTCGCTGGTCCTCAGCCGCACTCAATTCAGCGAAGAGTTCCCTGCTCCTCGCTCTACCAGCTGTGCGATAGCTCAGCGCTTCGTTCCGCGCCCGGCGGTATTCGCCGCTCGTACACCAAGCCCACATCGCGCTTAGCCCTCCTGCTCTACCAGGTGCTAGGGTACGGATCAATGCTTGGATGTTGTTGGTATAGAGTTGAGGGGAATAGAAACTGAGTGTTTTGCCAACCTCGCGAAGAAGCGAGTACATCTGTTGCGCATCTCTCAATGTCTTCGCGTTTCGGAAGCCTAACGATTTAGAAAGTTCCGCAAGAGACGCTACAAAATCGGGCCAAGTTTGCGAAGAGAGTCGTGCCACTAAGTCCACGGCCTGTTGCGCCGCGGCGCCGTCTTGGAGAATAACATCGTTCCATGGAGAAGGATCGCACCGCAGAAAGAGCGATGAGAGTCCTCCTGCCTCGCGCAGAAGATCGCGGATCTTCGCGGGACCCGCTCTTTCGATCCTTGAGAGTTCCGGCCCGCGCCAGCGTGTGTCCGAATGCAATTCTGCTTGGAGACGTAGCAACGTACCTTGCAACTCGTAAACCGACATACCGCTTGGTTTTCGTCGGCGGTGTAAGCTTTCGACGTGGCGGTTTAACCGTTCGCGGCGCTCTTCGTATTGCCGGTGCATCAGGTCGCAATCGACGGGAATGGCCTGGCGGACAGCGTTCAATGCGGCGGCTACTTGCTCCATGACGCGCTTGGATGAGACGTCGGCGCCGTGCAGATCGATGGCGATCCTGTCCAGACCAACTTGCTGAAGCCGCTTCAGCACCACCTGAAGCGCAGCCCGCTTTTCGGCAACGAAGAGTATATGTTTTCCGGCAGCTGCCAGACTAGCCACTAGGTTTGCGATAGTCTGGCTCTTTCCAGTTCCTGGGGGGCCGTGAATGACCGCACTTTGCTCAGCCATAACTGCGGCTATAGCGGATTGTTGACTCGAATCAGCGTCGAGGACCAAGAATTCGGATTGAGGTGGGATTCGGTCGAATTCCTTGGGGTCCGGGTTCAGCGATTTAGCGCCAATGGACTGCTTCGCTTCCGCGTCGCCGGCTAGTGCGGCAATAATATCCATCGAGACGAGGTTGTCCGGGCTTTCCTGCAAATCCCTCACCATGGCCATTTTTTGAAAAGCGAAATTTCCTAGAACGGCAACATCCCGGATTCCAAATTCTGGTACTGAGTTACAGGCTAGTTTAAACAGATCATGCACCCGGGACTGATCGAAGACCTCCTCTTCGTCATCGCCTTGCAAGAGAGCAAGTACCTTTTCTGACGAGATTGAGATACCGAATTCGGACTGCAGCACGTGAAGTAAGACAAGATTGACTTGCACGAGGCCGACACGATGAATCGACAGAGAGGTGCCCGCGTGTCCTTTCATTTCGAGCGCGATGGGAAGAAGGAGGACTGGTGCTTCCGAGTTCCGTCCCTCGTCGGAGGCTCTCCAGCTCGCCGTGGCGAGTGCGACGAACATCGTCGCAAGCCCCTTTTCTTCTTGATTGGTTTGGGCTCTTCGCCATATGGCCATTGCTTTTAAGATCAACTCTTCATCAGAAATCTTTTCGACTAAACTTCTTAAGGATACCGTCTCGCCGCGCAGGAGCGCGGCCCATCGCTCAGCGTCGTCAAGTGACAAGTTCAAAGTGCCCCATTTCAGGGACCGGTAATAGAGAAGATTGTTGCGGCGAGAAAGGTCGATCAGTTTCTTGATCCAGGCCTGGGATGCTTTCTCGACGGCTTCGCGTCTTTGCGGACTAATTTCCAAGTTCACGCCTTGCAATCGAGCTCCGTAGTGGTGAAGGAACGTTGGATCCAATGCGAATATATCACGGTGTAACTAACTAGAAGCCATCTCATAAATGCTCGGACATCGCGGAAAGGACGGCACTTACAGGATGAAACCGTGGAAACTCAGCCAAATCATCACTTTCCGTCTGATTCCATTGCAGCCGGTTTGTGGTTTCCCTGCCACAAAACCATTTATGAGATAACTTCTACTTGGATCGGAGATCCGTATTTTGTGTGTGCACGACTACTTGGGCGGGTGGCCCGGTTGCACGTTGTTCTTTTTGGTTGACGGGGACATGCGATGAGAGGATACCACTTCTGCAATACACGGGGGAGTAGCATCGTGAGGGGCGCCTGCCATAGAGAAAGGAGGCGGAGAGATTTCTCTCTACGCAGCCCGACGCTTTCGCAGGAGCGAAAGCGAAGAAAATTCGTCGGGCTGCTCCGTTCGAAATGACGGGCGGGGTGCCGGATGAAAAGCGAAGAGCGGGCACAACATATTGTGCCCTTACAGGACGAAGGCACGCCAGGGTGTTGCCGTCCGGGGCTACGGCGAAGATTTTTGTGACGAGAGGTAGAGTTTTCGGGATCGCGCCGTGCAAATCGCTTGATTCGAGGCTGAACTCACTCGCTTCTGCGGCGTGCGCCTCTAAGGTTGACATGTTACCCGAGCGTGGGCATGCTGAGGTTATATGTCTACCCAAGAAGCTAAAAACCGGCTGGAACTTTTGCAAGGGACTCTGGACCTGCTGATCCTGCGCACGTTGATCTTTGGCTCGCAGCATGGCCAAGGGATTGCGCGGGCGATTCAAGAAACGTCCGAAGAAGAGCTGCTGGTTGAACACGGGGCACTCTATCCCGCGCTGCAGCGGTTGGAAGAGCGAGGGTGGATTTCGGCAAAGTGGGGAACTTCTTCGAACAATCGCAAGGCCCGATTCTATTCGCTGACGCCCGCGGGACGCAAACAACTGGTGAAGGAAACGACGAAGTGGAAGCGGCTGGCGGCAGCCATCGGGCGGATTCTGGGATCCGAAGTGGAGGGGGGCTAGGGCCATGTTCCGACGTAAGCGAGAAGTGAAGGATTTTAACGCAGAAATTGAAGCGCACATTCAACTGGAGAGCGAGCGCTTGCGAGGGCAGGGGCTAAGCGAGGGCGAAGCACGAGCTGCAGCGCGGCGGGCATTCGGCAGCGCTACGCGAGCCAAGGAGCGATTCTACGAGTCCCGGCGCTGGCTGTGGTGGGACCACCTGTGGCAGGACATCCGCTATGGTCTTCGCATGCTGGCGAAATCGCCCGGATTTGCGGCGGTGGCGATTCTCACGCTGGCGCTGGGAATCGGCGCAAACACAGCTATTTTCAGCTTGATCGACGCAGTGATGCTGCGGTCGCTGCCCGTCGAGAGTCCTTCGCAACTGGTGCTGCTTAGATGGAGCGCGCGCAACTCGCCGAACATTCACGGATACATGTCGGCAGGCGATTGCCCGTCTGATCTCGGAATGCGCCACAACGGCGCGAATGCGGCGGCGAAACCTTCTGGCTGTTCCTTTTCCGAGCCGATGTTTCAGGAAATCGCAGAAGCGAATGTGTTTTCGGGAACGGCAGCGTTTGCCAACTCCGGCAGGCTGAACCTTACGGGCAATGGCCCAGCCAGCGTTATCAGCGGCCAACTGGTTTCCGGGGACTTTTTCCGGACGATGGGCCTTAAGGCCGCCATTGGCCGACTGATCGACGCAGCGGACGACAAAGCGTCGGCTGCAGCTGTCAGCGTTTTGAACTATGGCTACTGGCAGAGCGCGTTCGGAGGATCCCGGGACGTCGTGGGCCGCACCATTGAACTGAACAATGTGCCATTCACGATTATTGGAGTGGCCGAACAGCGATTCACCGGAATTGCTCCGGGCAGCGATTACGACGTGTGGTTGCCGCTGTCCGATGGTCAACGTATCGGCAACAGCGGGCCGTTCCGGTGGAACGACCGACAGGCGGATGTGTCGTTTTGGTGGCTGACGATCGTTGGGCGGCTGAAGCCGGGAACACCACAGGCGCAAGCGCAAGCGAAAGTGAGCGGGCTCTTCCGCAACGAGATGCTGCACGGGGCGGTGCCGCTATTCCGCGGCGGTGGGCCAGCGGGAGTGGCTGGGCCGCGAGCAGGAGGGCCTGGAGGCGGGCCAGTTGGGCGCGAAATGGTTTTCGGTGGAGCGCCGCCACCCGGAGGAGGTCAAGCGCCAAGAAGCCTTTCTGCGGCGCCGCAACCACCGCCCGGGCAAGGAGGCATGCAGGTTCAGCGTGAGGCGCCTGGCAGCCCGAGGCCGCAGTCCCCGGAAAATCAGCGGACTATCGTGGCTGGACCGCCGGGAGCGGCGGCGCCAGGAGGCGCGCACCCGTCGGAGATGCCGAGTGAGCCGAAGACGCTTTCCACGGCCGCCGACAATCCGGAAGTGACACTTGTGTCCGCGCAGGGCGGTCTGACGGGCGCGCGAACGCGTTACGCCGATCCCTTATACGTATTAATGCTCGCAGTCGGAATCATTTTGCTAATCGCTTGCGCAAACGTGGCGGGGCTGATGCTCGCGCGGGCCGCCGCACGGCAGAAGGAAATGGCGGTGCGATTGGCGCTGGGCGCGGGCCGGGCGCGGATCGTGCGGCAGCTGATGACGGAAAGCGTAATGCTGTCGGTGCTTGGAGGCGCGCTGGGCATTCTGTTTGCGTACTGGGGAGCACATGCGATTCTTTCGTTTGTTTCGAGCAATCAGCCGCGTCCGCTAGGATTCGCGACGGGCCTAGACCTGCGAGTTCTAGGGTTCACCGTCGCGGTTTCGCTATTGACAGGAATTCTTTTCGGCATCGCACCGACTTTTCGGAGCGCACGCGTGGATTTGACGCCGGTGCTCAAGGAAGGAGAGGGAAGCTCCACGAGATCGGGGCGACCGGGCGGAAAATGGTTCAGCATCGGCAATGGGCTGGTGGTGGCGCAAGTGGCGCTGGCGATCGTTGTGCTGGTGGGCGCTGGACTACTGGTACGCACGCTGGACAACCTGCGAAGCGTCGACGTGGGATTCGATTCGCACAATATCCTGGTTTTCGGAATCGACCCGTCGCTGATCGGCTACAAAGCCGGACAGATTGACAGCTTCTATCGGGACTTGCAGGGCCGGCTGTCGGAAACGCCGGGAGTGAAGTCCGCGAGCTACTCGATGATGCCACTCTTGAGTAATGGGCTGATGGTTACCAGCTTCCACTGGCCGGGCATGCCACAGGATCAGGAGTACGAGGCGGACACGCTCGGCGTGGGGCCAAATTTTTTTGAGACGCTGCACATTCCATTTCTGGCCGGCCGCGGATTCAACAGTTCCGATTTTGAGCTGTCTGCCGCGAATGGCGGAGCGACTCCGACATCGGCGCCGACTCCGGTGATCGTGAATCAAGCGTTCGTCGAGAAATACGCCGGGAAAGATAAACCTATCGGAAAACTGTTCGGACAATCGGAGGGAAACGCAAACGGTCCGGCGAGCGCCGGATACGAAATCATCGGCGTGGTGCGGGACACCAAATACAACAGCTTGCGCCGGGAGATCCACCCCATGATGTACACGCCGCAAAGCGCCGGGGGAGCTTCGTTTGAATTGCGCACAGCGGCAGACCCGCAGGCCATTCTTCCCGCGATACGCGAAGTGGTGGCGCAAGTAAACACGAATTTGCCGCTCTTCAATGTGACAACGGAATCGGAGCAAATCGACCGGTTGCTTTTTCAGGAGCGGCTGGTGGCGCGGCTAGCCGGGTTCTTTGGATTGCTGGCGCTGGTGCTTGCGTCCATTGGACTCTACGGCTTGCTTTCCTACGAAGTCGCGCAGCGCACGAGGGAAATCGGAATTCGCATGGCGCTGGGCGCGGAACCGGGAGGCGTGCTAAAGCTGGTCTTGCGGCAGGGCATTGTGCTGGCGATTGCCGGAGCCGCCGCGGGAATGTGCGTAGCGCTGGGCGTGATGCGCTACCTGAGCTCGATGCTTTACGACATCCATACTAACGATCCGCTAACGATGATTGCCGTCGCGGTGCTACTTGCGCTTGTGGCGCTTGCCGCGTGTTACATACCCGCACGGCGGGCCACGCGCGTCGACCCTCTGGTCGCTTTGAGATACGAGTAGTTGCCGGGACGAATGAACGGCAGCGATTTCAAGTAACAACATAACAAGCCCCCCTAACTATGCATGGTCTCGCGAGCTATCCATGGGGCGGCACGGCCGGATATTCGGAAACAGGACCGAGCCGAACATTCGAGCGGATTCATTGTTGAGATATTGAGTCACGTCTTAGAACATGCGGGGCTATTTGCGGCCGATGAAGCGGACGCGGAGGGTGACGGCGCGGCCTTGTCCGCCGGCGAAGGCACCGAAGCTGGGGGCGTCGATATTGTTGACGACGGTGTCGGGATTTTGGCGGTTGAATGCGTTTACGGCTTCGACGCGGACTCCCCAGAGGTAGCCGCGGAAGCCGAATTTTTTTTCGATGCCAAGGTTGAGGCTGGCATAGTCCGGGAAGCGGAGAGAGTTTGGAAGCCCGACGAGTTGCTGCTGGAGATTGATGACGCTAAAGGGAAAACCGGTGCGGTACTCGAAGAGGTAGCTGAGTTGGATTCCCCAGATGTGCGTGGGAGCCCAGCCCCAGGAGAGGAGGCGGTTGGGGGCGTCCCAGGCGACGGGTGCGGATTGCTGGGCGGCGTAGAAGATCGAACCGAGGGAGGGGCTGAGAACTTCATTGGAATGGGCGACGGAGCGCGTGTAGGCGCCATAGACTTCCATGTTCTTTGTGAACACCTGGCGCAGGGAAATGGTGGCTGAGCGGTAGCGGTCCTTGCGGGAGTCCTGGAGAAGAAAAATGCCGCCAGGTTGGGCGGGTTGCTGGTCCACATAGGCGAAGGCGTGAGAGCCGTTGCGGGCGAGGAGTTCCAGGGTGAGGAGGGTGTTGTGGGTAATTTTTTGCTGCCCTGCGGCGCTGGATATGGCGAAGCGGGGTTGTTGAATACCGTTGGCGGGAAGCAGGAACTGGCTTGCGACGGGGCCTTGCACGACAAACTTACCGGTGGAGTCGTAAAAGGTATCGAGTTCCTGCTGATCGAAAGCCTGTCCGATAAGAGAAAGATTCAGCGGGGCATTGTAGATGCCCCAGCCGAACGAAATTTTTGAGGTATCGTCGCCCAAAGGAAGGACGTTGGCGGAAAGGCGTGGGCCAGCCATGGCGCTTTGCGTGAAACGATCCCAGTCCATGCGCAAACCTGCTTGCACGACGAGATACTTTGAAATCGACCAGGTGTCCTGCGCGTAGGCGCCGGCCTGGGTGTTGGAGAGATAGGGATTTGCGGAGCCGGAAAAAGTCGATTGCCGGACGAGGGTGCCATCGGCGCGAAGAGCCTGAATTTCGCCGCGCCCGGTGGAGAGAGAGTAGGAGAGGGCCGCTACATTTAGGCCGACAGCGAGTTGATGAGTGCCATGCCAGTGGCGGGACGCGGCGATTACGTTAGCGGCGGCCTGGAGGCGGCGGCCGAGACGGTGCGAGCGCTGGAAATAGTTTCCGGACGAGCCGTTGACGAGCAAGACATAAGGTTGCGAGCCTTGGGGGATGAAATCGAGGACGCCGCTATCGGCGGCGGCGCCGAACTCGAAGAGCGTGTCGTGAAGCCAGATCTGGTCTTTAAGAGAGACGAAGAAGCGCTGCTGGTTGGCGGTGATGGTGGTGGAGATGGGGTCGAGAGAGTCGAGGCCGACGTTGGTGTCGCGGGCGCGATTGTAAAGAAAGCTGGCATGGAGAATGTGCTGGGGCGTGAAGTTGAATTGAAGACGAAGGAGATTATCGCCCGCCCAATCTTCCCAAGTGTTGGCGCCAGAGGGCTGCTCTTTGACGACGGCGAAAGTATGTTGAAGGCTGATCGAATTGGAAAACCAAAAGCGGGTGCGGCGGATGTGGCCGGAAAAGGTAAAGCGGGGGTACCAGTCGCCGAGATGGACGCCTTCCTGAACGTTGATGCCAGGGGCGGGATTGGTGGTGCCGAAGCGCCAGCGGTCGTCGCCGTCGGGAGTTTCGAGGCTTAGGATATTCGCGCCGGAATGAGCATAGCCGGCGCCGAAGCGGCTTGTCTGGACTTCAGCGGCGCGGGTGGCGTCGACATTGAAGCGAGGGGTGAACTGGCCATTCACGGGATCGCCGATTTCGAAGCCGTCGAGCAAGTATTGAGTTTCTCCCGAGCGTGCGCCGGCGATGTGCAGATTGGCGAGATTATCCTGGGTGATTTCCGGCAAAGCAGCGAGGCTCTGGGCGAGGACGTGGGGGCTGGATACGGGGATGTCGCGGATGTCGCGCGCCGTGAGGGTGTTGCGCTGGGCGGTATCCTGCGGATCGATTTGATTGGGAGGGGCGGTGACCTGAATTTGTTGGTGAAGTTCTTCTTCGTGATTGAGAGTCAGAGTGAATTCGTTGGACCCGGGTTGAAGAGCGAGAGCGCGGCCGGCGATGACGAAGTAGCCTGCCTTGCGGACCTCCATCTTGTAATCACCTGTGGGAAGATTCTTGAGAACGAAGCGGCCGGCAGTGTCGGTTTCGGCTCGGAAGAGATGCCCGGTACCGTCTTCGAGCTTCAGTTGGGCTGCAGCCACGGGGACATTGTTTTCGTCCACTACAAGACCGGAGCAAGCGGCGGAGTCCGCTGCGCGAGCTTGCCGGGATGCGAGTGAGCTTAGACTGAACAACGCGGAGATGAAAAGGAGAGCGAGCTTCATACCCCACCCGGTGTGCATGGGCCTGAATTTATTAGACTACAGATCAGTGAGGGTGGATGTCTTGAGGCGTTTGAGGTTGCCAGGATAGATGCATAAATTGGTGGGCCCGTGCGGGCTTGAACCGCAGCGAGGAATCGGGACTAGTAACAGGAGCACTAAGGGACAGAATGGAGGTGAGGGCCGGCAGCAAAGGAGACGCAGAAAACGCGAGAAAACGACACCCTCGCGAAGCCAAGGGAGAGACACAGGCCAGCCGGCGAAAAGGAACGCTTCGAGGTGCCGTACTCTCGTTCAGTTTCGGCTATCCGCAAGGGAGGGGCTGCTCTGTAGACGTCGCAGTTCGAGGAGCATTGGATAATCGGGGTCAGCGTAGGCGAGCAGCTTGCGAAGCTCGTCTTCGATTCTCTCCGCGTCTTGGACGCGATCGAGGCGGCGATACAGACCCGCTAGATCCATCTGGTCCCGCATCCAGAGAGTCGCGCTGGACATGACCGCTGGGCCGTAGACGCGAATCCTGTTGGCAGAGGCGCTTTCAAGTACCTCAATAGCCGCCGAGACATTGCCGGTTTTCTCGTAAGCCCGCGCGAGTGAGTCCGCGCCAAAGAAGTAGCTCGGGTACGCATGATTCCGCTGTTCGATCAGGCCATCGCTCAACAACCGCGTACCGTTCACCGTCTTGCCTTGCGCTAGAAGCAATTCTCCCAGGGCAACGTTGCGGAACTGAGGAAGCCATTCTTTTTGTCGTTGGGCCAGCACATTGGCTTCACGAAGCATTCCCTCGCGAATCAAGAGCGGCATGTCGAGCACGCGATACCGCGTGGTTCGCTGAAGCCAATTTCGAGCGGCGGTATGATCGCCACAGAGAAATGCAACCGAAGCGAAATCCTCGAACCCCTCGGAGGAAGAGCGGCCGGAAGGAGCGGAAGCCTGTTCCAGCCATTCTCTCGCTTTGCGGGTTTCACCCAGCGCCTGGCGGAATCCGGCAAAGATCATAGGATCCGTAATGCCGTCTCGCGCAACCGGGTTCTGCTCAGCGCGATCCAGCTCTGCCCTGGCAAGTGCGACATCGTCTCTCATCCACGCCTGGAAAGCAGGATAGAGTTGCAGCCACAGAGCTTCCCAGACGAATTTCGTGCGATCGCGATCGCGCATGGTCGAAAGCAGTTCGTTGGCGCGCTGGAAATACGGACGGGCCAAATCCGGCTTAGCGCTCACAAGTAGCAGGGCAAAGCCTGCGCCCCAGTTTCTGTCGAAGCTGTTTGGCTCAATGTCCGCGTGGTGAACCGACAGTTCCACGATTTGCTGCATTCGGCTCTGCGAGGCATACAGCCCAAAAAGGTTCTTGAGTCCCCAGAAGTGGCCAGGGTTGACTTTTAAGAGCGCCTCGTAAGCGGAGACAGCCTTGTCCGGCTCGTGCATCATTTCATAGTAGCTTCCCTCGACGAAGTAGCGCTCGGCTTCACTGGTTTGGCCGGACAATTCCAGTGCGCGCTTGGCGAAAGGCATGAATTCGTCGGGCGGCAGATTTTGTTTCCACAGCGCATATGCTGCCAGAATGTAAGCGGAGGCGAAATTTGGATCTTCATCGATCGCGTGCCGGAGCAGTTCGAATGCCGCCGGTTGCTTGTCGTTGCGGATCTGTTCGTCCGCCTGCGAATAGAGCTGAAGCGCTTTCAGGGACGGTGTCGTAACTTTCTGAAGGTCAAGATCGTTCTGTTGAATTTCAGCCAGCTTCTGGCCGAGGGCTTGGCGTACATCGTTCGACAGGGCATGAACTGCGCGCAGAGTCCCCGCTTGTCCGTCAGCAACTTCCTCGAAACTATCAACGGCGCGCCCGCTCGTCGGGTCGACAAGTTGTGCACTCAGGACATATGCCGAACCGAACTTTTCAACTCTTCCCGCGATCAGGGCGCGGATCCCGCCATCGCGGAGGCAGAGTTCGCGGCCAATTGCCGCATCCACCGCCGTACTTGTTGGCAGGCGCATCAGCTCCAGCGTGTCGTTTGTCCGTTCTCGCGGAACGACGTTGACGAACAGCGAATTGGTGAGCTCGCGCGCGAGGGCGGCCTCGACCGTTCCGTTGAAAATTGGCTCTTCCGTGCGATTCTCGAACTGCGTGACCAGCGCCCAGTCTCGCGCGTGAAATTCCAAACTCCGCGTCCCAAAGGCCGACGTATGGCGAAACGCAAGTAATGTCGCCAGCGCGACGGCAGCCAGTCCGGCAACGCAGGCCCAGAGCCACCGAGACCGAGTTTTGTGGGGTGGCTCGGCAGGTTCCGGCAAGGAAATCAGTGGGGAGGCCGTTGCTTCTGCACGGTTGCTCTGCCCATTGCCCGAGACCTGAGCGACGAAGCGGTATCCGCGACGAGGCAGTGTTTCGATATAGCGAGGACTGTCCGCCGAATCGCTCAAAGCCTCGCGCAACTTATTCATCGCGATATTGAGGCTGTGATCGAAATCGACGTAGGTATCTGAACCCCAAAGAGTGGCCCGTAGATCGTCTCGCGTGACCACGTCCCCGGCGTGCGCGAGGAGATACACCAGGATCTGAAAAGGTTTTTCTTGCAGTTTGATTCGGATTCCGTGTTTGGTGAGCTCGCCGGAACGGAGGTCGGCGCGAAAGGCGTAGAACGTGTAGACGCCTCCGCCGTCTCGAGTTTCGGATGCTGCCATAGATCAGCAAAAGCTGCCGGAAGACTTTCGCAGACTCTAGCACCGGACACGGAACCTGTCAATTTGAGTAATTTGGCTTTGGCATGACGGGACGCCGTACGATTTAAGTGCTTTTCTGCACGTCAGTTAGACGGAGACCACGAATTGACTCGCCGTTGCATTGACCTCGCGCACGGGAAGGTCCACAACACGCAGACGAGAC
>DATLVZ010000039.1:0-33945 GCA_035576885.1 Candidatus Acidiferrum sp. | reverse complement strand
CGCTTCTTCTCGCGAAAAGCGTTAGCCTCTGCGGCGCGGGAGGGTAGTCTGGCTTACGGCTCGTTCAGCCGCTAACAGTGGCGGGACCGCGGCCGATTCTCACGGCCTTCCCCTCATCCCATGCCTGCAAATTGAAAAATCAGTGTAAGCCGCAGGTTTGGGAGTGTCAATGCGCGGCATAAGAGTGGCTCGGCGGAGCTGGTTCAGCGATTCTTCCAATTTGGCTTGCGTTTTTCGACGAGCGCGCGGAGTCCCTCTTGAGAATCCTCGAGGCGATAGAGTTCATTGAGAAAAATATTCATGGAGTGCTTTAGACCGTCGCGCAACGAAAGTCCCATGCCGCCGAGAATCGCTTTCTTGGCCATGGTGAGCACCGGGCCAGAATGAGCGGTGATGCGTTCGGTCAGCTCGCTAACGGCCTGTTCAAGCTTGGCTTCAGGAACGAGGCGGTTTACGAGGCCCAGTTCCAGGGCGCGTTCCGCCGTCATGGCTTCTCCGGTTAAGACAATTTCAAGCGCTCGCTTCGGTCCAACGAGAAAAGGCAAGATCGTGGAGGCCAGCGGCGGAAACACACCGATGGAAATTTCAGGCTGCGCAAAGCGCGCTTTCGGCGTGGCGATCACCAGGTCCCCAAACGCCGCGAGTTCCGCGCCGCCGCCGATGGCAGGGCCGTTCACCACGCAAATCACAGGCTTGCCCACTTCGAGCATGCCGGAGAAGGCTGCGTGAAACGCGTCGAGCATCTGAAAAACGCGTTGCGATGTATATTCGCCGATGTCGATGCCGCCGCAAAACACTTTGCCAGCGGAATCGAGAACGATGAGTTTGACCTCGGGACTCTCACCTGCGAAGGTGATGCCATCGGCGAGCTCACGAAGCATGGCTTCATTGAGGAGATTGTGTTCGGGCCGGTTCAGCGTCATGCGCGCGACGCTGCCTTCGATGCGCATTTTCACGTATTCAAATTGATCTGGCGTGCGCTTCCCGGGTCGTGACAAATATTCTTCTGCGTCGACTGGCTTGATCATGCCGCACCCTCCTTGGAGATAACCGCTAAATTTCTAAGATGGCGGCTGGACTACGACTAAATTTGATGCTAACACGCAGAAGCATTCCGCCAGGAAATAGAGAGCCGCAGCGTGCGCAAAAGGTTTGCCCCTTGCGGCCACACGTTTGCGGCCTGGGCCGACGTCACTTGGTATTCTGCGCACACCCAGCCGTTTTCGGCACTCCGCATTTCCGTTCGCAGGTATGCTGGGCTGCGACATTCCTATCCGGCACGGGGAGCACGGCGTGATTGCAGGAAACACTTCCTCTTCATGCGAAATTGAAATGGCAACAGCGGTCCAATTTCTGGGACGAGCAGACGCGGAGGGATTTCCGTCAGAAGGGGAGTGGGAAGACGCTCCAGCGATACGCTTCTGTCACGACTGGCAGGGCAAGAACGCCGATCTGCTCCGAGAAACGGAGGTGCGGCTGCTCTGGACTCTAGAAACACTCTATTTGAAGTTTATGGCGCACTATTGCAGCATCACTGTTTTCTCCGATGCTGAATCGGGTGGCCGGCGAAATCAGCTCTGGGACCGCGACGTGGCTGAAGTATTTCTGCAGCCTGCCGGGTCCGACGCGCGGCGCTACAAAGAGTTTGAAGTGAGTCCCAACGGCTTCTGGATTGATTTGGATATCGCTCCGGGGGCGAAACACGAACTGCTTAGCAAATTGAAGCGCCGCGCCAGAATCGATGAGACCAGCAAGACGTGGAACGCAGAGTTGGCATTACCCATGAAGAGTTTGACAACGCAGTTCGATCCGAGGCAAGTCTGGCGCGTCAACTTCTACCGTGTTGAAGGGCCCGTCGAGCCGCGTTTCTACTCCGCGTGGCGTCCGACGAAGACCGCGGTGCCGAATTTCCACGTTCCGGAATCCTTCGGCAAACTCGTATTTAAGACCTAGCTCGGCATTCGACACTCGAGGACACAAGATTGGCGCCACACAATCTTTTTTCCTATGCTTCCCACGTGCAACCCTCCTTGTCATCGCTCGGGCCGCTGGCTCCAAGATCCCACCTTCGGATTTTCGCCTTTGTCTTTGCCGCGATAGTCCTTTGTGCCGCACGTTCGACCGGTCAGACAACTCCATCCCAGAAGCCGAATGCCAATGCGCCGGTGGTTACAAAAGTCGAGCCTCCTTCTTGGTGGATCAACCTGACTTCGGAAGTGATGTTATTGGTCACTGGTCAGAACCTCGAAGCCACGCGAGTCGCCTGCAACCTCCACACCATTGTTGTCGAGCGAACGCGGGCAACCGCTGGCGGCCAGTACTTATTCGTGTGGCTAAAGATCGGGGCCGGCACAAGATCGGGCACCGTGGTCTGCCGAGCGACAACTCCGACGGGCACAGCTTCTTTCGAGTTGTCGCTGGCCAACCGCGCGATGAAACTCGGAAGATTTCAGGGGCTCTCTCGTGAGGATGTGATTTATCTCATCATGCCGGACCGTTTCGCCAACGGCGATCCCTCAAATGATGAACCCGCCGAAGCGAGGGGCACGCATGACCGTTCGAATCCGCGCGCTTATCATGGCGGCGACCTGCGCGGCATCCGCGAACATTTGCCCTACTTGAAGGATCTGGGAGTGACGACGCTTTGGCTTACGCCAATTTTAAAGAATGGCGCGGCTCAGGATTATCACGGCTATGGAGCGGTGGATTTGTACGCGGTGGATCCGCATCTTGGAACGATACAAGATTATCAGGACCTGGTCGGGGAGGCGCACAGCCAGGGGCTGAAGATTGTTTTCGACTTCGTGCCCAATCATGTGGGTCCCAAAAATCCCTGGGTTGCTGAGCCGCCGCTGCCGGACTGGTTCCACGGCACGTCACAGCATCACATGGATTCTACGGCGGGCATCAACAGTACGTTCTACGGCAAGACGGACAAACGAGCAATCGCCAACGATCCGTTCGAAGCGCTCGTTGATCCGCACGCGCCTCCGAGGCTGTCCAGAACTCTTATGGAAGGCTGGTTTTTCAACATACTGCCTGATTTGAATACGGAAAATCCCACCGTTGCAGAATACCTACTGCAGAACAGTATTTGGTGGGCAGAGACTTCTGGCTTGGACGGCTGTCGTCTGGACACTTTTCCCTATATTTCCCGGAAGTTTTGGTCGAACTGGCACGCGGGTTTGCACCAACTTTATCCGTATCTGACGACGATCGGTGAAGTCTTTCATCCGGATCCGAGCGTCACCTCGTTCTTCGAGGGAGGCCAAAAACGGTTTGATGACATCGACTCCGGTTTGAACACTTTGTTCGATTTCCCGATGTTCTTCGCACTTCGAGACGTTTTGTTGCGGGACGCGCCCGCAGGGCGCATCCCGGATGTGCTGCGAAGCGATTGGCTGTACGTCCATCCCGACACGCTGGTGACATTTTTTGCGAACCACGATGTGCCTCGTTTTGCCAGCGCCGAGGGAAGCTCGCCGGCAAAGCTGAAGCTGGCCTTTGGACTAACCATGACTTTGCGCGGGATCCCCGAACTGTACTACGGCGACGAGATTGGAATGTCCGGCGGCAGCGATCCAGACAACCGGCGCGATTTTCCAGGCGGCTGGCCCGGCGATCCGAAAAATGCGTTCACAGCAGAAGGACGCACACCGGAACAGCAGGATCTCTTCACGTATGTACAAACCTTGCTGCGATTGCGGCGCGAACATCCGGCTCTGCAAAGCGGAAGGTTGTGGCACCTCTTCTCTGACGACACGGCGTATGTTTTTTTGCGCGAGACGGAAGAAGAACGTGTTCTTGTGGTCTTCAACAATTCGGCAGAGCCACGGGGATTAAGAATTCCTCTTCGCGACACGCCGGCAAAGGGTGCGGCTGGCTTTACAGAGGTTCTGGGCCAGGCGAAGGCCGACGTGGCCGGCGACGAAGCGCGAGTCGCCATGCCCGCGAAATCGATTTCCATTTTTCTGGTCGAGTGAGGAATCAGAAGGTCAAGCGAACATTCCAATTCTTGAGTGCGTCCGGCACTGTGAGCGTAATGCAGTGCCCTGGAGCGTCATACCGCCATTCGTGAATCAACTGCTCACCGATACGGACTTCTTTGGGCTCGGCACCCGCCCCATAGATTCTTAGTTGCGTGCTGTTCCACCACGGCTTGTAAGCATTTTCCACTATGCTGCTCGTAACGGTGATCTCGCGCGCAGACACTTTGCAAGTGAAATTCACGCGCAAGAAGTCTCCTCTTTGATAGGCAAAGCTCAGACCGTCATCCTGATAGAGCGTCCCATGGCAGTCGTCGCCCATATAGACGCGCAGTTCGAGCGGCCCGTCCGGCTTCTCGTTCGTGCTTTGCACAACGGGTTGCATGGGCACGATCGCGCCGGCGCGGATGTAAAGCGGCGTTTCGGAGAGCGCTGGGCGCAGCGAGATGTGCTCTTTTGAGGAGTGTTTTTCGGCGGTCCAGAAATCGTACCAATCGCCTGGCGGCAGGTGAACGTCCTCTGCGTCGACTTTTTCCGTGACGACGGGCGCTACAAAGAGATCCCTGCCGAAGAGAAACTCGTGATCTTCGCCGTAGTATTCCTCTGCGCCTGGGTACTCGAGAAAGAGCGGCTCCATCAACGGCACGCCAGTGCGCGACGTTTCTTCCATCGCCGTGTAAATGTACGGCAAGAGCTTGTAACGTAGCTCGATGTAGCGTTTGCGGATAGCTTCCTGATCGGGGCCACTCGCCCAGGGCTCGTGATCGGCGGTGCCCTTCGCGGCGTGATCGCGATAAATCGGATAGAAAACTCCTAACTCGTACCAGCGTGTCAGAAGGTCGACGGGAGGCGATCCGGCAAAGCCGCCTACATCCGCGCCAACGAGCGCGTATCCTGAAATTCCAAGGCTCATGATTTGCGGCACGCTCATGCCAATGTGATTCCATGTGGCGCTGTTGTCGCCGGTCCACGTGGCGGCATAGCGTTCCGTCCCCGCGTAGGCTGCGCGAGTGAGCACGAAGGGCCGCTCGCCAGGCTGTAATTTGAGGAGGCCATCATGAGTTGCGCGAGCGTTTTCCATTCCGTAGACATTGTGAATCGCCCGGTGCTCGAGCGTCGTGCCATCGTCAAGGCGGTGGACAACATCGAGGGGCATGGTTTTTGTAGGGGTGAAAAAGACAGAAGGCTCGTTCATATCGTTCCAGAAGCCTGCGACCCCCATGTCCACGAAATTTTTGTAGAGGCCGCCCCACCAATCGCGGACGCGGGCAAGCGTAAAATCCGGGAAGACACTGTCGCCAGGCCAGACTTTTCCAACATACACCGAGCCGTCCGGATTCTTAACGAAGACATCCTGCTTGATCCCGGAATCGTACGGAACATAGCCGTGGCCTGGATCTTTTTTGATGTGCAGGTCGGTGATAAGGATGGTGCGTATACCCTGCGCGCGAAAATCCGCAATCATCTTTTCGAAGTGCGGAAAATACTCGCGGTTGACAGTAAAGGGAGCGTTGCCCTCCTGATAGTCAATGTCGAAATAAATGGCATCGGCGGGAATCTTTTTCTCGCGCAGCATCTGGACGATTTCCCGGCCGCGGGCTTCAGGGTAGTAACTGTAGCGGCTCTGCTGGTAGCCGAGCGACCAGAGCGGCGGAAGCGGCGTGCGACCGACAAGCGCTGTGAATTGCTGCACGATATTCTTTGGCGCCGGGCCGGCGATGAAGTAATAATTCAGCTCACCGCCGTCCGCTCCAAACGAGAAATAATCGCGCGACTCTTTTCCGAAGTCGAAGCTGCTACGGTAGGTGTTGTCGAAGAAGAGTCCATAGGCTGTGCCCTTGCGCAGGCCCATGAAAAAAGGAATCGTCTTGTAGAGCGGATCATCCGATTCCTGCCAGCCAAAAAAATCGGTGTTCCACATCGTATACGCGTGATTGCGGCGGTTCATCGGGCCAGCCTTGTCGCCTAAGCCGAAGTAATTCTCATCGGCGGGCATGCGTTTCCAGACGTGGATCTCTGTGCCATCCCAAGCCATGGGCAAAGAAGGTTCGTCCGCAAGGAGGACCGTGCCCGCCGAGTTCGCGAAAGTGATCAAAAGCGGTGATTTCTTGACCGTAACGACCACTTGGCCCGCAGTCATACGTAATTCGGTCGTGCCATCTTCGACCTCGATCGCAGGCGAGTCCGGAGACTCGATTAACGCCCAGGAAAAGTCCTTTGGAAAAGCACCTTGCGGCGCCAGGCGAACCCGGATCACCCCGTCGCGAAAAGCCGTGATGCGTACTTTCGCGGAACCGGCGGTTAGTTCGACGCCATCCTTAAGCTTCTCCACCCGCTGCACGTTTCCGATGTGCTGCCAGCCTGTCCCCGCTGCGTTACGGGAGCTAGCGGCGCAAAGCAACAACGCAATTCCGGACCATCTTGCAAGGCGTGACATTCTATTCCTCATTCTGTGGAGCTTGTAGGAGCATCATCACTCGAACTGCCTCTTCGCGCGCCGGACAGCACGCGTTGCGAGTGTAGCTATGCCGCGAGCCACTGCTCAAAGAAGTACGAAGCTTTAGCACCCTCGATGCGCCGACGCACCGCGTCCATGACTCGGCATTTTGCGGACCCGTTGTTTCCGTAAAAAGCCAGCCAATACGGCAGATGCAGTTCAGAGGGCAAGCGGGTGATTTCCACTTTCAGAGCGCGCAGTTTGAAAAATCCTTGCTGGAAGAGCACGCGAAGCACTTTCGTCCGAAGAAGCTCTTCCGCTGCATTCGGCGGCAAGCACGGCAACAACCGGTTCCGCGTTTCGATCGTGAGCAACTCTTTTTCCCTCGGAACGTGGGGGAACTCGAAAAGATCGAGCGCGCCTTGAACCGCATCGAGCGCGAAAATGCGGGTGTTTAAGGCGCCCACTACTTCGTAACGCACTTGATAGATCCAAAACGGCACGTATGCATCGGCGACACGTTGCAGGGGGCCGTTTCGAATCTTCCAATAGGCTGCGCTGAAGCCGCCCGACCGGAAGACACGGATAGCCTCTTCCCGAGTGACGTTCGGTTTCAGGGCTTGGATGGCAGCCGTTCTCACTGATTCCCCGTCCGTAACGGCGTCTAGCGGAAATAAATCCACAAGCTGATCACCGTCCCGAGCAATAGAAAACTAAAGACTAAGTTGATGACACGCTCGGTTTGCGTCTCGTGCGCAGGTTTGCGCTGCCGCGGGTCCACCACCGTCGTTTCGATCTTTTCGTCGACGGTTGCAAACGTCAGTCCGGCAAGTTGTTGGCGGTTTGGCGGTTTGCTCATGAGGCTGACACCGACGAGGACGAGTGAGCAGACGACGAACATGAAAATCGCGTAATGCAGGAAGTTCATGTCGACTAGCCAGCGCACGGCGGGAGAATGGAAATGGCCGCCCCCGGCCTGGTCGGCGAGCTCCAACACAAATCGTGTTGCTCCCAATACGAACCCGGTCAGAAGCGAGCTGATCGCTCCGGCTCCGTTCAAGCGTGGCCATAAGATTCCGAGTACGAAACACGCGGAAATGGGCGGACTGATGTAGGCCTGCACACTCTGCAAGTAAATGTAGAGCTGGCTGCTGATGTAATGAATAAATGGAACCCAGAGCAGCCCGAGCAGCACCATAACGCCCGTGGCAATGCGGCCGAAATTAACGAGCTGTCCCTCGGAGGCTTGCGGCCGAATTTTTTTGTAGAAATCCAGCGTCACCAGAGTGGATGCGGAGTTGAACACAGAACTCATCGCACCCATGACGGCCGCGAGCAACGCAGCCATCACCAGACCAACGAGGCCCGTGGGCAACAAATTCAGAATCAGCGTTGGATAGGCATAATCGGGCTTCTTCACCTGCTCCGGGAAAAGCGCGAAGGCGATAATGCCGGGCAGCACGAGTATGAACACAGGCAAGATCTTGAGGAAGCCTGCGAAAATTGTGCCCAACTTTGCGTGCCCCTCGTCGCGTGCGGAAAGCACGCGCTGTACGATCACCTGGTCGGTGCACCAATACCAGATGCCAAGAATGGGGGCCCCGAAAAATATCCCCGTCCACGGAAATTGCGAATCGGACGCCGGCTTGATCATGTGAAAATAACTCGCGGGCACCATGGTCCGCAGGTGTTCAAATCCTCCCACTCGATGAAGACCTATAATCGTCAGTACAACCGCACCCGTAATCAAAATCAACGTCTGGACAGTGTCCGTATAGATGACTGCAGCCAGTCCGCCGGCCACAGTGTAAATTCCAACGGCGATGACGAGAACGACCGCGGTTTTCCACAACGACCATCCCGCCACACGCTCAAGAACAACGCTTGCGGCATAGAGCTGTACGGAGATTTTTGTGAAAATGTAAGCGATGATCGAGATTGCAGCCAGATATACTGCGCAATTGCGATTGAATCGCCTCTCAAGGAATTCCGGCATGGTAAACACGTTCGAGCGCAAGTAAAAGGGCACAAAAACCCAGCCCAGAACGAGCAATATGAGGCAGGCCAGCCATTCAAAGTGGCCTACGGCCATCCCCGACGAAGCGCCCGTGCCCGACAAACCGATAAAGTGCTCGGTCGAGATGTTCGATACAAACAGCGACGCGCCAATAAAAAACCAGCCGATGTCGCGGCCGGCGAGGAAGTAGTCCTCTGAGGTTCGCTCTTTCTTCGAAAAATACAGCCCGATGCCAAACACAATGGCAAAGTAGATCCCGATGATGACTAGATCCAAGGTGGCTAGGTTTTTGTGTGCAACCGCAACCTCCGCTGCAAACAGCATCCGTTCCTCCTCGGCATCCGCTGGCATCTGCCATGCGGTATCTACTGCCCAGTCGAGCTTTCTTTCGCGAGAGCCTTACGCGCCAGCCACCGTTCCGCGAACGAGATTGTTACGAGGAAAATGGCAGCATTTGTGTATCAGAATTCCGCGTGCGAAGTCTATAGCAGGTCTACAAAAGGCTCAATGGACGGTTAGCTCCCCGGCGGAGGCCTAAAGGCTTGGCCTGCGCCCGTGTTCTCTGGCAAATTGCCTTGCAAAAGCCTCATCATGAGTCATGGCGATTGTCGCCCTCCAAAACGTCAGTAAGCACTATCTCACCAACGGCCAGCGTGTCCACGCACTCGACGATGTTTCGCTCGAGGTCGATCGCGGACAGTTCGTAGCTCTTGTCGGGCGCAGCGGCTGCGGGAAATCGACCCTCCTTCATCTCGCCGGCGCCATGGATTTTCCCACCTCCGGCCGAGTGCTGCTCGACGGCGTAAACACAACCATTTTGAAGGATGCCGGTCTCACCCTCCTGCGTCGCGAAAAAGTCGGCTTCATTTTCCAGTCCTTTCAGCTACTGCACACGCTGACAGTTTTTGAAAATGTCGAGCTGCCTCTGCTCCTTTCCGGAAAGCTCAATGCCCGTGCCACAGCCCGCGAGAAGCTTGGCTGGGTGGAACTCGATGGCTTGGGCGACCGCTATCCACACCAGCTCTCCGGCGGACAGATGCAGCGTGTGGGCATTGCGCGCGCTCTGGTGCAATCCCCCGCCATCCTTCTCGCCGATGAGCCCACGGGAAATCTCGACACGGTGACGGGCAACGTCATCCTCGACCTCCTGAAGCGCCTGACACGTGAACTAAACACGGCAACTCTCATGGCCACGCACAGCGCGGAAGCCGCAGCTCTTGCCGACGCTATTGTGCACTTGCGTGACGGAAAAATAGAGGAAACCGCCGGGCGCTGACATGGGACGCTTCCTTCTCTTTTACCGATTAATGCTTCGTCCCCTGCTTCAGGAGCCCGTGCGGGCAACTCTAACAATTCTGGCAGTAACCTTGGGCGTCGCCGTGGTGTTAGCGATCGATCTCGCTGGTACCGCGGCGACTGGATCTTTCCGGGCCTCGATGGAAACTCTCGCTGGCGACTACGACCTGGAAATTGTTGCGTCGGGCGGCCTGCCAGAGACCATAGTAGGCGCGCTTGCAACCCTTCCTTATTCGCTTCGGAGTTCACCGCGCATGGAAGATTCGGCGGTCATCGTCGATACCGGGCAAACTCTTCCGCTCATCGGCCTCGATCTGGTTGCGGAAGGCGTCACTGCGCATACCGGAGCGGCCTCTGAATCCAGCCGGGGTGAAACCATTGCGTCGTCCCATAATGCGCTGCGCTACTTGCAAGACCCGGACAGTATCTGGGTCGGCGCAAGTCTTGGCAAAAAGCCCGGCGACTCCCTTCGTTTGCTTATCAATGATCAGGTCCGGAGATTCACAGTTCGTGGTGTTTACCCGGATTCGAACGGCAACGAGTCCGCAGTCGTGATGGATCTCGCCGCAGCGCAACGCGTGCTGAACCGCTTCGGCCGGCTCGACCGCATCCTTCTAAAAGTTCCGGAACTACCGTCTCTCGAGGATTGGCAGCACCGTTTGCGTTCCGTCTTGCCCCCAGGCGTCGAAGTTCGCCTGCAAGGATCGGGAACAAACGAGAATCGGCGAATGCTCGCGGCTTTCCGATGGAATCTGCGATTGCTAAGCTACATTGCTCTGATTGTGGGCGCTTTTCTCATCTACAACACCATTTCCGTCTCTGTTGTGCGTCGTCGGCCGGAAACCGGTATCGTCCGCGCTTTGGGTGCCAGCCGCGGAGCGGTCCTCGTGGCTTTCATCGGCGAAGCCGCTTTTTTCGGATTGGCCGGAGCCGTGCTTGGTCTCCCACTGGGCCGCCTCATGGCTTCCGGAGCGGTGAAACTAATGGCTGCTACAGTGCAATCTCTGTATGTGAGCAGCCGTCCAGGGGCGATCGCGCTGAGCGCATGGTCGGTGGTGCTCGCGTTTGTCATCGGCATTGGCGTGGCGATACTCTCCGCTTATTCGCTCGCGCGCGAAGCTTCACTCGTCTCGCCAGTCGAAGCCATGGCGCGTGGACGGCGCGAGTACATCGCTCGTGTGCACAAATCGCGCGATTTGTGGCTCGCAGTGGTCCTCGGCATGATGGCAGCAGTGGCAGCTCGCGTTCCTGCCGTCGAAGGCAAGCCTGTTTTCGGCTATCTCGCGGCCATTTTTCTTGTTATTGCGTCCGCACTGGCGATTCCGGCATTCACGGACGCGGTGAATTCACGCTCTTCCCGGTGGCTTGGGAAAATCCTCGGAGTCGAAGCACTGTTGGCATCGCAAGGTCTCTCCGCTGCGCTTCGCCGCACTTCGGTGCTTGTTGGCGCGCTCTCCACCGCCATCGCGATGATGGTATCCGTCGGCATCATGGTCGGCAGCTTCCGCGAGACGGTTCTGCTCTGGATGAATGATCGGCTTCCCGCTGACCTTTATCTGCGCCCTGCCGGTGAACCGGCGCCTGACCGCCATCCGACAATTTCTCTGGAATTGGCTGACAAGATTAGCCGTCTGCCGGGGATCGCGGGAGTCGACCGGTTGCGCGCCTATGAAATCACCTACGACGGGACGCCTGCCACCTTAGCCTCGGTGGATTTGAGCGCTCTGCGCTCGGATCATCGTTCGAACTTTTTTTCCGGCAGGCCAACAGAACAGGTTCTCTCTCGGATTCGCAATGCCAATGCTGTACTGGTCAGCGAGCCATTCACCTACAAACATCATGTGCGTGCCGGCGACACCATCACGATCGCCCTTGGTGCCGTGCGTCCCGCTTTTCGCATTGTCGATGTTTATTACGATTACGGAAGCGAGCGCGGCAGCATCCTCATGGATCGTCAAACGATGCTGCGATATCTCCCGGACCCTGCTCCTTCGAATCTCGCCATCTATGTCGCCGCCGATTCGTCGGTCGAGGCCGTGCGCGAGGAGATCACCAAAGCGGCCGCAGGATTTCGTGTTTTGCTTTTTTCCAACCGCGATTTGCGCACCCAGGCTATCCAAATATTTGATCGCACCTTTGCCATAACCTACGCGCTCGAGGCCGTCGCGGTGATCGTTGCGGTCATGGGCATTGCCGGTGCTTTGCTCGCTTTGGTCATCGACCGCCGCCGCGAACTTGGCTTGGTGCGTTTTCTTGGCGCCGCTGCCGGCCAGGTGCGCAAACAAATTCTCGTCGAGGCTGGCCTGCTCGGCCTGCTCTCAAATTTCGTGGGCCTCGCTCTCGGATTCGCGCTCTCGCTTGTCCTCATCTATGTCATCAACAGGCAGTTCTTCGGCTGGACGATCCGCTTCCACTGGCCGGTCGCCATTCTGCTGGGTGCAATCAGCGTGGTCTATGCCGCCACGGTGCTGGCCGGGCTTTACCCCGCGCAAGTCGCTGTGCGCCTTAATCCGCTCGAGGCGGTCCATGAGGAGTAAGCTCGCTGCCCTGGCTGCGGCGCTTTTGATTTTCAATCCGCTCGCCGCGCAATACCGAACGGCTGTCCCCGGCTATCGATTCGAATTCCCTCGTGACTATTTCGATCATCCGGACTTTCAAACGGAATGGTGGTACTACACGGGAAATTTAAGATCCTCGAGCGGCCATCGTTATGGATTCGAACTGACGTTTTTCCGCCAGGCGGTCAGCCGTGATCCGGCTCATGCTGCAATCTGGGATGTGAAAGATATCTTTCTCGCGCATCTCGCGCTCAGCGACCTGGACGCCCAACATTTCTATCACGCGGAAAGAATCAACCGTGCCGGACCCGGAATCGCTGGGGTGAGTGCCTCGAGCGCCCGCATCTGGAATGGAAACTGGGAGATTCAATGGAAAAACTCGGATCAAAAGCTGGAGGCCGTCGATCGGGAGTTTCAGCTGCATCTGACGCTTCATTCAGAGAAGCCGCCTGTCATTCAAGGCGAAAACGGCGTGAGTCAAAAAGCGGAAGGATCCGGCCGCGCGTCTTACTACATTTCGCTGGCGCGGTTGTCAGCAAGTGGAAACCTGGAACTGCATGGCGAAAACTTCCATGTGAACGGGCTCGCCTGGATGGACCACGAATTCTTCACCCAGCAACTCGATTCTAACCAAGTCGGCTGGGACTGGCTGAGCCTGCAATTGGAAGACAACACCGAAATCATGCTCTTTCATATTCGCCGGAAAGATGGCTCGCTGGATCCCTTCTCGGCGGGTACTTACGTGGATGCTCACGGCAAGTCCACCCACCTGCGCAGGGACGACTTTGCTTTGCAACCGCTCGCCGAAGACTGGGCCAGTCCTGTCACTCACGCCGTCTATCCCATTGCCTGGAAAATTGTGATACCGAAATTAGGGATCGAGTTGGAGGTTCACACGACTCTGGCGGCGCAAGAGTTCAGCCGAACCTCGGATTTTGTTCCGTCCTATTGGGAGGGAGCCATCACTCTTGCAGGCCACGCCGGACACCGTCAAGTAAGCGGCGTTGGTTATCTGGAAATGACAGGCTACGATCGCGCCGTCAAACTGGCACCGTAAGCAGAGCCAAATCTTCCCGCGAACTCAATTGAAGTTGGAATTTTTCGGAGGAGGAGCACTGCTGGCCCGTATGATTAATTCCGGCTCGACTACGATTTCCTTGGGATGCGCGGTCTTTGTGGGCGCGGTAATACGCTGCAGGAGAATTTCCGCTGCGATCATCCCCATCCTGCGCAGTGGTTGGCGTACCGTTGTTAAAGCCGGATTCTGAAACGCAGCGCTCTGAATATCGTCAAAGCCGACGACGGAAACGTCCTCGGGCACTCGGCGGCCTGCTTCCCGAAGCGCTTGAATCGCGCCGATGGCGGAGATGTCGTTAAAACTAAAAAGCGCGGTGAATGGTTCTCCGCAGGCAAGGAGCTTTTGCGTTACCAGATATCCCAGCAACGGCGAAGAGGATTCTCCTTCGAGTTGCCCTGTTAAATGCTCTCTAACCTGAATGTTTAATTTCTTGGCTGCTTCGCGGACTGCTTCCCAGCGTACTTCGGTATCCGAGCTGAACTCTTGCCCCTTAATGAAAGCCATGTTCCGGTGCCCGAGACTTGCAAGGTGCTGTAAGGCCAGGCACGCCGCGCGATCGTGATTCAGCACGATGTTGGTCACTCCCGGCACATCCCGGTGGCCGGAGACAGCCACGCCGGGCACATCCACTCTGTCAGAAAGCACCGTATCCACTGCTATCAATCCTTCCACGGCGCGTTGTTGCAGTAGGAGCGGATATTCTTCAATGAGTTCATTTCGGTGATGGTGGCTGACCACAAAATAAAAATAGCCCTCTTGAAGCAAATGGTCTTCGATTCCCGACATGACCAGCGCCGCGTATCCCTCGCTAATCTCTGGAACGACAACGCCGATCGTAAAGCTGCGCTGCTGCCGAAGCGACCTGGCGATGTGACTCGGCCGATAATTTAGTTCCCGGGCTGCCGCGCGGATCAGTTCCTGCGTGCGGTGGGGAATCGATTTCGCCGCTGGAGATCGATTGATCACGAAAGAAACGGCGGCCTGCGACAAACCGAGGTGTTCCGCCAAAAACTTCAGGCTGACTCCGGCGCCGGACTGTTTCCGAACAGCGGACGTACGATTTGATTTTGACCGGGGCATGGGGGGTTCTGGGCTGGTAGTCTCCCATAACGGAGTTGGCAGGACAAGGGTCCTTGTCTGAGTCTCGCCGGCGAAAAAAATACCCGCTTGCCATGCTTGAGTATCTTACTAAATCGGTTTACTATGCTGGTTCTATGGTGTTGCTTCACGCCCCCAACGGTTTGCTGAAGCGCTCCATTGCGATAATTCCCTAAGAATATGGATATTGCTGACGGCCCAACTAAAGATAAAAGATAGATAAAGGTCCAGAACCGTTTGCATTTCTTCCCCAAATGGTCCGGAATCGAGTAAGGTGGTGATGGTTTCCTCGCAGAAAAGGGCGCTCGGTCTAGCCTTCATCGGTGCAAGCGGAGTACTTAGAAACGTGCTCAACTCACTCATTCGATTCGTAATTCTCACGTCCTTACTCGTGTTTAGTCGGTCCGCCACCGCCCAGGAACCTGCGGCCCACGTGGCATCCGAGAGCCGGGCGCTACACTCGAATCTGATCGATCCCGCCGCCGAACAAAAGATAGATGTCCTTCTTCGCAAGATGACTCTGGAAGAGAAGGTCGGCCAGTTGGTCCAATACTCGGTCGGCCAACCCGCCGGGCCGGTCACCGGACCCACCGAATATAAGGACATGATCATTAAGGGCCAAGTCGGATCGTTGTTCAACATCACCACTGCGCGGGACTCGAACGCTTATCAGCATATCGCAATCGAGAACTCCCGCCTGAAGATCCCTCTTATTTTCGGTCTGGACGTAATCCATGGGTTTCGAACCGAGTTTCCGATACCTCTCGGACTGGCCTCTACCTGGAATCCCGAGCTAGTCCAACAGCTGGCCCGCGTGGCTGCGCAGGAAGCGTCCGCTACTGGAATCCGCTGGGTGTTTTCCCCAATGGTTGATATCGCACGGGACGCGCGCTGGGGGAGAATGGCCGAAGGCGCTGGTGAGGATCCCTACCTCGGCTCCGCCATGGCACGGGCCTATGTGCTCGGCTACCAGGGCGAGCGTCTCTCAAACCCCGACAGTGTCGCTGCTTGCGTCAAACATTTTGTGGGATATGGAGCGGCCGAAGGCGGCCGGGACTACAACTCCGTTGAGATCTCGGAGCATTCGCTCAGAGAATTCTATTTGCCACCATTTCACGCAGCGGTCGGCGCGGGCGCGGCCTCCATCATGACCGCGTTCGATTCCCTGAATGGCATCCCGGCTTCGGCAAATCCTTTCACCATCAAAGAGATTTTGCGCAAGGAATGGGGTTTCCGGGGACTCGTCGACAGTGATTGGACTTCCATCGCCGAGCTGATTCCACACGGAATTGCGAACGATCCCGCTACTGCCGCTCGAAAAGCCTTTCTAGCCGGCGTGGAAATGGACATGGTGAGCAGCTTTTACCACGACAACTTAGCGAATCTTGTGGGATCCGGCCAAGTGCCCCAATCCGATGTGGATCAGGCGGTTCGTGACGTCTTGCGGCTCAAGTTTGCTCTGGGTTTGTTCGAACATCCCTACGCCGACGAGAAGAAGGAAGGGCGTGCGATGCTTCAGCCGAAGAGTGTGGCGCTGGCGCGCACCGCGGCGGAGCGCTCGTTCGTCTTGCTGAAGAATTCCCTGTCGAACAACGAGGCGCCCCTGCTACCTCTTTCAGACAATACGCGGATTTTCGCCCTCATCGGTCCGCTCGCGGATGACGCCGCGGCGATGCTGGGCTCCTGGTCCGCGCAGGGCCGTCCGCAGGACGCCGTCACACTAAGGGCTGCGCTTGTCGAGAAATTAAACGTGGATCGCGTGCGTTACGCAAAGGGGAGCGACATAACAATGGGCTCGGACGACCAATTAGCCGAAGCCGTCAGGACCGCGCAGGAATCGGACGTAGTCATTCTCGCTCTCGGCGAGGATGGACCAAACATGACTGGCGAGGCTGCTTCGCGCGCGCATCTTGGCTTGCCAAGCCGCCAGGAACAGCTCCTCGAGGCGGTTGTTGCCACGGGAAAACCGGTCGTCCTGGTGTTGTTCAGCGGGCGGCCACTCACTCTTCCCTGGGCGTTCGAACACGTCCGGGCTGTTCTTGCTGCGTGGTTTCCGGGGCTGCAGGCCGGCCCCGCGCTCGTTCGAACGCTTTTTGGCGATTCCGATCCAACCGGAAAACTCGTTGTGTCCTGGCCTCGCGCCGTCGGGCAAGAGCCGCTTTATTATAATGAGCTCAATACCGGCCGCCCAGCGGGAAAAGCTGACCTCACGAAGCCTCCCTGGGAAGGCACGCCCAAATATGTCTCGCGGTATATAGACGAGCCAAACAGTCCGCAGTTTCCGTTCGGCTACGGACTCACGTACACGAGCTTCAGTTACGGACCGCCGCAGACAAGTTCGACTACGTTGAGCGCCGCAACACTGAACAGCGGTCTCCTGGATGAGAAACGCTCTTCGAACTCCGCGCTGACTGTCAGCGCCGACATCACGAATACGGGCACGCGTGCGGGCGAGGAGACCGTTCAACTCTACGTTCGCCTCGAAGGCACGAGCACGGCACAGCCGGTTCGCGCGCTCAAGGGCTTCCAGCGCGTTAAGCTGGCCGCAGGAGAAACGCAGCGCGTCAGCTTCCGAGTAGGGCCGGAGGGCTTCGCGCTTTGGGATGATCACAACAAATATGTCATTGAGCCTGCCCGAGTGAAAATTTGGGTCAGTCCGGACTCCGCGCACGGCACCGAGGCGACTCTCGAGATCACGAAGTAGAGGCGATGGAAGAAATGGCTGAACATCATTTGTATGACCGGCGAGAAATTGTCCGGCTTTGTGGCCTTGGTCTTCTCTCTGCCTCGCTGTCTCCGCTCGCAAGCTGCGGATCCAATTCGCAGAAGCCTTTCGTAGAGCCTAAGGGCGCGCCATTTCAAGGGACCGACGATCAACTGCTGGACGAAATTCAGCGCACGACATTTGATTTTTTCTGGAATGAAGCGAGCTCCAAGACGGGCCAAGTGAAAGACCGGGCGCTTGCTAATGGAAATGATTCGCGGACAATGTCCAGCATTGCGGCCACAGGGTTCGGCCTGACGAGTCTGTGTATTGGCGACCGCCGCGGCTTTGGAAAGCATGCGCACATTCTTGAGCGGGTCCGCAACACGCTACGCTTTTTGGCCAATGACCTTCCGAACGAGCACGGTTTCTTCTATCACTTCGTTCACATGGAGAGCGGCAAGAGATGGGAAAAGTGCGAGCTGTCCTCTATTGACTCCTCATTGCTTCTCTGCGGTGTGCTGACCTCGCGTCAACATTTTTCCGACCAGGAGATCAAGGACCTCGCGACGAAAATTTATGAGCGCGTCGATTGGCCGTGGATGCTGAATGGCGGACCGACGCTTTCGATGGGCTGGCAACCGGAGTCCGGCTTCCTGGATGCCCGCTGGGAGCACTATTGTGAGCTGATGATGATTTATCTGCTCGGGATTGGCTCTCCTACTCATCCGTTGTCCGCGGATACCTGGAAGGCATGGACGCGGCCTGTCATCAAGTACCAGGGAATTGAATATATCTCCGGCAACGATCCGATTTTCACGCATCAATACTCGCAGGCATGGTTTGATTTCCGGAAGAAACGCGACGCCTACACGGATTATTTCGAGAACTCGATCAAGGCGACGAAGGCGCACAAGCTTTTTTGCCTTTCGTTGCACGATCGCTTCCCGGACTACGGTGAAGACTTGTGGGGCATCAGCGCGTCGGACTACGTCAAAGGCTACACGGCGTGGGGTGGCCCGCCTCCGCAAGGGCCTATCGATGGCAGCATCGTGCCATGTGCAACAGGCGGCTCGATCGCTTTTCTATTCGACGAGTGCATGCGCGTCCTTCGCAACATTCGCGGAGCGTACCGGGAGAAGGCTTGGGCCAGGTACAGCTTCGTCGATGCGTTCAATCCGCTCACCGGCTGGTACGACCAGGATGTTTTGGGAATAGACTTGGGTATCACCATGCTGATGGCGGAAAACCACCGCACGGGTTTTGTGTGGGACATGTTTATGAAAAACCCCGAAGCGCAATCCGCCATGCAGAAGGTGGGATTTCGAGCCACGTAATGGAGTTCTGGCTGTTGGCTCAGCACAAAAATTGTCTGTAGGATCTTCAGTGAACCATTCACCCCCCACCCCCTTTTTTCTGTAAGTGCGGATTCTAAAGGGTTTTAAGTCCTGTGTTTTGGAAGTGCGGATTGTAAAGGACTTAGTGAATTGTGACTGGTGACTCGTGATTGGTGGAAGAAGGAGGCGTTTCCGTTGAGAGATTGTCCTCGCGTGGTCGAGAAGCGCTGCGGGAATAACAGAAAGGAAGACACCTAATCGTCCGCCAGTACAAAGGCGGCAGGAAGCTGGGTGAGAGAGATGAGGGCGTGGGCGAAGCCCTTCGAGGTTCCCTTCGTTCCTCTTTTGGGATTTCCTCAGGGTGAGCATGGGAGATGGTAGCATTGCGTTGGCGGAAGAGTAAAGTCTTTTGCAGGGAACGGTCGAAATTGGGGGTTGAATGGTGGTTTTCGGAGGTCGAACGTCGACAGGCGGGGTTGAGCGGTTCCGGCAAAAAAGCTGGCCGCGAGTGGCGGAAACTGTTGCCCCATTGTGCGTCAGCCAGCAGTCGACCGTATCGCGCCATCGGGCCTCCCTCGATGCTGCTGCAGGAAATTTTCCTGCATTTTCGGCAATTTAACTGTCATCGAGGATGTTGTACCCAGTTTTGAAAGAGGTTCTGAGGATTTCCACACGAGCCAATCGGGTGTTTACCTGAATTTCCAGTGCTCCGCGAAAGGAAGAGAGGGAGGCATGCCCTAGCACCCCTCCCTCTTAGGCAAGTGCGTTGTCTAGAAGCTAAGCCTCAACTGGAATTCAATGACGCGGCCCGAAAGGCCATCGAGAGGCCGGCCGAATTGTCCGCCGTTGACGATATCTGTTGGCGCGGTCGCTGGCGCGAAGGATTCAAGATTTAATATGTTGAGGGCATTAAAGAAATTGCTGCGAAACTCAAGCTTGGCGTTCTCGCCTAGCATGCGCGAGTTGGGAAGCAGGAAGTTTTTCCCGAAGGACAAGTCCAACTGGGTGAATCCGGGCCCTGCGAATATGTTGCGACAATGGCAGCCCGGCCCATGCGATGCCGGTGGGACCGTAGTAGAACCCGGGAAGCTGGTGGCGATATTTGGGAAGACCCCATTCTGCCAGTCTTGTTTCGATGGATTTGCGATTTTGCCGCCAGCGTAAACGATGGGCATGTCTGGGCAGGTGCCGTCACCGTTCAGATCGTGATTCGTATCACAGCTTCCAATCAGCGCGGTAAAGGGGAAGCCAGTATGTTTAGTGAACACACCGCCGAGGGTCCAACCGCCGGCGACGGCGCCCGTAAGGTCGTGCCTGCCGCGATAGAGTGGCAACTCATAGTAACCGGATATGCCCAAGCTTTGGCGCACGTCGAAATCGGAATTGCCTTTGTTGATGGATTGCGTGAATGGGTCGGTTTGTTGAAAACCGATCTCGTAAGAAGAGAAGTCGATAGAGTGGCTCCAAGTGTAGAGGGCCGAAATGGTAAAGCCGCCCGTAAAAGTATGAGAGAGCTGAGTGATCATCGCATCGAAGCTCGCGTTGACGTCAGGAAGTGTTAAGAAGACCCTGTTGAAGCGATTGTTGCCGACGACAACGGGCGCAGGGCAGGCGGGATTTGCAGGACCGCAGGGTACCCCGTTAGCGCTGGCGCTTTGCACGCCATCCATATTGCCGTCGAATGTGTCGCCCGGGTGGAAGCGGTTTAGGTCGATCGTGCGAGCGAGCTTACGACTGCGGCTACCCTGATAGCCGATAGTGGCTTGCCAATTGTGGATGGGTTCGAACTGTGTCTGCAACGAATAAACATAGACATACGGAGTAGGTTCATCAGGCAAGGCACCAAAGATATCAACCTTGGTCACCGCGGTGCAGCCGACATTGGCACAGAGCGCCCCGTCAGAAGCTACACCAAACGAGAAATTGGGATTGGAGGCGTAGCTGGTAGCACTGGTGCTTGAGCCGATTCCGTATAAAATGCCGGAACCCGGAGGTGGACCAATGATCTTGCCGGGGTCGAAGAAGCAACAGGTACTGGCTTGAGCGGCGAACGGCGTGTTCTGCCGAATGTTGCTGTATTCGGTCTCAAACGGCCGATTATAAAGAATGCCGAACCCGCCGCGAAGGACAGTCTTCTTCCCGAAGACATTCGGACTCCAGGCGAAGCCGATGCGGGGACCAAAGTCCTTTTTGTCCGCGTTATAGAGCTGCGTCACTTTTTGGACCGAACCATTGACGAAGCCCTGGGAGCCAAAGATGTAATTGCTGAGCAAACCATTCTTTTCCGAAAGCGGCGCGAAATATTCCCAGCGCAGCCCGAGGTTCACGGTCAAGTTTGGCCGGAGTTTCCAGTCATCCTGGACGAATAGAGAATAAGCGGCGTCCCGGAAATGACGACTTCCGTTCGGATGGCCCCCAGTGTTGGGGTCCACGGCGACATTTTCAAAGAAGCAACAGGCGTCGTTGGCAAAATTGAGCAAGCCGCGGAATTGATACTTGGGGCGCTCAAAACCAGGTTCATCGTCGTTGTTCTGCTCGCGCGTGATGTCCAGGCCGAATTTGAAGGCATGAGCGCCGCGGACCCAGCTCACGGTATCGCGAAACGCGAAGGTATTCTCCGCAAGGTTACCCGGGGTGGTGCCAGCTTGGCCGATCCCCATAATAGTTCCTGCATCGCCCAAACCGTTCGCGTCGAAATCGAATAACTGGATCTGAGGGATGCCGTAGTTGGTCTGGCCGGTGGGTTGGAGCTGATCAAAAGAAAAGCGCGTGAAATTGAGGCGGGCTTCGTTAACCATGACGGAGGATATTGTGCGAGTCCACCCGAGCGTGCCCACATAGTTCTTCGGAGCGAAACCAACGTCTTCAAGAGGCCGATTTCCTCCGTTGACGCTGTTGAAGTTCACAAGGTAGGTGCTGACGAAAAACTGGTTCGCACCCCAATTGTAGTCCGCGCGAGCGTTGTACTGGTTGCCGCTGCTCGAATTGGGTTTGGTGAGGTCGAAGATGCCCCAATCCGGGATGAGATCGGGCCCGTTGCCGACGGCCTGACCAATTCCGGTTCCAGGCTGATACCACATCCCCAAGGGGTGAAAGTTTGGATCGCTCGGATTGGTGATAAGGGAGCAACAATCCGTTTGCGAGATGGTGGTGGTGATCCTCGGAGCGATGCCAGGAGTGCTGAAGATTTTTGCGGCGATGCTATTGGGGTTCGCCTGCTGGACGTATTTTTCAAAGGCGGGGGTCTCCAGCTTCACACTGCGGCTGACAACCGTGTTGCGTTGGCGCAGGCCTTCATACGAGAAGAAGAAAAAGAGCTTGTTCTTTATGAGGGGGCCGCCGAAGCTCCCGGCAAATTCCCTGTATTTTTGATCGTTTCTGGTCGGGCAATGCTGGGCCACAATGGTGAATGCGCCACCCTCGCAGGAGATTGGACTCAGCGGAATGTTGCTCGCGCCATAGAATTTGTTGAAAGCGTTCAGGCCCTTGTCATTGAACTTGATCAGTGCGCTCCCGTGGTATTTGTTCGTGCCGCTCTTGGAAATGACTTCGATCTGGGCGCCGGAATTGCGCCCTTGCTCGGCGTTGTAGGAGGCGGATGTAACTACGATCTGCTGCACCGATTCCTGGTTTGGAGTGATAACTGCAGAACCGCCATTGCTCAAGCTGTTGACGCTGACACCGTCTAGATTGTAATTATTCGCGGTGACGCGCTGACCGTTTGAAACAATTTGCACTTGGTTCTCCGTCTGGAAGATTGAGCTGTTGGATTGGCCGGGCCCAACTTGCTGAGGAAGAGCGAAGGAGTTTCCATTGCCCTGGCGTGCGTTATCGCCGAACACGCCGGGTGCCATGTGGAGTAATTCGTAGGGATCTCTCCCGAATTGAGGCAGCGTGAGTACCTCTTGAGATCCAATCGTGGTGTTTACGTTGGCGTTCTCCGTCTCAAGTTCGCCGGTCGGGGCGGTTACGGTGACGGATTCCTGGGCGCTACCCACCGTCAAGGTCACGTCGAACCCACGAGGCTGCTCCGCTTCCACCACCACGTCTTGGGAAGTTGATTTCTTGAAACCCGCTGCTTCGACGGAAACAGTGTATTTGCCAGGTGGAAGTTGAGAGAGGCGGTAAAAGCCTTCGGCGGAGGTGACTGTGTCCCGGACGGTGCCGGTATCCTGATTGGTGATGGTCACCTTGGCACCGACAACGGCCGCGCCGCTTGGGTCCACGACCGTGCCCTGGATACTGGCTTTGAATTGAGCATTTGCCACGCACACACAGAGGCACAGAGAGACCAGCAGGAGGAGCGTTCGAAGAGATAGCTTGGGCAGAGTCATCTTAATTCCTTCCCTCAAAAGAATCTCCGAATTGCCCTGCACCGGGAGCTAAATCGGTTAAGTAATCGTATTCGGGAGTATAGTGATGCCATTTTTGGATGTCAACGATTGTTAATCTCGATGCTCGGCTCAGGAGAGGTCCGTGTTGTGCGGTGTTTCAGGAATTTGAAGAGAGTCGCGGCCGATGCTCCCTAAAAATGAAATTCACTTCCAGAGAAAACTCCGGACAACAGAAGTGCCACGGAACTGCAACGCGGGGTTTACCGGGCGCGTCAGGTTTTCAGAACGGGGGTCCAGACTTCCATCGATGTGGACTGGCGGTTGGACCACGCGTAATAGGGAATAAAAGTGAGCGGGACCCGGCGGGTCTTGATCGGCTCGGCGCTGTAGGTGGAGTACAGAGCATCGCGCGACCGGTCTCTTTCGTAGACTACACCCGATGAACGAAGCACTACTGTTCCGCCTAGCAAATCGCTTTTGAATTCATCGTGAAATTGCACCGGCGAGGATCCGGACAAATCCACAGCAACATCTGTTAGTACGGTTCCCGCGGGCTGGTCGATTTCTTCGAGGCAATAAACGAGCGGGCCGCGCTGAATGGCGATGCGGCCGAGGTCGTCAACGACATGAGGATTGGCCTCGAGCACTTGCGGTGTCATATCGAACTTCGCTTGGATGGTGTCGCCCGGAGTCCAGAGTCGATCGATTGCAAGATAGGCGCCGGGCGTGACACCGCTTAGCGCTTCGCCATTCACGGAGACGCTGGCGTGTGCGGCCCAGCCCGGAATGCGAAGATAGAAAGTGAAGTTTGAGGGTTGCGCGGGCGTGATCGCGATCTCCACATTGCCGTCCCACGGATAATTCGACTTCTGAGCGACCTTTAGCCCGGTACCGTTTTCGAGATGCCAGTTCAGCTCGGAATTGGCATAGAGGTGAAGATAAATTCCGTCCTTGCTGGTGCTATAGAAATATCCGGGAAGGGATGCGAAAGTGCGTTCGAGATTAGGCGGACAACAGGTCGTGTCATACCAGGGATTGCGGATTTTTTCGCCGGTCGAAGGATCAAAGGCGAGGGGGTTGCGGTAACAATAAAGCGTGCCGTCAAGCGACATGCCGGAATTAATGCCGTTAAAGAGAGAGCGCTCGATTACGTCGGCGAACTTGGCGTCACCCGTGGCGGCGAGCATGCGCCAGTTCCACATCATGTTGCCAATCGCGGCGCAGCTTTCGCCGTAGGCGAGGTAGTTCGGCAGTTCGTAGGCATCACCAAACGCTTCGCCGTCCGAGCGCGAACCCACTCCCCCGGTGACGTACATTTTGGTTTTCGTCATGTCGTCCCAGAGGGTGTTAAGCGTCTTCCAGTAAGATGCATCGCCGGTTTCGAGAAAATAGTCGGTGCTTCCACAGCAGGCGTACATGGCGCGAACGGCGTGGCCTTCGAGTTTGGTGCGCGAGGTAAAGGGCGTGCCGCAGAACATGTAAATGGTGCGGTATTGCGGCAGCGGAATGCGATCATCTCCGTGGAGGATATAACCGGCGAGATCCAGCTGCCTCTTGTCTCCTGTGATGCGGTAGAGCTCGATCAAGGCCATTTCGATTTCGGGATGGCCGGAAACGATGGGCTTTTTTGGCGCGGGACCGTAGCCGGGAATGAGGAAGTCGTTGACGAAGCGGAGACCGGCGTCGAGCATCTTCGTATCACCGGTGGCGCGGTAGTAGGCGATCGCGCCCTGAAGAAAATGGCCCATGCAATAGAGTTCGTGACCGGTGGTCTGCACTTGGGGAAGCATTCGCTGCGAAGCGCGGTCGCCGACATAATAGGTGTTGAGGTAGCCGTCGCTCTGCTGCGCGGCGACAACTTCGCTGATGACTTTATCGGCCACGGAGCGAAGCTCCGGGTGGTCTCCGGATTGAAGAGCGAAACCCACTGCTTCAGTCCACTTGTAAACATCGGAATCCGAATAGACCGGACCGCGCTGAGGATCCTTGCTCTTTCCCGTGAGGCGGCGGAAATTGTTCATGCGTCCGTTGGCCTCGAGCAGAGCATGCATGCTTGGGATGCTCTTCGTGACGTTGACCTCGCGCCGCCATGCCCAAAAGCCGTTTTGAATGGTTACGGCGTGCACGGGAATATTTCGCAGTTTCGCGAAGAGCGATTTGGAAAGATTCTCGACACCCTGGTCTTTCCAGTCCGTCCCCTCTCCCAGCGGAGAGACAAGCGCTTTCGTTGCGCGGGGTTCGCGAACTTCACTGAGCATCGCGCCGGAGAATTTCGAAATAGGCAGGCAAGAAATCGCCACGGCCGAGGCTCCCGTTGAAACAAACTGCCTGCGCGAGATTCTTTTTTTGTTGCGCATTCTAACTTCCTCCAAACGCGACCGTGGCGGGTCTTCCGCAGCGCCCGACACGCAACCGGCTTCCAAGAGTACTACCACTTTCCGAAACTGAGCGGACGGAAATTCTTGGACGGCGAAGAAGAAAATTCTTCGAGTATCGAGTCAGACGGTTCGCGCGTGGAAGGAAATTGCGCGCACAACGCCGATCAGCAACACCATGGCGATTGAACCGACAATGGGTATTCGCGGGCCGCGCTGGAAGAAAAATTTCATTTTGGCCCTCGATTCATTCCGATTGAACCATGGAATTCCGACTTAGCGATGATTGAAATCGTTTTCCGGCAATAATTGAGTGGCGCTTACAATGGGTTGCGGGCGGGATGAGTGGCCCCCGCGAGCACCAGCGAAGACTTCCTGACAGACCTAAGATCTTTACAGTTCACCTTCGAGAAGTTCCGCATCGAAGCGTAGCCGAAGTGCTTCCCAGAACCGCGTGCCCAGGACTTCAGTCTGGTGTTTCAAGAAAAACCAGTAAAGTGTTTGCCCCCCGATACAGGCTCCGTAAAAGAATGATTCGATCATAAGGATTCGTCCTTTCTACTGCACCGTAACGGAGACAGTCGCGGTGTGCGAGACGTTTGAGGATTGAGCGGTGACGACGATCGAGGCGGTTCCCCGGTTTGGAGCCAGGCTGCTGCTATATCCGCCGCAACCGTTGAACGTAAGGGATATCGCTACGAGGGCCAGCACACCTGTGGCAGTCAAGAGGGAGGCACGTCGCAGTTGCAGCTTTGCGATTCTGCAGAAAAGCAGGCTGAGCAACGCCAACACGCCAAGAAGCATGCGCGGGCCGAGCAGATTGAGAGGCAAGTGCCCGTAACGAGGAACGCTGAGGGAGGTGGTGACCGTCAGCGTAGTGCTCGCCGCTGCGTTTGCGGGAGTGACCTTGGCGGGGTTAAATGTGCAAGTGATGCCCAAGACTGGTGAGCAGGAAAACGTGACGCTGTCCGCAAAGCCGCCGGCAGGCGTGATCGTAAGCATGAATTGCGTCGATTGGCCAGCGACGACTGCAGAGTTCCTAGGAGTTGCACCGAGGGAGAAATCGGCATTGGCGATGGTAGTGGTAACTGCTGCAGACGTGCTGCTGCCGAATTTGCCATCTCCAGCATAGGACGCAGTAAGAGAATGGGCGCCGGTGGTCAGAGTGTTAATCCTCAGGGTGGCAGTACCAGCGGCGTCTAGCGAAGCAGTTCCCAAACCCGTGTTTCCGTCGAGAAACGCAATTTGGCCCGTAGGTATTCCTCCCGCCGAGTTGACGGTTGCGGTCAATGTTAGCGTTGAACCGGGGGCGGCGTTTGCGGGAGCCACAAGAGTCGTACTCGTGGCCAGCCCGGTGACTTGCAACGGAATCGTATTGCTGCTGGGCAAGAAAACGCCGTTTCCGCTGTACAGCGCGGTGATGTTGTGATTTCTGACGTCAGCGAAGATGACATCGAGAGTGGCTAGACCATCAACCAAGGCGGCAGTTCCTAGCCGATTCGTGTCATCCAAAAAAGTGACTGTGCCAGCCGGCGTTCCCGGGTTATCGAGTGCGGCTGAAACGGTGGCCGTAATCACGGCGCTAGTGTCGGCAGGAGTGTCTGAAGCGGACACCCGCGTGAGACTGACCAAACCAGTGGTAATTGCGCCGAACAGCCCATCCCGTTCGTTGCCGATTTCCGAAGTGAAGTAGAGCGTGTCCGGATCGCCAAATCCGCCGGACCGAAAAGCCAAACCGTGAAGAGCAATATTGTGTAGCACATGGCCGTCGCCGTCTTTCAGTTTGCCCACGAAGTTTCCGGTAGCGAGGTCAAACGCGTTGATGTTTCCATCACCAGCGTTGCCAATTAGAATGTCGTTGCTAAACGGGCCGAAGTTGCCGCTGGCCTCAGCTATTCCCCAAGGGGCATTCAAAGCTCCCGCGGTGGCGAATCGGCGCACGAAATTGCCGTCCAAGTCGAATACATTTACAATGCCGTTTCCAGCGCCAACGATGGGGTCCTGCTTGGCGGCATCCTGCACCGCATAGGTCACGAAGACTTGCGTTCCAATCACTTGAATCCCAAAGGGCGCGTAGCCCGCGGGCAGGTTCGGATCCGAGAACGAACCAGGGAGTGCCACTGGAGCGAATCCGGGAAGGAAAGTCTCGATGAATCCACCGTGGAAATCGGTGACCGCGAGCGCTGGCGCAGTTAAGGAAGAGTTCAGGATTGCCCCACCCTTGTAAACGGCACCTTGCGAAGAGTTATTGACCACTCGTGTTGCCGCTTGCGGGAGATCGCCTCGAGCGTCGGGGCCCCAGGTGAAAATCGTTCCCTCGTCGGTGACCAGGATGAATGGTTTGACAAGCGAAGGGCTTCCGAAGAAGGAATTCTCATCGGCAACAATTCCGGTGGGAGTATCGAATCCGGTCCCGGCGGCATTCGGGACTGTGAATCCAGCGGGCCCAACGACGATGCCGGAGGCGTCATGCACAGTGACACGCCCAGCCTGATTATCCGCGATGAAGAATGGCTGGCCCGGCAAGAAGGAAATCCCCCAGGGATCAACCAGCCCTGGTGTAACAGTGTTGGCAACGTTCGGAAGGTTCGACGCCAGACTAGTCTGTCTGTACGCGATGGTCTGTGCGGAAGCGCCTGCAACGATGAGAACGAATCCCGCCAGAAGAGCTGAGGAAAAACGTAGAGCAATTTTGTGTATCACTTTCCTGCCTCCAGTTAATTTAAAACTCAAGGTGCGCCAGAGAACCAAATTCATGATGAGAACCGATATTTAAGAATCCTGCGTTCCGAAGTTACTCGAGCAGGAAAACCGATACGTGACGCCTTGGTGCCTTTTCGGTCCAATTTCCGTGACGGGCGCATCTCTGTCCTCCGCGGAGGCGCCATCGCGCTCCCCTTGGCCTTCTTCCCCAAACAGTAGTTGTCGCAGCCGCTTACGCGCCTTGTGCAGCTGCGACTTTGAACAGCCAATTGAGCATCCAACGAGCTCCGCTATTTCACCGTGCTTGTACCCCAACACGTCATGCAGCACGAAAAGTCGCTTGCAACCGGCCGGTAACTTGCGAATCGCGCGCATGAGGTTCAGGCGCTCAATTGCCCCTAACATCGAATTGTCGCTAGCGCCGAATTCATGAGGAGCGTCGAAATCTCTGCTGGCTTCATGTGAGCTGCTGGGAAGGATTTCAGTTGGTCTCCTTCGGCGAAGATGCATCAACACGGAGTTGACCGCGACTCGGTGTAACCAGGTCGAAAAGCAGGAATCGCCTCGAAACGTGCCGATTTTTCGAAATAGTCGGAGAAAAATCTGTTGGGTCAGATCCTCCGCGTCGGCACTGTTCCTGAGCATTCGCAAACAAACGCGGTACACTCGCTGGCTGTGCGCCTTGTAGAGGTACTCAAAGGCCGCGGCGTCGCCGTGCTGGGCGCGGCGGATAGCATCTGGTTCCTTCAACTTGCCTATCGGCTCTTCCGTGAATGTGCTGATCATTTCTGGTTACCTCCCTTCAAGTAGGCTTCCCAGCAGTCTCCGGCGTGCACACGACAATGGAAGAACTGGTAGCCTTCCTTGCCGGGAATCTTGAAACACACGAAGCCGAAGCGCTCTCCCGTGACAATTGGCTGCTGGCATTTGTCGCAGCGGACAGGGGTTCTAAATCTCATTGGTGACCTCCCTAGCATTGCTTGCTCTACCGTGCCTCGGCCCGCGGATCGTTTTCACGGCGACCTTCTTCCCTTGCGGCAAGGCTTCTTTTCGATTGGGGCCTTCTTGCTGTCATCTGATGGGGCGTTGCCAACAGCATCCATAGCCAGGTCAAAACGAACGCCCAAGAACTTCAGCAGCTCCTCCGTCGAGCGGAATCGCCGCTCAGTGCAGGTATCAACTTCCTCGACCCATCCTTCGAAGAAGCCATCAGCAGGCCGAGTGTCATTTCCAAGTCGAAGAACAAATGCGAATCGCATATTGATGAATTCCAAGAGTTCTTTAGCGGGTTACAGGCCGGATCGACAAAGCATCGGATCTTGCGTGCCCGCGCTAAGGAGTTAAAGAAGCGAGGCCCATCGGGCCTCGCTACTCGGAACAGCAGTGTGTCGTTTAACGTCCATCGTCGGTGCTGATGAAGCGCTCGGCTCCGGTTGCAATCCAGCGCCCCGCAGCACCTGCTGGAGTTGCAATTCGGATCAGGAAGAGGGGGTTGTCACACGTCGTAGGAATGGCCGTGATTTGACCCGAAAACTGGGCGTCGCCGTGCACGTTGAGCGAGACAGCTTGTGTGTCCAGAACTGTAGATGCCGTGGTACCGGCGTTGCAGACCAACGTGCCGGTGACCGAGCTTATGGCGCCCGGCGTTCCACTGGAGTTGGTCCCGTTGAGTACCAGTCCCTCGACATTAAAGAACGTGGTTCCAGTCGAAAGATTCACTCTTGCACGGCCGCTCCGGACGGCCCACGGACCGGCTCCGGCACGTATGTTTGCGACGGGATTGTCAACGCCTGGCGCGGTAATCACGCCGACGATGTTGTTCCAACGTACAACCGAACCGTCGTTGTCGAAGCCGAGTGCCGCAACGGCGCACAGGGTTAAGGGAAGTAATACTGCTAACACTTTCTTCATTTTCGTTCGTCCTTTGGATTGAACACCGGTTCCCGCCCTCGGGCCGACCGGCTATGTTTGCCAGAGTAGGAGCACGGAACCATTGCGCGGGTGACGTAGAGGTGACGTTTCGGTCCGATTTTGGTGGCCAGCGGCATAACCAGAAGGGCGATGCCGGAATCCAACGTCCCAGCGCGCGCTTGCGGGCGTGATAGTGAAAACGCTGGGCCCTGCCGTACACTGTTGGTATTCCCAGGCTTACCGTCTGCAGACCGAATTGGAGAAGGCGTAACTCTCCCTCGGAGATGAAGGTATTTCACACATTCCGGCTGGACACCGTAAATCACTGCCTGTGGCGTGGCGAGGAGCGGGTGGCGCTCGCTCCAAAAGCGTTCGATGTCTTACGGTACTTGGTGGAGCACTCCGACAGGCTTGTAACTCAGGACGAGATTCTGGAATCTTTGTGGCCAGAAACGTATGTAAATCCCGAAGTCGTCAAAAAGTATGTATTGGGAATTCGCAAGGTACTGGGTGACCAGACCAACAAACCCGTGTTCGTTGCCACCTTTCCTAGGCGGGGGTACCAATTTATTGCGCCGGTTCGCGACGAAACGGCTTCGCCTCATTCGGGTGTGACCGCAGACAGGTGCAGGAGGATTGTCGGCCGCGGGGGGGCATTAGCGCAATTGGAGGACGCTCTAAAGAGAGCGTTGCAGGGGCAGCGACAGTTCGTTTTCATCACAGGCGAGGCGGGCATCGGGAAGACGACGCTCGTCGATGCTTTTCATCAGAGTGCGCCATTGGGCCCGAATGTGCGGATGGCGCGCGGACAGTGCGTGGAAGGTTTCGGAGGAAAAGAGGCGTACTATCCGATACTGGATGCTCTCGGACAATTGCTTCGAGAAGCAGATGACGGTCCGATCGTCCAGGCCTTCTCCAAACAAGCACCGACTTGGCTGGTACAGTTTCCGTCCTTGGTGAAAGCCGAGCAACGAGAGGCGCTGGAAAAAGAAATCATAGGGGCTACACGTGAACGGATGGTGCGCGAGATTTGCGAGACCTTGGAATCATTGACTTCCAATGATCCCCTGGTCCTAGTCCTGGAAGACCTCCACTGGGTGGATCCCTCCACGCTTGATTTCATCTCCGCACTGGCCCGCCGCCGGGGGCCGGCGAAGCTGTTGCTTTTGGGAACTTACCGCCCCGCAGAGGTGATCATTTCGCAGAGTCCATTGAAAGCACTCAAGCAGGATTTGGTAATTCACAAGTTATGTCACGAAATTGGTCTTGAACGACTGGAAGAGTCCGATGTCGCTGAATACCTGGCCATCGAGTTCGCGAATGGAGATTTTCCCGCAGGATTTGCCAACCTGATCTACCGCCACTCTGGCGGCAACGCCCTATTCATGGTGACCATTCTCCAGGACATGGTGAAGAAGGGACTGATTGCGCAGACTGACGTGAGATGGGCACTCACGGTGCCGCTTGAAGATGTTGAACCCAGTGTCCCGGAGACCCTGGATCAACTGATTGAGATGCAATTCGAGCAGTTGAGTGAGGTTGAGCAGGGTGTGCTGAGAACCGCCAGCGTTTGCGGAGAGCGATTCTCAGTATGGGCCATTACCACAGCGGCTGATCTCGACGCCGCCAGCATCGAGGATGTTTGCGAGGCGCTCGCCGAAAGACAACAGTTCATCAAGGCGGCCGGAATTCAGGAGCTGGCAGACGGCCAGTTCTCCGCGCATTATGAATTCCAGCATTCTCTGTATCGAGAGGTTCTGTATCGGCGGCTTCGCAGGGTCACTCGTTCGAAACTTCACCTCCAATTGGCGCAGAGGCTCAGGGCCTTGTGCGACCCCTGCGAGCAGGAATTGACGACAGAACTTGCCCTGCACTTCGAGGGAGGGCGCGACTGGGAGCAGGCCATCCGCTACTTGATAGTCGCAGCGGAGAATGCCGCGAGAAGATTCGCCTACCATGATTCGATTGAAATGCTTCATCACGCGCTCGAGCTCGTTCCGAAGGTTGCTCCCGGAAATCGCATGCAACTTGAGATTCAGACCCTCGTGCAAATCGGCGATACCCAATTCGCACTGGGTAACATGGCGGACTCCGCGCAAACTTTCGAGAGGGCAGCGTCGCAAGCGAAGCAAGGTGCCCTCGGGGCGGCTCAAGTGACCGCGTTGATTCGTCTAGCGCACCCGCTGGGCATGATCGATGTGGATCGATGCGTTGCCACCGTCGAGCAGGCGGAGCAGATCAGTGCCTCCCTTAACAATCCACTGCTCCAGGCCCGCACCCAAATCCTGGCGGCTTGCGTCCGCCTGTACTATCAGACATGGCGATCCGAGGACGCGGAAATATGCACCGCCGCCACGGAAACCATCCAGCGTCTATCTGGCTCCGGTGCGTTGCAATACCCGGAGATGCACTACGCCCACCTTAAGCCGCTTCAGGGCGGCTATCAGGAGGCACTTCAGATTGCCGAAGCCGGCATTTTGAAAATCGATGGGACCACCAATACGGTCTCTCATCTTCTCGCTATTGGTGCAAAGGCGGTCGCGCTCATGCATATGGGCCGCCTTGGAGACTCGCTCCAGGTCATTCGCAATGCAAGCGAAGGGGCATCGAAGAATGGCAACGACCCCTGGATTCTCACAATCCGGGAAGCATGGCTGCGCACAGTCGCCTTGGATTTCGAAGGCGCCCGGCGGTTATGCGATACCATGATCCGTTCGAAATCCGGTTACCCCAAGGGGCAGCCGAAGGCAATTGCGTGGTATGCCGCCGCAAATGCCGCACTGGCGCAAGCGAATTACGACGAAGCGCTGCAAAATTTCAGGCAAGTGATCGACAAGGACGTAACCCCGAAGTTTTTCTTGCATTGGTATTGGCGAATGCAGGCCCAGCTCGGACTGACGAACGTCTGGCTGGCTTCTGGAAATCTTCGCAACGCTCGCACGGAAGCTGCCCGTCTCCTAGCGTCCGCGCTCTCAACGGACGATCCCAGCCTGCAGGCTCTTGCATGGGAGGTGAATGCGCGAGTAGCCATTGCGGAGGAGGATTTGAAACGCGCCGAGGAACGCATTCAAAATGGCCTTTCGATTCTGGCAAAATTTGAAATTCCTCTGGCCGCTTGGCGCCTCTTGGGGACGGCTTGGGATTTATACGGGCGCTTAAAGAATGATAAAGTTGCCGAAGCCCACCGAAAAAGCGCCGAAACTTACCTTCTGAAACTTGCGAATTCCTTCGCGCCTGGCGAACCTCTTCGCGCGACGTTCCTCGCCGCAGCTCCCGTCCGCCGGATCTTGCGCGAAGAAGTCGGGAACAAGGGCCCACGGCGGCAGACGTTAAGGCGCGGCGCAACGTCTTGAGCAAACTCAAACTACACGAGATGCGAAAGACCCTGCCATCACCAACTCCTCTTTGGGATTCTCGGACCGTCTCCAGCACCGTTCTCCCCAATTTCTTCCGCACCCGTGCGCTTAACGCGGACGTCCTGGTCGATGGCGAGCGGGAAAGACGTAAGCTTCGTTCTTCCGTCACTTTCGCCAGCCCCACCTTGTGAGCTAAGAAAAGCTAGCCGTTGTGTCGGATACGACCAATACCAGGGCAATGTATATCGCATATACTGCGCCGAAGAATGGCACGGACACCCGTGCTGCTCCGACAAGCCGCGCGGGCAACCAGGGGAATTATTTCCTGGTGAAGGCGCGACCGGTGGCAATCCAGATCCCGGTACACCAAGCGATTGAAAAAACGTCAAACCTTCGGTCACTGGAGATGAGTATTGCTTACGAATAGCTCATCAAAGCGCGACTCTTCCGAGAAAAATCAGCAAGTTGCGATGAACCGCAATCATGATCTCACTCGTTTTTAACCTGGATTTCAAAGAACTATAAATATCCAGAAAGGAAACATAGGCAGAATTATAGAAAGGCAGAAATAACCGCATCTCCGATGACATCCAATCGATTGAAAGATTTGAGGTTGGCTCCCCGGGCTAGATTCGAACTAGCAACCCTTCGGTTAACAGCCGAATGCTCTACCATTGAGCTACCGGGGAACCGCGCAGGCAGGAACGGTTCTAGCAGGAGCAGCGAGTAGTCTAACGAACCCTTCCCAAGAGTGT
>DATLVZ010000038.1:0-79781 GCA_035576885.1 Candidatus Acidiferrum sp. | reverse complement strand
TGTGTTAATGGTACGGAGTGAACCAACCGCAGAAGCTTCATTCGCCGCCATGCGGGAACGGAGCAGGTTCGGGATGGCGATAGCCGCGATGATCAAAATGATCGCCACGACGATCAAAAGCTCGATAAGAGAGAAACCCTTTTGCTTCTTCATTAATTCTCCTTAAGTTTAGGTCCGGCTTATAGCACCGAAGCACGCTAGTAGATAAGGCAGCCAGATGGCCAAATCCTGTCGGTAGTACTAGAATTCCCGGAGCAAGCCTAAGCTGTAGATTCTTAATAGTTTACGTCGGGATAGAGGAATCAACACAGGTTTCAGAATGGCTCTATTTGGGGATGTACGATAAACGTCGACGTTTTTTGTCAGTGAAAACTTACATAACTTGACATTTTGAAAACCGATCAATCCTTCGGCGCCCTGGACAAATGGTTCGATACTGGGGGAGCTTCTGGAATCACAACCCTTGCTGGCTTATCCACTAAATCAACAGCGAAGCGTGCAGCTCAATCCAATAAGCACAACAAAAAAAGAGCGCCAGGTTGCGAGGCGCTCTTTTCCATTCGTCTCTAATCTTGGCTGCCTGAGCCGTCGAGCTTATGCAAAAACTAGCTACTGGACGGGCACCAGGCCAGAGGTACTGCAGGCGGCTACGGCCCCTGCCGCACCAGTGGGATCCCTACGGATCATACCGGACTCGTCCGAGCAGTAGTCGCTCTGCCCGCTCTGACCGGGCGAGACAGGAACGGCGGTGGAGTTGAAACTAACAAACGGGCTGGAAGCAGTGCCCGCCCCGAGCGCGGGGACAGCCGTGAAGTTGTAGCCACTCTTAGTTCCGCCGCCTAGATTGCTGTCGATCAAGCAGGCCGCAGTCACGAGAGCAACGGGACAGCCTGCAGGAGGAGTACTTAGCGAAACCAATGTGGTGTAGCCGATACCGTAGGTGGAGCTGAAGGTCACCTCCGCGGTGTTAACGGTGCGCAGAGAATTTACGGCCGAAGCCTCGTTCGCTGACATACGCGAACGGAGCAAGTTTGGAATGGCGATGGCCGCGATGATCAGAATAATTGCCACGACAATCAGAAGTTCGATAAGTGAGAAGCCTTTTTGCCTTTTCATAGTATCTCGTTGAGAGATGCGGAGTTTCGACTCCTATACAATACCAGACAGTGGCACGTCTGCTGCCAAGCGCACTCTGAAATAGGAGCTCCCGAGAAGAAACCGTAATCCACAGATTCTTAAGCACTTAATCTTGGAAGAAAGAGAGCACCTGTTCCAAAATGGAAAAAGAGCGACTCGAACATAAGGAGTCTGGGCTTTTTTTGTCTACACAATGACATATTTCGTCACTCCGAAACCTTTATGGTTGACTTCCCTTTTCCTAAAAAAGGCAGCTCCTTGCCGACTGAGCCGTCATGTCACGTTATGCTTTTTTGCGTAATGCCGGAAAGATCGGTAGCTAATCTTAAGCAGTTCGGATGCGCGAGTTCGGACCCCTTCGCTTTTCTCGAGGGCGGCCAACAAGTACCGCCGCTCCGCTTGCGCGATTTCCTTCTCGAAGTCGATACCCTCTGGTGGAAAAGCCGCAGGCCCGCCGCCGATTGCCCCTGCTAGGGATGCCGTGGCGTACCCGGCGATGCGGTCGGGCAAGACACTCAGGGAAATCTGAGGGCTGGATTCCAGCGCGACAGCTCTTTCCATGGTGTTTTCGAGTTCGCGAACGTTTCCCGGCCAGTCGTAGGCTTCAAGGCGGCGCATGGCTTCGGGTGAAATGGACGCTATGGGCTTGTCCATGGACGTCCGAAAGCGCTCAAGAAAATGCCGGGCAAGAAGCGGAATGTCATCGCGGCGCTCCCGAAGAGAGGGAACGTGAATCGGGATTACGCTGAGCCGGTAGTACAAATCCTCTCGGAAGCGGCCCTCGGCGATCTCCTTCTCGAATTCCTTGTTGGTGGCGGCGATGATACGAACGTCCACATCCGTTTCATCGGTGCTGCCGATGGGCCTCACTTTGCCTTCCTGAAGCACGCGGTAGAGCTTTACCTGCATGGTCAGACTCATGTTGCCGATCTCATCCATGAAGAGTGTTCCGCCGTGAGCGGCCTGGAAGAGTCCAACTCGGTTGTCATTGGCGCCCGTGAATGCACCTTTCATATAGCCAAAGAGTTCCGATTCCAGGAGTGTCTCTGGAAACGCGCCGCAGTTGATGGTGATGAAGGGAGCCTGAGCGCGAAGGCTGTTCTCGTGAATGGCGCGAGCCACCAATTCTTTTCCCGTTCCGCTCTCCCCGGTAATGAGGGCGCGGCTGGATTGCGGGGCGATGGTCTGGATCAAGTCGAAGATGGCCCGCATCTTGGGACTCTGCCCAATGATGCTGTCGAGGCCGGTGAGGCGGCGCAGTTCCCTGCGCAGGTATCCAGCTTCTTTCTTCCACTTCAAGCTCTCCGAGACTTCCTTTACGGCGCGGCGTAACTGGTCCACAAGAGCGTGGTCTTTTATGACATAACGATCGGCGCCGGAGTTGACGGCTTCAATGGCGGTCTCGACGGTGGGCACTCCGGTTATGAGCAAGAAAAACGTGTTGGGAGAAATTTCCTTGGTGAATTTCAGGAGGTCGACACCCGTAGCACCGGGCATCCGCACATCCGAAATGATGATATCGAAAATCTGCGATTCGAGTTTTCGTTTCGCGGCCTCGACGCTGTGGGCCACCTCGACTCGGTGACCCTCCTTCCGAAAGGTAATTTCAAGAAGCTCGCAGATGGAGCGCTCGTCATCAACAACGAGAATGTGAATCACCTCTTTGAGAGCTTCCTGCGGTACTGCTTTGGTTGCCTGCATAAGACCTCACGCCGTTCGCGGCAACTCCACAATAAATTCCGCGCCGCGATCTTTCTCTGAGATCACACTAATTTTTCCGCTGTGCGCTTGGACGATCTGATACACGATGGAAAGTCCGAGGCCCGTGCCGCCCTCGAATCCGGACTGCAGAGGCTCAAAAATCTTTGCCCGCTGCCTTGCATCAAGCCCAACGCCGGTGTCACGAAATGCGATGCGCAGCCAGAAGGGAAGCCGTTCGATGCCAACGGTGAGGGTTCCGCCGTCAGGCATGGCGCGGAGAGCGTTGTCACTAAGATTCCAGAAAACCTGCTTGATCTTGTTTGCGTCCACGCGGGCGCGCAACTCAGCACCATTGAAGGCCCGCACGATCAGGTACTTGTTATCGACCCCCGGCTTCCTCTCGAGGAGGGTTAGCGTTTCATCCAGCAACTCGCGTACGTCTGCTTCCTGAAATTCATAGGTCTTCTCGCGGGAGTAGTTCAGGAAGTCCGTGATGGTCTGGTTCAAGCGCTCGGACTCGCGGCTGACGATGTTGACCAGGTGTTTCTCGTCATCCTCAAGCGGAACCATTCGAGCCAGCTCCTTCACCGCGCCGGCCATGGCTGTCAGCGGCTGCCGGATCTCATGGGCAATCGCGGCAGACAGCCTGCCCAAGGCTGCCATGCGCTCCTTTGTAGCCACTTCTTGCTCGAGCCTGCGAAGCTCGGTGAGATCCTGAAAATTGAACACATAACCGCTGCGCGAGGAATTTCTGGTCCGCAGAGGAGAAACGGAAATGCCCACGTACCTTTGCTGGCCGTCGGGGGTGCGGAAGTCGATCTCTCTTCGGACCACCGGCCTGTCATTGGGCCCCTTCAAACCTGGGAGCCAAAAATTTTCGTCGATATCGGGCAGCTTTCTTCCCCGAAGGTCAACGAAGCGGCAACCGAGAATTTCTTCTCCGGTGCGATTGAGAAGCACAATCCTGCCATCCAAGTCCGTGGTCAGCAGTCCGCCACGCATGGAATGGATGATGTCTTCGGTAAAATCCTGGAGTTCGAGCAACTCTTCGCGCTTTTCTTCGAGTTCGATTCCCTGGCGGCGGAGAGATTGTGCGAGGAGGCTCGCCAAGTACGCAACGGCAAGGAAACCGAAGAGATTGCTGAGAAACCAGACGCGGAGTCCCTCGGGCGTCGGCACAAGAAGGAAGGTGCGTGGAATTTTTCCTGCAAATGCCAGCATGGTCATCCCGCCCAGTATGGACAGGCAGATGCCGGCAGTGACAAACGCACCGCGGCGCGAAAACAGGATGCTGGCCACGATGATAACGAGAAGGTAGAGAGAGATTAGATAACTTTCCTGCAGGCCGGTGGTGTAAACGAGCGCGGAAATCATCATTACGTCGCTGGCAACCTGCAGAACACCTTGCCACGACGCAGCTGGCATCCACCGGACCAGCGCAATGTGCAAAACACCTAGAGTGACCCAGACAAGCAGGAGCGGCAGGAAGGAATTTTGGGTGCTGGAAGCCGGGACATACTGCGGCCAGATGAGGTCGACTGCCAAAATGAGAAGAATTGTCAGCAGACGGACGCGGGTCAGCCAGCCAAGCCATTCTCTGGTTGTCGCACTTTGGTTCATCGATCGCCCGAGTTTCCGGCCCCACGCTTCCGCCGGGCTTTCTCTAGTGTAGACACAAATGGCGAAGGGCTGGGAGTTCCTTCCCCGTCCTCCGCCAATTGGATAATGCCGACTGCTCGATGCTGTGTCTAGTGCACCTGGCTCAACTTGCCGATCAGGGTGAAGAGCGGCAGGTACATGGAGATGACCACGCCACCAACCACCACGCCGAGGAAGACGATCATGATCGGTTCCAAGGCGGTCAGCAGGTCCTTTACAGCAGAGTCAACCTCTTCCTCGTAAAAGTCCGCAATCTTCTGCAACATCGCATCCATAGCACCGGTCTGCTCGCCGACGCTGATCATCTGCGTAACCATTCCGGGGAAGACTTCCGAATCCTTCAAAGGCTCGGTGAGCGATTTGCCTTCCTCGAGAGACTTCCGTACTTGCCGGAGGGCCTTTTCAACGACGGCATTACCGGCGGTCTTGGCAGTAATGTCCAACCCCTCAAGTATAGGCACGCCGCTGGCGATCAAAGTTCCCAACGTGCGAGTAAAGCGCGCCACCGCGATTTTTCGCATGAGGATGCCGAGGACCGGCAAGCGAAGGATGGTCGCGTCAATCGCGTAGCGTCCCTGAGGAGTGCCGTACCAAACTTTTAACCCGAAGAGCATGCCTCCGAGGGCCACCAACGCGAGTAAGCCGAAGACGCTGCCGATGAGGTTGCTCAAGCCGATGACGATCTTGGTGGGTAATGGCAAATCGACTCCGAGTCCGGCAAACAAGGTGGCGAAAATCGGAACCACCTTCCAGAGGAGCAAAATAATAACGCCGCCGGCGACCGTCAAAACACCGGTCGGGTAGACCATCGCCGACTTAACGGCGCGTTGCAGCTTGACGTTCTTTTCGATGTAGGACGAGAGGCGCTGCAGAATGGTGTCGAGAATACCGCCGGTTTCGCCCGCCTCGACCATGTTCACGTAGAGGGAGTCGAAAACCTTGGGGTAATCGCGCATAGCAGCGGAGAGTGTGGCGCCGCCCTCGACCGAACCGCGAGTGCCCGCCAGCACTTTCTGGAAAGTCTTGTTTTCCTGCTGGCTGGCAAGAATCTCGAGACACTGGACGAGCGGCAAGCCGGCGTCGATCATCACCGAGAACTGGCGGGTGAAGATGGCCAGTTCCTTGGCGTTTACGCCGGAGCCGAAGCTAGGCAAATTGAATTCCTTGCCCTTCTCGGACATCTTGGTCGGCGTGATCTGCTGGCGGCGAAGCAGGTTCTGGAGCTCCGCCTTGCTGGTCGCGGATAGCTCCCCGCTGACGTTGCCTCCGGAACGATTCGTTCCTCGATAAGTAAAGACCGGCATATTCTTTCCTCCTCAAATCTATCAAATTCATTGGCCAGGGGCACAGTGGCCCCGAAAAATCTTTACCGCTTACTGGAGACTGGCGATTTCGAACCGCCGCCAGCCGGCGCGGCCACATTGCGGTTGATCATGTCCTGCAGCTCATCGGGGTTCGAGGAACGCGAGAGCGCCAGATCGAGCGTGATGAGCTTGGTAAAGTAAGCGTTAGCGAGACCTTGATTGAACGTTTGCATGCCCGTTTGGCCGGTACCCGTCTGCATCGCCGAGTAGATCTGGTGAATCTTGTCTTCGCGAATGAGGTTGCGGATCGCGGGCGTGGGAATTAGGACTTCCATGATCATGGCCCGGCCGCGATTGTCGGAGCGCGGGAGAAGCGCCTGACAAAGGATCCCTTCGAGAACCATGGAAAGCTGAGCGCGAATCTGCGGCTGTTGGTGAGAGGGAAACACGTCGATAATACGATTAATGGTAGAGGAAGCGGAATTGGTGTGCAGGGTGGCAAAGGTCAAGTGACCAGTTTCGGCGATGCGCAAGGCGGACTCAATCGTCTCGAGGTCGCGCATTTCGCCGATAAGCACAACGTCCGGGTCCTCACGAAGAGCGGCGCGGAGTGAATTAGCAAACGAGTGGGTGTCAGCGTGAATTTCGCGCTGATTCACGAGGCATTTCTTGTGGTTATGCAGAAACTCGATGGGGTCCTCGATGGTGATCATGTGCTCTTCGCGCTCGCTGTTAATCTTGTCGAGCATGGCGGCGAGCGTCGTCGATTTTCCGGAGCCCGTCGGCCCGGTAACCAGAACCAGTCCGCGCGGTTTGTCGCAAAGCCCTTTCACAATGAGAGGCAAACCCAAGGCGTCAAAGCCCTTGATCTCCCACGGAATGGTACGGAAAACGGCGCCGACAGCGCCGCGCTGATTGAAGACGTTGCCTCGAAATCGCGCCAGGTTTTTGAGTCCGAAGGAAAAGTCCAGTTCGAGATTTTCCTCGAAGCGATGCTTTTGCGCATCGGTCAGAACGCTATAAGCCAGCGACTTGGTGTCGGCCGCCGTCAGCGGAGGCATATCCAAAGCGCGCAAACGCCCATGAACACGCACTCGGGGCGCGCTGTTCGTGGTTATATGGAGGTCGCTGCCTCCCATCTCGATCATCTTTTTGAGCAGCTCGCTCAGGGTAATCCCGGCCATCGCTTCACCTTTTTCTTATAAAACCGTTTCGCGCAAAACTTCTTCCATCGTTGTCTGACCTAAAGCCACCTTAGCCAATCCGCTCCTACGAAGAGTGAGCATGCCTTGCTCGATCGCTTTCTTCTTCAGTTCCAAGGCGGAGGCGCCGACGAGGATCAATTCCCGCAATTCGTCGTTGATTTCCATCACTTCATACAAACCCGTGCGGCCCTTGTAGCCGCCCTTATTGCAGGTGTTACATCCCTTGCCGTGATAGATTTTGGTAGTCTTAACTTCCTCGGGCGAATATCCCGCATCAATAAGAGCCTGCTCCGGCAGTTCCAGTTCTTCCTTGCAATTCGAGCAAATGCGGCGCACAAGTCGCTGCGCGCAAATAAGATTCACGGAGGTGGCCACCAGGAAAGGCTCGATACCCATGTTCATCAAGCGGCTGATCGTGGAAGGCGCATCGTTGGTGTGCAGGGTCGAAAGCACCAAGTGTCCGGTTAGGGCGGCTTTCACCGCAATCTCGGCCGTTTCAAAGTCGCGGATCTCACCAACCAGAATGATATTGGGGTCTTGCCGAAGGAAAGAGCGAAGTGCGGCCGCGAAGTTCAGCCCAATCTGTTCCTTCATCTGGACCTGGTTGATGCCCGCCAATTGGAACTCGACGGGATCCTCCGCCGTCATAATGTTGGTATCGACGGTGTTGAGGCGCGCCACTGACGAATAGAGAGTGTTGGTTTTGCCCGACCCCGTCGGGCCGGTGACGAGCACCATTCCATAGGGCTTCAAAATGTTGCGCTCGAATTTCTTAAGCGATTCCACCTCGAAGCCGAGCTTGGTCATGTCCAGGCGGAGGTTTTCCTTGTCCAACAGCCGGAGGACAATTTTTTCGCCATACAGTGTCGGCACGGTTGAGACGCGGAAATCGAGTTCTTTCTTCTTGCCGTCGGCGCGGTACTTGATCATGATGCGGCCGTCTTGCGGCAAACGCTTTTCCGCGATGTCCAGCTTGGCCATGATTTTCAAGCGGCTCGTGATGGCGTCCTTCAAGCGCAGCGGCGGTGTCATGACGGTTTGCAGCTGGCCGTCAACGCGGAACCGTACGCGCATTTCGAGTTCATAGGGTTCAATGTGAATATCGCTGGCGCCTCGTTTAACCGAGTCCGTGAGAATCAGGTTAACGAGCTTAATGATGGGCGCCTCTTCGGCGGCCTTCTCCAAAGTGGCGGTATCGAGTTCGGCCTCTTCCGCGGCCAACTCCAGTTCCTGGTCTTCGTCGACCAGGTCCTTCATCATTTTGCTCAACTCTTCGGTGTTCGAATCTGACCCGCCGTAGAAGCGGGAGATGGCTTCACCGATAGCGGACTCGGAGGCCACCACCGGTTCCACGTTGAAACCGGTCATGAACTTGATGTCGTCCATCGCGAAGACGTTCGTGGGATCGGTCATCGCGATGGTCAAGACGGAACCTACGCGCGAAAGTGGGATGACCTGGTAACGCAGCGCCGTGTCTTGCGGGATAAGCTTGATGACGTTGGGATCGATTTCGTAATACTTCAAATTGATGGAGGGAACACCGTACTGGCGGGAAAGCACACCGGTGATATCGTCATCGGTGATGAAGCCCATCTTCGTCAGGCAGCTCCCCAGCTTGCCGCCATTGGTGCGCTGAAATTCGAGCGCTTTCTGGAGCTGGTCCTGAGTAATCAGGCTTTCTTTAATAAGTATCTCGCCCAAACGGACGGACATCCGCAGTACTCCCTGCCGGTTTGCACCCATGGTCAACATAGCAAATGGAGCCTTCAAAGGTGTGCGGAAATTAGAAGATAGTTCTGAAATGGCTAATACCTGTCCGCACGGGCAGGTTTCTCGAACGCGGGACAGGTGCCGTTCTTGACTTGCTTTGACGCGGTGGCTATCGTGCGAAAGAGAGGTTTACGCCCCCATCGTGCGACAATCGATTTTTCGAACGGAGCGACTGATTGACAGGGCCGGTTTTTTGGTGGATTCGCGGCATCGAGAACCCGGCCTTCGCCGCACAGCCGTGACCATAATCGGGCATTCGAACGGTCACATCAGATCTTCGGCAAGCGCAGCGCGTTTATGTTGACTCGTATACATCGAGAAATGAAGGTGGCTAAGGCATGAGCCGCCTCGATTCTAAACAGCGCTGGAGCCTGGTCGTCGGCGGCATCCTGCTAACTCTGCTGTTTGCTGCTGTCTTTACCTTCGGCTCGCTGGAAGTCCCGTTTGAGCCAAAGAGCTGGCGGGCAATGATGCCTCTGTTTGCGGTCTCCTGTTTTATGACCGCCGCCCTGATTGTCTTCAGCCTCATTCTAGGGCGCACTGTTCTTCGCTTGTGGGCAGAGACCAGCCGTGAGCAGCTTGGCGCGCGCTTCAAGACGAAAATGGTTGTGGGAGCAATGGCAATTTCCCTTTTGCCCATCATTTTCATGTTCATCGTCAGCTACTCGCTGATCAACCGGACACTCTTGCGATGGTTCCCACGCCCGCTCGAAATTGCCACCGAGGAATCCCAAGGGCTCATGAACGATATTAGCCGCTCGCAGTTGTCGCCCCTTCGCCGGCTGGCAATGGGAGTTCAGGAAGACGCAGCGCAAACCGCTGAAGAGCAACTGCAGCACGCTCTTGCTAAGGGCGCGGACGCGGAGTGGGTTCTGGATAAGGACGGCAATGCCACGCGCGGCGGAGTGGTGTGCGAAAATCAGGCCGAAGACCGGCGCGGCTCGATATGTTCCCAGCCGGGAGTATTGGGCAAAGCGATGGAGGTATTGCCAAGCGGCATGGAGGTGTGGGTAGCTGGAGGAAATAATTACTTCGCAGCGCGCGTTCCTGCTTTGCGGCAAGGCCAGACCGTTGGCTACACCGTCGCGGCCTACCGCGCCAGCCCGGATTTTCTTGCGCGAATTGCTCAAATTCAGACTCAGACTCTTGAATATAATCGTGAGAAACAGGATCTCCGAGCGCTCAAGCGCCAAATGCTCCTGATTCTTCTTCTGTTCACCGTGCTTCTGATTTCCGCTGTAATGTGGGTCGCCCTCTTTCTGGCGAAACAGGTCACTGTCCCCATTCAAGCTCTTGCGGAGGGCACGCGCGAGATATCCGCGGGAAATTTTGATTACCAGGTCCCCGAGCAAGCTCACGACGAACTCGGCGTTCTCGTGCGTTCATTTAACACCATGACGACGCAGTTGCGAGACAACCGTTCGCAGATTGACCAGTTCACGCGAAATCTGCAGCAGGCAGTCCAGGAACTCGAGCGGCGCCGGCAGTTGATGGAAACGGTCCTGGAAAACATCCCCACGGGGGTCATTTCCCTTGACGCCAACGGAGCAATCCTTCGCGCCAACTCAGCGGTAACGCGCATGTTCGGCGGCGACGCCCACAGTGCGCATTCTCTTGAAAAACTTCTCGGCCCGGACGCGTCGCGTATCCTGCAGCTTCTAATGCGGCGTTCGCTGCGTATGGGCGTTGTTTCCCGAGAGATCGAAACAGTCGTCTCCGGGAGAATCCTGCACCTTGCCGTAACCGCCAGTTCCCTGGGGCCGCGACGCGCCAATTCCGGATACGTTCTGGTATTGGATGAACTCACCGAGATGCTGCGGGCTCAGAAGTCGGCCGCGTGGCAGGAAGTCGCGCGCCGCATCGCCCACGAAATCAAGAATCCGCTTACCCCGATTCAGCTCTCTTCGCAGCGCTTGTCCCGTTTTCTTGAACGCCGCGATGTTGCTGAATCGAAAGCTCCGAAGGATGTCGAGCTGACCAAGCTCGTTCAGGAGTGCTCTCGCTTGATTGAGCGCGAAGTGGCCACGCTTGCAGCCCTCGTCAACGAGTTTTCGCAATTCGTGCGCTTCCCCACCGCAAAACTGGTACCCACGAACGCCAATAGCGTCGTGCAGGAAGCGGTTGAGATTTTTTCCGGGCGACTCGAGGGCATCACACTGAAGACTCTCCTGGGCGAGAACTTGCCGGCGGTTCGCGCCGATGGCGGCCTACTCCGCAGTGTCGTGGTCAACTTGATTGACAATGCTGCGGAAGCCCTGGAAAACTCCACGCTTCGGGAAATCCTGATCTCCACGTGCTCGCGGCCTGACGCCGAATGCATCGAACTTTGCGTCTCTGACACCGGCCACGGCATCTCCCCTCAAGACAAGGACAAACTTTTCCTCCCGCATTTTTCAACCAAGAACCGCGGAACCGGCTTGGGCTTGGCCATCGCCGCTCGTATCGTCGCCGAACACGGCGGAAGCATTCACGTGGAGGATAATCAGCCTGTGGGGTCGCGTTTTCTAGTGGAGCTTCCGGCCGCGGAGCTCACACCTGCCGGCGTATCGGATCAAAACGGAGTGGAAACGTCTCGGTGAACTCCAAGCCGCATCTGCTGGTCGTCGACGACGAAGCTGGAATTCGCGAATCTCTTTCGTTAATTCTGAAAGATGAGGGCTATCACGTGGAGGCTGTGGCCTCCGCGGAAGAAGCGCTGCAGCGCGCCGCGTCAGGCGACCTGGAGGTCATCCTCCTTGATGTCTGGCTGCCGGGAATGGACGGTTTGGAAGCACTCAGCCGTCTCCAGGCTATTCCGCGTGCTCCGGCCGTCATCATGATCTCCGGTCATGGCACGATCGAAACGGCTGTGCGTGCGACCAAGCTTGGCGCCTTCGATTTCATTGAGAAGCCGCTTTCGCTCGAAAAAATAATCGTTCTAGTACGCAATGCAGTCCAGCAGCGAAGGCTTCAGGAAGAGAACCAGGTCCTTCGAAGCGAACTCGGCTACCGCTATCAGGTCATCGGCGATAGCGTGCCCATGAAGGCTCTGCGGCAACAGATTGCCGTCACGGCGCCCACTAACGGGAGGGTTCTCATCTACGGCGAAAGCGGCACGGGCAAGGAACTTGTTGCCCATGCCCTTCATGCCGCCAGCCTTCGTAGCAAGGGGCCCTTCGTGGAAGTAAATTGCGCGGCCATCCCGGAAGAACTGATCGAATCCGAACTGTTCGGGCACATCAAGGGGAGCTTCACCGGCGCCACCGAGGACAAGGTCGGAAAATTTCAAAAAGCGGACGGGGGCACGCTCTTCCTGGATGAAATTGGCGATATGAGTCTCAGAACTCAATCCAAGGTGTTGCGAGTCCTTGAAGAGCAGCGTTTTGAGCCCGTGGGTTCCAGCCAGACGATGACTGTTGATGCGCGCGTGATTGCCGCCACAAACAAAAACCTGGAACAGGAAATTTCACGCGGCGCTTTTCGGCAGGATCTTTTTTACCGCTTAAATGTGATTCCCTTCTTTGTGCCCCCGCTTCGCGAGCGGATGGAGGACATTCCCACGCTGGCGCGCTATTTCCTGGATGAGTTCAGCGCAGCCTACGGCAAGAAGACGCGGGAACTGAGCACGCCAGCCATGGAAGTGCTGGTGCGTTATCCGTGGCCGGGGAATGTGCGTGAACTGCGCAATCTCGTCGAGCGGCTGGTGATTGTATGCCCGCAGTCACGCATTGAGCCGCACCACCTTCCTCCCGAGCTTTTCCGCGGAGTGGCTGAGAGCCCTCAACATCCGTACTCCACCTTGCACGAAGCGCGCAGCGCATACGAACGCGAATTCATTATGCGGAAATTGCAGGAGCACCGCTGGAACATGACCCAGACCGCGTCCGCCCTGGGCCTCGAACGCAGCCACCTGTATCGCAAGATGAAGTCGTTGGGTATCGCCGCGCCGGACTGAGGCTAGACGCCGCAGGTCGAATGCCGAGAGCAAACTCCGTGTATACGGTCCTCGTAGAGCCGCGTTGCATCTTTAATCGTGACGCCACAAGAAATCGTAAACTTCTTTCAGCTGACCACTTGCTTCTGGTGTAGAATCCCGCCAACTCGAGGCTAACGACGGGCACAGGCCGAACCTTCACGCGTTCATCCGCCGCTAATAGCTCCCCGCTGCAATCTCACGCGGGTACTCTCCAATCTGAAGAGCGCTTCGACTCGCAAGCCCAGGCACGCAAGTCTGAAGGAGAACCGTCGTGCGAAAGATTGCTTTGGTATTGACTGGCATTCTCATTGCAGCAGCCCCCAGTTTGTTCGCGCAGACCCAGCAATTGACAACGTCTGCGGCTGCGGCAGCACCTGAGCCCTCGAAAATCCAACCAGTTCACCCTTGGTATGAACGGCCGTCGTCGGCTTCCTGGTTTCCGCGCAACTGGGTCCGTGGCTACACCGATTTTGAGGTGGCACCTTCCCACAATGAGCCCGACTTAGGGCGATGCGCGTTTCCCCAGCCCACGAGTTCTGGGGGAACGACTTCCGCATGCACCGCCTATGCCCGCTATCTGTTCAGCGGCTACATCGAATTCCAGCCCCTCAATCGCACTTTTGCCAAACACCTCTTCTTCTTCTTCGAGCCAAGATTTTCGTTTGGAAGAAATATCCCGCAGCTCAGCTACCTCGCTTCGATGGAGCCCATCGCGTTCGAGCGCTGCGTGGGCTTCGCCCTCGAGCTGCCAAAAAATCTCAATCTGCGCGTGACGCAGCACCAGGTCGATTATCTAGGCCGGTATTCCAGCTCCCTGGGTCCCGCCGATCTTCGGACGAACGGTCCGTACGGCTTATATACAACCGTTGGTGTACGCTGGACTTTCGGCGGATACGGACACTCCAGCACTGCTTACTGAGATCCTGGATGCCCGCAGGCGGGCAACCTCGGATTTGCTTCCAGTGAGGGAGTCCTGAAGCTAGCGTTCTTCGTCCTCGCCAAGCGCTTCGAGCTGGGCATGCCAATCTAACTCTCTAACCTGTTGCGGATTGTCCCGCCAGCCGTCCACAACCTTTACAAACAGTCCCAGGTAGATTTTGGTGCCGAATAACTCCTCCAGTTCCTTGCGCGCTTGCGTACCGATTTTCTTGAGCATTTCGCCCTTATGTCCGATGAGAATCTTCTTTTGCGAGTCTCGCTCGACGTTCATTGTCGCTTCAATACGAAGCAGCTTGGGCAGCTCCTCAAACTTATCAACCCTCACCGCCAGCGCGTACGGAAGCTCGTGATACATCGCCTGGATCGCTTTTTCTCGCACGATCTCCGCTGCCAGGAACCGTTCCGGCTGATCCGTTACCTGATCTTCGGGAAAGTAAGGCTCCCCTTCAGGAAGCAACCGCAAAATCTCGTTTAGTAACTCATCGCAGCCATTGCCCTTGAGAGCGGAGATCGGAACAATCGCCGCAAACTCGAACGACTTTTGGAACGCCTCGATCAGCGGCAACAACTTGGACTTTGGAAGGCCGTCGATTTTGTTCAGCCCCAGAATCGTTTTTCCGCGGAATCGCTTGGCCCGCTCAAGCAGCAAATCATCAGCATGTGGCAGCGTCCTGCTTGCATCCACCATCAACAGCAGCACGTCGATACCTTCCAACGCGGCAGCTACCTCGTGCATCATCTGCCTCCCAAGCGCGGAGTCCGGCGAATGCAGCCCGGGCGTATCGATGAAAACAATTTGTCCCTCGGGCCGCGTTACCATCCCCTGAATGCGGTTGCGCGTGGTCTGCGGCTTCGAAGTGACGATGGCGACCTTCTGCCCGACCAAGCGGTTCAACAACGTCGACTTTCCTGCGTTTGGCCGTCCCACAATGGCCACAAATCCCGACCGAAACGCTCGCTTCGGTTTCGTCTCCGTTTTCTCCACTCTAAATCTCTTCTCCCTGCTCTCTGCGATCTCGAACTCTATGTGTTAATTCCGTTTTTTCTTTCAGCCGGGTCACTTGACCATCGGCAGTTCCAGCATGCTCTGATGCTGGCTATCATGGACAAGCGTAACGTGCGCCGACTTCGCATCCTTCCCGGTTTCCAGCGCCACGACTCCGCCGCTGTTATAATTTTTCTCCGTGCCGGTGGTATTCAGGCAATGCACGAACAGCCGCAACCGGCTTCCCTTCGCGATCCGCCGCGAAAAAAACGTGAAGTTATCAAACACGTATTTTTCTGTTTTCCCAGGAGTGACCAGTTTTTCCTGGCGCAACGACTCGCGGTACCTCGCACGCATCGTCGCTCCAGTCAATGCCACGGACTCTCCGCCGGGCAATATCTCATAAACTTCCGCCTCCAAGTCCGTGTCCGGAACGTCCATCGTCAGCCAGACGGTCAATTTCAAAAATCCCGTCACTTCCGTGGCTTCTCCAAACGGTTCGCTGTGGTAAAACGCTCCATTCCCATAAGTGTTCATGAGCGCATGCTGTGAGACCAAGCCTCCTGCATCGTCATCCTGTTCCGCGTCGCCTGGCCGCGTATCGAGAGGATCGTAGGTCCATTTGTCGGCGGCTGCGCCCGTGCCTGGTTTGTTCGAAAGCATCCCGGACTGAAACACGCTGTCCGCTTTTCCGTTCGATTCCAAATAGAGCGTGCGTTTCTCATTCGAAATGCCTTCCAAAGTATCCGCATACTTCCAATTCTCCGCCCCCGCTCCCACCACGTAATACGCCACGCGCTTTTTCAAAAACTCCGGCTTTTTCCCGTTCTTCATCACCCAGTCGTACCACTCCGTGTGGAGTTTGTTGAGGTCCAAGACACTCGCTTCTCCGAACTTCAGTCCACCAACTTCCCGCTTGGGCGTTCTGGTCCCCGCGTGGTCCCACGGACCAATAATCAGGAAATGATTTTGTTTCGCTTCCTGCATCCCATACTCCATGTGCCGTTTGTAATAGGTGAAGGCTCCGGGTTGATCGCCATCGTAATCGCCAGTGATTGTCAGGATCGGAAATTGTATGCGTTTGTACTGCTCCGGGCTTGGCACCATGGCGTCGTAATAAGCATCCGGAATAGGATGCTGCACCCACTTCTGAAACACTGCGGACGGATTCCCCGCGATACCGTCGAATTCTTGAAACGCCAGATGCTTATCGTAGTATTCGCGTGCTTTCGCTCCCCAAAAGGACGAGTCACCAAAAAGCTTCTCATTCCCCGTGACTCCGCTCGTAAACGTGAGCCACTGCTCGTCGTAAGGTCCGAAAATGTCGAATTGGAATGGAAAATCTACTCCGGGATGCGCCGCGGCAGCAGGAACAATCGTGACCAAATGCGGCGGAAATTCCTTGAGCGTAGACCACTGATCAAATCCGGCATAGGAGCCGCCCCACATCGTCACTTTCCCATTGCAGTACGACTGCTTTGCAAACCACTCGACGATGTCGTAGCCGTCTTTTGCGTCATTCGCAAACGGCTCGAACACTCCTCCGGAATTGCCGCGCCCGCGCACATCCACCAGTGCGAAAACGTACCCATGCTGCGCAAAATACATGGCACGGTCCGTATAACTATCGCCGATATAGGGTGTCAGCGTGAAAATAAAAGGCAGCGGCTCTTTCTGCGCATGCGGCTGAAACACCGTCGCATTCAACAACACACCGTCGCGCATCGGGACCTTTACCGCCCAGCGCATGTCCGGGCTTGTCGTGATTGCTGCTCCGCCCTCTTGCGCCAAGGCTTGCGTGGCCTGCGTGCACGCGCAAAACGCTACAAGCAAGACCGTCCGTCGCGCAAACCTTTTCCCACTCATCAAACTGCCTCCTCCGGCGCACGGCCATCCCTTTTGAGCACCCGCATGGTATCGCGTCGGTCAGGGAATTCCTACACCACGCCTGGAAATCCCTCACGAGGAAATGCTCTTTGAAGTCTACGGATTTGCTCTTGCTGGTGCGGCCGCAATTCTCTTTCGAATCCTGAGCCTTAGCACTTTCCTCTGGTTCGCTTCCAGCACTTCGAAGCGGTACCCTTCCAAATCAATCTTGTCTCCCGGCGCGGGCACCTTGCCCGAAGCATGGCTCAGCAATCCCGCGATGGTCGTGACGGTCTCACCCGCGTCCTTGCCGAGGTTCACGCCCAATAATTCCTCAACGCCGTGAATGGCCATGCTGCCGCGCATGACCAGCCCTCCATCTGCCTCGCGCACCACGTCGGGCGAGGGCGCTTTCCCGTCGTTCCATCTCTCGCCCACAATCTCTTCCACAAGGTCTTCCACCGTCGCGATCCCCGCCACAGATCCATGCTCATCGATGATCACCGCGAGCGGCTGGCCCTTGTGCCGCATCTCGCGCAAAAGTTCCGAACCCGCTTTGGTCTCGGGCATAAAGAGCACAGGCCGCACCAGTTCGCGCACCTTGCGCTTCGGCAAATCCTGATCGGCGATATGCAACAGGTCCTGCGCGTGCACCACTCCGAAAATATCATCCAGCGAATTCTCATACACCGGCATCTTCGAGAATTTCTTCTCGACAAATTTTGCGTGCAGTTCCTCGAGTGTGGCCTCTGCTGCGATGGCCACAATGTCCGGCCGCGGGGTCATCACCTCGCGAACCCGTTTGTCGCTGAATTCCACAACTTGTTCGATGAGGTCGGCCTGGTCCGCGGCGATGATGCCCTCTTCCTCCGCCGCATCCACCAACGCTTCGATCCTCTCTTCGGTCCGCTGCTCCTGAGTCATATCCGGCTCATGTTCGGAGATGCGCGCGAGGGACTCCGCGCCTTCGAGAAACACACGCACCGGCCAGACCAGCCATATCGCCGCCCGGATCAACGGCAATAAAGGCAACAGCCAGCGGCCCGTCGTACGGTATAGCAGCATGTCCGGGATGAAGTGCATCGCGATCACGACTTCCAGCGTTAAGAACACGACAAATTCAAGGAGCGATTCCCACGTTCCAGGCACGAAGTAAACAACCCCGCGTGTTGTTTCCAGCACCAGGAACGCCAGCCAGAAGTGGCCCAGAATGCGGAAAGTCCGCCCGCCGCTGCGCCTCTTGATCCGCAGCCGAGGCTCAATTTCCGCCTCAAAAATTTCCAAATGCTCGTGAACGCGCCCGGTGTTTATGCGGCCGAGCTCGCGATAGATCAGCGCCAGGTAGGAAAAAACGGGCAGCCCAAAGCCGAGAAGGACTACACCTAGAGCATAAACCCACCTATACGCGCTCATGACAGCCTGAATCTTCGCCGCATCTTCCCTTCGATGCGATTCATCTCGCCGCGGTCGGTTTCGTGGTCGTAGCCCATCAAATGAAGCACACCATGCAGGATCAGCACGCGCAACTCATTGTTCAAACTTCGCCCGTTTTTTTTTGCATAACGCCTTGCCGTCTCCGGCGCGATCGCAATATCGCCTAGGTATGTCTCCGTCTCCCGTGAAGCCCGTCCTTCTCGGCTCTTCTCCGTGCCCTCTGCGCCCGCCGTGTTGATGTTTTTTTCTTTTCTTAACCGCGCTCCCCGTATCTTCCCGGCGGGAAATGACAGCACGTCCGTCGGCCCCGTCTTCTTCCGAAACCGCTCATTCATCCCCGCGATCTCGACGTTGCTCACAAAGCAAACCGTAACGGCGAACTCCTGTACGCCTAACTCTTTTTTGACCCGTTGTAAAAACGTCTCAAAGGTCCTCCGTGCAACTCGCACGTCTCGCTGCCGGTTCACAATCATGCTTGCTGATTTTCTTTGCTCGGTTCTTTCCCGCTTCCCTCGGCCGCAGTTCCCGCCTTTCCATTCCCGGCTCCCGTCGCCGCATTCACGCCGCGCTGCGGATGCGCTGCGTCATAGTCCTCATAGGCCCGGATGATCTGCTGCACGAGGTTGTGTCTCACGACATCTTTCTCGCCGAACTGCACGACGCCAATTCCCTCGATCTTTCCGCAGACCTCCAACGCCTCAATCAAGCCGGACTTTTTCCCCGGCGGCAAATCGATCTGCGTCGTGTCTCCGGTGATCACCGCTTTCGAATTGAATCCCAGCCGAGTCAAGAACATTTTCATTTGTTCGCTGGTGGTATTCTGCGCTTCGTCCAGAATCACGAACGAATCGTTCAGCGTCCGCCCGCGCATGAACGCCAGCGGCGCAACTTCGATAATTCCCTTCTCGAGAAATCTGTCCAATTTGTCCGCGTCCAGCATGTCATAGAGCGCGTCATACAGCGGGCGCATATAGGGATCGATCTTCTGCTGCAGCGTGCCCGGCAGAAACCCCAGCCTTTCACCAGCTTCCACTGCGGGCCGCGCCAGAATAATCCGGTTCACTTGCTTCGTCAGCAGCGCGCTCACCGCCATGGCCACCGCGATGTACGTCTTCCCCGTTCCTCCCGGCCCAATCCCGAACATCATGTCGTGCTTTTCGATCTCCTCCATGTACCGCCGTTGGCTCGCGTTTTTCGGCGTCACCTGCTTCTTTCCGAACGATCGCGTCCTCGCCGGCTCGAACATTCCCCTCGGCGATTCGTGCGGCTCTTCCGTGGCCACGCGCATGAGCGACTTCACTTCCGTGCTCGAAAGCGCCCGCCCATGCCGGGTCAGGTGGTTGTATTCCTCGACGATTTTCACCGCCTGGTCGACGCTCTCTTGCTCGCCTTCAATCGTCAGCCGCGTGTCGTGCAAATGCGTGCGCACGTGCAGCGAGTCCTCCAGCAAACGCACATTCTCGTCGAGCGTGCCGAAGAACGGTTCAATTTTTCCGGATATGTGAACGGTACGTCTCATCCAAGTGGAAGGTCTGCCTGCTAAGGAAGCCGGGTGGCCGATGGGATTCCTCCTCGCGATCGGTGACCGTACCGCAGTCAACTCAGGAAGAAACTTCTTACACCCTAACCCACCCCCGCCCGATGGTCAAGTTACTCGCCCGTTACAAATCTCAAGTTCCCGGACCTCTCCAGCGCTGAGTTTCGGCATCTAACCCTTCTCACACACATTTCAAGCTTCGCTATCCGTATGCCGCTCGTAACCTGTCCTCTGGTACGAACGCGCTATGGACCTAGTCCCTTGGTAACCCGAACATGCCAATCGACGGTAACGCACAAAGCTTTCTGCAGACTCTCATCTCTGAGGGGTGAGTAGAAAAACATGATACATAAGCTCTTGATTCTGAGCACTTTCGCGAGTTTGGCAGCCACTCTGCCCCTTTGGGCCGCGGAGAATTCCGGCTCCACGGTTGCCCCACCGCTAACGGCGCTGCGCAGCAAAGTGATCTGCCGCGGCGTTCAACATGTACCCATCACCGCGGATGCAGGCCAAGTCCTTCCCATGCAAGTCGTATCCCAGTTAGCCTGCGGCGAGGACGTCGCGATTCTCTCGGACTCGCAAGGTTACACCGTGCAGATCCGCACCGCCGACGGCAAGACTGGCTACGTTGCGCGCATGTATCTCTCCGAAGCTCCTGCCAAGTCTGCACTAGCTGACCGCGCGGACGAAGCTGTCGTTGATAACGGAATCGCGCGCTGGCGCGCCGGCACTCCCGGCAGTAACCAGTTCTTCAGCGGCGACTCGCTCGTAGAATCGCTCACCGCGAACGGGATCACCGTCCAGGTCTCGTTGCAGGACACCGGCTGGAAACTGCGTGCCAGCGTTGCCATCGTGAACCAAAGCGCCGAGCCACTCGACTTCAACCCCGCCGTCTTCACGCTCGACGAGCTGAAGCCCAGACTTCGCTCCCTCGCCGTTCAGAATCCCAAAGAACTCTCCAAAGCATTAACTCACCAGGTTTATTGGACGAATTCGAGCGCCACCGCACCTGCCTCGGCCACTTACAGGAATGTCGCCTATAAGACTCCCGCGTACGTACCCGCGCCCCCGAACTATATGGCACAGGAAGCACAGCAGGTCCAAACATCTGTCCTCCAGGCGGCGACCCTCGCGCCGAAAGACAAGATCTCCGGAGTCGTGTGGTTTCAGCGCGACAAAAATGCCCAAGAACTCAACTTGCGCATCTTCGTCGGCGACCAAATCTTCGAATTCCCGCTTTCCTTCCCTCCCCACAATTAGCCAGAACGCGCAGGCAGCGCCCCGCGACCAACTCCACACCTTTTTCTGTTTTCGCTTGACAAGAGGTTACTCTTGAGGATATACTTCCTCTATATATCATTGTAACTTGTCATGGTAACGCCAGCATCTTGCTGGCGTTTCTTGCTTTCTGGAGCCCATACCTCAGCTTAAGTCGTGCATTTCCCAAAATTGGGAAGAAAGGCACATTTGCACAATTTTAGTGCAAACAAGTCCTTTGGATTCAACACTTCCAAAATTTCTCATAAGTATTGATTCTAAGGAGCTTACAGAAACCTTAACCTCCTTGGAATCAACACTTATGAAAAAACCGGGGGGAGGGCCGTTATTTGTTAACTAGAAATCCAAAGCAGGGTTGCTTCCCCGTTTACTTGATCGCAGCAAAATCAGTGAACACCAACAGCAGAACCCTCTTCCACCAATCACACGTCTCCCGTCACGGTCAGGGAGTGGATCAGTTTCCAGTCACCGCTTTAATTAGGAGCTAGGCATTAGCTGCTGCGGGGAGAATTCCGAACTTTTTCCGGGGGCGCAGGCACACGAGCAAAAAGGAAGTCCGTGAGGGTGTGCGAGGAATTCTCGGTCTAAAAGTTCGAGATTAGAAATCGGACGCGGCCGCGTTGATCGTTTCTGCACCCGGAGGTCACCCGGTTCTCTTTCACCTGTTAGAAGACTGCGAGCGAAAGGATGTCTTTGCTCATGCATGACGCTCCACGCTCAGCTTATAGATGTAAACCTTGGTCAAAAGAGATTGCCGGTTTAGTGTCGTACGTTCACGCTCGCTTTCAAACCGTCCACTAGACGCAGAGCAGAGTTGACCGTTTCCTTGTCTCGGTTCTTTTCTCGCTTTGCGAATCCTCGATGGTCAGTTTCTGACCAAAGGGATTTTTTCATCTTGGCGTCGAAAATTGTGAGAATGAGTGGAGCGTCAATCATCCGTTTGCTGTGAATCTGAGTTGTGAGGTAGTAGGTGTTTGTGGAATTCCAGACTCGGGTGCTGTCTTCAACACGATAAGATAGTTCAACGATCAGGTCCGATTCCTCTGGTGAACCAACGATTTTATACTTGCTCCATTCTTTCATCTTTGAATAGAAGGCGTCGTAGGCGAGATAACTGCCGCCGCCATTGGAAAGGAAAACTTTCTTGGCATTCACGATCGCCGCAGGCAGAGGTGCGACCGGGACTTCCTTTTTCTTGTCTTCCGCGCCTGCTGGACTGGGTGACAACAGAATTGAACCCACAACCAGCAAGACTGCAAAGATTCGCATCGGCTTCTCCATTCAAGTTGGCTAGCTTCCCGCGCAGTGGAAGGTACACTCGCCGCAAAACCACTGAATGGCCGTATTCAATGTGGAACGAGAGTTTGAACACATTCAACCCTCCGTGGCGCGTGCCAAACTGCCTCCGGCGGATAACAACACGGCAATCATCGTCGGGCTCAAAACGTTTCTTATGTTCCGAAGACTAAAGTTCCTATCGCCTTTATTTTCGGCTCCAGTTATCGCGCCGGGAAAACAGCGTCTAGCGCATGCTCCGAGGCGGAAACCGTGGAGAGGGAGGGACAAGAGTCGCGGCTGAAAACATCATAACTTGTCCCCGAATAACCGCGCTACTGGTCACTCGGACGGAATGAGGACAGCAGCACCAGGACTCCACTTGTCCGATTACGGCCGCGTTTATCGGGACTTAGCCTGCTTGTGTGACAATGAAAGCCGTGATGGATACGAAACGCGCCCACGAGGCCGCCGCTATTCCCAGTTCTTTCACACTCCAACAGTGATGCTCTTTCAACCGCGCGCTACGATTCGCTCGGGATTAGCTATGATGTCGCGGTGATACCATGACCTCGGGGCTCGGAGGTCAGCAATGCGCAACCGGGGCAGAACTCTTATCCGCTCTTTCGGTATCGCGAATTGGTTTTTCGGGCTGACAGGCGCATATTTTTTGCTTGATGGACTGTGGGGGGTTCATCACTTCGGGCATCTCGGGCGATTGCCTCACGAGGCCGAGTTATATTATTTTCTAGTTACTATCAATGTAATTTTCTTTTTTCAATTCTCCTAACTGGCTACTGGTTGATTATGATTCGAAGGCGAGGTGTGGTTTTCTCGAATTATCTTTTTTCCGTGGAGATTCTGTTTTGGATATTGGACGCGATAGTTTCTTTCAAACTTCTTATATCCGGAATATCTGCAAATGCCCCGCAGCATCCTTTGGGACAAGCCTTGGGGCCGTTGAAGGAATCGGGAATATGGGTACTAGCCTTCAGTTGCTCACAGCCTATCCCATAATCGCCCTGGTTGCGCTAAATCTTGCGCGTAGACATGTGGACCGCAACGGTTCTTGGAACGCGCGCAATTCTTAAAGCTCCGGCACCATCCACATCGCCTTCCTACCAGATGTCAGCGGCCAAGACCCGATAAGTCGTAACCGGACATTGGGACCTGGCCAGATTTCACATGTACGATTAACGTCCCAGTCGGATGATCGCTGAAATCTCAACTTGCAGAGTGTCGTTTCTGGGTCGCAAGGGAGTAGGTCCGTCATTTCCAACAGGTCTGACACAATCGAGTGATACCCTGCGCTACAGCTTCGAAGCCGCCTAACTGGCTGCTCGGTTCGGTTCCACTTGGGGTACGGGCGCAGTAAAGCACAGGAGCCACCCTGCCAGGGCGCCGAAGACCAAACTGAAGCCGAGCGTCTCCCAAAAATGACTCCGCGCAACACTGGCGGGCATCAACGGATTCGGCAACAGCAAGGCGGTTGTCCAGCAAGCCAGGAAGAGTGCTGCGGCCAACGCCGACTCCCGCCGGGAAGTGTGGAGCATCCGAACGAGTGGGTACAGACACCCAACGTAAAGGAACGCTCGGAACGCGGCAAGGGCGTAAATCCACGGGGAGCTTATCCAGTTGTGCCTCAATGCCGACCAGAAGGTTGCCAGTTCTGGCCCCCCATAGAAGCGCCGCAGTTCAGGGTTTTTCCAAGCGACGTAATAACCGAAAAACATGTACAGGAAGACGAAAGCTGCGACGAGGATGGCGAGTCGCAGGAGGATCGAAGCAAGCTTCGGCGGGACAGCAGGCGCATTAGGTGGGCGAATTGAGGCAACCCGCCACTTACCGAGCGCCAGGACAGCGAGGGGCGCGAATAGAGCTGAGGCAATCGCGCCCTGGACAAAAATCGCCCGGATCATTCCATGAGGCAATTTCTTTGAGAGAAAGGCAACGGAATCGAGCTGACTGGCGACAGTCGAGATGCCATACATGCTCACGAAGATGGCGGCGACTAGCATCCAGCCGTGCCACTGAGACCTGAGCATGAGGTAGGAGAGAACGCCGCCAGCACAAAGCGTGAAAATTAGAAAGCTGCGAAGAAGATTGTCGGACCTCGGGGGGGCCTGCTCGTTGGCGAGCGGATCGGGCTGGGATGCGATCGATTGCTGAGCGACCTTGTCGATTCCGGAGAGCACACCGCCGACAATAAAGCAGACCGCAAACAGAAGACATACCGCCAGGATTCTCAGCCCTGTGAGGAGAATTGTGCGGGTGGCCATGGTGTCTCCTGGAGCGCGTGAGACGCCGCGCCCGCGTAATTACGCAGAGCTTTATACCATAGCGCGCGGGATTGCAGCATTGATGCGGGTCATAGGTTCGAAGACTTGATCACCCAGCCGGGGACGTATAGTCATGTTATCGGAAACACTTTTACTTTCCGTGGTCCCTCTCGTTTGACAAAGCCCCATGCCTCGTTTAACGTTAGAAGTTTGAGTGACACCTAAAAGGAGCAATAGATGGCGCAGGGTCAGGCTACCAAGATCAAGAAAAAGAAAAAATCGGTCTTAAAGCGCGCGGCGCAATCTATTCAACGCGCCGAGGTCAATCGCGCCAACCGCACCCGGGTCCGCACCTTGATGCGCCGTTTGCGCACCGCGCTAACCGCCGGCGACGCCACGGCCGCGGGCAATCTTCTCCATCCCACAATGTCGGCGATCGACCAGGCCATCACCAAGGGCGTGCTCCACGAAAACACCGGCAACCGCTACAAGTCGCGCTTGACTCTCGCCTTTAACGGCGTCAAAGCCAAGGCCGCCAAGTAAATTTTCGTCGGCCGAACGCAAGCGTCGGTTCGAGGTGGTCATGAAGTCAAACAAATTTTCTGACAAATTTTGAAATCGCGGCGTCCGCCCCGCGCTTTTTTTATTGCTGCGCGCCGCAACGCTATTTTGAAGCTGATTTCACGGCGACCACTTCGCTCGTCAATTCTGTGACCAAAAATTCCATTACGGCCCTCGCATCTTCTGCGCCGCCCTTGAGGCGGTCATCGGCTTTTTGCAGTGCACGCAATCCAGCGAACAATTGCGCCCTGGGAATTTTGCGAGACGCTTGAAGCGCTAGTTCGGCCTGCTCCGGGCGCATCCCAAGCGCTCGCGCCGCCTGATATCCGTTCGTGACTCCTTTCACCTCACTCGCCTCGATCAGTTTTCGATACATCCAGGCCATCGCTCCGACCATTGGCAAGGGCTCCTCGCCGTCGCGCAACAACCGGTCGAGAAACTCCAGCGCGTTTGCGGACTTTCTCGCCGCGATCAGGTCCGCTAGCTCCCACACCGTCGTGGTCTTCTCGGAAATCACCAGCGCGCTCACGTCGTTCCTGCTTATGAATGTCTTCTCGCCCGCGAAAGTAGCCAGCTTTTCAATCTCCGTCTTCAGTCGCATCAAGTCCGCCGCTACGAGCTCCGCCAGGTCCTCGGCCGCGCCTTTCTCGAACTCCACGCCCTTTTCTTTCGCAATCGTGCGAGCCAACCCCACGGCAGCCATTTGCCTTTCGCCGGTATCTTCGCCGAGGCCGCAAGCCACCACAAGCGTCTTCTCCGCCAGCAGTTTTCCCAGTTTCATGCGCTGGTCCAGCTTCGTCGCTTCCACCACCAGCACCGTGAATGGCGCCGGATTCTTTAGATACGCTTCGAGCTGTGCCACGGCGTCTTCCCGGTTTTTCTCTCCCAATTTTTCGATCGCTTCCGCTTCTTCGAGGAAAACTACCTGCTGCGGCGAAAGCATCGCCATGGTTTGCGCCTGATCGAGCGCCGCCTGCGTCTCGCCCCGGCCCGCCGAATACCGTGAAACCGCCCAGGTTCGAGCAGCCTCCGCCACAAACTTCTCGATCAACAAACTGCGGCAGTTGTCACGCAGGTACGGCTCTTCCCCAAGCAGCAGGACCGCAGGAATTGACTTTCCCTGTCCTAGCCGTGCGAGCAATTCCCCCGTGGAAAGCTGGGGCATCTGTCTTGCCTCCCTCAATAGTTTTCCGTGACCGCGGCAACCAGTCGCGCCGCAAAATCCTGCGCCAGCCGGTCTAGCGCCGGATCTTGCTCCTCAAAAAAACTCTTCAGATCGGTCGAGACCTCATACTGATTGCGAAAGATATAATTGTCAGTGTGAAAGAGAACCTTCTGGGTCGCGCTTTCCGTGAACGTCACTTCGCACTTCACGGTGACGAGCATCGTCGTCGCCCGGCCTGTCGTTGTATCGAACAAAAGCGGAAGAGCTTCCAAACTGACGACCTTGCCTCTTAAGACCGCGTCGCCTTCGTCGGGATTCGACACGACCTTGTACGATGTCTTCGCCAGAAATTCGTGCACGATCGCTGCCGTCAGCTTCTGTTCGAGCCGGTAGCTAGTGGTCTTATTTTCCAGCGCAGGCACGGCAATCACGTGGATGCTTTTCGGCAACGCCGAACTATGACCGGCAACATGATATCCGCATCCGGAAACCATCAACGCGCTCGTGATAGCAGTGCCTAAAATTCGTGTGCTAATCATGGCAGCATCTCCGCCAGCTTGACGGCATTCGCCGCAGGCAGCCGGATGTTATCCGCCGCTCCCCAGAACCACCACGCTCCCGGCCGCGCTGAATCTTGCTCCGGCTTCGCCAGGTGCGCCACTCTCTCTCCTGCGATGCTCACATTGCTCGGTCCAGGTTCGCCGTCCGACGGAATCAAGAATCCCGCGTCCTCGCTCGCTGCGACCACCTGCTCAAACTTCGTTCCCTCCGGTAGGTCAGCGCATGCCGCAAAGGCTGTTCCATAAAACACCGGAGCATGGATCACTTGCAAGGAAGGCATGACAGCTTTCTTTCCCAGGCATGCCTGGGTCTCCGTGCGTATCCTTTCCCGCACACCGTTCAGATTGAGTTTGCTAGCAGGGCCAAACCGGTCCAGAAGATTAAACGCAACCTGCGTATCGAACACGGGCTGACCCATCCCTTGAAACGACAAAAGTTGTCCCGTCTGGCTTTCTAGCTCTTCGATTCCGGCACGCCCGGCTTCGGAAACAGAGTGAAAGCAGATCACCGCCAGCCGCGATACGCCGATTCTGGACAAGCCAAGAGCGAGCGAAGCGGCAACTGTCGCAACCGCAGACAAAATTGCATAAACGCCAGCATCCTTGGGAAATTTTCTACCCTGAAGCGAATCCAATTTCGGGAACCAACTCACGGTGCCGTCATCCGCGGCCGTCGCTCCGGACAAGTCGATGATCTTTGCCTTCGCGGTCCGCGCGGCCTGCAGGTTGGCCCGAGTGAATGCTGCTGAACCGGTGAAAAATACCTTTCCCGCCCGGTCGAAGGTGCCGTCCTCGACCGGCTGAATCACGGCAGGCTCACCGCCAGCTTCCGTCAACACTCCAGCAGCAATTTCTTCATCCACCAGGCGAATTTCGGCACCGGCAAAGCGGCTCTCTTCGAGCAAGGAACGAAGCTCCGCGCCCAACAGCGAGGAGGCACCGGCAATCACGATTTGATTGGATCCCCGCTCAAGCGAAGGCATGAATCACGCGGTCCGCGAAACCAGGCGATGCCGGAAGAAGCGAATGAGATGCAGGGTTACGCCCACCACCGTGTACGTGCAAGCTATGATCATTAGCGCGTACTCGGAGTAACGCCAGATGACTCCCGCAAGGAGGCAGACTAGCACGATCGCGAGTGAGGTCTGCTTGCGGGCCCAGGGAATGTCTTTGAAACTGTAAAACCGGATCGTACTGGTCATTAACCCGCCCAGCGCCGCCGTAAGGATGAACCAGCCGATCGCCCACCACCCGTTTTGCAGCGAGCCGATTGACATAGGCCCGCCCAAGCGAAGCCCATGGACGATGGAGGCAATCACCGCGGCCGCGGCTGGAGTTGGCATGCCTACAAAATATTTCGAACTGCCCGGCGCCATTCCCTGCACGTTGAACCGCGCGAGCCTCCATGCACAGCAAATCAAAAACGCGAGACAGCAGACCCAGGCAAACTGGCCAAGCTGATGCAGCCCTTCGCCGGCCATGCTGGTGATGCCGCGAAATCCCCACGCATACGCGAGAATCGATGGCGCAATTCCAAAGCTCACCACATCCGCGAGCGAATCGAACTGCACCCCGAATTCCGTGGTAGTGCCTGTCATCCGCGCGAGCCGCCCATCCAGGGAATCGAAGAGGATCGCCAACCCAATCGCTTTGGCGGCGCGGTTCAAATCTTCCGGAGCGCCGACCAGCGAGGCAACCACGGCGTAATAACCGCACAACAGGTTCGCTGATGTCATCATCGCCGGCAGTAGAAAAATTCCCCGGCGCCGCTTCGGGTTGCGGTGACGCTTGCCTTCAAACGGAATCTCGTGCTGTTCGATCTCGTCCATTCCTTACGCTCTTTTCCCTATGGCCGGAACACCTGCATCTGCATCCGAACTCTTCTGCCCTTCCACTACGGAGGTGCTGGCCGTCGGCAGCCATTTCGCCAACACACTAGCGCCGCCTTTCACGTTGTCGCCCACTTTGACAAGAATCTCAGCGTCCCGCGGCAGCCACACATCCGCCCGCGATCCAAACCGCACCAGGCCGATTCTCTCGCCTCTTGTTACGCGCTCTCCAGCATTTTTCCAGCTGACCACGCGGCGGGCAATCAAACCGGCGATCTGTTTGAAAATCATCTCCCCCGCACTCGTGGAAAGCGTAAAAACATTCTGCTCGTTTTGCAACGAAGCTTGCTCCCGCATTGCCGCAAGAAACTTTCCGGGCTTGTATTGGAGGCTGGTAATAACTCCGTCGGCTGGCGACCGATTTACATGCACGTTCCATACCGCCAGAAATATGCTGATGCGCTTGCCCGGCCGGCCCGCGACCTCCTCATCCCTGACTACCACGACGCGACCATCGGCAGGGGACACCACCGCGCCTGCTTCTTTAGGAATCACGCGTTCTGGATCACGGAAAAAAGAAAAGACAAAAATGGCCAAGCACACCAGCACAACGGCCGCCGCGGCCCATTCCGCCAGATACGCCACGCCAGCCAGCAACAGAAGCGGCAAACCGAAGTAGTAGCCCTCTTTGACCATGCCTTAGAGAATATACCGCATCGCTCTCGCCCGCAGAATTAATGAGCGAGCAAGCACGGCCATTCTACGACAGAAATTTCGGGGTAACGTGCGTTATTGCGTGTATGGTGCCCGCGCGCGTTGGATACGGAGGGCAATCCGCTCCATCTCATCTTTGCAGTGGAGCTTCATCTTCTTCAGCTTGATTTCTTCCAGGAGGTCTTCCGAACTGAGGTAGGTAGCGGTGGAGATTCGTCGGAGTTCTGCTTCGTATTTCGAGTGCTGCTCGGCCAGACGCTGATACTCGGCGTCTGAATCGAGGAGTATGTCCCGAGGTGCCCGCTGGGGTGTTGCCATGCGTCCTCCTCACGACTGCGCGAATTGAATTGTGAAGACTACATGAACGAAAGATAGCACTTTGGTTTACGGCGTCAAGAGGCAACCTCTAGGAATTTAGTCCTAGCCAGGGAGTTTTTTCTCCATGGTTAACGCCGCTTCGTCCGGATCCCGGTAATATCCCTTACGCCTTCCTGTCCGGGCAAAACCGTGCCTCTCATAAAACGCAATCGCGGCCGTATTTGATTCTCGCACCTCAAGATACACCCGATTCCCGCCTCTTGATGCAAAGTGCTCGAGTGCTGCCTCCAGTAAGGCAGTGCCCTGTCCCTTACGCCTGTGCTTCTTCCCCACAGCCAGGTTTAATACCTCGGATTGGTCCTCAATCCGTCTCCCCACCAAGAATCCGGTTAGCGCTCCATTAGTTTCGAGAACCAGCGCCAGCGATTCGTCCTCCTCCACAAATCTCAGGTAGCTCGCGCGCGACCAACTGGCCACCTCCAGGTACCCCGCAGCAATCGCCATCACCTCATCTACATCTTCGGCCCGGAACCTTCTGACGCTTGTAGCAGCGCGCGTTTGTCTGCTCTCAACTCCCACGGCCCGGTCCGCCCTTCCAAAAGACTTCCGCATCTGGCCGTCGCACGTATTCCGCGTCCAACCCCAGTGCATCCGTCAAGCGCCCTTGCAGAGCGCGTTGCCGCCCAATTCTTCCAATCACAGGCGCTAGCACTTTCGTGCTGACTTCGACGCTCTCACCCTCCGCCGCGCGCTGTCGCCATCCTTCCTGGGCCGTCATCTTTTCCGGGTCCATGGAAATCCAGCTTACACGCCCATTTATGGAACGTTGGGCGACCCAACCCATGAATTCTGCTGGTGCCGCGAGCATCTCATCTTCCACGAGACTCAGCACCGCCCCATGTCGCCGATACAATCCCCCGAACACCTGATCTCTGTGCGCGTCCACGAATGCCGCCACGTATTCGCCACCAGCCACCGCTTGCGCGGCAATCGCTTCTAGCCTGGAAACACTCGCTATCTTCCTCCCGTACGCCTCACTCCACGCTTTCACTGTCGTCAGCCCCATCCGCACTCCGGTGAACGATCCCGGTCCTGACGCCACCGCAAATAAGTCGACTTCTGCCAGCTCGAGCCCAGCAGCTCTTAGCCCTTCTCCCACGCTAGGCAGCACCCAAGTCGAATAGTCCGACGTCCCTTCATGCGCGACTACTCTCAAGAGCTCGTCGTCCCGCAGTATGGCCAAACTCCCACGCGAGTCGCACGTATCCAGTGCCAATAGGATCACGCGGGCATTCTACCGCACACCGCCGCTGCTTTCAGAAACCGCACGCTCATGACTCCCAATATCCCCGCCTGCAACATTTGTTGCACTTTCCCCTCTCTTGCAGACGATTTTGGAGGATTCGGCAGGATAGCCAGCAAAATGGGAGGACCGCCCTGCTAGCAATTCGACTGCCAAATTCGCATCTAATTTTCTCTAACCTTATGATTCCAGAGGATATATCTTGACTCTTGCAACACATGCGGCTAAACTTTGTAAGTATCTCAGGGGGCATCTCAATCCATGGACTACAAAATCGGTGACAAGGTCGTTTATCCGAACCACGGCGTCGGCCTTGTAGAACAGATTAGTTACGGTGTCTTGAACGGCAGAACCGAACGTTACTTTATGATTCGCATAGTTTCCAGCGGCTTGCGAGTCATGGTTCCGCAATCAAACGCAGAGACCGTTGGCCTTCGTTCCGTCATTCGTTCGGCGGAATCAACCAAAGTCCTTGGCTTCCTCGAAACCGGCAAACTTAACTCGCATCACGACTGGAAACACCGCTTCAAGGAAAATTCCGAGCGCATGCGCACCGGGTCCCTCCTCGAAGTCGCCGTCGTCCTCAAGAGTCTCGTTTCCCTCAGCCGCAGCAAGCCTCTCTCCTTCCGCGAAAAGAAAATGCTGGAACGCGCGAAGTACCTGTTGGTCAGCGAAATGGCCACCTCCCGAAACACCACCGCGGAAAGCGCCGAGGCTATCGTGGTGAAGTCACTTGCCAAGGCCAAGCTGCAATTCCCGGTCATGACCGAAAAATTCGAGTAGCTTGGTCGTCTGCTTTTTCTGCTATTCACTTTGAAATGAGTAGGCGCGCAATTTGATCTGCGCGCCTTTTTCTTTTCCCGGACTGCTATCTCCCTGTAATCCCAGTGAGTGCAATTCCCGCTTGCCGCAACGTTCGCGCGACTTCTGCCGCAATCTTCGTGGCGCCGGGCGTATCTCCGTGAATGCAGATTGTCTGCGCCGCGACCGATAGTTCGCTCCCGTCGCCCGCCGCGACAACTCCACGTTCGACTATTCCCAGTGCCTGCCGCGCTGCTACCCCCGGATCGCGAATCAGCGCATCCTCAAATTTTCTCGATCGTAACGTGCCATCTGGCTCGTAGCGCCGGTCCGCAAAAGCTTCAGCAGCGACTTCAAAACCAGCCTGCCGAAACACATCGAGCATCGGCGACCCCGCTAATCCCACGAGCACCACGTCGCGCCTCCATCTCGCCACGCCATCAACAACTGCCCTCGCAAGCTCGCGATTCTTTACGGCCTGATTGTAGAGTGCTCCGTGCGGCTTCACGTGTACCACTCGCGCGCCGCAACTCTCGGCAATTTCCGCGAGCGCCTGCACTTGCTCGAAAACGGAATCGGCAACTTCCTCCGCAGCCATCTTCAACTCCAGCCGCCCGAAATTCTCGCGGTCCGGATAGCCCGGATGCGCACCAATCGCTACTCCCGCGCGCAGAGCTTGTTCAATCGTAGTGCGCATCGTGGCCGCATCGCCGGCATGTCCGCCGCACGCGACGTTCGCGGACGTGATCGAGCGCATCAGCGATTCCTGCGTGCCGTCGGCGATCGCTTCGTGTATCTCGCCCATGTCGCAATTCAGGTCGATGCTTTTCATTCTTGAATCAGCTCCTTCGAAGTCAGCAATTTTTCCTGCTCAAGCAACAGCGCTCGTGCCGTTTCCATTTCCACTTGTTCGAATCGAATCTCATCGCGCGGCCGAACCTGTCCGAGGCTGCTCAAGTCTGCGGAGATCACATTCGCAATCTTGGGATAACCGCCGGTCGTCTGCTGCTCGACGAACAAAATAATCGGCAGTCCGGATGCGGTAATCTGCACCGCCCCGAGCGAAACTCCTTCGGAAATCATCTCACCGGCGGATGGCGTTAAAATCGCCGCGCCCTCCAGCCGCAGCCCCATGCGGTTCGATTCTTCCGCCACACGGTAGGTTCCCGCATAAAACGCCTTCTGCGTCTCTTCCGAAAACCAATCGGCTTGCGGGCCTGCCGTAACGCGCAAGACCTTTCGCGGCAACAGCTTCTCCAATGCTCTCCCCGCTACTTTCGCCTTCCGAAAGGTGCGAAAACTCCCCTGCGCCGCTCTAATCCTCAGGACGTCTCCCTTTCGCAGTGCCCTGCCTTCGAGACCACCGAGCCCGCTCAAAAGATGCGTCGATGCACTCCCCAAAAATAACTTCACATCAATCCCGCCTCGCGCGCACAGATAACTTCGTGCTCCCGCGCGCGTGGGCCCCAGTCGCAAGATTTGCCCCGGCTGAACCTCCACCGAACTCCACATTTCGACATTCCCGTCATCCAATGTTGCGCCAAAATCAGCACCCGTCAGGGCCACCACGGCGCGCTCCGGAAACAGAAATGTGCCGCCAAGCAAGGTCATTTCCAGACCAGCCGCGCTCTCGGCATTCCCCACCAAGCGATTTCCAATTCGCAGGGCAAGCGGGTCGGCGGCCCCCGAAGAGGACACTCCCATCGGCCCGAAGCCCTCTCGGCCCAAATCCTGTACAGTCGTCAAGAGTCCCGGAGAACGCACTTCAATCAAGCTCATGCGTTCTCCAACTTTACAAATTGTTCCCGTGAAATCGGTACGAATCGCACGCGGTCGCCAATCGCGAGCAAACTCATCTCCGCTCTCTCCGGCCGGAACATCGCCAGCGGTGTGCGGCCCAGCAATCTCCATCCGCCCGGCGTAGAAATCGGATACACGCCCGTCTGAGTTCCTGCGATCCCCACGCTTCCTGGTGGGACGCTCTTACGAGGCATCGGCAAACGCGGAGTCGCCAGTTCCTCGGGCAACTCTCCGAGATAAGCAAATCCCGGCACAAATCCCAGAAAATAAACAATATATGTGGTCGAACGGTGCAACTCGATCACACGTTCGAGCGCGAGCTTATGCAACTTGGCCACATCCTTCAGATCCGGGCCAAACTCCTCGCTATAACAGACTGGGATTTCCACCAGGCGCGGCTTTGGCAACGCCACCTTCTTCAGCCGAGTAATGTGACGCCGTAAGACCTCTTCGAGCTCTTCGTGTCGCAACTTCAGCGCATCAAATTTAATCAGAATCGAACTGTACGCCGGATGCAGATTCCGGACCCCCGCAACTGGCTCCAGCTCCAACAGCCGCAGAAGCCTCCGCACCTGCTCGTGGCCTTCGATTGAGATTTGATTTTGCAACGGCGTGGCAACATTTATCCCGGCCGACCTCGAAACACGGCTCCGCTTTTCGGTCGGGTCGAAATAGACGAGGAGCGATTGATCGCTGGCAACCTGAAATCGCACCCCGCCGCTAGCCGAAGTCTCCATCGCCGCAGAAGTATACAGCACGTACTACTAGCCCGGAATCGATGTGGGATGCTTTACAATCGAAGCAGCCGGCGATTCCCATGAAACGACTTCGATGGTTGATGATTTGTGCGGGAGTCTCCCTTCTGGCCGCGCCTTCGGACGTAGCGTTATATCCGCAATATCCCGGTCGCCCCGCCACATCGTCGCAGAGTGTCCCTGTTTGGCAATTCGTTGACGCCATTCGTCAAAAGGCAAAAGCTCTTGAGAACTCTTCGGGTATGCGCCTGGCTTTCCAGTCCTTCCTCAAGATGCACCAGCTCAATCCCGACAGCATCAGCTATTCCGACTTCGTAATCGTCCGCCTGCTCTTTGAAGCCACACGCGACGCTGGTTTCTGGAACCTGCACTGGAGCATCACCGATCAACCTCCTAACTCCGAGCGAATCTGGAGCCAGTGGCGAGCGGCCAGCCACCCTACTCTGACCGAGCCTACGGCCACTGCCGAATGCGATGAACTCTCCGCGCTTTATGCGTTTCTCGTTGAGCGCGCTGGCGTCAAGAAGGTCGGCCTTTTCTGGCCGGCCCCAAATCACACCGTCGCCGTTTGGGTTCTGCAGCCCTCAACGGGGCCGGTCATTCGTGTGGTGGTTCCCACATCGCAGATTTTTCTTGAAGAAACCGATTCCTTTGATACAAACAAATTCAATCCCTGGCGGCAAAAGACAATCTACGAATACACTCGCCGCGACGTTCCCGATTCTTTCGAACTCCCCAAACCACTTGTCGATTTTTTCTTCAGGCAGGCTGAACTCTACGCCGGCGCTTCCGATGCCACGCTGCAGCGCCTTCGTTACGTCCGCGACGCTGTGTTTGTGAAGACGTGGACAACAGAGCAGGCCGCTCACGACGCTCAAAGCCGCCTTGCCGCCGGCGGTCCAGCCTCAAGAGAAGACGCCCTTGCTCTTCAAAGTTACGCGAAAGATATGCGCCGCGAAAGTTTCCGCCACTAGCTCCACATACGCGATTTGGTTTCTGGCCGCAGCGATTGATGGGTAGCAAATTCTTTTGGCAGCCTGGTCGGGGACCGATCACAAAAACTTCATCAATGCGTTGGTCGTCTCTTGGGGTTTTTCTTCCATGACCCAGTGGCCGCAGTCTTTGAGCACGACCATTTGTGCGTCCGTGGCCACAATCTTCATCTGCTCACCGAGCAAGGTTCCGTTGGCTTTCTCACCGCCAATCGCCAAAACGGGCATGGTCAGCTTGGTCTTGGACAGTCCGGCGAAGTCTTTGGCCGCCTGCTGGAAGGAAACAAAGTACGCCCAGCCTGCACGCATGCGTCCGGGACGCGCATAAGCGGCGGTGTAGGCCGCGCGGTCCGCCTCCGACAAAGAATGATTCTTATCCGCAGCGAAGTTGTTCCAGAAGGATTCAAAATAAATCCTCTCGCGCCCACGCACCAGGGCTTCGGGCGTCGGACCATTAAATCGGAAGTGCCAGATGCCCGGATTGTTGTAAACGACCTCCCAACCTGCGACACCGGGCAGAAACGCATCCATTACAACAAGCTTTTCGGTCTCTGCTGGGAACTGCGCGGCATATGCGTAAGCCACCATCAACCCGATGTCGTGTCCTACCACTCGGGCTTTTTCCACTCCCAGGGACTTCGCCAGCGCGTGAATCCGAATCGCCGCTGTCTTCATGTCCAAACCGTCTTTAGGGATCTGCGAGTCGCCAATCCCTGGCAGGTCCGGCGCAATCACGGTGAATTTCTCCGCGAGCAGCGGAATAATCGGCCGCCACATCCGCGACGTCTGCGTGTAGCCGTGCAGCAGAATTACCGCTGGCCCATGCCCTGCCGTCAAGTAATGCAGCTGGATTCCATCGACCTCCGAAGTTTTCGAAGAGATCGTCGCATCGACCGCGCGCGCCCGCGAGGATGGCGCACCATGGAGAAACGCGCAGCCGCACACAATTAAGGAGAAAATCAGCCTCAAACTCCGCTTCATGGTCGCTCCTGATTAGACGTGTTTATCAGTAGGGCCCTGCAAAATCCGCAATCGATATTTTCACTCTGCCGCCCAATACCTTGGTCCGCGCAACTCTACTTCAGGCTAGGGCCAAACTAGGATCTGCATTGAGTGACGCATCCGCAAATACGCCCGCGCGAAACCCCTCGTACGCCGCCGCCGCAATCATCGCAGCGTTATCGGTCGAAAGAGCGCGGCTTGGAAAAAACACTTCGATCCCCTTGCTCTTCGCGCGCTCTTCAAATGTTGCCCGCAACTGGCTGTTCGCGGCCACGCCACCCGAAACCATCACGCTCTCCGCTGCCAGCTCTTCCGCGGCCAACATCGTGCGCTCCACTAAATCGCGGACCACTGCGTGCTGGAATTCGCGCACCAGCGCCAGCGTTTGGGGCGAGCACAGCGGCAGCAGCTGTTCAAACTTCCGTTCCCCGCGCCTCAATGCCTCTTCTCGCGTTCGAATCTCTCCGGCATATTCCGGATGCTCACGAACGTGATACAGGACCGCCGTCTTCAACCCACTGAAGCTGAAATCCAGCGGATTCCCTCGCGTTTTTGTCGGACTGAATTTCACGGGAGCGGGCACTCCATTGGAAACCGCCGCGAGCCGATCCAGAATCGGCCCTCCGGGATATCCCAGCCCCAACAACTTCGCGACTTTGTCGTAAGCTTCGCCCGCCGCATCGTCGCGCGTCTGGCCGATTTTTCCGTAGCGTAAAATTTCGCCCAAAGCAGGCTCGTCAGAATCCCCTGCTGTTACTTCGTACAGAACCGTGTGCCCGCCCGAAACAATCAGGCAAACTGCTGGTAACCGCACCATGCGGCCCGTTTTGAACGCCTCCAAAAAAACAGCGTGCACATGCCCCGCCAAATGATTCACCGGGACGAGCGGCTTCCCCAGCGCTGCCGCCAAAGTTTTTCCGTAGGTAATTCCCACCAGCAGCGCGCCGACAAGTCCCGGCCCTTGCGTCACGCCAATCGCATCCACGTCGCCTAGGTTCATTCCTGCCTGGGCCAGCGCCTCTCGCACCACCGGCACAATCTGCCGCAAGTGTTCACGCGAGGCCAGTTCGGGCACAACGCCGCCATATTTTCGGTGAATTTCGATCTGCGAGGCGACCACGCTGGACAAAAGTTCGCGCCCATCGGCCACTACCGCCGCCGCCGTCTCATCGCACGATGATTCAATCCCCAGTATCCGCGTCATCTCTGAATTTTCATTTGACGATGCTAAAGCTTCAAATTCTTCAAGTATTCCCGGAACGGGGCGCCCAACTCTTCGTTCTGCAGTGCGAGCTCCACAGTCGCCTTCAGAAAACCCAGTTTGTCGCCCGCGTCGTACGAAACGCCTTCGTAGATGTACGCCCAGAGCCCATCTTCCTGCGCCAAGATGCGCAGGGCGTCTGTCAACTGGATTTCGTTTCCCGCGCCGGGTTTGGTCCGCTTCAAACAATCAAAAATCTGCGGAGGCAAAACGTATCGTCCGGTAATCGCTAGGTTCGAAGGCGCATTTTCTGGTTTCGGTTTCTCCACCAGATCCCGAATCCTCAGTAATCGCGCGCCAAAGGGCGGTTGAGGCGCAGGCTCGCCGTCTATGATCCCGTAAAGGTGCGTTTTCTCCCGCGGCACCTCTTCGACGGCAATCGCACCGACGCCCGTGGCGGCGTACACATCGATGAGCTGTTTGGTGGCGGGATTCTTTCCAGGAATTAGAACATCGCCCAGCAAAACGGCGAACGGCTCGTCACCAACCAAATCCTCCGCCACCAGCACCGCGTGCCCGAGCCCGAGCGGCTCCTTTTGCCTCGTGTAGCTTACCTGCACCATGTCGCTGATACGCCGGACCATCGCGGCTTGATCCTTCTTTCCTTTTTCTTCGAGAAAGCGCTCCAGGGTTGGCGCATGATCAAAGTGATCCTCGATCGAATTTTTCCCTTTCCCCGTCACGATGATGACGTGTTCGATTCCGGACGCCACGCATTCTTCCACCACGTACTGGATTTGCGGTTTGTCCACGACCGTCAACATTTCCTTCGGTTGCGCTTTGGTCGCCGGCAGAAAACGCGTGCCGAGTCCCGCAGCCGGAAGAACGGCTTTGCGCACTCTTCGTCTTGCGCTCGTTGGTTGTGGATTGTCAGCCATGCGTTTCCTCTCGCTCTTACTTTTTCTTTGCGGACTTTTTTTCTTTCGAGGAACTTTCCTTGGAACTCGTCTCTTTGGCCGAAGAATCTTTTCCGCTCGAATCCTTGCCGCCACCATCTTTTGCGGCAGCGTCCTTCCTGCCGGCGTCCTTACTGCCGGCATCTTTGCCTTCCGCGGCGGGCTTGCTCTCCTTACTTCCCCCCTCAGGGGATTTCCCCGCGTAGTCCGTGACGTACCAGCCCGAACCCTTGAACTGAATTGCCGGCGCGGTGATCACCGACTCCACCTTCCCGCCGCAGTGCGGGCATTTCTTCAAGTGCGGTCCTCCGACCTTCTCGATCTTTTCCGTGTGGCGCCCGCACTTCAGGCACTTGTATTCATACAGTGGCACAACGACTCCCTCCGCTCTAGCTCCAAACAAAAAAGTATAGCATGCGTCACAAAATGTCTCGGCGGCACGTGCTAGACTCAAATGCATGAGCGGACCCGCCGCGAGTAACACCGAAACCGCACTCGGCTGCTTGTACCTCGTCGGAACGCCCATCGGCAATCTCGAAGACATCACTCTCCGCGCACTGCGCATCCTCAAAGAAGTCGATCAGATCGCTTGCGAGGACACGCGCCACACGCAAAAGCTGCTAAACCACTACGAAATTCGCAAGCCCCTCATCAGCTACCACGAGCATAACGAGTTGACCCGCGCGCCCGAACTGCTGATCTCCCTCGAACAAGGCGCAAAGATAGCTCTCGTGAGCGACGCGGGCATGCCCCTGGTTTCCGATCCGGGGCATCGCCTCGTCACGCTTTGCCTGCGCCATCATGTCCCTGTCGTTCCCGTGCCTGGCCCATCCGCGCTTCTCGCTTCGCTAGCCGCAAGCGGCCTGCCAAACGAAGAATTTCTCTTTGTTGGTTTTCTCCCCGCGCGCACTGGCGAACGCCGCCGGGCCCTTGAGCGTCTGCGCATCGAGGATCGCACGATCATTCTCTATGAAGCCCCGCACCGCATCGCGGAATGCGTCGCCGACGCCCGCGAAGTTCTCGGCAACCGCATCGCTTGCATCGCCCGCGAAGTCACCAAGCTTCACGAGGAGTTTCGTCGTGGCAAACTCTCCGATCTTTTCTCCTCGCTCAAGGAACGTCCCGCTAAGGGAGAAATAACGCTGCTCATCGGCGCGGAAGATCCGGCTGATGCTCGCACTCCCGCCAATTCCATGCAAAGCCTCGCCGAGCGCGTCGAAGAATTAATCCATCAGGCCAAACTTGACCGCAAAGAAGCCCTCAAACTTGCCGCCAAAGAACGCGGCCTCACCCGCCGCGAAGCCTACGACAAAATCGTCACCGCGCGCGAATGACCGGCGATTGCCTGATCGAGTATTCCGCCTGATAAGCCATCGTTTTCGCGAGTGATTGCCGCCAAAAGCGAAATAAGCATTTCGGAGGCCTTGCAAATTGCTTCCAATGACCAAGTCAGTCTGGGAACAAAGTACTAGGGTCTTCACTGGATTGTAACCGGCCTCAAAAAATGTTGCCCAATAGCGACCTGAGGTAGCTGGTTGAGCTTCCAAGCGGCCGCTCAACTGACTCCGCACTCGGCCGCGCGGGAAGCCAACGCCGCGCCAAACATTGACGCTTGCCACTGAAGCCGCCGAGGAAGGTCTTCAAGTCGGATCTGCGCGCCGACGCATCTTACGTTTACCTAGTCAGGGTCTAAGTGAGGATCCCTTGGACCACGGCCCCGGTGGCAGAACGGAACGACGGCTCCCTATCATTCTCGTCGTGCGTCTCGTGCGCGCTGAACTCACCGGCGCGGTCGGAGATGAGAGGATCTATACCGACAACCTCAGCCCGCGGGGCGTTCGGCTCTTCTCGAATCACGCCTGGCAGCTTGGCGATACGATACAAGTTGCTCCGTTAAGCGATGATTCTGTCTGCGGGAAGATGGTTTACTGTCAGAAGTTAGCGGAAGACCGCTACGGCATCGGAGTTCACTTCCAAGATCGCTCGGTAGAGTGGTTCGTCTTGGAGAAGTACGGCGTACTGATTGGGTGATTGCGCCAGGTACTTTCCGCACCAAGCTTGAAGAGCACGCAGACCTTATCGCGTTCGAGCGGATTGCGGTCTACACCACCACTCAGTTTGCTTGCATCCTCAAAGCTATTTTCGTAACCCCTGAGTGGTTCCAGCAGAGCATCGACTGGTCCTCGTTCCAGTCCTGTCCCCCAACGTATGCGTGAGAAGAGGAGAGCTCGGCGAACGCCGATGCGCAGCGAGAGGGTCATAAGATCATGCCGAGAGAAGATGGGGATATTCTCATGAATAGGTGTGTTATTCCAATACCCCGCGTCATCCGGGTTCTTCGACGAGTCTGGGGCAGACGCAGGGAGGGTCCGTGCTCGCTCAGTTTATTTAGAATCATGTGCACTTAGGGACAGTATTAACACGCCCGAACCCGCACACTCTGAGTCTCGCAGTATTTCGAAGGAGACTCATGCACAAGATCTCAAGACTTACATTAGGATTGGCAATCGCGCTTGGCGCTTCCGCTTACGGCCAGGCACAGACGCAGAGGCCCGCACACCCGGGCGATCCCATGCCGACTTACCGGGCCACCGTCGTCAGCCGCACGACCCACGCGGTTAACTATCGGCACCGCAGCGGAGCGACAAAAATTGACTTCCAGGGTACCGACCTCATGCCCGGCGCAAGCGGCGAAGCCAAAGTAGAGAGCAAGCGCGGGGCGCTGGAAATTGAAGTTGAATTTGCAGGTCTCGACAGACCCACGACATTCGGCAACGAATATCTTACCTACGTCCTTTGGGCCATTTCGCCAGAGGGACGCTCCGTAAATATAGGCGAAGTATTGGTGGGCGACAACCACCGCAGCAAGCTGGATGTGACCACCGATCTTCAGGCTTTCGCGATGATCGTGACCGCGGAACCCTATTACGCGGTGCGGCGTCCAAGCAATGTGGTGATCGCGGAAAACGTGATTCGCCAGGACACCAAAGGCACCTCGGAAGCCATGGACGCCAAGTATGAACTGATTGATCGTGGCGGCTACATTCCGACGGGCTATAATTTTGACCCCATCGTACTAAACGCCAAGTTGCCGCTGGAATTCTTTGAAGCGCGCAATGCGGTTCGCATCGCAAAGTCCGCGGGAGCCGAGAGGTATGCCAGCTCCAGCTACGAAAATGCAATCCGCCAGATGAACGAGGCCGACGCGATGGCCACCGGCAGGCACGAAAACAAGAAATCACTCATTGCCGTTTCACGCGAAACCGTGCAAACGGCCGAAGACTCGCGCGAAATCGCGACCAAGCGCATCGCGGATGATCGCGCCGAAAACGAGCGCAATGCCTCAGCAGGCCGCGAAGCGAACGCCAACGCCGCCACAGCCGATGCCATTCGCGACCGCGACGACGCCGACCGCAAGAAGAATGAAGCCGAAGCCAACACAGAGGGCGCCGTTCGCGACCGCAATGACGCCGATCGCCAGAAGCACGAAGCCGAAGAAGCTGCCAGACGCGCTCAGGGGGCCCAGGCAAATGCTGAGGCCGACTCCGATCGCGATCGCGCCGCAGCCGCCGCTTCCGAGCAGCAAGTACAGGACGCCAAGAGTGCGCAAGCTTCAGCCGAAGCTGATTCCGACCGCAACCGCGCCGCGGCTGCCTCCTCCGATCTACGGGCGCAGGATGCCGAGCGCGACCGCGAAGAGCTTCGCGCAAAGCTGCTCCAACAGTTCAACTTGATTCTCGAAACTCGCGACACGGCGCGCGGGCTAGTCGTGAACATGTCGGACGTACTTTTTGACAGCGGAAAATATACGCTCCGCCCGCTGGCGCGCGAAAAGCTCGCCAAAATATCCGGTATCGTGCTGGCCTACCCATCGCTCAGGCTGGCCGTTGAAGGCAACACGGACAGCGTTGGGACAGAGGAGTTCAACCAGACGCTTTCCGAGAATCGCGCCGAGAGTGTCAGGACCTATCTCACGGGGCAAGGCATTCCGGAATCCTCGACGACTGCCCAGGGCTTCGGCAAGACTCGTCCAATTGCTTCCAACGATACCTCAGACGGGCGTCAGCAAAACCGGCGCGTCGAACTGGTCGTCTCCGGCGAAGTGATCGGCACCAAGATCGTTTCCCTGATGGTGCTGCCAGTCACCGCATCGTCCACGCCACGCTAATCGCACCGCACACGAAAAGCCGGCTCCCCGCGAGCCGGCTTTTTTGTTGCCCTTCTTGAGTTCCAAGTTTCGTGTTACTTCATAGCCTGCTGAATCACTTCCATAATTGCTTAACGCGCCGATCTGCAGCGGCAGTTATGCCGCCGTATCTTTTTGCCGTGTTGCTTTGACGCCCGAAAGGATTCCCACTCCTAAGAGTACGATCCCGCCCACAACAATCCAATGTCCGGGTACGTGCACCAGGTAGGCGCCATAAATGAGGCCAATAGTCAAAATCGCAAATCCAATCGCGTAAAGTCCGAATGACATGTTGTCTCCTTTCGGCTGCCCTTGCTCGTCGGTGGTCCGAGACCTTCACACGCGTTCCAGAAAAAACCGCTGAAAAACCAAAGCCTTCCTCCACGCTACTATGCGTGGAAGAAGGATTCTCGGTCGCCTGGCAAGATGACGAAGAAACTAGTCGCGATCTGGATGGCTATGGCGCCAGTGCCAGTAGCGGTTCTGCTCGCGGCGGTTATTGTGGCGGAACTCGCGATAACCTCTGTGCCTTTCACCAAGGTATACGCGATAGGAATGGTCTTCGCGGTCATTCCACTCATGATAGTCACGATGATCGCGATCGTAGTAGCGAGGATGATCGACTCGGACTGACACTTCCTGGGCCGCTCCCGCCTTTGGCGCTGCCGAAACTGTGAGTGCCGCAGTCAAGAACAGTAAGCTCAGATACTTGGTTGCAAGGTGCACGTGTGTTCCTCCGTAATTCGCGAACTCCGAGGTCGGAGTTCTGGCTTGTCGACAGTATGGGCGGAAAGAGTTCCTGTGTCTGTGCAGTACGAGACATGAAAACGGACCATTTCCAACCAACCACCGAGCCACTGCGAAGTAAGCCTTTGGATGCGAGATTCGCGTGCGTGTGCGATTGGAACGTGGTGTGACAAACTGAATCTCTTTCGATCACCATGCGGCGCGTGAGAGCACGTTGCGGACCAGTAGAGGTTCGGTGTACGGTATCGACGACTGGGAAGCTGATGCGCGCCCGGTCAAATCGACGAGGATGGTGGACATGGCCGGGGAGACAGCGAAGGAGCAGTGGACGCGCAGGGGATTTTTGGGAGCGAGTTCGGCCGCGCTTGCTGCCGCCAGCGTGCTGGGACCAGACAGAATCGCAGAGCAGGAACAGGGCTCCGCGCAAATTCCCAAAGGCGACAGGAGCGCAAGCGACCCGGGGCCTACAAATGCAGCGCTAGACGCCGCAAATCCATCTGGCAACCACCCCTTGCCGACGGACGCGGGCGGAGTACAGACCTTCAAGTATCCGTTTTCGTTCGCGCACAAGCGGTTTCAGCAGGGCGGCTGGTCGCGCGAAGTAACCGTGCGCGAACTTGCCGTGGCGAAAACGCTCGCGGGCGTGGACATGCGTCTGACAGCCGGCGGTGTGCGCGAATTGCACTGGCACACCGCGGCGGAATGGGCCTACATGCTCTATGGCAGCGCGCGGATCACCTGCATCGACGCCGAGGGAAAAAGCTTCGTGACCGACGTCAAGGAAGGCGACCTCTGGTACTTCCCCACGGGAATTCCGCACTCGATTCAAGGATTGGCGCCGGATGGCGCGGAATTTTTGCTGGTGTTCGACGACGGCAACTTTTCCGAATATGAAACGGTGCTCCTTACCGACTGGATGGCGCACACTCCCACCGACGTGGTCGCAAAGAATTTTGGTGTTGCGCAATCGTCGCTGGCAAAAATGCCAAAGAGAGAGAAGTTTATTTTTCAGGCCGCGGTTCCCGGGCCGCTGGCGGACGATCAACTCCTCGCGACTGGAACACTGGGCGCTTCACCGATTGATTTTGCGTTTCGCACCACGCAGCACCCTGCGCCTACACGGTTGAAGAATGGCGATGTGCGCATAATCGATTCGAGCAGGTTCAAAATTTCAACGACCATTGCCGCGGCGATTGTCACCGTAAAGCCCGGTGGCATGCGCGAATTGCACTGGCACCCGAACGCGGATGAATGGCAGTTCTACATCAGCGGAAAAGCGCGCATGACCGTTTTTGCCACTGGCGCACGCGCGAGAACAATGGACTTCGAAATGGGAGACGTGGGCTATATCCAAAAAACGCTGCCGCATTACATCGAAAATACTGGCACGACCGATTTGAAATTCCTCGAGATGTTCAAGAGCAACTATTACCAGGACCTGGCGCTCTCGGAATGGCTCACGCACACGCCGCCGGAGCTGGTTGCTGCGCATTTGAATCTGGATAAGGCCACACTCGACGCGCTGCCAAAAGACAAACCTCTAATCGTGCCGTAGCCGGCATTGCCGCCAAGCGATTCCACTTTTCATTCGTAGCGAAGCGCTACGAGCGGGTCGACTCGTGCCGCACGGCGCGCCGGCACCCAGCACGCGACTAAACCGGTTAGAAGCAACAAAACCGGCACGGCAATGAGTGTCGCCGGGTCGTAAGGCGAAACGCCCCAAACTTGCGAGGCCATGACGCGCGCAACTCCGAAGCTGGCCGCAAGACCAATAGCTACACCCAAAACCACGAGGCGCAGCCCCATGCTTATGACCAGCTTCAGGACGTCGCCGCGTTCCGCGCCCAGTGCCATTCGGATGCCGATCTCGTGTGTTCTGCGCGCAGCCGTGTAGGCGAGCACGCTGTAAACACCGATGGTCACGAGCGCTAGGCCGATACTCGCGAAAATTCCCAGCAAGAAAAATCCGAAGCGCGGACCCGCGTAAGAAAACTGGCTGATGTAGCCTTCCAGCGTACCTGTAAGCGTGACCGCGACGCTGCGATCCGTGGCCCAGATTTCCTGTCGAACGGCGTTCAACATCGTAAGGGGCTCTTTGGCGGTGCGCACGAGAATACCGCGTTCGAAGGAGCCGGTGACTGTGTAAGGCACCCAGGCTTCGGGCTCGCTGGGGTCCTGGAGGCCACGGTTTTTTGCGTCGGCGACGACCCCGATGATTTCGAACCATGGATCATGTACCGGATCGGGGGCAGTTTCGAGTTGCGCGAGACGAACGCGCTGGCCGATGGGATTGTCCGTGCCCAGATATTTCTTAGCGAAAGTCTGGTTGATGACGGCGAATTTTTTCGCTCCGTTGACTTCCGCTTCTGTGAATGGCCGCCCTGTCAGGAATTGCAGCTTCAGCACGGGGAAATAGCCTTCGCTGCAGAGTTGATAAAGCGTCGTCCATTTTTCGGCGTGCGTCTTGCCGGGGATTTCGATGTCGGAAGGGATTCCACCGTACGGCGGCAAAGTGCTTGTTTCCGTGGCCTCGACAATTCCGGGCATGGCTTTCAGCCGCAGTAGAAGCGGGCGGAAAAATCCCGCGACCTGATCGGCAGTCTTATAACGGTCTTTGGGAAGCGGCAATCGAGCTACCAATATGTGGTCGGGTTGAAGACCGAGATGAACCTCGCGCAGTGCCACGAAGCTACGCATCAAAAGGCCCGCGCCGACCAGCAGGGTGAGCGCGAGAGCGACCTCGAGGACAACCACGGCGTCGCGCAAGCGGCCGTGGCGAAAACCTCCACTCACTCCTTTTCCGCTGTCGCGCAATGGTTCATTCAGATCGCGTCGTGCCGTTTGCAGTGCTGGTAAAAGGCCAAACACCAGCGCCGTCGCCACGGAAACCCCGAGTGTAAAGAGCAAGACGGAGCCATTCAAGTGGATGGTAGCTTCTGCGGGAATGATTTCCTGCGGAATGAGCGCGACGAGCGATTTTAGACCGCCCCAAGGTAGCAATGCCCCAAGTCCCGCGCCGCCTGTTGCGAGAATCAGACTTTCCACCAACAGTTGGCGCACCAGCCTCCAGCGGCCGGCTCCGAGCGCGGCCCGGATGGCGAACTCTTTTTCGCGCGTGGTGGCCCGCGCCAGGAGCAGGTTGGCGACGTTTCCGCAGCCGATAAGCAGGAGCAATCCGACGGCCGCAAGAACTATGAAAAGTGTTGTGCGGAAGCGCCCGACAACCAGATCCGTCAGTGATTGAATCTCAACGCTGAAATGTTTCGGGTAATCCTTGGCATACACGGTGGAGAGATGCCGGGCGATGACGGCGAAGTCGGCTTGTACCTCGCTTTCGGTAACTCCAGGCTTGAGGTGCCCAAGCAAGAACCAGTAGCGATTGAACCCGACCGTCGGCGTGGTGTCGGCATGGCTCGGTTTCTCGGGAATCCAGAGGTCGGAATCGCCCCAGCCAAATCGCGGCGGCATGATCCCGATGAGCGTGCGAGCTGTGCCGTTTAATACAAACGTTTGGTTCAGGATTTTTGGATCGGCATTAAAACGATTCACCCAGACTTTGTAGCGTAAAACGAAGACTGGCGGAGCGCCCGGTTCATAATCCGCAGGCTGCATCACGCGTCCGACAAGCGCGGGCATGCCCAGGAACTCAAACGTGCCCGGAGTCACGTAACCGCCGCTGAAGCGGTCTGTGCCCTCGCCGTAGGTATAGAGCACATCACCGCCGTCGTTGGCGATTACGCGGTCAAAAACATGGTTTTGCTCCACGTAGTCCAAATATTCAGGGCCGCTGTAACCACCGCGTCCGCCGGGCCGATTTTGCTCCGTGTCATGAATTTGCACGGAAACGAAATGCTGCGCATCGGGGTATGGAAAGGGTTCCATCAGCACGTTTTCGATGACGCTAAAGATGGCGGTGGAGGCGCCTATGCCCAACGCAAGGGTTATCATGGCGACGATGGCAAAGCCTGGGCTTTTCCTCAGGTTTCGTCCGGCATAGTGGAGATCTTGCCAAAATGAGAACATGCCTGAGCCTCCTCCAGGACCGCTTGAGCCCTGTCAACTAAAAGACGCTTGAAGCGCGAAGAAGTTCCCTGTTGGACATGGAATTATCGAACAATAAGCGCGCCGCAAATGCTTTGACGGCTAGCGCTGATAAGAGTTTGCTTCCCTCCCGTTTTCCCAAGTGGATGGCAAGGAAAATTCATATAAAGAGAAGCTGAATCGATGGATTGGATAGAGCGCGCGTTTCGGATAGGATGTGCAGACGTCCTCGGCGGCAGTCTGACGGTCCTGGTCATATCGGTGGCGATGGAAAGGTCTAGTGGGTTTGAGAGGAGCTTCCCGTGAACAAATTTGGGGTGGTTGTGTTACTGGCGTTGACCGGTACGCTTGTGCAGGGGGCGCGAGCTGCAGGCCAGAGCTGCGAGCAGTTGGCCCAGCTCGCGTTGCCCAACACAAAAATCATGTCGGCGCAGACCGTCGCGGCGGGAGCGTTTGCGCCGCCCGCGAGCATGGCGCCGTGGTTGGCCGGTGATCCGTCTTTTTATAAAAGACTCCCTGAGTTTTGCAGGGTGGTCGCGGAAGACAAGCCGACCTCGGACTCCGATATCAAGATCGAAGTTTGGCTGCCAATAAGCGGGTGGAACCGCAAATTCCGCGGCCAGGGCAACGGTGGCTTTGCGGGCGAAATCGACTATCGGTCTCTCGGACTAGCGATCGCCCAGGGCTACGCATCGGCGGCAACGGACACCGGCCACGCCGCAGGAGGCACCGACGCGAATTGGGCACTCGGACATCCCGAAAAAATCATTGATTTCGCTTATCGCGCGATTCACGAAATGACGGTTGTCGGCAAGGCCACCGTAGCCGCTTTTTATGGCGATGCTCCACAGCGTACTTATTTTGCGAACTGTTCGAATGGAGGCCGCCAAGCTTTGATGGAAGCGCAGCGCTTTCCGAAGGACTACGACGGAATTTTGGCGGGCGCTCCCGCGAACTACTGGACGCATCTGCTCTCGAGCGCTTTGTATGATGCGCAGACGACAACTTCGGATCCCGCCAGTTACATCCCCGCGAGCAAAATCCCCGCGATTGCAAACGCAGTCAACGCCTCCTGTGACGCGATCGATGGTGTGAAAGACGGCGTTCTGAACGATCCGCGCAAGTGCCACTTCAACCCGGCGAGCCTGCTTTGCAAGGCCGCCGATTCGAACGCCTGCCTCACGCAGCCGCAAGTGACCGCGCTGAAGAAATTGTACGAAGGCGCTCACGATTCGAAGGGCCGCGAAATTTTTCCAGGATTCCTGCCTGGAGGCGAAGACGGTCAAGGCGGCTGGGGACTTTGGATTACTGGCACTGGCCCAGGCAAGAGTCTGCTGTTCGCGTTCGGCGGAGGATTCTTTTCCGACATGGTCTACGACGACGCCAAATGGGACTACAAAAAAGCCAGCCTTGACGAAGCCGTCGCGGCCGCCGACAAGAAATTTGCGGGAGCCCTCAACGCCACGGACGCGGATCTCAGTCCGTTCAGAGCGCGTGGCGGAAAACTCATTATCTATCACGGCTGGAACGACGCCGCGATTTCCGCGCTGAACTCCATCAACTATTTCGAAAGCGTCGAAAATAAATTGGGCAAGCAGGAGACGAATTCATTCTTGCGGCTGTACATGGTGCCGGGGATGCAGCACTGCGGCGGAGGGCCGGGACCGGATGTTTTCGGCCAGTTTGGAATCAGCCCGGTGAACGATGCGCAGCACGACATGTATTTGGCGCTCGAGCGGTGGGTCGAAAAAGCCGAGGCGCCATCAACAGTGATTGCAACGAAGCTGCCGGGTGGCAATGGCGCGGGGGCAGGAGTGATGACAAGGCCGCTCTGCGCGTATCCGCAGGTTGCCAAGTACAAGGGCACGGGCGATACCAACGACGCCGCGAATTTTGCCTGCGCAGCGCCGCCGGCGAAATGACGGCGCAACCTGCGCGGCGAGAGGTTAGAAGCTCAGGCGCAATCCGAACTGGATTTCGCGCTTTGGCAACGCCGAGGTAAAACCGAGCGGCTGGCTCGGTCCCAAAGCACTCGTGCCGGAAACGTGGAATGTGGTTGCTCCTGCACCTCCGACTGCTGTTGGAAGCCCGAAGCCCAGTCCTACCACATTGTTCACGCTGGCGAAATTCGTGCGATTCAAGAGATTGAATCCCTCTGCGATCAACTGCAAGTTTGCCCTTTCCCCCAACTTGAATAGGCGGGAGATGCGCATATCGAAGTCCACGTAATTGGGGCCGAGGCCGGTGTTGCGGCCCGCTCCAATGGGACGATCGTTTGTGGAATGCCGGTCGCCATTGACGTCCGACCCGGCCAGTAAATTGAAGGGATGGCCACTGTTATAGCGGACGATGGGGGAAAGTTCGAAGCCGGAGAAGATGGCATTTTTCCATGGGCTATCGAGCACCGCAACGGCTATAAATTTGTGGCGTTGATCGAAGTCGGAAAGGCCGCGTTCGATGCCGAGATTGGTGTTGTCCTGGGGACCAAAGTCACTGTTGAAGTCCGTCGACGTGTCGAAGGCCTTGCTGTAGGTGTAATTGCCCATCAGCATGAAATTGCTGCTAAAGCGCTTCTTGACCTCAATGATCCCGCCCTCGTAGAGAGCTGATGCCTGAGAGCTGTATTGATCTGCCTGGAGAATCGAGGGGTTCACAAAGCATTGGAGGATGGCTGCATTCCTGCAAGGCGCGGCGTGCGTCGGGTCGAAAAATACGATCGGATCAAGCAGCGGATTTGAATTCCAATCGCGATAAGTCACCGTCTTTCCGCTGGCCAGCGGTTCGGTGACCAGTTGGAAAGGCTGCGGCACGGCGTTGATGTCGATTGCCACTGGAAGCCGCAGCGTATGGGAATAGATTCCGCTTAACGACACAGAAAAGCCCTTCGCGATTTCACGTTCAATGCCAAGGGAAGCTTGCTCGGAATAAGGGTTCTGGTAGCCGGGCTGGCCGGTGAAGATCACCGTCAAGAGCGGAAGTGGTCCCGTGTTGGAAACGGTGATGCCGAACTGCGTGAGGTCAGCGGGCGTGATGCAAGCAGCAGCTCCGGCGGCCGGGGTTGTGCACGAAACTTTGCCTTCGGCGAAAAGCGTTTGGAAAATACAAGCCGACAAAGGAATAGTTGGAGTGCTGACGCCCGCCGGTGGACATGGGGCATTGATGCTGGCGGGCGCGAGGAGATTGGCAATTTGACGGGTATTGTTGACGTTGCCCAAGGTTTGAACGACGTCGGCAATCTGGCCGTAGATTTGGGAATAGAAAATACCGAAGCCTCCGCGAATGACGGTCTTGTGATCCTTGAAGGGATCCCAGGAAAACGAGAGGCGAGGTGCGAAGTTGTCTTTGTCCGTGCCCAGCGGCCCATACTGCGAGTCAAGTTCGTAGCGCAGGCCGAAATTTAGCGTAAAGTTTTGCGCGATTTTCCATGTGTCTTGCCAGAACAACGCCGTGAACGGACGTGGATAGTCGTAATTGGGATTGCCGAAACCCTGTTCGTAAAATTGCGGCACTCCCAGGGAAACCGATTGCAATGAGTTTATGAAACCTCCTTGCGAAATCAAACCGCAAGGATTGGGACTGGATGCGGAAGCTGAGGGCAGCAGGCAAGGGCTTAGGACCGCGCCGGGCAGATTGCCAAACACAAAGCGACCGGGGAAGAAGGTGTGGGATTCGCTGTGATTTCCTCGATACAGGAATTCGCCGCCGAACTTCACGGTGTGATGCCCACGGATCATGGTGAAGCTGTCGGAGATTTCCGGGCGGCGCATGATGGTTAAGCTGGGAATAAAGATTTGCGTTCCCAGATTGGCGTACCCGGGGATGTCCAGTCCAACCTCGCCGGGAATGTTCGGGATGACATCAAACGTTGCATAGTTAAACTGCACCTGCAGGGCGTTTTGCATGGACTGGCTGAACAGGTGGTACCAACCCCCCTGGATCGTGTTGTCGTATGCATGTATCGAGCTGCCGCGCGTAAACCCGGTAAGTGACTGGACGTCCGGCGATTCCTCGAGGTCGTGAGAATAGTTGTAGCGCAGGAAAAACTGGTTTTGATCATTAAGATGATGATCCAGCCGGACGGAACCCTGATAGCGATGTGTGTTGTATGGAAAGACGCCCCCATTGGCCTCTAATTGGCCGATGGCAAAACCGTTGAGAGCAGCTTGCTCGGCGCTGACAAACGGGTTCGCGCCTGGATTCGCGTTCACCGTCAAAATACTTTGCAGTGCGAAGGCACAAGTTTGGGCGTGCAAAACCACCACAGGCTGGCCCGGAGGAGTTAGGCAGGGGACGTTTGGATTACCCGGTTCGGTTGCCAAGCCATTTATGGTTGCCGCCTGACCGGCGTTGGTGCGGAAAATGTTCGTGTTTGTGAGAATTGGAACTGCATTTTGCGCATCCTGGCGCAGCCCTTCGAAAGCGGCGAAGAGAAACGTCTTGTCCTTTTTAATCGGCAATCCCAAAGTGCCGCCGAATTGCTGCCGGCTAAGTGAATTTTTGATGTTCGTGCCTTGCAGGTCCGCGGCCGCCGGATTGAACTGATCGCCGGGCTGCAGGGCTTGGCTTTTGGCAAAGGGATCGGCGGCGTCCAAGGCGTCGTTGCGGAAAAATCCGTAGATGCTTCCGTGGACCTGGTTCGTGCCGGTTTTGGAGACAATGTTGATGGCCGCGCCGCTCGCGCCACCCAATTCCGCGGAATAGTTGCTGCGGTTGATCTGAAATTCCTGGACGGCATCCTGGCTGAGCGTAAGGCGGACACCGCCCGAATCGTCGTTGGCCTCGCCGCCATCCACCGTCACGCTGTTGCCGCGCCCGTTGCTTCCGTAAAAGGAAAGTCCGCTCTGGGGAGTTTGTTTCACGCGAAAATCTTGATCACCGGCCAAGCGAGTCGAATCGGAGACGCCGGGCATGAGCAAGGTGAAGGTAAGGTAATCGCGCCGGTCAATCGGGAGGTCCTTGATGTATTGCTCGGTGACCGTGTCTGCCTGATGCCCTCTTTCCGTCTCCACGACGGGAGGCTCGGTGTTTACCTCGACGATCTCGGAGCCTGAGGATAGCTTCATGCGAAAATCGACGATAACAGTTTGGCCGACACTGACTTCAACATCCTTCTGGATTTCTGTTTGAAAGCCGGCAGTCTTTACCGTCAACTGATAAGTCGCCGGCGGAAGCCCCGTCAATTCGTAGACACCGCTCTCGTCGGAAACAGCAGTCCGGCGAATACCCTTCTCGGGTTCCTCCGCAACGATGGTCGCCTTGGCGATGCTAGCACCAGTAGGATCGACCACGGTTCCACGAATAACACCGGAAGTACCTACACCTTGGGCGAAGAGGATTCCAGCCGAAATCAGAATGCATGCAAACACACCCGTGAGTGTTCTGAAGATTCTCACTTCACACCCCCTCAAGTTGTCGTCAAACGGACTACCACTACCCCAGTTGCTTAGACTGATTATTCTCCAAGAGAGATGCCCAATACCCCTATTGGGTAGTTACGACTTGACTTACTGGCGTGGATTCTATCCCTGGCTGCGTAGATAGCAATAGAAAAAACAAGAAAATGACCACTGGGGAGCGAGGCGGCTTCCGCTATTGGCACGCTGATGCTAGAGGCAGAATTCAGATGACCAAAATTCAAGCGGCGTTTTCTGGGCGGAAGACGCGCTGAAAGCGTGGGCCGGTGAATTGAACGCCGACGAGATGTTCGCCTTGCGTGGAAGAATCGACGACGTGGACGACACGGCCCGAAGTGGAAAAGTCGGCTTCGCTGCGGCGCGAGGCATAGTGCGAAAAAGGAATTCTGATTTCGAGGTCTGAGCCGATGGCCACGTCAAAGCGGGTGACGAACGCGGCGCCGCTACGGCACAAATTTTCACTGGAGGTTTCTTCTTCGAAGATAACACCGCGGCTATCGCGGCCGCGAACTTTAAGCGGCAAGCGAACAGCGATTCTACGCTCCGAGCGTTGCCTCGAGGCGGTTTGCATCAACGGGACCATGGGCTGGGTCCTCTTTTCTGGCGGCCGTGGAGTGGGCGACAAAAGATTCGTCCACAGACCGGCCAGCCCCCGCGGCGGCTCGGCTCTCGAAGAAGGATTCAACCTTCTCGACAACCTCACTGGGCGCTCGCGCCGCATGTACGATACGTCGAAGCTCGCTGCCGTTCCCCACGCCATGGGTAAACCAGCAAGCGAACTGCTTCATTTTGCCTATACCATCGGGCAGGTTGGCAGCATTAATTTGCCTATAGTAGCCAGAGAGTAACTGATGGCGCTGGTCTTCCGTCGGCGTGTCGTAACGTCCGCTCGCGGCGTATTGCTGCATTTGGGAGAAAATCCAGGGATTGGTGGCGGCGGCGCGGCCTATCATAACGGCGTCGCAACCGGTTTCGCGAACCATGCGCTCGGCGTCTTCGGGAGTATTAATGTCGCCATTCCCAATGACGGGAATGTTCACGGCCTGCTTGACGGCGGCAATGATGCTCCAGTCGGCAGCGCCAGCGTAACCTTGCGTCCGCGTGCGCGGGTGCACGGCGACGCCTTCGACGCCGACGCTTTCCGCCATTCTGGCGACTTCGACAGCGACGATGGAGTTTTCGTCCCAGCCGGCGCGGAGCTTGATGGTGAGCGGGATTTTGACGGCAGCACGCACGGATTTGAAAATTTCTTCGAGCAGCGGGAGATCGCGCAGCAAGCCGGAACCGCCGCACTTGACGACTTTCTTGGCGGGACAGCCGAGATTGATGTCCACGGCGTCGTAGCCGAGGTCTTCAACCATGCGCGCCGCTTCGGCCATGACCTGCGGATTCGCGCCGAAGAGCTGCGCCGTGATGGGATGCTCATCTTCCTGAAAATAGAGATAACGAAGTGTCTTGGTGGCGCTGCGTGTGATGCCTTCGGAGCTGGTGAACTCCGTCATGAGCAGACCGCAACCACCGAGTCCGCGAATGACGCGGCGGAAGAGAGTGTCGGTCACGCCAGCCATAGGCGCCAACAGCGCCGCGGGGCGGATGGTCAGGTCCCGAATTTGGAAAGAAGCTGGAATCATACGCTCGCTCATGGACTAGACCAGTCTAGGCCGATGCGGGAGCCTGTGGCAATACGAGAAATGGGGGACAGACCTCTCGTTGCGATGCCCTGCGGGGAAGCGAGCCCCCCACCCCCTTTTTTTCGTAAGTGTGGATTCTAAAGGATTTTAAGTGCCGTGTTTTGGAAGTGCGGATTCTACGGGAGTTAGCGGCGCGTTTTGTGGAAGTGCTGATTCTAAAGGGCTTAGTGGTGAGAAGGAGAAGAAAAGCAGATACCTCGATGCGAGCGGGATAAGAGCAGAGCTCGGAAGTGCGGAGTGCATGAAGGAGGGGAGGACGACGCTGAGGGGAGAGCGTTTGGCTGGATTGCGAGCAAAGCATGAAACAATGTGGCGCGTGACCGGATTACTGTCAAGGTACAGTACCTGAATACTTATCATTCGAATGAGACGGGCGGAAGTCGAGAGGTTTGAAGGAGTTGGCGTGAAATTTGTAGTTTGGTGAGACACTGCGGCACAGGGTGGCGCGAGAAGACGTCCCATCTGTCCCCGGATTATCGAATCATTTCCAAATGGAGAACTTTCCGCCGCACTGCCCCGCGGCCTGCGCAAGATATCTGCGCTTAGGCATGAGGCACACTTCCCCAGCAACGACAGACTCCTGTGCAACTGGTGGTGCGTGTTCAATGAGGATGACCGTTTGTCAAAATTGATAAGCACCCGGTACATAGCTGGGCAACCAACGGGGATCATGCAAAAAGTCAAAGTCTGTTGTTTGTGTTTGGTTTGACGGCTTGCAGCTGATCCATGCCTTGAAAACGAGGCCACGCTGCTTTCGCTCGTTTTCCAGATATTTCACGACTTGGTCAGCAGGAATGTCAGTGGTCAGCATGCAGGGGTCGGGCAATGGAATGACGACATCACTGTCTGGATGTGCTAGCAAAGCAATGCATCTGGGATCGGTCGATGGGAGAAAGTAGAAAACCAACAGAATTGCAATGAGGGCAGCACTTACAAGGAACCAGAGAAGTAAACCATGAGTTCCTTGCCTCGGGCGCTTCGATTGACTTGGGCTGCCGAAGTTCTCCATTTTCTCTCAGTCCTTTCCTCGTTGAGTAATGTAAGTCATTCTCCAAAGAACCGTTTCACGACGGCGGGCAAACCGGGGACGGGAACGTATGAAGAAATCGATCCGAGGGATTTTTCGCGTGATCCAAAATCTATCCCGGCGTCGCGAACGACGTTTATACGCCTTCTAGAAGAGAAATTCTTGAGCGCCGATTCCTCGGAAATCGCGAATCTTCATTTTTTCACACGTTCCAGACGGAAAGTTCCCCGTTCCGGGAAGTGCGACGAAACTGCCTCGCATCGCCACGCCGGTTCTCGGTGTGCGGAATGTTAACGGCAGTGAGGGAAGCAATGCGACCCTTGTTGGACAACGTAGCCGAAAACGTCCCGTCTGTCCCTTGCCTCCCTCTGCCTCCATAAGGAGTGGGAATGCATGAACAGATCCTCATTCTGGCAACAATTCGCCGAGGTAACAGGTCCCAAATTCGAGTCTAACAGCCAATCCTGGACTTAGGATTGAACAGTGCTCTTCAGGCAAAGTCGGGTACAATTTGCGAGCCCTAAAGCCGGGCTGGAACTCGCACGGCTGGAATTGGCCTGGCTAGAATTTATTGGAGAGGCTATCGTGAGACCTTCGAGGCGAGAACTTTTGATCGGCGGCAGCGGGGCGTTGATGGCGACTGCATTTGGGTTGGGGAGACCATCGCGACTGATTGCGAATCCCTTGGGCAAGCCTATCGGGCTGCAGCTATACACCGTAGGGACGGAGCTGGATAAGGACTACGACGGGACGCTGCGGCAGATCGCGGCGATTGGGTACACGGAAATCGAAACGGGCGTTTCGCCAAAGCACGAGGCTGCCGACGTTAAGAAGTCGTTGCAAGACGCCGGTTTGCGATGCCAGGCATTACATATGGGTTTTAGTGGGATGGAAGAAGCGATACGCTACGCGAAGGAAATTGGCGCAAGGTATGTGATCTCGTCCGTGACACTCCCTAAAGTTCCCGAACTAGGCAAGTTCGACATGAAAGCATTCATGGCGCAACTGGCCGCTTTGACGATGGACGACTTCAAAAAAATCGCGGCGCGTTGCAATGAAATGGGGGAACAGGCGAAGAAAGCGGGCATGCAGTTCGGATATCACAACCACAATTTCGAGTTCAGGCCACTGGACGGTGGCGCAATCGGCTATGACGTGGTGCTGGGCGAGACGGATCCGTCGCTCGTAAAATTCGAGCTCGATTGCGGGTGGATGGTTGCGGCTGGGCACGACCCGGTGGCGTACTTGACGAAATATCCAAAGCGCTACCGGTTGTTGCATATTAAGGATTTCCAGCCCACCAACAGCCCCTCCGTGGGGCTCGATGAAAGTGTGCGACCGAAGCCGGCGGAATTGGGGCGCGGGCATATTGATTACAAACCAATTTTCGCCGCGGCGAAGAAAACGGAAGTAGAGCTGTATTATGTTGAGCAGGAGCCGCCGTTTACTACGGCCCCTGCAATGGAAGCGATCAAGATCGACTATGATTACTTGCACGCGATGGCGTAGGCTCCTATAGATTGCAAATGTGCGCGAGGAGTTTCCATGAAACGACGTGAAATGTTACGAGCGAGTGTTCTTGCCGGGGCTGCGGCGGCGTTGCGGCCTGCTCTCGCCGATGCGCAAAGTGGGGCGCAGAATGCTGCGCAGGTGTCCGAGTTGACGCCGGCTCAAAGAGGTGTCGACGCCTCAAATGAATTTGCGGCGCCGGGATGGAAGCCGCTTTTTTTGGATGAGCATCAGAATGAAACGCTAATCGTGCTGAGCGACTTGATCATCCCTGCTACGGACACTCCTGGAGCGAAGGAAGCGCTGGTGAATCGCTATATCGATCTGGTGCTGGCCGCCGAGACGCCCGAGGTGCAACGCGCGTTCTTGAACTCGCTGGGATACTTGGATGGCGAAAGCATGCGGCGATTCAAATCGGCGTTTCGCTATTTGTCGCGAGAAGACCAGGATGATTTGCTGCACGGGCTGGCGTATCCGCGCGTCGGCGGAGGATGGGCTGGCGATAGAGGCGCCGTGCCCGATCCGGGGCATGGTCATTTTGAAGTGCTGAAGGGGCGCATCATGACGGCTTACTACAGCTCGCAGATCGGCGAGAAAGAACTGGGATGGGACGGGGCGTTTGCGCACGGACCTTATCAAGGCTGCGAACATCCGGAAGGGGATCACAAGTGAGCGGGATCAACATGAAGGGCATGGCTGGTATGACGCAAGACCCATTGCAACAAACCTACGACGCCGTGGTTGTGGGATCGGGAGCGACCGGGGGCTGGGCAGCGAAACAACTAGCCGAAGCGGGTCTGAAAGTTGTGTTGCTCGAAGCAGGGCGCGCGGTAACTCCGAAAGAGTTCACCGAACACATGCCGGCTTACAAGCTGAAGTACCGCGATCACTCGCCGGAGGTGGTGCGCACGCGGCCAGTGCAAAAGCAGTGCTACGCGTGCATGGAATACAATTTCGAGTGGTTCGTGAACGACCTCGAGAATCCGTACAGCACGCCGCCGGGCAAGCCATTTACTTGGCAACGGCTGCGCATCCTCGGAGGGCGATCGCTGGTGTGGGGCCGCCAGAGTTACCGCATGAGCGACAACGACTTTAAGGCGGCGAGCCGCGACGGGTATGGCGACGACTGGCCTATTAGTTATGCCGACCTTGCGCCCTATTACGACCGCGTGGAGCGGTATGTCGGCATCAGCGGAGCGGCGGAGGGGAATGAGATGCTGCCCGATGGGCAGTTTCTGCCGCCGATGAAAATGAGCTGCGGAGAAGTTCTGCTGAGAGAGCGCGTCAAAGCAAAGTTTGGGCACACGGTAACGATCGGACGGACGGCGATCCTGACACAAAATCATAATGGACGGCTGCAGTGCCATTATTGCGGGCCTTGCGAACGCGGGTGCAGCACGTTTTCTTATTTCAGCAGCCCGTTTACGACCGTTAAGGACGCGCTGGCTTCCGGGAATTGCATGCTCATCACCAACGCCGTGGTGAGCCATGTGGACATGGACGCCGAGCCGAACAAAGCGCGCGGTGTGACATACGTGGACCGCTTGACGCGGCAAGTGAAGGAGGTCCGCGGAAAAACGGTAATCCTTTGCGCGCAGGCGTTGGAATCCACGCGCATCTTGCTGAATTCGTCCACCCGGGAATATCCGAATGGGCTGGCAAATTCGAGCGGAGCGCTGGGGCACTATTTGATGGACCACGTGGTTGGCGGGGGCGCCTCGGGTCGCCTGCCGGATTTCAAAACTCTTCCTAATGCAAATGAGCCCGCGCGGCCCAACGGGATTTACGTTCCCCGCTTCCGGAACACCCCTTCGAGCGGCAAACATTCGCGGTTTATCCGAGGCTATGGTTACCAGGGCGGGGCCGGAGCGCAATTCAACTTCAGTGCGGAAGGGTACGGCGCATCGCTGAAGAAGGCAGTGAAAGAAGGCGATTACCAGATTGGCCTGGGAGCTTTCGGCGAATCGCTGGCGCGGTGGGACAATTACGTTGAGATTGACCGCGATCTAAAAGATGCCTGGGGGATTCCTGCGCTGCGAATTAGCATGACGCACGGCGACAACGAAGCGGCGCTGATGCAGGATTCCGGGGCCATGGCAGCGGAAATGCTGGAGGCGGCCGGCGCGAAAGATATTCACGAGCATGCGTCCGTCGAAATGCCGGGCATGGCCATACACGAATTAGGAACGGCTCGCATGGGGAACGATCCGAAGAAATCCGTGCTCACTCCGTTCAACCAGTCGCACGACGTGAAGAATTTGTTTGTGATGGACGGGGCGAGCTTTGTGTCGTCGGCGTGCCAGAACCCGACGCTCTCGATGATGGCCGTCACCGTGCGCGCGTGCGATCACCTGATTGAGCGTTTCCGCAAAAGCGAAGTCTAGCGCACGCTCAGAACGCAGACCCCTTCACCGATGGATAAGTCCGATGAGTGCCTCGAACTGCCGATTGCAAGGGCGGGGCAGCACGATCCGCTACGGGGATCAGCTGGTGGACGAATTCGTGGTGGCGGCTGACTTGAGGAAGGCGTCGAGTTTGAGGAAGCGGCGGCCGAGAGCGGCGCTGTAGGTGGACCATTCTTCTTCGCCGGAATCGGCGCCTAGCGCGGCGCGGACGGCGGCCATTTTGGAGTCCATGTCATCGAGATAATGGAAAACCATCGCTTCGCGGATCATCGGCAATTTGGGCGAGCCAAATTCGTATTGGCCGTGATGGCTGATCAGGAGATGCTGGACTACCGTTTTCAAATGCGCGGGAAAACCTTCTATGGCGTCCATAGCTTTCGAAACGGTTTCAAGCTCCATGACGATGTGGCCGAGGAGCTGGCCTTCCGTGGTGTAGCTGATAGCGCGGTCATAGCAGAGTTCATCGAGCTTGCCGACGTCGTGGAGGATAGCGACAGTCATTAAGAGGTCGGCGTTCAGCTCGGGATAATGAGCGGCGATTTGTTTGGCCAATCCACAAAGGCCGACTACGTGTTCGAGAAGGCCGCCGAGGTACGCGTGGTGCATGACTTTGGCGGCGGGGGCGCGCTTATAGCGTGCGGTGATGGCGGGATCGGTGATGATTCCGTTCACTAATTTTTTGAGCCAGGGATTCCCGATGGAATTCGCGTGCTCGAGGAGTTGCGCCCAGAGCTTGCCCACGTCTTCCTTGGTGTGGGGCAGAAAATCGGCGAGGTCGACTTCTTCCGGTTTGGCGCGGCGGAGATTCTGAAGAGAAAGCTGCGGCTTGTTACGGTAAATCTCGACGCGCGCCTGAACTTTCACGATGTCATCGCGGCTGATATCTTTTGCGGCGGCCTCAAATTGATCCCACATGACGGCTTCGATGGCGCCGCTGCGGTCGCCGAGCTCGAGACGAAGATAGGACTTGCCCGCGCGGGTGTTACGAATTTCTTTTTCGTGAACAAGAAAGAAAGAGGTGATGGATTGTTCGGTCGAGAGATCGGCGACGTAAGACGTCTTCATCAGTCGCCCGTGTCCGCCGGTCGCTTGCCGAAGAGCAGGAATTTCTTGTGGCCCCGCTTGGTCTTGGTGACTTCGGGCGTGGCGCTCACTTCCTGAATTTCGGAGTTGCTGCCGCCGGCGGCGTCCTGGTAGCCGGGCTTGACCACGACGTAGCTTTCCTCGCGCAGCGTCTTGAGATATTCGCGCAGGGCCGGTTCCATGCGTTCACCATAGAGCTTCTCCATGATTTCATTTTCGACTTTGGCGAGCGACTGCTGGCCTTCATCGTAATGCTCCAGGACCTGCATGATCAAAAATCCTTGCTTCGTTTCCATGACCTCGGTGAGGTCGCTCTTTTTCATCTTGAAGACAATATCCTCAAGTTGTTTGGAGAGTTCGCCGCGCTTGTATATTCCCAAGTACCCGCCCTGTTTGGCGGTGGCGCCGTCGGAGTAGCGCTTGGCGATTTCTCCGAAATCTTCCCCGTCCTTTATGCGCTTCAGTGCCGTGTCCGCTTTCTTCTTTAGTTCCGCGACTTCCGCTTCGTCCTTCCCGGCGGTGTTGATTTCGATAGACCGCAGGGCTACTTGCTCGGGGCGGATGAAATCCTGCTTGTGTGCGTCGTAATATTTTTGAAGTTCGTCCTTGCCGATGGAGATGTGAGAGCCGACTTCGCTGCTGATCACTTTTTTGGTGAGCAGGCCATTGCGGATGTTGTTCTTGAAGTCTTCCCAGTTCAGCCCCTGGGATTCAACCGCTTTTTCGAGAGCTTCGAGGCTGTCCAGTTTGTTTTCAATGCGAATTTGGTCAAGCTGCTTGATGACGTCAGGCTCGACGCTCATGCTCATATCCTTGGCGCGCTGCACCAGCAAGGATTGGTCGATGAGATTCCGGAGAGCATTTTTCTGGCCGTCCTCGGTAATCTGTTTCAACTGCTCAGGAGTGCAGCGATTCTGGCAGTCCGCCTTGGCATCTTCTCCGGCCGTGGCTTTGGAGTGTTCGAGTTCGGAGCGAGTGATCACTTCGTTGTTGACGCGCGCGACGATCTCTTCGATGACCTTGCCTTCGGAAGGGGCGGCAGCCCGCTTGAAAGGCGCAGGCTTCGCGGGCGCGGCAGTGGCCGGAGCCGCGGGAGCCTCGTCCGGCTTCTCGAGAGTCGGCTTCTGCGCCGGGGGAGGCGGAGTCGGTTGCTGCGCCGCGAGCGGCAGGGCGGCGAAAAGCGCCGCAAGAATTGCAAGATTACGCATGTAGTTCCTCACCTATAGAGTTTAGCCCGGCCCTTGAAGGCCGAGCAATACGTTTCTCAGTGCCCCCGGGACCGACTCCCCGCGCGTGGTTTCCAGCCAAAGCACGCCGCTGGGGTCCAGCTTAATGCCCTTCCGCGAGCGGACGACCTTGACCAGTGTGGCGGGGTCGAGCGGTGTTTCCGCGTGAAAACGGATGGCGATGCGATTCCCCTGTCGCTCGACCGCGGAGATACGCAGACGCTCACACATGGATTTGAGGACGGCGTACTCCAAAAGGTTTTCTACCGTCGCGGGAGGTGCGCCGAAGCGGTCGGTGAGTTCGCGGTGGACATCCTTCTTTTCCTCGTCGGTAGCGATGGAAGAAATGCGCTTATAAGTGCGCAGGCGGAGATTTTCGCTGGGGATGTAGTTCTCTGGAATGCGCACGTCGAGGCCAAGGCTGAGAGTGGTGCGCAGCTCGGGAGCGGCTTCTTCGCCCTTGAGCTTGGAGACGGCGCGTTCGAGCATCTGGCAATACATGTCAAAGCCGATGGCCTCGATGTGGCCGTGCTGTTGTCGGCCGAGCATGTTGCCTGCGCCGCGAAGCTCGAGGTCGAGAGCGGCGATGCGAAAACCGGCGCCAAGTTCGCTGAATTCTTTCATAGCCGAGAGGCGTTTGCGGGCGATTTCGGAGAGAGCGGTGTCGGGAGGAACGAGGAGGTAGGCGTAGGCGCGTTGATGGGAGCGGCCGACGCGTCCGCGGAGTTGATAGAGTTCGGCGAGGCCCAGGCGGTCGGCGCGATTGATGAGAATGGTGTTGGCGCGGGGAATGTCGAGGCCATTTTCGACAATCGTGGTGGCGACAATCACATCGGCCTCATCGCGAATGAACTTGAGCATGACGCTTTCGAGCTCTTTTTCGCCCATCTGGCCGTGGCCTACAACGACGCGGGCCTTTGGCACGAGCTTTTGGACGAGTGTCGCCAGTGAATAGATGGACTCGACGCGATTGTGGATGAAATAGACCTGGCCGTCGCGCGCCAGTTCATTTTCTATCGCTCGTCGAACGAGGTCTTCCTGGAAGGATGCGACGACGGTTTGAATGGCCAGGCGGTCGCGGGGCGGGGTTTCGATCACGGACATGTCCCGAAGACCCACCAGCGACATGTGTAGCGTGCGAGGAATCGGAGTGGCAGAGAGCGCAAGCGCGTCGACGTTTTGGCGTATCTCCTTCAGGCGCTCTTTGTGCGCGACGCCGAAGCGTTGCTCCTCGTCCACGACAAGCAGGCCGAGATCCTGGAACTTAACGTCCTTCGAAAGGAGCCGGTGCGTGCCGATGACTACATCGACTTTACCGGCTTCGAGATCGGCAAGAATTTTCTTTTGCTCCGCGGCGGTACGGAAACGGCTGAGCATTTCGATGCGCACGGGAAAGGCCGCGAAACGCTGCTTGAATGTTTCGAAATGCTGGAAAGCAAGAATAGTAGTGGGAGCGAGAACCGCAACCTGCTTGCTGTCGGAAACGGATTTGAAAGCCGCGCGCATGGCGACTTCGGTTTTTCCGTAGCCGACGTCGCCGCACAGCAGGCGGTCCATCGGCGTGGGGCGTTCCATGTCGCGTTTGATGTCCGCGATGGCAGTGTTTTGGTCGGCGGTTTCCTCGAATTCGAAAGCGTCTTCAAATTCGCGCTGAAAATTGCCGTCGGCTGAAAAGGCAAATCCCTGCGCGGTTTTGCGCGCGGCATAGAGAGTTAGGAGCTGTTCCGCCATGTCTTCGAGAGATTTGCGCACGCGTGTTTTGCGCGTGTTCCAGCCGGTGCCGCCGAGCTTGTCGAGCGTCGGGTGAGAACCTTCGACAACACGGTAGCTTTGCACCAGGTCCATGCGCTCGAGAGGGACATAGAGCCGGGCGTCTTCCGCGTAACGCAAAAGCATGAATTCACCGCGGTGTCCATCCGATTCGATTTGACGAAGCCCTTCGAACTGGCCGATGCCGTGATCGACGTGAACGATGAAGTCGCCCGGCTTGAGCTCCGCAAAATCAGTGAAGAATCCCGACGTGCGGATTTTGTGGCTGGGGCGTTCGACTGTGGGAGCGACGTCGAACAGGTCGGCGTGGCCAAAAATGGTGAGCTTGGCTTCGGAAAACGTGACGCCTTCGGCAAACGTCGCGCGGATCAGTAGCAGTCCGGCGGTTTCGAGCGCGCCTTCCGCCGTGAACCCCGCTGCGGCGTTCTCGGATTCGCCGAGGACGTAGGGCACATCGTATTCCCGGGAGATGTCCGCGAGCCGTTCGAGTTCGCCGGTGCTGGCCGCTGTAAGGAACACCTTCCCGCCGGAAGCGAGTTGCGATTTCACGTCGGCCATGCACGCCACGACGTCGCCGTGGAAGCGCGCACTCGGTCTGGAAGAAAGTTCGAATTGCGGGGCCGAGCCGATGTTGACGGCGAGTTGTTCGAGATGCGCTTGCGAAGTTTTTTCCAACACCGTGGCGAATTCGTCTTCAGTAAAGAAATAATGAGAGGCAGAAGGAGCGCTTGCGCTGCCATGGCGCTCGTAGATTTCTGTGGCATGCGTAAGGTGCTTTTCCGCGGCACCGCGCAGGTTTTGCGGCTCATCCAAGAACACGACGGGCTTAAGTGAGCTTTCCGCCAATTCGAAGAGCGAACTCTGCCCGATCTGCCCGGAAGGTCCGAAGAAAGACGTTGTCTCCCAGGCGGGCGCCGCGGATAGCGATGCCGACCGCGATGCGCCGACTGGCGCGGCCACGTTCCATTCCGTGAGGGGTAGAAGCGTCGTACGGTACACGGGCGCGATGGAGCGCTGCGTGCGTGGATCGAATTCGCGCACCGATTCGACGGTGTCTCCCAAAAGCTCGATTCTCACCGGACGCGGTGCCTCCGCGGAAAACACGTCCACGATTCCGCCGCGCATCGCGAATTGCCCCGGGAGCTCGACCATTTCCGTGCGTGTATAGCCGACCCCAGCAAGATGCGCGATGAATTCATCGAGAGGCACTTCCGCGTCCTTTGTGAGCGTGCGCGCAAGCGACAAATACAATGTGGCATCTTGAAAACGCCAGAGGGCGGCTTGCACGGGAGCGATGACTAGAGAGACTTGTCCATCGGTCAAACGAAAAAGTGTTGCGGCGCGACGTTCGAGAATGTCCGGATGCGGGCTCTGCGACTCCCAAGGCAATGTGTCGAACGCCGGGAGCGTGGCGACCCCTCCGGTGGCCACGGGGAAAATATTCGAAAAAAACCGGACAGTTTCCGCGAGAGCTTCCGCGCGGCGGTTGGAGTCTGTGATGAAGAACGCGGGCCGCCGCAGTTCATGCGTCAAGTACGCAGCGACCAGGGCCTTGGCCACGTCGTGCAGCCCGGAAAGCGAGATGTGTTGCGCCCCATCGCGCAGCGCGCCGAGCGCGCCTTCCACTGCGCGGTGGCGGAGGACAGCATCCAATCGTTCGCGAACGGCAGGAAGAATCATGCGGGAAGGTCAGGCTTCCGCGCGAGGGGCAGAGGACGGCCTTCGCGGATCTTTCGAAGAATCTCCGTCGTGGAGTAGCCTGGAACAACTGGAATCGAGACGACACGCCCGCCGGCGCCCTCCACTTCTTCACGGCCGACAATTTGGTCACCGGGCCAGTCGGCGCCTTTTACCAGCACATCCGGGAGCAGACGCGCGATAATCTCGCGCGGAGTGAGCTCATTGAAGATCACGACCGCGTCGACACATTCCAGTGCGGCGAGAATTTCGGCGCGCTCGCGTTCTGGCAGCACAGGCCGCCCGGAGCCCTTCAATTGGCGAACGCTCGCATCGCCATTGAGGCCGACGATCAGTGCGTCGCCAAGAGAACGCGCCTGTTCGAGGCTGCCAATATGCCCCGGATGCAGCAAATCGAAGCAGCCGTTGGTGAATACGATGCGTCGTCCGTTGCGTTTCTCGCGGCCAAACCGCAGAATCGCTTCGTCGAGAGTCAAAATCTCCGGGTTCAAAGGAACTCCATGAAGGTCCGCGCGAAAACTGCCTTGGCGCTTCGTGAAACGCTAGTTTATCACGCACGGCGGGCGCAACGCCTCTGCCCCAGGCGCCTTCGATGAAAAGCTATAGAATGATTCGCGCGGTTGCTGGTGCGGGGCTCTGCGGCGCGGGGCTTTGGCCGGCGCTGTCAGTTCCCTACCATTCGCATACGTTTCGCATCGACGCTGGCGGGTGCCGCCTTGTGACGGACATCGTGGAACCATCGGGCGCCTCGGTGGTTGAAGGCATGCCGCAAGGATACGTCGTCCTTTTGCATGGACTTTCCGCGAACAAGCGGATTATGTCGTACCTCACGGCAGGCTTCACTTCACAGGGACTGCGCGTTTTCGTGCCGGATCTGCCGGGGCATGGACGGACTGACGGTCCCTTCTCGTACCAGCGCTCGCAACAGTGCAGTGAAAATCTTGTTCGCGAGTTGATAGCGCGCGGGCTGCTCGATCCGGAAAAGACGGTCCTGGTAGGACATTCGCTCGGCGGGGCTGACGCGTTGCGCGTCGCTTCCCATGTGCCGGTTGCAGGCGTGGTTGCGATCTCTCCCGCTCCGATGCGCCCCATACCCGGGCTCCCTCCGGAGACGATCCCCTTTCACGGTTTCGTCTCGCTCCCGGCTCACTCGTTAGTGATGAGCGCCGCGTGGGAGGCGGAGAGAATCCGTGGTGCAGCCAAGGATTTAGTGCCCATTCCGGGCGATGGAACGAGCCAGTACGTCGTGATTCCACGCTCGACGCACGTGAGCATTTTGTTCGACGGAACCGCGATGTCGATCGCACAAAAATGGGCTGCGCAGGCTTTGCATCTCGAAGGGCAGCCGAGTTTGCCCTCCCATCGAGGATTGCTGGGCTTCTTCGCAGGATTCGCCGGGATACTTTTGCTGGCGGGGCCTTTCCTTCGCGAAACCTTGCAGCCCAAGAAACAGGAGACGCAATCTCCCGAAAATCTTACTGCCGTCCCGCAAGGGCGCGCGTTCTTCGAATCTGGAATTATCGCGCTCGGCGCAGTGGGACTGCTCTCTTATTGGAATCCGCTCCGCGCGTTGCGCCTATTCGAGGGCGGCTACTTCGCAAGTTTTCTGCTGGTTCTTGGAACAGTGCTGCTCGCGTTGCACTGGAACTCGTTGAGGTCTTTGTTTGACAGGGGTCCCGACAATTTTCAGGCAAGCAGACCGATGTACCTCACTCTTCTGCTAGCTGCTTTCGCGGCCTTGATTCTGCACTTCCTCATCATGTCCTGGATTGACTTGACGTTCAGCGAGGCGTGGCTGACGGCGGCGCGATGGGCACGCTTTGCTCCATTCCTCATCGCCGTGCTTCCCTATCACGCCGCGGAAGAGTTGCTGCTTGGTTCGATGTCTCCCGAGAGGGGCACGCGCCGATTATTCAAAGCGCTGCTGCTTCGTGTACTGGCATGGGGCGCGATCGTCGCAGGAATCTTCGTTTTGCATAGCGGGGAAATCCTGCTGGTTCTTCTTGCGCCTTACTTTGGGCTGTTCTGTTTGCTACAGGTCTGGGGCATGAAAGTTGTCCGGGAAGTAACGGCGTCTGCAGCAGCCGCCGCCCTTTTCGGTGCTATACTTCTCACTGGGTTTTGCCTAGTGGTTTTCCCCACCACTTGACGAGGACCGCCGGCTAGAAATTCGGTTGCCAAACCCGCCCGCCGCCTGTAGCTACCTCGTCAAGCGACGGAGTTCGATTCTAACAGCGAGATAGGATCATGGCAGAGATTGCGATTGTCGGCGGCGGACCCTCCGGCGCGATGTGCGGTGAGCAGCTTGCGCGCGCGGGACATCAGGTCCACATTTTTGATGAGCGCCTCGCCTGGGAAAAACCCTGCGGCGGCGGTCTGACTCATAAAGCGGTCCAGTGTTTCCCTTTCCTGTTGGATAATCCTTATCCCAAAAAGCTTGTGCATTCGGTGAAGCTCATCAGCAGCAACGATCAGCGAGCCAACCTGGAAATGACCCACCCCATCGTGATTTATTCGCGCAAGGTGCTCAACGGAATGCTGCTGGACCGCGCTAGAGAGGCTGGTTGCCACGTCCAACAAGCCCATGTGCTTTCCGTGGATACCAGCACGCCAAAGCCGCGCTACTCCGTGGATGGCGAATGGCGGAGTGCTGATTTTCTGGTTCTGGCGGCTGGCGCGCGCAACCAGATCGTGCCGGAAACCCGCGCACTGCAGCGTGACGAACTGGAAATGACCCAAGGCTACTTCGTTCCGCAGACTTCCGACTCCATCACTGTAAAATTCCTCCCGCACTTCGAAGGGTATATTTGGTCGTTTCCTCGCTGCGATCATCTTTCCGTAGGAATTTGCGGAAGCATGGCGGCGCATACCAGTGCGGAGCTCAAGACTCATTTGAACGCCTTCGTCGAGAAGCACGGCATCCCGACGGAAGATGCAAAGTTTTACAGCCACGTGCTGCCCTCGCCGAGAGAGCACACTCTTTCCGATCGCTCCGTCTCGGGAAAGAATTGGGCGCTGGTCGGCGATGCTGCGGCGTGGGTGGATCCGCTTACCGGCGAGGGACTCTTCTACGCCATGCGCTCGGGCGAATTGCTGGGCCGTTCGCTCGCGGAAGGCTGCCCGGAAAAGTACACTGCGTGGGTTAAGGCGGCGTTCTCTTCCGAACTGGAATTCGCGGCGCGCATCGTACGCCGGTTCTACCGCGGCTCGTTCCTCGGCACTGCCGTCACCACCCGCATGGTGCAATTCATGAATCGCAGCGCGGTGTTTCGCCAATTGATGAGCGACCTCTTCAGCGGCACGCAGGATTACACTAGCCTCAAACGCCGGCTGTGGGGCCAGCTCGGAATCACCGTGAGCGATTTCATCGCGAGCGTCCTCAATCTCGACCGTCCCTCGACGGTGCAGGTACCGCCTGGCGGCGCAGTGGGCGACTGAACGCGCGACTGCGGCTCGCTCCAGCCTCCTTTTCCTTCAACTGGTTGTCCCGTCACACTGGCAGGATACAAAGGCACCTGGCGTATAGTTTTTGTTCCCTCTGCCGCATCCAAGAGTCTGAGATAATCACTCCCAATCATGGCCCCTGAAAAAGACCCCTCGAAGGAATCCAAGAGCGCGAAGCGCAAGAACGCCTGGAAGTCGCTGCCCGATGTTTGGGAGCTCATCAAGCCGCGCCGGGGACTGCTCGCCTTGGGCTTTGTGTTGATGGCCATCAACCGCCTGGCTGGCTTGGTTCTGCCCGCCTCCACGAAATATTTTCTCGACAACGTGGTCATCAAGAAGCAGTTAAATCTCTTGACGCCCATCGTCCTCAGCATTCTTCTCGCAACAGCTATTCAGGGTCTTACTTCATTCACGCTGACGCAGCTTCTTTCCAAATCCGCCCAGCGCATGATTACCGATCTCCGCAAAAAGGTGCAGGCGCATATTGGACGCCTGCCCCTCTCGTTTTATGACGCGAATAAGACGGGCGCGCTCGTTTCTCGCATCATGAGTGATGTCGAGGGCATCCGTAATCTGATTGGCACTGGCCTTGTCGAATTTGTGGGCGGACTCATGACCGCTGCTTTCGCGCTCATTTACCTGCTTCGCACCAGTGCACTAATGACCGGTGTCGCTTTTTCGATCATCGTGGTCTTCGGCGTCTGGATCAGCAGAGCGTTTAAGACCATTCGCCCCATTTTCCGGGCGCGGCCCAAAATCACAGCCGAGGTAACCGGACGGTTGACGGAATCGCTCGGCGGCGTGCGCGTGGTAAAGGGCTATCACGCTGAGGAGCGCGAGGAAAAAATCTTCAGTTCCGGAGTGCAGCGCTTGCTGGATAATGTCCTGAAAACTCTCACCGCAACCTCCCTGATGGGCCTCTCCGGCGCCATGTTGATGGGTGTCGTCGGCGCGCTCATGTACGAATTTGGCGGCCGCGCGATTTATTCCGGGAGCATGACACCCGGCCAATGGTTTGCCTTCAACGCCTTCCTCGTGCTGCTCATTGCGCCCGTCTTCCAAATCGTCGCCATCGGCACCCAAATTACCGAGGCCATCACCGGACTCGAACGCACACGGGAAATCTTGAATGAAACGAAAGAGGACCAGGACCCGAAACGCACGGTCAGCATGGACCGGATTGCTGGAACTGTCGTCATGGAGCAGGTGAGCTTTTCCTACGAATCGGGGAAGGAAGTCCTGCACGAGATCAGCTTTGAGTCGCAGCCCGGAACGGTCACGGCTTTGGTCGGCCCATCGGGCGCGGGCAAATCCACGATCATTGGTTTAGTTTCGACGTTCTACATTCCGTCGCACGGCCGCGTAACAGTTGATGGCGTCGATCTCGCTACTGTGAAGCTGAATTCTTACCGCACGCAGCTTGGCGTCGTCTTGCAGGAAACATTTCTTTTTGACGGAACGATTCGCGAAAACGTGGCTTTCGCTCGTCCCGAAGCCGGCGAAGAGGAGATTCTCGCGGCGTGCCACATCGCGCGCGTCGACGAGTTTGCCGAATCCTTCGAGAAAAAATACGACACCCTGGTCGGTGAGCGCGGCGTCAAACTCTCCGGTGGACAGAAGCAGCGTGTCTCCATCGCGCGCGCCATACTCGCCGATCCGCGCATCCTGATTCTCGACGAAGCCACTTCCAGCCTCGATTCCGAATCCGAAGCGCTCATCCAGGAAGGCCTGCGATACCTGATGCGCGGACGCACAACCTTCGTGATCGCCCATCGCCTCTCTACGATTCGTCGCGCCGAACAAATCCTCGTCGTGGAAGGCGGCCGCATCATCGAACGCGGCACGCACGCATCGCTCTACACCGCCGGCGGACGCTACTACGACCTCTATACAAAGCAGCACGAAGTGGAAAGCAATCTCTTCCTCGCGCCCGGCGAAAGCTCGGCCGACTCCGAAGACGGCAATGGCACGGGGATTCCGTCCATCGGCCGCGCGAGCGCAGCCATTCCCGACGCGATTCGACTCATCCGGGGACAAAACAGCTGAAGGCATGGAGTCTTGCGCTGAAAATGCTTCCCCAGACCCACGCAAAAGGAGATCGCGGTTCAGTTTCGGGTTATGAGACTTCTCAGGAGTTGGCCCGCTGGTGCCAAATACCTCGAAATTGTCCGAAATGGTACTGCACGGCTACCATCTTGCTGTCATGGTTGGGGCATGTTGCATGAGAAACGGAAGAGAGAACCCGGCCACTCGACAACTGCCCGCGTTAAGAGGGAAATGGCAAAGCCGCGTATGTCCAAGTCGGTAAGAATAATGCAAGAAAACCTCAAAAAGGGTGCTCACGTGGAGGTTACCGTTACGGCTGAAGACTTCAAACGTCAAAATTAACCAAGACCGCGAGCGACACGGCGTAAGACACTTGCCTGGAACCTCGCCCGCCCGGCTACAAACATGCCAGATGAAGGGTGGGTCAAGAGACTTGAAGACGGCAGGAAGGTGAAATTCATCTACCAAGAACTGCCGGCGGAGAGCGCGAGCTTAGACCGTGCGCGCGAAGCCGGGGCGCGTCATCAGCAGCACGGCTAAGAATCCACCGGCCAGAATGTCGAAGCCCAGGCAGAAACCGGGCCACCACACCGGGACACCCGGATTTTCAACGAACAGGTGATGAAAGAAGTCGAAAACACCGTGTCCGACGAGAGTAGCGACAACGAACCAGAGATTCTTTTTGAACCCCACCACCGCAACCACCAGAAACAATCCCGCCAAGAGGGACTCGGTCGTCACCGCCTGCACGGAACGCCCCATAACGGCAAACCCGATGTAATAAGTAGCAACGAAGATCAGCATCGTCGGATAGAAAACACGATCGCGGTCAAATCCAGTCAGCAATGCGAAGACGCACGTTCCCGCTCCCAGGACGATCCCGATCAGATATTCCATAGATGCCCCTCCCGTCGAAGTGCCGGATGTTTGAAAGCATACATCCTGACATCGAGGCGAGGAGCAGAAATCAGCAACAGGGATGGACGTCAGCGCCTCATAAACGCGGTAATCGGTAGCAGGCTTCCGTATACCAACCCAAAAGATTTCGAAAATGCTTGTTCTCCTATTTCCCCGATCCCGCGCTATACTCGGAGCACTCGACGCTCTTGTCGACATCGGCTTTCCAGCCGAGAAGGAGGTGATCCTGTGAGGTACGGTTTACGTTGATTCAGTAGAGGAGGCGCTTGCGAAGTTGCTGGGCGCCTCTCTCCTTTTGTCCCGTCTATTCAAATTTCCTGTGATCTGAAGAATTTATTTCGTGCGCTGTCGCTTGCCGGCGCTTGGCGCTTGATCAACGCTCTGATTGGAAACTGATCTCCAGGTCCCATAAAGCGAGTTCTTGGCCATTGGGGGAAGGCCGGGCAAGATACCGATCTCGCTAGGCTTTTCCGTCCAATCTTCTGAGGAGATAGGGAGCTAAGTAGGGCTTCAGCTTGAGTCGCTGCTCTCTGGTTAAGAACTTGAACCCTCTTATGATGCGCAGGCAGGCTGGCGACCCACAATTACAGGGAAAACTATCATGCATTTCATACTCTGTGGCCGAATAATTGATTGTAACTTCTTCGCCTGCTCGAATGTCTTTGAGAGCCCTCACGCCCAGGCAGCTGAAATCCAGAAATACGTTCGGATCGCAGCCGTGGTTTAAGTAACCAACGGACTCTTCCCTTCCGAATGCATGCTTCCCTTCACTGATCTGCAAAGACCTTCTGGTCGGGGACGACAAGATTTCTTCCCCGTTCAAGTCGATCAGAAGCTCGTCTTTGGCAATCGGCACGAGGGCGAAGAGTCCCTTTCTGCCATTGGTCAAGCGAACTTCCAGCTTGGCGGATCGGGTTTCCATAGCTAAAGCGTAAGCGACACCCCATTGCACGTCCAGTTGGTCCGGAGCAAGCACAACGAATCAGTCAATTGGACCCTAAAGGCGGTGGTCGGATACTGAGCCTGTATCCAATGCAAGGCTCGATCAAACTTGTCGGGGGCCTCTGCTTGACTACGCCGTGGGACGGCGAACGACTAGTTTCTTCGACGCCGTTGGCGGAATCAGCGTGGCCATTTTGCGAATCATGGCCAACACCAGCCGCTTGTCTCCATCGGAAAGCGTGGTGCTAAACCGCTTGATCTCGGCGAGGAAGCGGATTTCGTCCTGCGAAAGCTCACCGAGCATTTTTTGTGTTTCGCGGTCGCGCGGCGTTTCCGTGCCCGGGAAGAAGTCCGCGAGCGAGATGTCCATGGCCTCCGCGATTTTAGCCAGAGTTTCGAGCGACGGCACGGTGTGGCCGTTTTCGACGCGCGAGAGGTAGCAGCGCAAGAGTCCGGTGCGGCGCTCGATGTCTCCTTGCGACAAACCCCTCTGGCTGCGATAGGACTTGATGACTTCTCCGATGTTTACGCGTGGTTTTTCTTTAGGCACGATGGCTCTCCCAGTCGAGGGGGTATCTTAGTCACTAACAGTAGGAAGAGCAAGAGGGAATTTGCGGGCCATGGTTCCAATCTGACAACGCCCCACTTCGACTCTGGAAAAATCGTCCTAATTGTTATCTCGCGCTTCCCCCGCCGGCGCTGACCAAGGCTGATGGCAACCCTCAGCCCATCAGCCCTGCGTGGGCGTAACCACCGCGGGCTGTTGCAGTCGGAATTCCAGCAGAGTCTCGCTGGGTACCTTCACCTGCTGTCCCTTCGTCAACACCTGCACGCCGGCGCCCGCCGCGGAGCCCACCCCGGCTCCAATCGCCGCGCCCTGTCCGCCTCCGGCAATGGCGCCGATAATGGCCCCGACGACGGCTCCGCCTCCCACCTTCTTTGCGGTGTCTGCCCCGCGGCCTTTTCCTTTCAGACTATAGTCGCTGCTGACGAGCGGATAGTCGTGCCCATCGATGACGATGCGGATGAGTTCCAGCTGCAGCTCCGCGCTTCCGGACATGTGGCCGGCTTCTTTTGCGTTTGCCAGCCGGCCGTAAATGTCCGTGCCCTTGCGCGCCACCAGCATATTGTTAGCGTAGAGGTCCGTTTCAAGGCTGGCGTGGAATACATCTCCAACGTGGTTTCTCGAGGAATCCACGCCATCAATCATGCGCACCAGGAGCGACTGACCCGCCGGAATGGTGACTTCACCATACTGAGCGGCCGGATCCTCCGCCTGGGCCGCCAGGGAATTTGGTCTGGCGGCGGGAGGCGGAGCTTCCTGGGATGTGACCGGGGCTTGCTCACTTGGTCTTGGGGCGGGTTCAGAACGCCGAGGCGGTGGCGGAGCGTCGGCAGGGGCGCTCATCGAGCTCACGCTGCCCGTAAAGGTCAGCGCAACGGCTTCCGACACATTGAATGTTTGCACTTGTCCGTTAATTTCAAAGCGCAGTACCGCCTGCGTGCCGCCCAAATACCGGCCGTGCAGGACGCGCCCGTCCCTCAGTTCCAGAGTGTCCGCGGCGGCGGCGCTCGCAAAAAGTAGCCCAAGAACAACTGCCACAATCATCCGTCCTCGACTCTTCATCGTCGTCTCTCCTCGCCGGCGCTCACTTAGCGACCGCTCGCCGCGTCGGCTCCCTCTCCATACTTGGCCCAACATCTTAACCTATTGCTTTGGATGAAGCGGCCGCGTGCCGGGTTGCGCAACACGAGGTTTCTACTGCATGGCTTGGTAAAGCTGCCGCGTGATGTCGGCCATCAACTCCCCGCTGGCCTTGGTCTCGGCTATCCCGCGCACAAGAATGACCAGCACAAACGGCCTCGGCGCAAAAACGATCGCCGCATCGTGATGAATCTTCGTGATCTCGCCGGTCTTGTGCGCCACGCGCGTGCCCTGCGGTAAACCGGCGGGGATGCCTTCGTTGAATTTTTGGCGCTCCAGGATCTCGATCATCTGCCGGGAAGAATCCTCATCAACGGCTTGTCCCAGCGCGATCGCGTCGAGGAGTTGCTGCAACCCGCGCGCCGTCGTGGTGTTGTTCAGGCCCTTTTCATAAGCTTTGATGTCCTCAACTCCGCGCAAGACGTTCATTCCGTCGGCGTGAAGCGAGTGAACCGTTGCGCGGATGTTGTCGACGCCCAGCTTTTCAATCAGCAGATTCGTCGCGAAATTGCTGCTAACCGTGATCATCAATTCGCACAGCTGCCGAAACGTGCGCGTCTGCCCAACGGATTTGTACAACTCCCCTTCCGAGTCATCCGCAGCGTTGAGCGTGTAGACCGAACCGTCCACCAGACTGTGAAACTCATTCTTGATGGGAAGCGCATCGTCCAGCTTCAGCTTGCCCTCGCGCACCTGGTGAAACAGCTCGATCATCACCGGAATCTTCATCGTGCTGGCCGCATGAAACGGTTCATCGGCGCGGAAATACCATTCCGTCTTGCCATCCAGCGCGCGAAAGGCAACGCCGACGTCCGCCCCGCTCTTCTGAATGCGTTCCTGGATTTGCGCCGTTGCTTCAGAAAGTTTTGCGTCCTGCCCGCGAACGGACGCGCTTGCTACACCTGCCACCAGGACCATAAATAACGCTCTATAGATTTTCAAAAGTATTCCTTTTGCGGGTCCGCCCAAAACTACCCCCCAGTCGACCCCCTAGGATACTACCAGCGTCTTGCAAACTGCCGCGTAGTCAGCCTTATTTCGTTCAGATATTTTTTCGGGAAAAACTCAGGCGGAGCTTTTTTCTCATGCGCTTGCGACGTCGAGTGTATCGAAAATGGTCCCGGAGGAGGGGGTCGAACCCACACGGCCTTGCGGCCACCGGATTTTGAGTCCGGCGCGTCTGCCAGTTCCGCCACTCCGGGCAGTAATTGAAATTAACATGCCATCGCCCCGCACTCAAGACGCCAGAAGAGCAAGCCGCCTGTTGGTTTCCACTACACTGACAAGTTTGCTGGCGGCGCAGGGGCGCGCCGACTTCTTAGGAACCGCGTCTCTCCCATGGCGGAGGAACTTTCACCGAGGCCATTCCAGCCGCGGTTGCTGCCTGAATGCCCATCTCCGTGTCTTCAAACACGAGGCACGCGTTCGGCGCCACTTCGAGCTTTGCGGCCGCCAGCAAAAAAGCTTCGGGGTCAGGCTTGCTCTTCTTGTACTCTCCCGCACAAACCAACGTGTCAAACCGGTCGAGCAGCTTCAGCGAAGCTAGCGACCTTGTCACCGAGTCCCTCGCGCTACCCGAAACGACGGCAAAGGGTATCCGGCCGTGTTGGGCTTCGATGTGTTCCAAAACTTCGGGTACCGCCTTGAGCTGGGGGAGCAACTCGAAATAAAGATCCTCTTTTCGGCGTGCCACGGTCTCCACCGGCATACTCAGTCCATGTCTTGTATTAAGCGTGGAAATGATCTCCGCAGTGGGCCTGCCACCCCACGCGTAAAAAAGCTCCTCTTCGAATTTACAATTCCACTCTCCAAGCGCCTCCTTCCACGCCACGTAATGTAGCGGCATCGAATCGACGATGGTGCCGTCGCAATCGAACAAATACGCGCCAAATACTCCTCCTGGTAATTTCAGTTTCATTCCTTCTCTAGTTCTCCCATTTATTATTCTACGCGAGCGCCGGATGGAAACCCCAATCTGACACCCATCGGACAGCCAGGAGCCGCCACCTAAGAATTGGATGAAGCGCGGCGAACATATGACCTCTTCCCCCCTTGTCCACCGCCCGGCTTGCCGATAAACTCCGCCCACCGATGCCAACGCCGCCATCGAGCGAATCCAACGCGAAGCCGCAAACGCGGCAGTACAGCCTTAGTGGCTTTTGGGCGCTGATCGCGGTGCAGTTTCAAGGCGCCTTCAGCGACAACGCGCTCAAATGGCTCGTCAGCTTTCTAGTTCTGGACTCCGCGCTCTCGAAAGACCGCCGCGAACTCTGGTTTGTTCTGGTCGTCCCGCTGCTCTTTGCGATTCCCTTTCTACTGTTCTCCATCCCAGGCGGGTATTTCGCCGACAAATACAGCAAACGCAGCGTCACGTGGTGGACGAAAGTCTTCGAGCTCGGTGTCATGGGCCTGGCAACGTTCGCGCTGGCAAGCAACCGTCTGGACATCGCCGGCGCTGCTCTGTTTTTAGCCTGCACGCAAGGCGCAATTTTCGGCCCAACCAAGTACGGTTTGCTCCCAGAGTTGCTTCCCCTGTCCAAGCTAAGCTGGGGCAACGGCATCATCGAGCTCGGCACACTCCTCGCTGCCATCAGCGCCGCTCTCGCCGGAGGCTTTCTCGCCCAACATTTTCAAGGCCGCCAGCTCTGGTCCGGCGTCATCTTTCTGTCTCTCACCGTCGTCGGACTTCTCACTAGCCTTGGCATCAGCAAAGTTCCGCCCGCGGATCCCGCTCGCCGCTTCGATTGGAACGTCCCGGGGGAATTTTTTCACGAAATACGCCGCATGAGAGCTGACGCCACGCTCTGGACCGCCGTCGTCGCCAACACCTTCTTCTGGTTTCTCGGTTCCCTGCTCTTGCTAAACATCGTCCTCTACGCCACGGACATCCTTCACGTAGACGACCCGCACAGTAGCTATCTCCTTGCCGCCCTTAGCCTCGGCATCGGGATTGGCAGCTTCCTTGCCGGTCTTGCCTCCGGAAGGAAAATCGAACCCGGCATGGTCCTTCCGGGTTTAGGCGGCATCTTTTTGATGGCCGCGCTTCTCTCCCGGCCGGGCATCAGCTACCTCGCAGTCCTCCTTCATCTAGCTCTCCTCGGCGTCGCCGGAGGGTTTTTTGTCGTTCCGGTGAACGCCCTCATCCAACAACGTCCCAGGCCCGAGGAAAAAGGCCGCGCCATCGCCGTTGCAAACCTGCTCTCCTTTGTCGGTGTAGCCCTCCAGCCTCTGGCGCAGTACGCCATGCTTCGCCTCGGTCACCCCGATCCTTCGCGCGTCTTTCTGATCGCCGCCGCCATGACACTGTTTATGGGCTATGTCCTGGCTCGCATGCTCCCCGAACTTTTTCCACAGGCCCTCTACTGGACTCGACTCCGCCCCAGAGCTACTCTATAGCCCCCGTTCGCCAGGGGCTGCAAACCCTCCCGCAGCAGACGAACGGTTTCCGATGTCGAGGTTTTCGATGGCTACGCCGTTGACCGCTTCGCGGTCGCCTCACTCAATGACCAATCTCCGGTCGCCTTTCGCTGTTCCCCCGCTTGCCGGCTCACGGCTGGACCACCGCGGTCTCTCTCATTGGATGAATCGCGTTCTGGAAGAGCTGCGAAGCTTGCACACCTCGCCAGACCCCGACACGGTCCACGACCTCCGCGTTGCCATTCGTCGCTGCCGCTCCCTGGCCGCTGTGATGGAGGAGGTCGACCCCGACCCGGCGTGGCCCGAAATGCGAAAGTTGGCCCGCAAGGTGTTTCGAACGCTCGGCGATCTCCGGGACACCCAGGTGATGCAAGAATGGGTTAAGAAGCTCGGCCCCGAAAATGATCCGCTGCGGGCCCAGCTTTTTGCATCTCTCGAAACCGACGAAAAACAGTTCTCTGAGACTGCTCTTCGGATGGCCGCAAAATTTGAAGTAAAAGGCTGGACGCGTCTCGAGCGTAGGCTGCGCCAGCGCGCGCGCCTTGTGCCGATCGGGGGCCTGGCGGCCGAGTGTCTGGCCCTCGAGCGCTTCGAGAGAGCGAAGGAGCTGCACAACCGCGCTTTGCGCACGGAAAAACCCAAGCCCTGGCATGCCCTGCGCATCGGCTTAAAAAGATTCCGCTACACTCTCGAGGGTTTTCTGCCGGAACACTATGCCGCCTGGAGCGAAAATCTGAAGCGGCTTCAGGACCTTCTAGGTGATGTTCACGATTTGGACGTGCTTTCCGTATTGTTGGCAGACACGAAAGCGCCCGAACCCGCCGCATCTCCGAAAGTCTGGCAAGAAACAATCTCTCTCGAGCGTCATGGCCGAATTGAAATCTACCGCCAACTCACTCTTGGCAAAACCAGCCTCTGGCACGAGTGGCGGCATAATTTGCCCCACGGCCGGCGTTTGGAAGCCGCGGCAACGGCCCGGCTTTGCGCCACGGCCCGCGCGGCCGGCGCCCATTCACGGCGAACCAGCGAAGTTTCGCGTATCGCGCTTCGCGTATTCGATCTGCTTCGACGCGCGCAAGTCGCGCCGGTGTTTCTCGAACCAAACATGCGCCGAATAATGGAGGCCGCCGCGAAGCTGCATGGCATCACGGCTGTCAGGGATCGCCGTCTGTCCCAGAAGGCGCTTCGCAAGTTCCTGCTCGGATTAACGGTCCCGCCTAACTGGACCTCGGAAGAATGGGACTTGATGGCCTGGGCAGTTCGTTTTCACCGTGGAGCGGAACCCAGGCAGAAGAACGGCTTTGCAAAACTCTCGGAAGAAGAGCAAACCTCCGTCCGTGCTCTGGCGGGCATCTTGCGCTTGGCGCGCGCTCTTAGAAAATTGGGCCTCCAGAGCACCGTCGGTCTTCGCTCTGAAAAATTTTCTGACGCCGTCGTTCTGCGCATCCCCGGACTGGCCGATACCGCCGAAACCGCCGCTCACCTAGCAGCGGCCAAACACCTCCTCGAAACTGTTCTGGAGAAGCCCCTCATCCTCAAACCCGCGCCCAAACCAGAAAAAATTCAACCACCGACCGAGCAGCCGTCCCAGCCACCGCTCGTATCTGCAGCCTCTGCCTAGCCCGATTCCCTTTTACGCGGATCAATCCGGCCATTTTTGTGCACCATGCAGGATTCGCGCGGCGTAGACGACATCGCCGCTGACCTGGTAAACCACGATACTTGGTCCTAATCCACCAGTCGCTGCACAGCTTCCTGGACGAGCGACTGCGCGTCCCGCCCCTGTTGTGCGGCAACCTCGTCCAGCTTCGCCTGAAGTTCCGGTGTGAGGTTTACTTCCATGCCGCCACTCTTGTCGCCGCTGCGAACTCTGTTAAATGACGATCCGTCAGATTCCCATTCGAGGTGCTGGAAAACTTCGTTAACGCTGTGGCAGCGTTGTGGTATAATTATTCTCGTTCAGTACTGCGCCTCGCCAGCTCGCGAGGCGTTTCTTTTTTAGGGCCATGTTTGTAGCCCCGGCATCCTGCCGGCTCTTCGTAGGGTCATCCTTCCGAGGATGACCGCTCTTCGTTTTGTCAGCATTTCGTTTTGTCAGCAATCCCAAAACTTAATCTAAGGAGACTCATATGTCCTCGCTAAATGCCAAGGACCGCGTATCCCTCTGTCTATTCTCTTTCTCCGATGGCCGCCGCTGCCGCACTCCCCGCTCCGGCAACCATCCCCATTTC
>DATLVZ010000037.1:0-42827 GCA_035576885.1 Candidatus Acidiferrum sp. | reverse complement strand
ACCACAACTACCGCCTCCGCACCGACGGAAAACTCATTTGAGATTCGGTAGGGTCATCCTTCTGAGGATGACCGCTTCCCCTCCGGCAACCCAAGCAAAATCAACACTTACACAAATCCCCGCAACTGTAAGTTTCTAAAGTGCTTACACGATACGTAAATCCTTTATCCGCAACACTTACACAAAAACCGGGGGAGGGCCGTCGGCCAATTGCCACGGTCTAGCCGATTGGTTCGCTTACTTCGCGGTCGGTGTTGACGTTGCCAACCCCAGTGCCTGCATCACCGCATCGTGTAACGCAGGCCGCACTTCGGCGATTTTGTGGTTCTCGCGCGTGGGGTTGACGCGATTTGTCAGCAACACTACAAAAAGCTGGCGCTCGGGATCGATCCAGATGGAAGTGCCCGTGAAACCGGTATGCCCAAAGCTGTGCGGCGAAAAATAGTGTCCGCTGGAGCTGCCCTCGGTCGGCACCACCCAGCCGAGAGTGCGCGTGCCCTTTGCAAGTTCTTGTGGCGCAGTAAATTGTGCAATCGTTGCTCGCTTCAGAATTCGCTGGTGAGCGTAAACGCCGCCATTCAACAGCATCTGGCAAAACGATGCCAGGTCTGGCGCCGTGCTAAACACGCCCGCGTGCCCCGAGACGCCGCCAATGGCAAAGGCGTTTTCGTCATGCACTTCACCTTGCACTAGCCGGTGGCGGAAAATCGCATCAAATTCGGTCGGCGCAATCTGCGGCCAGAGTTTTTTCGGCGGCTTGTACATTGAATCGCGCATAGCCAGCGGAGTGAAAATATATTCTTTCGCAAGGTCGTCGAGCGTTCGCCCTGTCAAGCGCTCGATAATCTCGGCCATCAAAATAATTCCGAGATCGGAGTACACCATTTTCGTTCCCGGCTCGGACTCCAGCGGCTCGGCAAAAATCATTCTGAGCGTATCTGACTTGCCTTTTGATGTTCGCCAATACTCCCTGAACGGCGGCAATCCAGATGTATGAGTCATTAGATGCCGCACCGTTACACGATGCCGCCACTCGGGCTGCGGGCCGCTGGCCCACTCCGGCAAGTATCGATCGATCGGCACATCCAACAACAGCGGCGACTTGAAATCGCCCTCGACGAGTTTTTCCACCAGCGTCGTTGTGACAATCACCTTGGTCAGCGACGCAACGTCATACATCGTGTGCACGTTCACTTGCCGCGATTTTGCGTCGTAGCTCAGCTTGCCGAACGCATGCAGCGCAACTTTGCCTTTGTACCCGACCGCCAGGGTGGCTCCCGGAAATGCCTTCTCCGCAATCGCCTTTTCGAGAACGTCAAACGCGGGCTTTAGCTGAGCTTCCGAGCGAACCTCCATCGGCGCGAGCTTCATAGGGTCCACAGGCACTTCGATCCCAAATCCCGCCTTCATATCCACGCCCGGCACGGTCACCGGCAGATGCCCGCGCACTGGAGTTTCTCCGAACAATGCCCGCACGATGGAAATCTGCGCCACGTCGCTGATGCCGAACGCCGCGAGCCAAGTCTCCGCCTGCGGAAAATGTTCGACGAGATAGGGACTTCCAAAACCGACCGTGACCACCGGCTTCCTGGTTTTATAAAGTTGCTCCGCGAGCGCGGCCTGTTCCGCGGGCAGGTCCACGTTTCCCTTGCGGTCGCTGACTTTCACAAACAACGCGAGAATCGCCACGTCGTAGGTGTCCGGTGCAGGCAGGGTTAAATTGCCCGCCTTTGCGAACTTCGTATCGGCGCGCAGCGCTGTAAGCGTATCTACTCGCGAACGCAGCTCACGTTCGAGATCCTCGCCCGGATATGGTTCGGGATCGGAGTACAACGAGACGAGCAGCGCGCGCGTCGGCTTTGTTCCATCCAGCGGCAGGCGATGCGCGGTATCCCGCAGCAGTGTCACGCCCCGGTCCGAAATATCCTGCGCTTCTTTCTGCCATTCAACTTTGCCGAAGTTCTTGTTGAGCGCGTTCAAGTCCACCAGCCGCGATTTGTAAAGCCCTAGCCGCGCTTTCGCCTGCAAGAGTCGCCGCACCGACGCATCCAGCCGCTCGCGCGAAATGCGTCCGGACTTGACCGCATCTTTCAGGGCTTCGAATGCCGCGTCCGGTACAGGCGGCATGAGCAGAGCATCGGCGCCCGCGGCAAACGCGCGCACCGCGGCATCGCCAGGCGCGTAGCGCACGGTGATCCCGCCCATGTCCATCGCGTCGGTTACGACGAGCCCCTTAAATCCAAGTTCATCGCGCAAGAGTCCCGTCAAGATATGCGAAGAAAGTGTTGCGGGCGTGTTTGGATCTGGTTCGAGCGCGGGAATGGAAAGATGCCCCGTCATGACGGTGTCTACTCCCGCCGCGATTGCCGCGCGAAAAGGAACCAGCTCCAAGGATTCGAGACGCTGGCGGTCCACTTTAATGACCGGGAGATCCATGTGCGAATCCGTGGATGTATCGCCGTGTCCCGGAAAATGTTTCGACGTTGCCAGTGCGCCGTTTTCTTGCACGCCGCGCACGTACTCCGCCACGTATTGTGCAACTTTCGTGGGATCCTCGCCAAACGAACGGATATTGATGATGGGATTATCGGGATTGTTGTTTACATCGGAGACTGGCGCGTAAACCCATTGAACGCCGACGGCGCGTCCCTCGAGCGCTGTGATCTTCCCCATGGTGTATGCATCTTTCGGATGCCCCCCCGCGGCCAGCGCCATCGCCGTAGGAAACGAAGTGCCTTCATCCAAACGCATGGCTGTGCCGCGTTCGAAATCGGCGCCGATGAGCAGGGGAAGTTTCGATTTTGTTTGCAATTGGTTCGCAAGCACCGCAGTGGGATACGCCTGGCTTTTCGCGACGCCGAGCGGGGAACTCTGCGTGATGTTGATGAATCCGCCGACGTGCAACTTTTCGACGTCGCGCATCATCTCTGCATACGCGGGCGCATCGGTCGGAGTGAAACTTCCATGATAGGTTGTAAAAATCACCTGCCCGACTTTTTCGTCGAGCGTCATTTTCCTGAGCGTCGACTCGACCCATTGAGCGGCTGCGGGGGACAATTGTGGAGCCGGTTTTGAAGTGGGGATACTATTCTTCGCGCCTACTGAAGTGTTCGTTGCGGAAGGTTTGTTTTGACTTCGTGTTGTGTGGGCCATGAGAAAAATGAATAAACAAAAAGGAACGAGCAACAGAACGCCTATCCTGCGTCCTTTCATCAGATGTGAGTCTCCCGGTTGACGCCCGGATACTGCGCTGTATATAACACACGCACTTCACGCTCACAACGCAGCCCCGAACGAAGCGTTCCAGAATATCATTGGTGACGAACAACCGGAGGAAATGCTTTGTCCCAACCTCATCGCGAACTCGTTAAGAAATTGGGTACTTTGGTCTGTCTAGCTTTCGCGTTTTGCGTCTCTGCGCAAGCCTCCGTAAAGCACAGAGGCCGCCCCGGGCGCGTTCAAACGGGGCTCGACGTTCTCGAAGCGGAAAAATTCGCTCCGCTTCGCGGCAAGCACATCGGGCTGATCACAAATCATACGGGACTCGACGCGCTTGGCCGCACAACCATCGAACGGTTGTTTCATGCGCCCGGCGTTCAGCTAGTGGCGCTGTTCAGCCCGGAGCATGGCATAGCGGGCCGCGCCGATGAAAAAGTTTCTTCCTCAAAAGATCCTACAACGGGACTTCCCACCTACAGCTTATACGGCGAATCGCTGCGCCCGACGGATGAAATGCTTTCCGGCATCGACACACTCGTTTTTGATATCCAGGATGCCGGCGTGCGCTTCTACACGTATACCACCACTATGGCGTATGCGATGGAAGAAGCCGCGAAGCGTCATATCGCTTTCTATGTGTTGGACCGCCCGAACCTGCTCGGCGGCGAAATCATTGAAGGCCCCATGCTCGATGCGGACAAGACAAATTTCGTCGGCTATTTTCCGATCCCCATTCGCTATGGGCTGACCATCGGAGAGCTCGCGCAATTCTTTAATGCGGAGAATCATATCGGGTGCGACCTTCACGTTATTGCCATGAAAAATTGGCACCGCAGCTATTTTTTCGAGAGCACCGGGCTTCGCTGGGTTCCTCCCTCGCCGAATCTGCGGACGGTCAAGGGATCGATCCTTTATCCGGGCATCGAAGTATTGCAAAGCGCGGGGATTTCCGTGGGCCGCGGGACGCAGACTCCGTTCGAGGAATTCGGCGCGCCGTGGATGGATGGGGTTGACGTGGCGGCTCGGTTAAATGAGCGCCACCTGCCTGGTTTGCGATTTGCCGATCAGCCATTCATTCCAGTGTCTGGGCTTCATGCCGGACAACGTTGCGGCGGCGTGAGTATCCGGATTACGGACCGCGCCGCGGCCCGCTCCGTGCGCACGGCTTTGGAAATTGCCGTGCTGTTGCACAAACTCTATCCAAAGCAATTCGATCCCGCAAAATTGGTGACCCTGCTTGGAAATTCGGAAACGATTCGGCAGCTCGAGGCCGGCGTGGCACCTGAAGAAATTGTGGCGGGTTGGTCGGCCGACTTGGAGAAGTACGACCAAATACGGCGTAAATATTTTCTCTACAAGTGATTGCGTCTCGACGGTCCCAGCCTGGCGATGCGCTGCATCTCCATGGTCCTTCTTGTGGTAGAGTCGGCCCATGCGGATTGTGTCTTTACTGCCGTCAGCGACGGAAATCCTGTTTGCTCTTGGATTGGACAAGGAAATCGTGGGAGTGAGCCACGAATGCGACTTTCCAGCGCGGGCGCGCGCGAAGCGTGTGGTGATTCACTCGCGGCTGCCTCTCGATGCGCCTCCAGCCGAAATCGACCGGCTGGTGCGTGAGTATGTTTCGCGCGGCGAAAGTCTCTATTCGGTGGATGCCGATGCGCTCGTGGAATTGGCGCCGGATTTGATTATTACGCAGGATTTGTGCCAGGTTTGCGCCGCGTCGCCGGATGATCTTGCCGGGACGCTCGCGCGTTTTTCCACTCTGCCAGAAGTTCTTTCTTTGAATCCGCAGGATCTCGGCGACGTTTGGCGCGACATTTTGTGGGTGGGCGAAGCGACCTGCCGCGGTCATGAAGCGGAAGCATTGCTTGAGAAAATCGGAAGACGGCTTGGCGAGCTCGAATGCCAACTTGGGAGCATTGAGCACCGCCCGAGCGTCGCGATCCTTGAGTGGCTGCAGCCATTTTACGTGGCGGGCCACTGGGTGCCGGAAATGATCGCGATTGCTGGTGGGAAGGACGTGTTGGGGCGGAAGCGGACACCTTCGTTCCGTGTTTCCGCCGAGGATGTGATCGAAGCTGGGCCAGAAATTCTGTTGATCGCGCAGTGCGGGTACAGCGCGAAGCAGGCGCGCGATGAATATCTGGCGATGTCTTTTCCGGAAGAGTGGAGCGCGATTCCTGCAGTCCGCAATTCCCAGGTCTACGCGCTGGACGCCAGCGGATATTATTCGCGGCCCGGGCCGCGATTGATCAACGGCATCGAAGCACTCGCGAAAATTCTGCACCCGGAGGCTGCGGCCGACCCGGAAGCAGAAGGCATCGTGCTGCCGATCACCATTGCTCCGGTAGCTGCCTTTCCGTCCGCCATCCGCGCCGCCTCCGCCTGATCCTGGCGCTTTCGCTAAAGTACAACACACCTGTCCATCGGTACTGTTGACATTGCGTGCCTCTATATATAGGATGCCTATACGTAGGAAGGATTCTTATGATCGGTCCCGGAATCAAACGAGGCACGGCGGAATTGGCGGTTCTCAGCGTTCTGGAAGACGGCCCGCTTCACGGCTATGAGATGGCGCGCAGCATCGAGCGGCAAACTCAGGGGTCGCTGCGATTCACGCTTGCATCGCTCTACCCGCTGCTTTATCGACTGGAAAAGCGCGGCTGGGTCCGCGGCGCGTGGGAGACAAGCCGCACGGGGAGGCGCCGTCGTTGCTATCGCCTCACCTCCGAGGGGAAGAAAAGACTTTCGCCAATCCGCAAAGAATGGGCCGAGCTCTTCCGCGCCTTGAAGCGCCTCACCAAGGTGTCGCATGCGTGATTGGGGGGCGCTTGTCGAACAGCGGCTCGCAGGCCTGGTGCTGGAGCCGGAAGAACGGGCCGAGGTGATCGCAGAAGTATCGGCGCACCTGGAAGACATTTGCGAGGAGATGCTCAGACAGGGGATGACGGAAGAAGAGGCGGTGCGGCGGGCTTTGTCGCAAGCCGGAGATTGGAAGGATTTGCAGCGCAAAATTCTTGCGGCAAAAAGGAGAGAACAACCCATGAAGAAACGCGTCTGGCAGCTTTGGATTCCCGGGTTCCTCACTCTGATCCTTTCAACGTTTTTTTTGATGACGCTCCAGCAGTACGGATTACAACCTCGCATCGTCAGGAGCGGATCGAACACGGTTCTTTTGTATCTGCCGTGGCTGCTCTCGCTTCCTCTCTTCGGGGCTCTGGGAGCCTACGTCTCGTCTCGGGCGGGCGGTTCGCGGGGAATCGTGATTCTTGCCAGCGCTTTTCCTGCGCTTGCGCTTACTGGTGCGTTTCTCTTCATGTTTCCGTTCGGCTTGACGATCCAACTAATCATGGGAAGGCCGGTCGACTTTAGCCGCGTGGCCACTGTTCTTCTGAAAGATGGGATTAGCTGGATCTTGGTGCCGGGGGCCGCTCTTCTAGCGGGTGGCCTGCTCGCGCACCTTTTGCTGAGTACACGGTCATCGTCGCGAGAGACGGCGATTAATTAGCGAGGTGAGCGTGATGCCTGATTGGAACGCACTTGTCCGCGAACATCTCGCTGGCCTCTCTCTTGAAGCGGAGGAGAGGCGCGAAGTCATCGCGGAACTCGCGGCCCATCTCGAAGAGACATTCGAGGAATTATGCCAGCAAGGATTGGCGGAAGAGGCCGCCGTCAGGCGCACTCTGTCACAAGTAAAGGATTGGCAAGACCTTCGGCGAAAAATTCAGACCGCACGAAAGAGGGAGAACATCATGTCAAATCGCGTCAGGCAGTTTTGGCTCCCAGGGTTCGCAACCCTATTCTTGTCGACGATTCTTCTTGCGTTAACCCAGATTTACGGCCCCAAGCCCTGGATTCTGTCGTTGAGCCATCCTCCAGTCTTATTGATTTATATTCCCTGGTTGTTTTGCTTGCCGTTTGTCGGAGCGGTGGGCGCCTATCTTTCCCATCGCGCGGGGGGCTCCGCTCGCACGATTTTTCTCTCGACGATTTTTTCTGCTCTGCCGTTTCTTGCATCGATCGTGGTGATCTTCCCTGTCAGTTTAATTTTCGACCGCTTTATTGCGCACAACATTGCGCCGATGGCTCTCGTATTGGCTCTGTTCGGTTGGGTCTTAATTCCGGTTGTGGCTCTTCTTGCGGGTGGTCTGCCTGTGCAACTCCTGGTTCTGCGTGGTTTAGGCTCTCGACGCGTCGTCGGTCGCTGAGATGGTTCGGCTCCAATGCCGGTAGAAGGGGAGGCCCGCGAGGATTAGGAGGAGGCCGAGCGAGGAACGGCCGGGGCGGTCGATCCAGATGTTGACGGTGAGGGCGATAGCGCCGGCAATGAAAATGGCGGGGACCCAAGGGTAGCCCCAGCAACGATAGGGGCGAGGCATGTCGGGTTCGGTGCGGCGGAGGCGGAAGAGCGCGACTACGGCCAGGCCGTAGAAAATCCAGCCTGCAAAAATGAAAAGATTGGTGAGTTCTTCGAAGGTTCCCGTCAGCGCCATCAAACTTGCCAGGACGCATTGAAAAATGAGAGCGCGGCCCGGAGTGCGGTATTTGGGATGAACGCCGTCGGCGATTTTGAAGAAGATACCGTCTCGCGCCATGGCGTAAGCGGGGCGGGCGCCGCTTAAGACCGAGGAATTCATGGTGCCAAGCGCGCTGATCATCATCGCAACGGTGATCCATGCGGCGGCGGCCGGGCCGGCGACGTGTTGCACCACGTCGGAAGCGATGTGCGAAGAAGCGGCAACCGATGAGAAGGGAAGCACTTTGAGGCAGGCGGCGCTGAAGAGAAGGTAGACGATCGCGACGAAGGTGACGCCGCCGAACATGGCACGCGGAAAGACTCGCTGGGGATCTTTCACTTCCGAACCGACCAAGTTCAAATCTTCCCAACCGTCGTAGGCCCAGAGAGCGGCGGCGAGGGCGGCAAGAAACGCGCTGAAGACGCTGCCGTTCAGAGTAGAGTGCCAAAAGGGATCGGGGGCGTGGGGCGGACCGGCGGGGGCGAAGAACGCAACGCCGATGACAATCACTACGGACGTAATTTTAATGGCGGTAAGGAAAACCTGGACCGCGCCGCCGAGGCGCACACCCAGGTAATTGATGGCCGTCATGGCCACAATCCACAGGACGGCGAGAGGCTGCGCCCAAGTGAAGACGAAATCGTAGGGCTTGATCCAACCGGTTAGCCCGGGAATAGCGATGTGGAGTGTGAAAATCGGGACGGCCACGACCGGCAGCAGGAAGCTCATGAAGCGCATCAGGCCCGCGGCGATGGAGGAAAGGGAACTGGGGCGGCCGACGATGGAGTGCATCCAGCCGAAGAGGAAGCCCCAGGCGGGGCCGAAGGCGCGGCGGAGGTAGGCGTACTCGCCGCCTGCTTCGGGGATGGACGCGCCTAGTTCCGCAAAAGAGAGAGCGCCGAAGAGGGAAAGAATGGCGCCAACGATCCACGCGGCAAACACTATGGAGACGGTGCGGCCCTCGCGGGCCATTTCGGCAGGCTTTAGGAAAATGCCGGTGCCGATCATGGTGCCAACCACGATGGCGCCGGAAGCCCAGGCGCCCAGGCCGCGAACGAGTTCTAGACGTTTTTCGGTCATGTTCACCCGCTGGGAAATTTGTTTAAGGTTCGCCACCAGCACCGAAGGGCACGATATATCGTGCCCCTACAAATTCATGCACGAATTTTTCACCCGGGCGCGATTTCCTTTTTTAGCATGCGGCTCACAGCGCTTCCAACGAAGAACGTGACAGCCGCCCCAATCAAGACGTACCACGTAAATGCTATGGGCGTATATCGCCAAACGCAGAGAATAGTGGCCAGGCCGATGAACATGCCTGTTAACGCGCCTGTCGCGGTGGCTTTGTGGTCGAGCGTGCCTAGGAGAAACAGACCGAGCAAGCTACCGAAGGGAAGAGAGGCCACGGTCAGGCCGGCTTCGAGGAGCGGGCCCCACTTGATGAAACCGAAGGCCATCAAGATGAGGCCCCATACGAGGGTCATGCGGCGCGAAAGGCGGAGGAATTGGACAGAGTCGGCGGAGCGCCCGCTGAGGCGCGAAAAATCGAGGACGCTGGAGGCCGCGAGGGAATTGAGGGAGCCGCTAGCGTTGGACATGGCCACCGCGACGATGGAGGCGAGGAGTAAGCCCGCAAGACCCGTGGGCATTTCACGGACGAGGAATAGCGGGAGGATGCTATCGGTTCGCTGGCCTGGCGCGAGGAGCGGCGTATGCTGCGAAAAGACGTAGAGCAACACGCCGACGAGCAGAAAAATCGTGAACTGGATGAGGACGATGACTCCGCTAGTGAGCAGGGCGCGGCGGCTGTCTTTTTCATTTCGGGCGGCCAGAAGCCTTTGGACGATAGTTTGGTCGGTGCCGTGGCTGGCCATGGTGAGAAATGCGCCGCCGATAAGGCCGGACCAAAAAGTGTATTTTGTGGACAGGTTGAACGAAAAATCGAGGAATTGCAATTTATGGCCTGCGGCCGCGGCGACTTGCGTGACTTCGGTCCATCCGCCAGGGATGCGGTGAAGCAAAATCCAAAACGTCACGGCGCTTCCGGTCAGATACAGGAGCAGTTGGGCGACGTCGGTCCAAATCACAGCGGTCATGCCGCCTTCGAAGGTGTACAGAATTGTTAGCGCGATGACGATGACGACCGCCAAGTGCTCGGATGTGCCAAGAACGACGCTGACGACGAGAGCGATGGCGGAAACGCGGACGCCTTCGGCGATAGCGCGCGTGATGAGAAAGGTGCTCGCGGCAACCGCGCGCATTTTTTCGCCGAAGCGTTTTTCGATCAAGGCGTAGGCCGTTAGAAATTGGCCGCGAAAATAACCCGGAAGAAGAAGCAGCACGATTAGGACACGGCCGATCAGGTAGCCGACGACGAGTTGGATGAAAGTGAGATTTCCGTCATAGGCGTTGGCGGGAGTTCCAATGATTGTGAGCGTGGAGGTTTCCGTGGCGACGATGGAGAGAGCCAGGGCCCACCAGGGCGCGGTTCGGCCGCCCAGGAAATAGTCGAGGCTGACGGATTCGCGGTCACCCTGTGCGACGTCTTTTTTGCTGCGGCGGAAACGCATGCCCAGAGCGGTTACGCCCAGGAGGTAGGCGATGACGATGGCGAGATCGAGGGGATGAATGCGCATTAGGGATTTATGACGCGTTGAGAAATTCGCACAGCGCGTTCGTCAGGTTGTTTCATAAACTCGCGGCTTTCGCATCAGCCCCTTCTCGGAGGACATTTTTGTCGCTCAAAAAGTGAACCGAGAATAGTGGCAGGGCTCAAGCAGGTCAAGAAATCCCTGTGAAGTGCGCCGGCCAGGAATTTCGCTCCATGGGTTTCCCATTGACATGCAGGCGCACGTTTGCGCACGCCATTTTCTTCCCTGCATGCATTGCGTGGGATTCTCGCTTATTCTTTCTGCATGCGATTCGTCTTGGGATTCGACGGTGGGGGCACGAAAACCGATTGCGTGTTGATGGATGAGTCCGGAGCAATCCTGGCGCGGTCGCAGGCCGGACCTTCGAATCCGCTTCGTATTGGATTTGGCGCGGCGATTTCTTCGATTCGCGAGGCGGCGAGAGCAGCGATCAGCCAGGCTAAGGTACCCGGCGAATCAACGGCCGCCGCGCTCTGCGCCGGTCTTGCGGGAGCGGGGCCTCCCGAGTCCGCGGAAAAGATTCGTGCGCTGCTTGCCGCGGAATTTCCGGAATCGAAAGTTCAGGTTTGCACCGATCTCGATCTCGCGTTGGCAGCGGCGGGCGACGGACCAGCGATTGTGCTGTTAGCGGGGACGGGCTCGTTTGCCGTGGGGCGGAACACGGCGGGCGAAACGGCGCGCGCGGGTGGATACGGCTCGCAAATTGGAGACGAAGGCAGCGCGTACGATATTGGGCGGCGCGCCGTCTTGACGGTGATGCACGAGAACGACCGGACTGGCGAGGATGCGCTGCTGGGACAGCGGGTGTTGCGCGAAGTGGCGTGCGCAAACTGGTCGGAAGTGAAGGCGCGGGCACAGGCGGCTTCCGATGAAGTTTTCCCGCGATTGTTTGCCGTCGTCGCCACCGTTGCGGATTGGGTCGAAACTTCGTCAGAGTCTTCCTCTGAAACGGCGGCTAGGAATTCGGCGCAAGGAATACTGCGCGCGGCGGCGTTTGATCTTGCCGCGCTGGCGGAAACTCTTGCGGAGCGTTTACATCTGCAGGGGACGCGTTTTGATATCGCAAAAACAGGCGGGATGATCGGGCGATCGAACTATTTGGAAAGTCAGCTGGATGAGCGGCTGCGAGACGCGTTCCCTCTGGCCGCAATTGGAATGCTTCGAGTTTCGCCTGCAGAGGCTGCGGCGCGGAAAGCGTTGCAATTACTGTCTTCGGATAATGCAAGGGCCGAGAATCCGATGAATGGGAATGCGGCGAGCGGCAAGGAGACGAGTGGGGACGCAACGGGGCGCTGAGATGGCAGAGGCGGATAGAAATCGAGAGCGCGCGCTCGCGGCGGTGGGCGATGAGCTGACGGCTCTACTCCACCATCCCGATGCGGAGGTGCTGCTGGCGCTGCTCGATAATCCGTCCCTGGAGGAAACGCAGCTGTGCATGTTGCTGGAACGAAAAAATCTTCCGGCGGAAATTCTGGAAGAAGTTGCGCGGCGCAAGCCGTTGTTGAAGAACTACCGCGTGAAGCGGGCGCTGGCATTTCATCCGCGGACGCCGCGGCTCGCCACTCTGCGTCTGCTGCGAGATCTTTACCTGATGGACCTCGTTCAGCTCACACTACTACCGGGCATTCCAACGGAATTGAAACGGAATGCAGAGGACCAGTTGCTTTCGCGCTTGCCGCAATTGCCGCTGGGACAAAAAATCACGTTAGCGCGCCGCGGTCCAGCGCGGCTCGCCGGCGCGCTGCTCGCGGAAGGACATACGCAAATCGTTTCAATCGTTCTGGACAACGCGTATCTGACCGAAGCGCAAGTATTAAAAGCGCTTTCGCGCGAAACACTTCCTCCAGGGGTAGTGCGCGACATCGCGCGACATCGCAAGTGGTCCATCAGCTACAACGTCCGGCTTGCTCTGGTCCGGCATCCTTTGTCGCCACTAGCCACAATCCTTGCGTACCTGCCCGAGTTGACGGTCTCCGATCTGCGCGAGCTGGCGTCGCCGGGAATTGTTCCGGCGAGCTTACGCAAGTATCTGCAAGCGGAAGTCCAGCGGCGTATACGCGTGGGAGAAAAATCCGGCCGGAGGGAGGATATGTCCGGAGTTTCGTTTGGGTCTAACGAGGACTAAGCAATTTCCTTAGAGCCATGGCGTGACGCGTGCACCCGAGGCAAGATCGCCGATAAGAGCTCCTGGATCGCTGGGAACAAAACATTCCGCTGTGGCGTCGTATGGGAGTGCCAATAAAAGGGGTATGCTTGGAACGAACGAGCGGCGATATCGCCCAAGCGCCGCGCCTTGGGATCCTTGGCAGGGGGGTTCACCCGGTCCATGGGCAATGGGGAACACTCGGCCCGACGTTCCGAACGACGCTGGGCACCGCGCTATTCGTTTCGGGCCGACCTCGAGATCGAGTGGGGCTCGGCAATCTTGCGAGCGAACACGCGCGACATCAGTTCGAACGGGATGTTCATCGAATCGACGGATCCATTGTGGATCGGCGCGGGATTTACGGCGAATCTGGTTCTGGAGCAGCCCGTAAAAGTCGATTGTTCCGTGAAGCGCATCGAGCCCGGACGCGGCATGGGTGTCTCCGTAACGGTTTCCGAATCACCGCACGAACAACACTATCAGGAGCTGCTTGCTTCTCTCTCCTCCACAGGTACGTAAGCTCGACTTATACTATTCTTGCTGAACCGCGGGGATGTTCTCGCACCTTGTGCTCGATGAACTTCTATTTGGCTTCACTCTTGAGAAGGGCGTTTGAGCTGGTATGACCAGATGCCTAGATTGTGGCGCGCCACGAACCGCGGACCAATGCCCCTCTTGCGGGCTGACCTCCATTGCCGCGGAGTTATTGTTCCGGCGCAGGCTGGTGGCCCGTACCGCTTTTTTTCTCGTCGGGTCGCTGGCATTCCCTTACGTGAGCCAGATATATCCTCCACTGGACCTGGACCTAATGCTGGTGTTTTTCGGGCTGTTTTTCTTCCTGGCTTTGGCGATTGCCGTCGTTCTGGAAAGGCGCGCGCGGCAGCACAAGGAGCTGGAAATTCTCAAGCGCATATACGCTGGATTCATACCTCTGCCGTGGATTCTCGCGGCGACGCTGTTTGTGAATGGCCAGCTCGATTCGCAGAAAAATCTGACTTACTACGCGACTTCGGTTGTGGGCAAATTCAACATGAAGGGTATCGTTCGCGGGAGCCGCCGCTTGCGCGTGCGTTCCTGGCGCGCCGGGCAAAAAGTCGAGGGACTGGCGGTGGATGCTGACGATTTGGACCGCTTTCAAGTTGGGGACCTGGTTACAGTAGCCGTCGAGCCGGGGGCGCTGGGGATTCCATGGTATTACGGCGTGTACCGGCGATGAGCGAGGTAAGCAGCAGCGCGGAAAAGCACAGGCTGAAGCCTGTGCCACTGGTTCAGTAGGCGGGTTTGCCGTCCGGCTTTAGAGGCAGCTGAATTTCCAGGAAGTGGCCGCTTTTGCCGAAGCGAAATCGGATGCGTTCGACGAGGCCAACGTCGCGTTCCTTCCATTCGGAAGTCTCAATGGGATCGCTCGGCAGGTCGGACATGGACCATTCGACGTTATCGCCTTGCGGCTTCACGGTTTGCGGATCGACTTCGTAGGCTTCTTGTTCCTTGATATCCAACAATAAAAAACGCTTCCAAAGTTTTACGAGGAGAATACCGCGTTTTTCGGTGTGATAGATATTCCACGATTTCGGCGCTTCGTCGTTGAAGCGCACGATTGCAAACTGCACAGACTTCCAGAGAGTCTTCTTCTCCGGAGGCGCACCCTGCGGCAGCGTCGAGAAGAGAATCAGGGCTGAAACAAAGGCTAGTTGCATTCGTGGAATCAATTCGCAACTTCGCTGAAAGATTTGTCGAGGAGGCGGATGGCCTCGTCGACGTCGGGTTTGGTGGTGTTGAGCATGGGGGCCAGGCGAAGGACGTTGCCCATGAGGCCGCCTTTGCCGATGAGAAGGCCGTTGTCGCGGGCGCGCTCCATCACTTGCGTTGTGGCGGCCGGGGCGGGCTCTTTTGTCTTGGGGTCTTTCACCAATTCGAGAGCTTGCATGAGGCCCATGCCGCGAACGTCGCCGATGAGCCGGTACTTTTCTTGAAGCTCTTCGAGCTTGGCACGGAAGTACGCGCCAACGGTGTGTGCGTTTTCGCGGAGGTCCTCTTCTTCGATTAACTCGATTGTCGCGCGGGCGGCGGCGCAAGTTACCGGATTGCCGCCGAACGTGGCGATGTTCAAGCCCTGGAAGCCGGCGGCTATTTCTGGAGTGGTGACTGTTAAGCCCACAGGCACGCCGTTGGCCATGCCTTTCGCGCTGGTGAGAATGTCCGGCGTCACTTCCCACTGTTCGATGCCGAACCATTTTTTGCCAGTGCGGCCCCAGCCGGTCTGGACTTCGTCGGAGATGAACAGGCCGCCGTACTTTTTCACGATGTTGAAAACGATTTTGAAATATTCCTTGGGCGGAGTGATGAAGCCGCCGACTCCTTGGATCGGCTCGGCGATGAAGGCGGCGATGCTGCCGCTGGTGCCGGTCTGGATGAGATTTTCGACGTCACCGGCGCACGCGACTTCGCATTCTGGATATTTCAGATGTAGCGGGCAGCGGTAGCAGTAGGGGTTGATAGCATGCGCGATGCCGACGCTGATGACAGCGGCTTTGCGATAGGGAGCGTGCGCGGTGACCGATTTCATCAGCGAAGAGCCGCCCGAATAGGCGTGGCGAAGTGCGACCACGTCGTAACTGCCGGTGGACATGCGCGCGATGAGAATTGCGGCTTCATCGGCTTCGCTGCCGGAGCTGGTGAAGAAACTGGATTGCAAATTGCCGGGCGTGATTTGGGCGATTTTTTCGGCGAGCGCGACGATTTGTTCGTTGGGATAGAGCGTGGATAGGTGCTGCAGCTTGTTGACCTGCGCGTTGATCTTGCTGGTGACTTTGGGATTGCAGTGGCCCACGGAGACCGTGAGTATGCCGCCAAAAAAGTCGAGATATTTGCGGCCCTCGACGTCCCAAACATGCTGCATTTCGGCGTGGTCAGCGACGAGCGGGTGCTGGTAGTAGTTGGTGACGGACGGCCAGATGTATTTCTTGTGCTTGGCGACGACCTCTTCGCTGCGCGACATCGTGGGTTGAACGGGCTTGGCGGGCGTGGTCATAGAGGGTTCCTAAGGCGCGAGTTTTCTTCCGTTCGAGTGTACGACGCGTGGGAACGTGCGGCAAGCAGGCAAGAATCACCTAACCAGCGCAGGGAATGGCGCATCCAACGCCAGAAGTCTCGGAAGAAAAACTGCGCAAATGCGAGGAGAAGAACAATGGCGAAGATGAAAGTGGCGGTAGTGCCCAAGCCGGGAGCCGATTTTGAGATTGAGGAGCGGGAAATACCCCAGCCCGGCGCGGGAGAATTACGGATTCAGGTGCAGGCCTGCGGGATCTGTCATAGCGACATGTTGGTGAAGCAAGGCGGATTTCCGTGGCAGACGTACCCGCGAGTGCCGGGGCACGAAGTGGTTGGCATCGTGGACGAAGTCGGAAGCGGCGTGACGGAGTGGAAGAAGGGTGACCGAGTGGGGGTGGGATGGCACGGTGGGCACGATTTTGTTTGTGATTCGTGCCGCCGAGGAGACTTCGTTACTTGCCAGAACGAGGCGATTACAGGCCTGACGCGCGACGGCGGATACGCGCAATACATGTTAGCGAGACACGAGGCCGTGGCTCTTGTGCCCGCAGGGCTTGACTCTGCGGACGCGGGTCCGTTGATGTGCGCGGGAGTCACGACATTTAACGCGCTGCGCAATAGCGGGGCCCGGCCGGGAGACCTGGTAGGTGTTCAGGGAATTGGCGGGCTGGGGCATTTGGGGATTCAGTACGCGGCGAAAGCGGGGTATCGCGTTGTTGCGATCGGCCGCGGGCCGGAGAATGCGGTGCTCGCGAAGAAGTTAGGCGCTTTCGCGTATGTGGACTCCAAGGTTGGGAGCGTCGCGGAGCAGTTGAAAAAGTGGGGGGGCGTCAAAGTGCTTCTGGCCACGGCGCCGAATGCCAAGGCCATGGCGGAGACGATTGAAGGACTGGCGGTGGGAGGGAAGTTGCTCGTCGTGGGCGCGCCGTTTGAGCCGATGGAAGTTTCTATTCCGCAGTTGCTGCTTTCGCGGCGCGGAATTCAGGGTTGGCCATCGGGGACCGCGCGCGATTCGCAGGATACCCTGGAATTCTCGGCGTTCGCGGGAGTGCGGCCCATGATCGAAAAGTATCCGCTCGATAAAGTAAAAGAGGCCTACGAAAGAATGGCCAGCGGGCAAGCGCAATTCCGGGTCGTTCTGACCATGTAACAGGCATAGGCTGTTTGCGTGAGATCCAGGCGCGGTTGCGAGACGCCTGGATTTCTCTTTTAATGAGGCGGTCGTGCAAGGAGAGCAGGGATGAAGATTCACATCCGGAAAGAGAAGCCCTCGGCGTGGAGGGAGTACCGGTCGAAGTCCAAGCATTTGTGGATCAAACCCTTTCTCGCCTTGGAATGGGTCTGGGAGTGGATTGCCTACGCCCTCAGCAACTGGACGTTTCTGGAAGTGCTGGATTATCTGGAGACGTTCAGCGTGCTGATCGCGGTGATTTTTTATTTCTCGGAATCGGGCGACCGCATTAAGCAAAGACATTATCAAGCGTGGCAGGTGGTGAATACCTCGCAAGGCAAAGGCGGAAGCGGCGGAAGGATCGAGGCGCTGCAGGAATTGAATGAGGACCGGGTCGCGCTGGTCGGCGTGGATGTTTCCGGCGCCTTCCTGCAAGGAGTGCGGCTGGAGAGAGCGAAGCTGCTGCGCGCGAACTTTTCCTCGGCCGATGTGCGGGAGGGAAAATTCCCGTCGGCGGACTTCACCTACGCGGACTTGCGCTCGGCCAACTTTCGCCAAAGCAATCTGGAGCAGGTATCGTTCCAGGGCGCAAATCTCGAAGAAAGCGATCTTACGGGCGCGGACTTGGCAAGGGCAGATCTTACGGAAGCAAGCCTTGCGGACGCCGATCTCGCGAATGCCGACTTGCGCGACGTGCGCTGGGAGCGCATAGCCAACCTGAAGAATGCGAATATCTTTGGAGTCAAGAACGCGCCGCAAGGATTTGTGAAGTGGGCCCTGGAGCACGGGGCGCGCCAGCAAGATGCTGGATCCACGCAGCCAGGCCAAGCGCAATAACCACATCGATCCCAACATGAACATCCGCGCGGCAACTTCGGGCGATAGCGACGGCATTTGGAAGATCCTCGAACCGGTGATTCGCGGCGCGGACACCTATACATTGCCGCCGGATTTGACCCGTGAGGAGGCGCTCGCGTATTGGAACTCACCCGGTCATGAAGTGTTCGTCGCGGAAGAGAATGGAGAAATTCTGGGGACGTACTATTTGCGCGCGAATCAGAAGGGCGGAGGCGCGCACGTTGCGAATTGCGGATACATGACCGCGCCGTGGGCCAGCGGCCGAGGAATTGCTCGGGCCATGTGCCAACATTCGCTCGAACTCGCCAGGGAGAGAGGGTTTTGCGCGATGCAATTCAATTTCGTGGTCAGCAGCAACGAACGTGCTGTACGGTTATGGCAGAGCATGGGATTTGAAATTGTCGGCCGGCTTCCGGGAGCATTCATGCATCCGGCACTAGGAGCCGTTGACGCCCTGGTGATGCACCGGCATCTATAGCGGGGCAGGACGGCGCAGTGGAACGGCCGGGCAGAGCGGCGCGTACCAACTCCACTACGACGGGAAGTCCGCCATGCGTATAATGACGCGCTATGACCTCGGAGCCCTCCTTCATTCGACGCACGGTTAGGATGCTCGGGCGCGTATTTCCGCGCTGCGGCATGATTTCGCAAGCCATTGCCTTCAATCTGTTTCTGGCGTTTTTCCCGGCACTGCTCATCATGGTGGGGTTCGCGACTAGCCGCATCGGGGGACGAACGAGCTTGCTGGATTTGATCACCGATCTGACAGCATTTCTGCCGCCCGGAAGCCAGAACATCGTTTCCGAGTTTTTAGTGAAGCGGGGACCGGAGGCGTGGAAATTGGCGCTCGTGGGATGGACCGGAACGCTGCTGGCCGGTTCGCAGGTGATGAGGTTATTGATGGAAGGCGTTCATCGAATTTACGGGGACAAGGAGCAACCGGGATTTCTGCACCGGCAGCTTCGGGGGTTGGCACTGCTGCTGGTTACGATTGCACCGCTTCTGGCGGCGGCGATACTGGGAGTGCTTGGAAGGCCGATCCGGCGCTGGCTTGCGGACGAGCTGGGCCCGCACCATCCGCTGCAAGGGTGGTGGACGTTTTTCTTTCCCGCGGCAGCGATTGTCTTAGCGATGCTGGCGCTGACGGTCATCTATCGGGTCGCTCGGCCAGGGGAAGAGAGTTTGCGAAACGTTTTGCCGGGTGCGATGGTGGCGACGTCGCTTTGGTGGCTGGTGAATGTGTTGTTTGGATTTTATGTTCGCAAGGTGCCGTATAGCGTGGTGTATGGCGGGCTTGCTGCTGTGATCGGATTGTTGGTGTGGATGCAGCTTTCGGCGGTGATCGTATTCTTAGGGGCGGCATGGAATGCGGAGTTGGCGGAAAATCGCCGGGGACGAGCGCCTTTTGTGGCTGCGAAAAATGTTTGAAGGATCGGTTTGAGCAGAATGCGCGAACAATTGGTCCGGGTGGAGTGCTATTCGGGGTATCAAGCGGACGAACGTCCGCTGCGCATCGTCTTCGAGGAGCAAACGCTGGAGATTACAGAGGTCGAAGACCGCTGGTACTCGCCAGCCTCGACCTATTTCCGGGTGTTGACGGTCGCCGGCGATCGCTATGTTCTGCGGCACGACGACGCGCAGGACGCGTGGAGTCTGGCGGCCTTCCGGGCGGCTGGCAAACGCGTTGACACAAAAATTAACCAGGGCGTATAGTCATCTCGCGAGGTTGGTGCCTGGGTTCCCCCGTAGTGCCGGCTACCCCCATAGCCGGCGGTGCCTGCGGATGCGGATCAGAGAAGGAAAGGGATGTTCTACCTACCGCAGTTCCCGTTCGCGCGCCGGTCGGTGTGTCTCTTTTCGTTATGGCTATTGGCGTGTGTGAGCGCACCCACGCTGGCGCAATCGCCGGCCTCACCCGATCCTGCCACCAAGAGCCCTGGTACACAGACGAGCGCAGAGCCAGGGAAACCGCAAGCCCCAACATCCAGTGAGAACGCTGAACTCTCGAGCCGCGACACGGCCCCGACCTTCAGGGTTCGCGTAAACCTGGTTCTTGTACGAGTCGTGGTGCGCGATGAGCAGGGTCACATAGTACCGAATTTGCACAAGGAAGATTTTCAGCTTTTTGATAATCGGAAGCCGCAGATAATTTCCACATTCAGCGTGGATACACCGGCTTCGCACGTCGTAGCCACCACGACAAGCGCAGATCCGAGCCTGCCTCCCGGCACACCTTCGGTCGCCGAACTCGCCTCGCTTCCGCAGCGATTTGTCTCGGTACTTTTCGATGACCAGCATCTGGCGATGTCGGATGCACTTTTTGTCAGAGATGCAGCCACCCGTTTTTTTGGAGCCCTGGCGCCTTCGGATCGCGTCGGCATATATACGACTTCGGGGCAGTTCACTCAGGAGTTTACCGACGATCATGAGCTATTGAACAAAGCGCTGTTGAGGATCCAGCCGCGTTCGCCCACTGCCGGAATCCACGATTGCCCGGAAATTAGCTACTACCAGGCGGACTTGATCACTAACAAGAACGACGAGCAGGCGCTGGCCGTGGCCACGGAGGATGCGGTGCAATGCGCATTCCAGGGCGATGAAACGCAGCGGGCCGCAGCCCAAGGGATCGCGCGGTCAACCTCGGGGATCGTTCTCGGCCGAGAAGATTCATCGACAGAATATGTTTATCGGCACATGGAAGAGGTCATGCGACGCCTTTCGACGATGCCGGGACAACGGATTATCGTGTTCGTCTCACCGGGATTTATTCTATCGACCTTGCAGTTGGAGACCAGCGACCTGGTGGACCGCGCGACCAAGGCCAATATCGTAATCAACACGATCGATGCGCGAGGATTGTTCACGATGGATGTCGGGGGAGATATAGCCGATCCTCCCCAAGATTCGGTTCTAACGGCGGGGTATAAGGCCTCCTATCGGGCGGCAGCTCAATTGGCGCAAAATGAGGTTCTGGCGCAGCTTGCTGATGGAACAGGCGGGACTTTTTTCCATAACCGCAACGATGTGGATGAGGGCTTGCGCGAGGCAGGCGCGGCGCCGGCAATGACATATCTATTGGGGTTCTCGCCGCAAAACCTAAAACTTGATGGCAGACTGCACACCTTGAAGGTGTCATTCGTACACAAATCTAAATACACAATACAGGCGCGGCACGGCTACTTCGCGCCGCGGCACGTCGTCGACCCAGTTGAAGCGGCAAAACAGGAGATTCAGGAAGCACTTTTCTCGCAGGATGAGATTCGCGATCTGCCCGTGGATTTTCACACTCAGTTCTTCAAGACAGACGGCTACCAGGCGCGGCTGGCCGTGCTGACGCACGTCGATATAAAAGGCGTGCACTTCCGGAAGGCTGACGGGCGTACGCGGGACGACCTGACGGTGGCGACAGCGATTTTCGATGAGAACGGGAATTTCGTCACAGGCGGGGAAAAGGTCGTGGAGATGAAGCTTTTGGAGCCAACTTACGACCGCCTTCTCCGGTCTGGACTCAACTTGAAGACGAGCTTCGACATAAAGCCAGGCAGTTATCTAGTGAGGCAGGTCGTGCGTGATTCTGAGGGTTCGCAATTGGCGGCGCGCAACGGGGCGGTAGTCATACCGAATTGATGGGGGAGCACATGAACACAAAAAAGAACCGCGGGCGGAAAACTTTGGGTTGGCTGGCTGGACTTACGGCGGCTGCATCGAGCTTATTTTTGGCGCAACTCGCCGGGCAGACGCCGCCAGCGCAGACGCCCCCGGCACAGGACGCGAGCCAGCAGGCGGGGCCCGCGATCAAGGCGGAGTCGCGCCTCGTGCTGGTGGACGCGGTGGTCACGGACAAGAAAGGGAACTACATCCATGACCTGACGCAGAATGATTTCAAGGTGTACGAAGACAACAAGGAACAAAGTGTGGCGAGCTTTTCCTTTGGCGCGGACACCGCGATACAGGCAAAGGGAGAGAAGAGGTATCTGATTTTGTTCTTTGACAACTCGACGATGGCCGCGCCGGACCAGATTCAGGCCAGAGCAGCCGCGAAGAAGTTTATCGATGCCAATGCGGGACCTGACAAGTTGATGGCGATTGTGAATTTCGGCGGAACTCTGCGCATCGTGCAGAATTTCACGGCGAATGCGGATTTGCTGCGAGCGGCTGTGGGCGGTTTTAAGAATTCCTCCGTGGATCCCAACGCTCAGGGCTCAGTCGAGGTAGCCTCGGCAGGGCTCTCTTCCTCATCCGTCGCAACGGGTTTTTCTTCACCATTCTCTTCGATGAATAACGCCGAGGCCGATTTTGGGGCGCGGAGCATGCTGCTTTCGGTTCGCAGTCTGGCCAAGAATCTAAGGGGAGTTCCGGGGCGCAAGATGTTAGTGCTATTTTCGGCGGGTTTTCCATTGACGAGCGAGAGAGAGTCTGAGCTGACCGCCACGATTGACGCCTGCAACAAGGCGAACGTGGCGATCTATGCGCTCGATGTGCGAGGCCTCGTGACGATGCTCCCGAACGGGAGTTCAAAGCTACTAGTGCCAGACCGTGGGGGACGAGAGGTTGCAGTGCGGCACGCGGCGCGAGGTGCTTTCGGAGGAGGCCGCGTGGTCCTGGCTTCTTATCCTAGTGCATTTCTGGAGCCCCAACGTCCTGGCGGCGGCGGTGGCGGCGGCGGCGGCGGACGTCCTGTCGGGGGTGGTGGCACGGGAGGCGGTGCCGGAGGAGGCACAGGTGGAACGGGCGGTGCCGGGGGTAGAGGTGGAGGCACAGGCGGAACAGGCGGCACTGGAGGTACCGGCGGCACCGGCGGAGCAGGAGGAACGGGGGGAACCGGAGGGCGAGGAGGCACGGGAGGGACAGGAGGAACAGGAGGAACAGGAGGAACGGGAGGTAGGGGCGGAACGGGTGGAGGAACTACCGGGCGAGGGGGGGGCGGAGTGCCCAACCCGAATATGAATAATCCGAATTCGATCTACACGCAACCCAGAACTATCGTTCCACAATTCCCACCTTCGGCTTCGACCAATCAGCAGATTCTCGCGGCGCTCGCGGAGGGAACCGGCGGATTTACGATCTTCAACACCAACGACTTGCTTTCAGGGCTTGAGAAGATCGGGCGGGAGCAGAACGAATTTTACGTCCTGGGCTACGTGCCGGAAAGGTCAGCCGAAGGAAGCTGCCATACCTTGAAAGTGAAGATGAAGAGTGGCGGTATGCACGTAAGGTCGCGGAGCGGCTATTGCAACACGAAGTCGACAAACGTTCTGGAAGGCACGCCGGTAGAGAAGCAGCTCGAAGCTCGAGCGACTGGTAATCAAGCCGGAACGATGCAGGGTTCTTTCGAGGTGCCGTACTTCTACACCGCGCCCAACGTGGCGCGGGTCAACCTGGCGATGGAGATTCCTTCAAAGACCGTGCAATTCAACAAAGAGAAGGGGAAATACCATGCCAACCTGAATGTGCTGGGGATAGCGTACAAGTCGGACGGCTCCATTGGCGCGAAGTTTAGCGATACGGTCAATCTGGACTTGGAAAAAGACGAAATGAAGGAGTTTGAAAAGAAGCCGTATTCATACGAGAACCAGTTCGACGCGGGAGCGGGGACCTACAAGCTGACGGTAGTCGTGAGTTCGGGGAGCGACGCTTTCGGAAAGTACGAATCGCCGCTGGAAATCGATCCGTATGATGGCAAGCAGTTCAGCTTGGGAGGAGTGGTGCTCTCGAATTCGATGCAACGGCTGTCGGACATTCCCACGAACCTCGATTCAGCATTGCTGGAAGATCGCACGCCGCTGGTTGTGAAAGGGATGGAGATCAATCCTTCGGCCACCAACCGGTTCAAGAAGACGGACAACGTGGCTGCCTATACGGAAGTTTACGAGCCGCTGCTTACTTCCGCGAATCCCCCGGAGCTCGAAGGCGGTTATGCAATTCTTGAGCGAGCCACCGGGAAGATCCTGTTTAAGACCGGTGCGGTTCACCTCGCGGAATTCATTCAAAAGGGCAGTCCGATGGTTCCAGTGGGTTTGAAAGTCGATGTGAAGGAGCTGCCTCCAGGGAGCTATCGGCTCGTGATGATGGCAGTCGATGGAGCCGGACACCACGCGAAAAACCGCGTAGTCGATTTCGACGTCACTGATTGATGGGATGAGAAGCGACGCTGCCAGACGCCTGGGCAGAAAGCTAGGCTGCTGGCGGGCGGCGACGCTGGACTCCGCGAATAGGCTGCGCAAAACATATCCGCAGTTTGCCGGGCGCTCCGGGATACGCCGCATGAAATAAAGGCACCCGTCAGTTCCGCGAGGAACTTAACCCTGAGAGCGTCTCCGGTGAGATTCTTGGCGTGTAACTCTCCGACCATGTTGATGTAACCGGCGTAGATTTCCCCGCCTGCGGATTCGCTGATAACGCATTCCCCGAGATGGTTCAGGCTGTTGTTGCGCCCTGCGAGCAAAGCTCAAGGCTTGCCGCCAGCGCTTCGACGAGAGATTCGCTGCCGACGAAGCGTTTGGCGAAGCCATGCTTAATGTCCTGCCGACTTTTGGGGGCGGTGACTCTACGCTTTGTGGATAGCTAGAAAAGGGAATTTCGAACGAGCACTTCGGCTTCGCAGTTTGTTGGTGAAGCATCCCGAGGATACCGGCAGAGGCGTTGGGTGCTAATACCGATGGCGGTGCCCAGATCTGGACGTAGGTCCAAACGGTTGAGTCAGTTACGAGCAGAGGTTGCCCCGTTCGACGGGGCCATGTAAAGATTCGACATTGGACCTCGGTACGCGCAACTTCCGGACGCGCAGGGGGTTATTCTAGGTAGTGCGAAGTGTTTGCGGACGATTCTACACGGCAGGAGTGTGTCATGAGCTTACATCATGGCCGCGGCCAGCAGGCAGATCCTATCTCGATCACACCCAAGTCGTTCCTCGCGGCGATGCTTTCCCTGGCGTGTGTGTTCACGGTGGGGCTCGATGTTCGACCGCTTGCCGCGATGCCCGCTGCGCGGATAGACAAGATAACTAATCAAGATTCCGTCCTACGAAATTTGCCAATCACGGAGTTGAGTCCTGATGAGGCGATTCTTCACGCGCTGAATCGCTTGGCTTACGGCCCGCGGCCCGGGGACGTCGAACGCGTGCGCCAGGTGGGGCTTGCAAAATGGATTGACCAGCAACTGAATCCGAATTCCATCGATGACAAAGCGCTGGAAGCGCGGCTGGAAAATTATCCGACGCTGAAGATGTCCTCCGCGAAACTAATTGAGGAGTATCCGCGGCCAAAGCAAGTGGAAAAGCAGGCGGCGAAGCGTGCCCAGGCTCAACTGGAGCAGGATCAGCAGCGGCGCTCGGGCCAGGCCCCGGCAACCTTGGCGAAAGATTCGGAAGCTACTTCGTCCACCACGGAGAGTACAGAAACAGATATGAAGGAGAATTCTGCGGCTGCGCAGGCTGATGCCGGAGATGCGAATGCGCCCTCACCGATGAAGGAAGATCCGGCGCAAGAGAATCCTGAAGCAAAGCGTGCGAGGAGACGGCAATTGTCGGGGGAAAACGATCCGAACAATTTTGCGCGGACCTTGGGTGAGCAGAGTAGGCGGCCGCAGCGTGTGATTGCGGAATTGGCGATGGCGAAGGTGACGCGCGCGATCTACAGCGAGCGGCAGCTTCAGCAGGTGATGGATGATTTCTGGTTCAATCACTTCAACGTGTTTGCGGGGAAGGGCGAGGATCGTTACTACCTAACTTCGTATGAGCGCGAAGTAATCCAGCCGCACGCGATGGGGAAATTCAAGGATTTGCTGGCGGCGTCGGCGAAAAGCCCCGCGATGCTCTTCTATCTGGATAATTTTTTGAGCGCCGATCCGCGCGCTGCGAAGCGGCTGGCGGCAGAGCGCGCCATGCGGCAACAGGGGCGATACGGGCGATTCGGTCGGCCGTTTCCGCCTCGTCCTCCACAAGCACAGCAGAAAAAGCAAAACGAACGCGGGCTGAATGAAAATTACGGTCGCGAGTTGATGGAACTGCACACCCTCGGCGTTGATGGCGGTTACACGCAGAAGGATGTGACGGAGGTGGCGCGATGCTTCACGGGCTGGACCATCGACAGGCCTCGGCAGAATCCAGAGTTCAAGTTCGACCAGCGATTGCATGATCCCGATCCGAAGTTCGTGCTCGGAAAGAAAATACATGCCGGCGGCATGAAAGACGGCGAGGAAGTAATTGGCCTGTTAGTCCATAACCCGAGCACGGCCAAGTTCATTTCGACAAAGCTGGCGCGGCGGTTTGTCTCGGATAACCCCCCGCCGGAGCTGGTGGCAAGAATGGCGCACGCGTTTCAGGAGAGTGACGGCGACATCAAGGCCGTTATGCGCACGATGATCTATTCGCCGGAGTTTTGGTCGCGCGAGGCGTATCGCGCAAAAATCAAGACCCCGTTTGAGCTGGTTGTTTCCACGGCGCGCGCGCTGGGTACGGACGTAGACATGCCGCTGCCGCTGGTTGGCTGGATCGGGCGCATTGGCGAACCTCTTTATCAGTGTCAGCCGCCGACCGGTTACGCGGACAAGGCGGATACTTGGGTGAATACGGGCGCACTGCTGAACCGGCTGAACTTTTCGCTGGCGCTTGCGGGGAACAGGATGCGCGGGTCGCGCACGGATGTCGGCTCTCTGCTGGGAGTTGAAGCGACACCCGATGCAAAGGCGGCGTTGGAGCGGGCTGTGCAAGTTTTCCTCGGTGGGCAAGCGGCGCCGACAACCGTCGAGACGCTTGAGAAGCAACTGGATAGCCCCCAAGTGTTGCAGGCGAGGCTGGACGATCCCGTCAAGCATGTGGACCTGGCGGTGGTGGCAGGGCTGGTGCTTGGGGCTCCGGAATTTCAGAGGAGATAGTAAGCTGACAGTTCACAGCTGACAGCTTACCGTGAAAAAAACGCGCGAGAAGTAATGCAGGCTATTGACGACGGGCCGAAAAGAAGTGCTGAACCATTGCGCTGAGAGAAGTGAGAGGTTGAAATGAGTCATGAATGTTGCGAAGGGGTGAGAGGGTTGAAGTTTTCGCGGCGATATTTTTTAAAGCAGGGCGGCGTGGCCATGGTTGGCCTGAGCGCGATGCCCGCGTTCTTGCAGCGCGCGGTGGCGGCGACGCCGATGCCGAATAAGAAGCAGCTCGTCGTGCTCTTTCAGCGCGGCGCGGCGGATGGCTTGAATATCGTGGTTCCCTTCGGCGAGCCGAATTACTACCGGTTGCGGCCAAGCATCGCGATTCCGCAGCCCCGGCGGGGCGGAGCGGACGCAGCTGTCGATCTGGACGGATTTTTCGGCCTCCATCCGAGCCTCGCTCCCTTGGAGCCTCTGTTCCACAATCACCAGCTTGCGATCGTGCACGCTGCGGGATCGCCGGATCCGACGCGCTCGCATTTCGATGCCCAGGATTTTATGGAGTCGGGCACGCCTGGCGTGAAGGCCACCGACGACGGTTGGCTGAACAGGGCGCTCGATACGGTGCCCGAGGAAAATGCTTCGCCATTCCGCGCCGTGGCGATGGGGCCAAACCTGCCCCGGATGCTTCGCGGAAGCGCTCCGGCAATTGCCCTGCCGGATCTGAAGCAATTCAAGGTCATGGCGCAATCGCCCGGCTCGGGGCAAGTCGTGGAAGGAGGTTTCGAGGCGATGTACTCGCAAACGGTTGACCACGCCCTGCACGGCACTGGCACAGAAACTTTTGAGGCCATCGATCTCTTGCGCAACGCTGATCCGGCGAAGTATCAGCCGGAGAACGGCGCGCAGTATCCGACGAACCGGCTAGGTCAGAGCTTGCAACAAATTGGGCAACTGCTTAAGGCAAACATTGGAGTGGAAGTATTGTTCGTCGATTGCGGCGGCTGGGACAATCACGTGAACGAAGGCGGCGTGCAGGGCCAACTCTCCAATCTGCTAAGAGATTTGGGTCAGGGCCTTGCTGCGTTCCATCAAGACCTGGGCGACCGCATGCAGGACATCGTTTTTGTAACCATGAGCGAGTTTGGCCGTACCGCGCGAGAGAACGGCAACCGCGGCACCGACCACGGACACGCCAACTGCATGTTCGTGATGGGCGGCGACGTGCAGGGCGGACACGTTTACGGCAAATGGCCGGGGCTCGATGATCACCAGCTCAACGAAGGCCGCGATCTGGCGCTGACCACGGATTTTCGCAGCGTCCTTGGCGAAGTGCTCACGAAGCACATCGGCGTAAAGGATCTCGCGCCAGTCTTCCCCGGCTTCGATAACAACCCGCGCAAATTCCCCGGCCTGATCAAGGCGTAGAACCAAATCCGAAGATTAAAGCCGATCCCGCCTCAGGCCGCGAGGAATTGCGCCCTCACGATCGGAATGACTAGTGACGCGGGTTGCCGCGGCTTTGACAAAGTACGACCCCGGGGGAATTTCACAACGGGTTCAATGTACGGACGCGACGTGATGGGGCAGGAGGCTGCCGGATTCGCCTGGACTACACCGACAACCTCCTGCTCCTTGCCCGCGGTGTGGGGCATGCGTCGACAAAGCTGACCACTCGCGGGGTTCGCGCCAACGGCCTGCAAAAAAGATCACCTTTCTGTCTGCCACCCTCAATGCAATCTCCCATTCCCTTGCTTTCCATCTCCACGACCCGCCCAAGATCGCAGGCTAGTGCGCACCGGCAGAAAGAGCAGCGGTTCCGTCCGACCAGCGGCGCACGGGAATCAGAAACACGGTAAGGCGTTCTTCCGGGTTTTGAAACGTGATAATCGGCGATCCGGGAAGATCCGCGCCCCAGGCTTTGGACTCGGTTTCGGGAGTGAAAAACATCAGATGCGGAAGCCAGGGTCCGCCAGCCTGGTCGCCCAAATAGCCTTGCTTCGACAACATGTAGGACATCGCGCCAGGCTCCGGGGCCGGCAGTTCCTTTCTGTCGATGGCCGCGGCGATCGCCTCGAAAATCTGCGCTTTGGTCCGCCCGGCGATGACCAGTTTGGTCTTTTTGATGGTGCGCGGAAGATAGGACCGAGCCGCTGGAGGATTGAGGCAGAGAGGACCGCGCGTTTTAGGATTCCAAAAGTTCGAATCGTTTTTTCCGGCAGTCCACGATCGTTCTACCAGGCATACGAACCCGTTCTTTCCCTGAACGGCAGTTTCATAGCCAGTTTTGCCGAGAACCAGAACTTCGGCGTCGCCGGAGATGGAGTCCGGCGCAGCGCTGCGCGCCAGTTTGATCTCCTCGTTGCGATCCTGCATCAGGTATTGTTCGAACGGTGCCATGGCCGGATAGGGCGTCTTGGCATCCTGAGCTTTTGCCGGCCAAGGCGCGGCGAAAAGAACCACCACGGCGATGCGGAGCGCATTCGTCCTGAATCTTTTTCGGCTCATGACTTCTCCTGGTTCCGAAGGTAACGATACCGGCGCTTGGTGCGCGGTAACATACATTGATATCAACGTATATCATACGGCGCAATCGCTTGGCAAGATACGTTGATATCCATATCATTTGTTTATGGCTGTCGCTCCGACTACGACCCTAGAGACCACGCACTTGATCCGCGATTGCTGTCTCTGCCTGCATGTACAGCGAGCGGCAAGGGCGCTGGCGCGGCGCTTCGACGAGGCGCTGCGTCCCATCGGCCTGACCAACGGGCAGTTCTCGCTCATGGTGTCTCTGAACCGGCCGGAACCGCCGGGGATGAAGGCAGTGGCGTCGCTGCTGGCGATGGATCGGACTACGTTGACGGCGGCTCTCAAGCCCTTGCGGCGACGCGGGCTGGTGCGGATCATGGCGGACCCGGCGGACCGCCGCGGGCGACGGATGACGCTCACGGCAAAAGGACGAATGGCGCTGGCCCGCGCGGTTCCCATCTGGAGAAAGACACACGCGGCAGTCGAAGCGCTTCTCCGCGACGGTGATGCAGATCGGCTTCGGAACAATCTACGCGCGCTCTCGTGACAATCTGCCGACCTAAGATAAAAAACCGAGAGCAGAGTCTCCAGCTGTCAAAGCGCACTTTTCAACACTCAAGCAGAAAAGCTTAAGGTTGGTCAAGGAACTCCAGATTGTTGGGCAAGCGCTGAACTCCGAGTCGTGCCTAACCGCAAGTTACCCATAGTCATCAAGCTGATTACCAGATGGGGCCTTTTGCGCGTCTTTCTGGATTGCGCTGACTTCTTAAGGTTGGTCGTCCGGGCTGGACGGAGATTTAATTACGGTGGAAAGTTCGAGGACTTCGATGTGGCGCGGACAGTCGGGCCAATTGTGGCGCCAGCAAACGATTACGTCACAGCGGTCCGCGGCATGGCCGTGGTCGCGGAAATTCCTGCTTTCAAATTCAAATTCGATGGAGACGCGCTGCCAGCGGCCGGGAGCGATGAGGCGCATGGCCTCACAGTCGGGAAAGCCCTTCTGAACGTTTTCCACCAGGTAGCCGAGCTTTTTTGTCAACATACCAAACAAGAGGACGACGCCTTGTTCGTTGACCGGTTCGTGCGGCAAGCCGGGGAATCGAGTGGGACTGCCGTAGATTGGCCGGCCTTTTCGATGGGCATGCCACTTTTCGCGTGGTGGCGCGGAGAAAGAGGAGCTGTTCTGCGGATGCCAGCGGCTTGCTCCCGGCGAGCGACCCGGCGGCAAGGGACCGGGAAGAAGAGACACGACGTCGGTCCATTCGCGCTTGCGGCGGGCGAAATTGCGAAACGTTTCCGGCAATCTTGACCACGGGCCGAATCGCTTTTCGAGAGTGCGAGGGTTGTATTTTCCCTCGCGAGAATAGACGCGGCGCGGGGGAACGCCATGGTGCCGGCGGACGGCTCTGCCCCAGTCTTCGAGGAGGGCATGGTCCTTGGGCTTAATGTTCAGCGTATAAGGACGGACGCGGGCAGCGCGGACGGCGTCGTTCCAGCTGCGGAAGTGTTGCAGTACGTGATAGGTGGAGATGTCCGAGAGGGAGTTGAATTCCTTTTCGGAAGGAGCGCGACCGAGCTTTTTGGCGATTTTTGCGATGGAACTTACGATTTGCTGTTTGTCTGGCATGGGATGCGCCAATCAAAAAATGCGTTAGTACAGAGGCCACAGAGGGAAGAGCACCGTCGCCCATGTCGCGTCGCGACACTCTGAGGGGATGAAAAGGGGCTGACAGCTCACAGCCGACAGCCCACAGTCGACAGCTCACAGCCGACAGCTCACAGCAAGAGGACCGAGGTGAAGGAGAAGTCCACCGGGCTCGGGTATGTTCAGGGCAGAGTTCACGGAGAAGCGAGGATCCAAAGCGGACAGCTTGGCCCACGTGCCGAATCCGAAGCTCTTATTGAGATAGAGCAACGGCTACAAGCGCCCCAAAATAAAAAAAGCGGGAGAGCAATCTCCCGCTGTCGAAGCATAATTCTCTACGAAAATAACTATACACGAATTGCCACGGCTCCGTCAAGTAAAACTTTCAGAAGGGACTCAGTTTCCCGTTAGCCCGTGACTGGCGCACTAAGAAAAGAGCCGCAGTTCCAACAGGACTTTTCCTGCAAGGCGAACACTTATTGCTATCATCTTTCCGTCTGGCGGTATGGACAATGGAACTCTTAAGACCTGTGCTCGTTGTTATCACAATCCTTGCCGGGGTCTTCCTCTTCACCCCGTATGAGGCTTTCCTGGAAGGCGTGATAGCGCTCGCCATCGTCGTAGCTGCCATGGTGGGTTTCTTGATGCATCCGCGCAGGGAGGTGTTCTACGTGCGCACCGCCGTACGTCTAATTGACCCAGATCGACGTCCGCTTCTAGAGCAGGACTTCTTGGCTGTCAGAGTTGAACTTGTGAGGTTATGGCTGTTGTTTGTGCCTGCGTTTCTGTCGGTGGCTGTTCTCGTGTTTTTCGCAGCCAGCGGTCCTGCGAAGTTCAGTTACTTGAATTGGTTATTTTCATCACGATATGCATTCATCGTCCTTCTATTCTGCCAGTATCCGCCCCTGCTGGTTTTTGCCCTGCTCGTGGCCTGGATTGACGAGAGAAGAGTTATGAGAGACGCCGGGGCGTGCACCGCAAAATCCTTCTCTATCCATCGCGCGCCAGTTGGGTGGGTTGGAAGAGTCTCCTACCTGTTTATGGGAGAACACGGAGAATATTACGGAGGGGACTGTCTTTACTTTGGGCTGCGTCACCCCCGTGAGCTGGCGACGATTGTTTTTCACAACGTCCAGACACCGGAACTGAACAAAATTGTAATGGGATTCTTGTTCCATCGTTTGATCATTATGGGGCGCGGCGTGACCGACTTAGAAAGGCAAACAGCCGCGGCTCAGGCTGCCCTCGCGGAGGCCACGCCAGTGTCTTAATTCCCGATTTGTCAGTCAGCCGGAAGGTATCCTCAGCCCCAGACAACGATTTTGCGTTCCATCGGGCTATAGGAAACTGACCCGCCCGCCTTTCCGACAAAACTCAAGGGGGATACCTCGGGCGTAGAATGTATGCCCGCCATGAAATTGGGCCCATGCAGCCACGCGTTCGACCGCAAAGAAGATCACTCGCCGGGCTTCAGCTCGCGAATCCAGATATTGCGGTAGCGCACCGGATTGCCGTGGTCCTGCAGCGCGAGCGGAAGTTTGTCAGGGCCGGCCTTGTAGGGTGGCCGGCGACCGTTTGCGGTTGGGCCAGTGAGCTCGACGTTGTCCTGCACAAGGACACCGTTGTGAAGTACGGTAAAGCGGGCCGGGCGGAGAAGCTTTCCACTGCTGTCGAAGCGCGGGCCGTGGAAGACGATGTCATACCATTGCCATTGCCCCGGCGGGCGCGAAACGTTGACGAGCGGAGGATATTGCCCGTAGATCGCCGAAGCTTGGCCATCGGCGTAAGTTTTGTTCTCGTAGGAATCGAGAACTTGGACTTCGTAGAGGCCCATCAAGAAAACGCCGCTATTGCCGCGTTCCTGACTCTCGCCGTGCGGAGGTGTAGGCTCGCGAAACTCGACGTGCAATTGGCAATCGCCGAACGCTTCCTTCGTCCGCATTTCTCCCGTCTTCGCCACAACCTCGACATATCCATTCTCAATTTTCCATTTCGCCGGGCTGCCGTCATCCTGCTGCCACTTCGATAGATCTTTGCCGTCAAATAAAATTGCGGCGTCCGAAGGCGGGCGCCCCGGCTCGGCTTGCGTGCTGGACGTACCAGGATCGACGACCGTTGGCACCGGGCGGTTCATGTCGTGCTGTTTCCATCGAGTATCCACCTGTCCAAGCAAAATGCCCGGGCTTGCAGCCATCACGGCAACCGCCAACAACGAAAGACGACTTGTATTCATAGTTTTGTCCTCGACTTTGATACGCGAGGATTCTAACGCTGATTCGGCGCTAAATGCACGAGCGGACAAATTCTTTCGGGGCAGCCCATGGAGTGCGGGAGCCCGGCTCCCGCTTTTTGTGACGCCCAGGTGGCATACAAAAAAGCGGCAGCAAGGCTGCCGCACTCCATATAACTTATCTATATTAAAAAGAAGTAGTATACTCATCGCCATTGGAGATGAATATGGGCTTGAAAGAGGCCGCCCCGGACTGGCCGCATGCACCAGTTCATCATCTGAGCGAGGCGGGGACTTACATCGTCACGGCAGGTACTTACAAGCGAGCGCATCATTTCCACAATGCCAAGCGCTTGACGTACTTGACTAAGACGCTTCTGGCAGTCTCGCACGAGTACAGTTGGAAACTCCAAGCCTGGGCGGTCTTCTCGAATCACTATCATTTTGTTGCGGAATCGGCTCAACCAGGCTCGTTGAGACGGCTGGTGCAGTACCTGCACTCTGTTTCCGCAAAATACGTCAATCGGCTTGATGGCACTCCCGGAAGACAAGTTTGGTTTCAATATTGGGAAACTCTACTCACCTACCAGAAATCCTATTTGGCCCGGCTCAATTATGTCCACACCAACGCTGTGCGACACGGGTTGGTTCAAGAGCCGGGCGCATATCCATGGTGTTCCGCGGGCTGGTTTCAACGAAGCACATCGCGGGCGTTTCACGCGACCGTGATGCGATTTCCTTCGGATCGAGTAAATGTTCCGGACGAATTTGATGTGCTCGCAGTGCAGTGAGAAAGCCTGTGGAGTGCGGGAGCCTTGCTCCCGCTTTTCTCGTGGGGCATCCAGTGGGGAATGAGAGCGGCAGCTGGGCCGCACTCCATGTAGTTCAAGCGGCGGAGCCGCGGATGCGCATGCCGTAGAAGGAGCGGTAGACGAAGTAGAAGGAGACGATGAAAAATGCGGCCGCCAGGATGTGCGTCAAAGCGTTGCCCTGGCTGGCGGTGAGTTGCACGGCCAGCTCGACGGCCAGCAGGCCGAAGAGCGTCGTGAACTTGATGACCGGATTGAGCGCTACCGAAGAAGTGTCCTTGAAGGGGTCGCCGACCGTGTCGCCAATAACTGTGGCGTCGTGGAGCGGCGTGCCCTTTTGTTTGAGTTCCACCTCGACGATTTTTTTGGCGTTGTCCCATGCGCCGCCGGCGTTGGCCATGAAGATGGCCTGGTACAAGCCGAAGATGGCGATGGAGAAAAGGTAGCCGATGAAGAAGAAGGGCTCGACGAAAGCGAAGGCCAGCGTGGCGAAAAAGACGGCGATGAAAATATTCAACATGCCCTTTTGCGCGTATTTCGTGCAAATTTCGACGACCTTTTTGCTGTCTTCCACGCTGGCTTTTTCGACGCCCTCCAGCTTGATGTTGGCCTTGATGAATTCCACGGCGCGGTAAGCGCCGGTGGTGACGGCCTGTGTGCTGGCGCCGGTGAACCAGTAGATCATGGCGCCGCCGGTGACCAGTCCGAGCACGAATGGGGCGTGGAGAAGGGAAAGGTTGTTGACGTTTTCCGTGAGTCCGTGTGTGAGCGCCATGATGATCGAAAAAATCATCGTGGTAGCGCCGACGACAGCGGTGCCAATAAGCACAGGCTTAGCTGTCGCCTTAAACGTATTGCCAGCGCCGTCGTTGGCTTCCAGCATTTCCTTGGCGCGTTCGAAGTTCACATCGATGTTGTAGTCTTTTTTCAATTCCTGCTGGATGCCCGGAACGTGCTCGATCAGCGAGAGTTCGTAGACGGACTGCGCGTTGTCGGTGACCGGGCCGTAGGAATCGACCGCAATCGTGACCGGCCCCATGCCGAGGAATCCGAAAGCTACCAAACCGAAAGCAAAGACGGCCGGCGCGAGCATCATGGCGCCCAGGCTGAGAGTGCTGATGAGGTAGCCGATGGACATAAGAACGACCATCGCCAAGCCGATGTAATAGGCGGAGAAATTGCCGGCGACGAAGCCGGATAGGATGCCCAGGGACGCGCCGCCTTCCTCCGCGGAAGAGACGACTTCTCTTACATGGCGCGACTCCGTGGAGGTGAATACTTTCACCAACTCTGGAATGATCGCGCCTGCCAGCGTGCCGCAGGAGATGATTGTCCCCAGCTTCCACCATTGGGAGGGGTCGTCACCGAGCGTGGGAATAATCACATAAGAGATCCCGTAGGTGAACGCGATGGAAACGAAGGAGGTAATCCAGACAAGCGAGGTGAGGGGCGCTTCATAGTTCATCTTGTCTACGTTTCCGTACTTGGCTTTGGCGATGAATCCGTTGATGAAATAGGCCAAGGCGCTGGCAACGAGCATCACAACGCGCATCACGAAGATCCAAACCAGCAATTGCACTTGGACCTTGGGGTCCTTCACGCCGAGAAGAATAAACGTGATGAGCGCGACACCAGTCACCCCGTAGGTCTCAAAGCCGTCGGCGCTGGGCCCAACCGAATCGCCCGCGTTATCGCCGGTGCAATCAGCAATGACGCCGGGATTGCGCGCGTCGTCTTCCTTGATCTTGAATACGATTTTCATCAGGTCGGAGCCGATATCCGCGATTTTCGTGAAGATGCCGCCTGCGATGCGCAACACTGCCGCGCCAAGAGATTCGCCGATGGCGAAGCCGATGAAGCACGGCCCCGCATAATCGCCGGGGATAAACAGGAGGATGAAGAGCATCATCAGCAACTCGACGCTGATGAGCATCATGCCGATGCTCATGCCCGCTTCGAGCGGAGTGTGATAGATCGGATAGGGCTTGCCGCGGAGGGCGGCAAAAGCGGTGCGGGAGTTGGCGAAGGTGTTCACGCGGATGCCGAACCAGGCCACACCGTAGCTGCCCGCCATGCCGATGATGCTGAAGACGAGAATGATCGGCAAGGTCACCGCAGTTGGATGCACGGGAGCGAGAACGCCGAAGTAAAGCACAATGACAACCGCAATGAAGAGCCACAGCAAGATAAGGAATTTGCCCTGCGTGAAGAGGTACGTCTTGCAGGTTTCGTAGATCAGTTCGGAAATGTCGCGCATCGACTTGTGCACGGGCATTCCTTTGAGGCGGCTATAGATGGTCAGCCCGAAAATGAGCCCGAAGATACAAAAGGCGATGCCGAAGAGCAGTAACTTGTGGCCATCTATCCCGAGAAAATTGACTTGCGAAAGGTCCGGCACCTTTAGGCTGGCTTCCCCGCCGGCCTCTTGAGCCTGCGTTGCGGCGCCGCTCAAGAGCGCCAGAAACGCCGCCACGACACTCCATTTGGCGAACCTAGAACCCACAGACCAGGCACTTGAAAGCCAGGTGCGCATCTAAAAGCCTCCATGAACAGAAATCGGATTCAGGGCAACTGCGGCCCCGCACACTCGTCTCCGGCACACCAGTTCAACCGAACGCATCTTACTTCTAGCGCCGGGGGAGTACCTTGCCGGATTTCAAAAGGCTCCCAGGTCAAAGACAGGACAGGACTTCGCTCTTGTGCTAACCCGGCCGGACCGGAGTCATCGGCACGCGCACCCGACCTATCTGCCACCTGAACGGCGCGGGGCAGCCCCTGTCGGGCCCGAGTACGGGCATACACAAAACGTTGATTTATAACATTTAGGAGAGTGACGGGTCAAACTGCTTGGACGTCTTGCAGCCGTCACCAATTACGCGCCGCAGACGGGCTCGTACGAGGCAGAATTCGCAGGTTAACAGGACGGTACGCCGCCGAAGATGCGGACGTCAAACAGTTGCAAAGCGATGGTAACATGCCTGGATTGCAAGAGCCGGAAACATCTTAGTTTGGACGGGGTCCATGAATTCAGATTCTTCGCCGGGAGCAGCAACTCCGATAGCTGCCATCAATGCGGCGCGCTACAATGGAGGGCGCGTTGAAGCCGATTCGGTTCACCCCATGCCGCCCGCGCTACTGATTGTTCGAGCGCCGAGCCGCCACGATCAGGCTGCGGGACGCGCGTGAGAAATCATTTTTTCATTACCGGCACGGATGCCGGCGTCGGGAAAACGACGCTCTCGGCGTTGCTCTGCGCGGCGCTGGACGCGGTCTATTGGAAGCCGATCCAGACGGGGACGCTCGAAGGCTCCGACCGCGTGACTGTGATGCGGCTTGCGGGAATAGGGACGGACCGCACGCTGGACGAGGTTTACAAATTCGTGCCGCCGGTTACGCCGGACTTGGCAGCGCGCTGGGCGGGCGTGGAAATCGATCTAGGGCGGATCAATCTGCCAACGAGTTTGCTGAATGATTGGCTGATCGTCGAGGGATTGGGCGGCGTGCTCGTGCCCATCAATCCGAAGCAGTTTATGCTGGACATGATGGTCAAGTTTAAGCTGCCAGTGATACTTGCAGCTCGCAGCGGCACCGGAACGATCAATCACACACTGCTGACATTGGCGGCGCTGCACGCCGCCGAATTGCCGGTCCACGGGGTGGTGTTGATTGGCGACCAGAACCGCGAGAATCGAGACACCATCGAGCGGTTTGGCCACGTCAGAGTGATCGGTGAGATACCGCGCCTTCCGAATCTTCACCGGACCGCGTTGATGCAGGTCTTCATGAACCACTTCGACCGCGCCGCGTTTTCCCAATGATAGCCAATGATGGCCCAGCCGTTGCTCCAATAGAAAAGAGCTGTCTGCTAGACTGATCGGCTGAATCTGGACTCAAGCATTCCCTCCTGGGATAGGCGGGGAGAGGCTGCAGGCCTGCAAGAAGAAGGCTGCAGAAAGCGAGGGCTGCGATTGACCTTGAATCTGAGTGGGTGGAGGCAAAGGGTGGTGGCCTTCGCTGGTGGACTCGGCGCCCCAGGACTTTTCCTGATTTCTTTCTTGGATTCCTCGGTGCTCTCTTTTCCGATCATCAACGATTTCTTGCTGATTGAACTCTCCATGCAGCACCCCGCAAGAATGCCGCTCTACGCTTTGATGGCCGCGTCGGGTTCCGTGCTGGGCTGTGTGCTGCTCTATTTCCTCGCACGCATGGGCGGGGAAGCCTATTTTCATCGGAAAGCCGGGGCGCGTGCTCTTGCGATTCGCCATTGGGTGGAACGCAATGGATTCGGCGGGATGTTGATTGCCGCGCTTTTGCCGCCGCCTACGCCATTCAAAGTTTTCGTATTTGCCGCCGGCGTTTTTGAGGCACCCTTGCTTGGGTTTGCTTCGGCGATCACGCTGGCCCGGCTATTTCGCTATTTTGGCGTGGGCTATCTCGCCGTTCGCTACGGTGCTGATGCGATGCCTTATCTTGCCGCGCACAAGTTGCAGGTGACAGTTCTGGTGATCGGACTCGTCCTGATTAGCTATGGACTCTCGCGCTGGATCTTGCGGCATAGGCCGTATCATGATGCGCAAAAATGAAGCGAGAGAAGGGTCATTTGCGCAGATCTTTAGCCCAAACTAACTCCTGAGCGGCAACCTTGCTGTTAGGATCGAGCTCGATGTACGCGGCAACTTCATGTTTAATGTCGCCCGTCGCGGCATAACGCAAATCCCGCAAAATGACGATGTAGCCCGCTTCGGTCCTCTCCATGCTGGCCCTGGGGATCTGCGCGGTTGCGAGAAATCGCCGGGCGACGGTTGTGTTTCGCGCGGCCTCAAGAGCGGGAGAGGATTCTGGTTTGAAAAGACGCAAGCTGGAGTCGGGGTCGAAATCGCTGGCGGAGGCGGTGCTGACGTCGATTTCGTTTAGCGTACTGTCGGTTTCTGCCACGCCATGCCAGGTGAATAGCGATAGGGATTCCGGGTAGGCCCAGGCGCGGCGCGGAGTTTCGCCATGAAATGTCCGCGATCCCATCAGGGCCAGCACATTGGAGTGCAGGGTTGCGCGTGCGCCAACATACGCGAGTACCAGAGCGAGGCCGATGATGGCGCCGGTCTGGCCGCGCGGCTTTTTTGTTTTGGCGCCGATTTCAGAGCCGACGAGACGAAGCAATTCGGGAAGCGCGATCGCAGCGATGAGGATTGTGAGAATCCATGGATCGATGCCGGGGAGCCAGTCCGCCGCGAATCGCTTGGAAGTGAATGGCCAGAAGAGCGCCACGCCGGTGGATTGGCAAGCATCCATGGCGATGTGCAGCAAAGCGGCACACAGCGGCAGCAGGAACGCGCCCAAAATCAGCATCCGCAAGCTACGCACGTCAAAGGAAACTGCATTGCCCTTGGGCGCTTCTGTCTCGATACCTAGCCCTGCTTTGAGCAGCCTTGCCAAGAAAATCGCAGAAAAAACTGCGGAAAGAAGAATGGCTGCGAGAATCGAGTGAGTATAAGTCCCAAGCCAGGCAAGATAGGCCGATGCGCCAAAGTAGCTGCTGAACCCATCGATGCTTGCAATTGTTCCGGCAAGGACGGCGCATGCCATTGCTGTTTTGCTCGCGCGAGGAAAAAATCCTCGAGCGACGGCCAGCGATGCCAGTCCATGAGTGACGATGTCCACGGTTAAAACTTCGCTGTTGCTTTGGATTTCGAAGGGTGGCCGTGGCGCGGCACGAGCAACTTCAGAGCGCGCGGCATAATTTTGAACTCCACAGGGAGACGCGCGAGCGGTTCGCCGTCCACCTGCGCGTAAATTGGCTCTTCACCGAGAGGTTCGCATACGATGCTGTCCGCTTTCCAAAATTGGACCCCTTTTGTGCCGCGGAGTTTGCCCAGCCACAATGACGGGAGGTAACTGAGGTAGCGCAAGCCGCTGCGCGTTGACAGGGTCATCAACTCAAACTGATCTTCGTAGAGATCCGCATCGGTGGTGATCTTGAATGGTCCGCCGTAGTGTTTAGTGCGGCCTACCACCACGAGCGAGGAGTTGATTTCCTTGCCAGCGGCAGTCACGCGAAAATGGTGAAATTTGTATCGCAAAGCCTCGCGCGCTCCCTGCCACCAGTAGGCCAGAATGCCGACGCGCGCTTTGAGGTCCAGGTCAATGGCATAGACGATCATGCCGTCCGGCCCCGCCCCGCCGACGCTTAGAAAATATTTTTTCTTCGCCGGTTCATAAAGCGGAGTCGCCAGTCCCAGAGGAATTTCGCGTACTTCTCCGTGAACGAGTTTTTCCGCGGCGCTCGGAATGTCCCACGGCAAATCCAATTCCTTGGCGAGCACGTTGGCCGTGCCGCCGGGAAGTAGCGCGAGCGGCACGCGATGCCCATTTGTTTGGCCTGCGAGGCCGTTGACGACTTCGTTTAAGGTGCCGTCGCCTCCGCAGGCGATGACGAGCTGTCGCCGTTCGTCATTCGCGCGCTGCGCGATCTCCGTGGCCTCGCCGGCTTTTGTGGTTTCAGCGAGGTCGGTGTGAATTCCGCCCGCGGCAAAGATGCGGCGCGCTTCCTCGAGCATGGTGCGGCGGCGGTGCCCGCCGTTTCCGGCGTTGGGGTTGTGGATCAGCAGCGCGTTATGGATTTCCGTGGTCATCTTCGTCGGGGCGAGGTTCGGGGCCGTGGTTCCGGGTCGTTACTTGCCGTATTCATTCTATATAATGTCAGGCGAAATTGAGCTATCCCTTCTGCAGAGGGTTTCATGGCCAAAGGCGCGCCTGCATCCATCAAGAAAGAGATTCAAGGGCTTCGCGAGAAGCTTCGGCACCACGAGTATCGCTATTACGTGCTCGACGACCCGGAAATATCGGACGCCGCCTATGACAGGCTCATGCAGCGACTGCAGGCGCTCGAGGCCGCGCATCCAGAGCTGATAACACCCGATTCGCCTACTGTTCGCGTGGGAGGCGCTCCGCGCGAGGGATTCCAGACGGTGCGCCACGCGCGGGCGATGCTGAGCCTCGACAATGCGTTTTCCTACGATGCGCTTCGTGATTTCGACCGCCGCGTGCGTGAAGGCATCGGGCGGGAAAAAATTGAGTACATCGCCGAGCATAAGTTCGACGGCCTGAGTATTTCGCTCCAGTATGAAGGTGGCGTTTTGGTGCGCGGCGTGACCCGCGGAGACGGAACGACCGGCGAAGACGTAACGCCCAACGTGAAGACGATTCGCTCGATTCCTCTGCAAGTGGAGGCGGCCGTTTTGAAAAAGACAAAACTTCCCAGCGCATTCGAAGTGCGCGGGGAGGTGCTGATGACGCGAAAAGCGTTTGAAGCATTGAACCGGCAGCAGGAGGAATCTGGGGGGAAGATTTTTGTGAATGCGCGCAATTCGGCAGCAGGCGCCGTGCGCGTGCTCGATCCGTCGATTACCGCGGCGCGCCGCCTGGACTTCTTCGCGTACTACCTTTTCGTGGACGGAAAAGTACCGTTCGCTAGGCATTCCGAGAGCCTGGGAGCACTTAAGCAATTGCGCTTCCGTGCCTCGGATGACTGGAAATTGTGCAACGGAATCGAAGCGGTAACCGCCTATTGCGAGGATTGGGACGCCAAGCGGGAAAAGCTGCCCTACGAAATCGATGGCGTGGTGATCAAAGTTAATTCCACGGCCATTCAAAATGAATTGGGTTTTACGGCAAAAGCTCCGCGCTGGGCGATTGCGTACAAGTACCCGGCGCGGCAGGAGACCACAGTCGTCAACGACATCATCGTGCAGGTGGGCCGCACAGGCGCGCTGACGCCCGTCGCTGTGCTTGAGCCGGTGCAAGTGGGAGGCGTCACTGTCAGCCGTTCCACGCTCCACAACATGGACGAAGTCGAACGGCTCGGGCTGCAGATTGGCGATACCGTGCTGATCGAGCGCGCCGGAGAAGTGATTCCGCACGTCCTGAAAGTCGTCAAGGAAGGGAAGAACCGCAAGCCCTTTCGCATGCCAAAGCATTGCCCGGAATGTCACAGCGCGATTCATCATGTCGAAGGGGAAGTGGCTTACCGCTGCGTGAACGCCGCCTGCCCCGCAAAGCGCAAAGAGTCTTTGCTGCACTATGCGAGCCGGCACGCCATGAATATCGACGGCCTTGGCGATAAAATTGTCGATCAATTGGTGGACAAGGGCCTTGTGAGAGACGTTGCCGATCTCTATACGCTGAAAGAGGACCAGGTCGCCGGTCTCGAGCGCATGGCGGAAAAATCCGCGCAAAATCTGCTTGAGGAAATCGAGGGCAGCAAGAAAAACAGTTTGGCGCGGCTTATTCATGCACTGGGCATTCGCAACGTCGGCGAACGAACCGGCCAATTGCTGGCGGAACATTTTTCTTCGCTGGAAGAACTGGCCGCCGCAAAAGAAGAGGAACTCGTGGCTGTGCCCGAAGTCGGCCCGATTGTGGCCGCGGCGATTGTGGAATTTTTCTCGGAACCGGCCAACCGCCAGCTGATCAAAAAGCTCCACAAAGAAGGCGTCCATCCCACGGCCGAAAAGCGCGAAGTCAAAAGCCAAAAACTAGCCGGCAAATCGTTCGTGTTCACCGGCGGCCTGGCCAATCGCAGCCGCGAAGAAGCCGGCGAATTGGTGCAACAAAACGGCGGTAAGATTTCGAGCTCGGTCAGCAAAAAAACTGACTATGTTGTGGTTGGCACCGACCCCGGCTCGAAATACGACAAAGCCAAGGAGCTCGGCGTCACCATACTTACCGAGACTGAATATGAAAAGCTTCTAGGATTGAAGTAATTCCTCAAATGCTTTATTAAACCGAAAGCTGAACGATTCTCGCGTTATAATAAAGCTGGCGGGTGAGCCGGGTGATCGCTGGCTTGGCCATTGAAAGATGGCTGGGCGGGAGGAAAGTCCGGACACCGTCGTCGTAGGCTCGCGAGAGCCGGTGACGAAATAGGGCAACGCGCCTGGTAACGCCAGGGGGCGAAGTTGAAGATGCCGGGCTAAAGCCCGGCGCTACAACGGCGTCACGGAAAGTGCCACAGAGAATATACCGCCGGCTGGGAGAAGCACGGTGGCATCGCGCAGGAAAACCTGCGGGACGTCTTCGAAATGCTCGCTCAGTTTGGCAAGGGTGAAAAGGTGGGGTAAGAGCCCACCGCTCCGGT
>DATLVZ010000036.1:0-13038 GCA_035576885.1 Candidatus Acidiferrum sp. | reverse complement strand
ACATGCGAGATTGCGCGGCCACGGTGGAAGTTTACTTTACACAAGCGCAGATAAGAACAAAAGATAACGCAAAGACGCAGAGGGCGCGAAGATCCGCTGAGAAGAAGGAAACAGGCGGAAATTCGCGCCCCTCTGTTTTACTTTTTGGCGGTGGCGGATTTGGCGGCGGCGTCGGCGTATTTCTTCTGGAAGCGCTCGACACGGCCGGCGGTGTCCACGAGTTTCTGCTTGCCGGTGAAGAAGGGATGGCAGTTCGAGCAGATTTCGACGCGCAGCATCTCGCCCTTGATGGTCGAGCGAGTCTGAAAGGTGTTGCCGCAGGCGCAATGCACCGTAACTTGATGATAGTCGGGGTGAATACCCGGTTTCATGAGGCTCCATTCTGTCGCGTCCGGTCTGCACGGCTGGCCCGCTCTTGGGCAGAAAGAGCGCACCCTTGCTGGGGTGCGCCTACAGTCGCGTCGCTAGGTCGCGAAGCAAACCCCAATTATACGGGAACCTGGTGACATGTCAAAATGCGGGCCCAAATGCGGGCCCAAATGCAGGGCCGAATCTGAACTAAAGAGAGTCAATCAAGGGGCTTGCATGGGGCTTTCCTCGCGCGTGGAATTTGGGCGGGAATTGAGCTATGTTTTCGGTTCGAGACTCAGCGGGAACCGAGGTGTTGCATGAGCTGGATACGGTGGATGGTTGTGGTGGCTGTGGCGGGCGGGATGGCGGCGGGGACGATTGAAGGCGGGGGGGCCAGCGACAAGGATGAAATCGATGCATTCAACAAGCGGTATGTGGAGCTGCATCTGAAGATGGATGACGCTGGAATATTCGCGACCTGGGCGGAAGACGGTGTAAGTTTGATGCCCGGAGAGGCGCCGCTCATCGGGAAGAAAGCGATTGTGGCGTGGGTCGAAAATATCCTATCGAAAATGCCGGGATATAAGGTCGTGAAAGAGGAAATAGATTTTCACGATATAGAGATTTCCGGCGATTGGGCGTCGGAATGGGCGACGGAACACCAGGTGGTGCAGCCGCCAGAAGGGAAGCCGGTGATTGATTCGCGCGGAAAGATGGCGCTGGTGCTGCACCGAGAGGCGAGGGGGGAGTGGAAGGTCAAACAGGAGATGTGGAACCAGGCGCCGAAGCAGTGAGAGGGGTAGAAAGTAAAGACCCTGTGTTGCATGACTGCGCTTTGTCTTTGTTTATTAAGATGACGAGTTTGTCCTGGGCGGTCTAAGTTTTCGAGAAGCGCCAGCGGGTGACGGATTCGGCGAAGTTGGGGGCGTGTTCGTCCTGGCCGAAGGCGGTTTGAGGCTCGACGCGATAGACGTTGCCACCGGAGGCGAGTAGGAGAGGCTCAACGTCGCCGCCGTATTTTTTGTTGTAGACGGCGGCGAGGCGCTTCCAAACGGCGCGGTCTCTGATTTCCTGAGGAATGCCTTCGAGGATGACCGCTTCGTCGGCATGTTCAGTGCCAATAGTGCAGTAGCCGTGCACGGCGATGTTTTTTGCTTTCCGAGTATTCGGGCCGGTGCTGAACCAGAAGGCGTCTTCCCACCACACACCCCAAACCAGCATGAGATGAGGACGTCCACCGGGGCGCGTGGTGGCGATCCAATAATTGTGGGATTTTTCAAGACGCTCCAAGGCCCACGTCCAGTCTTTCAGCCCTTTGGCCGGATCCTTGGACATGGCCGCGTAATCTGGCCAGTACGGGCGGCTTGGCTTGGGCTCACTCATGATTGACTCCGCGAATTTCTGGCTGGCCGGGAAATTCTAGCAGGACGGGGACGGTGCTGGAACTAGCGAATAGAAAGCCGGGGCGCGTGCTTGCAAGGATTTGCGCTTGCGAGGAGGATTCGGTTCGCGTAGCTTCGCAGACATGCGCGTAGAGGTCGTCGAAAAGATAGCGGTTCAGACCGCAGGAGCTGGCGAAAGCGCCAGAGACGCGGGGGCCGGCTTGGCTGTTAAGAATTTCCTTTCGGCCATCGACAGTGACGATTCGCTTTTTTGCGTGGCACAACCCCTGGCGGGGCCGGCAGCGGATAAGTTGGCGGGCAGCGGTGTTTATTCGGGGGATATAGTTCTGGAGTTTCGAGAAGGCGAGCATAGTCGGCAGAGGAGTCTGCATTTTCTCTTGATTGAGAAACTGGCCGAACTTCTGAAAGAAGCGGGATCTAAGGAGACTCTAGCGACGACACTTTGTTTGACCACGGCAAGTATTGCGATAGGCAGCACGGCCAGCGAAGAAAAGAGCGGGCAGAGAGAACTGGCCGTGTGGATTAGGCTGGCTGCAAAGGGAGAATCGGCGGAGCAGGCCGTGCTGCGATGGGGTCTGGGACTTGCGCATTTACAGCAGGCGTTGCTATTTACCTCCCGGCAATTGCGTCTGCATTTGATGCAGACAAACGGATGAGGACAGTGCAGAAGGCGCGCATTTTGGGGAGACGAAGCTAGGATTCAAGAGACGAAGGCGCAGCCGATGCGATAGGCGCCTTGCTGAGTGCGCAGGAACCAGACGGGCTTGAGGTTGACGCGCACGGGCGGAAGAATGGGTACGTGCAAGACGGCGAGAATGCTTTCCGGGATTTCTTCGTGGGATTCCAGTTCGAGAGCAACTCCTCCAAAACCGAGATCCAAGACACGGGCGCGACGAGAACCCTGATCGCCGAGAACTGCGTATGCGTTCGTCCCGGACATAGAGACGCGCTCGGCTTTGCGAGGAACGGAGTACACGCGCGAGGGCGGCGGTACAGCCAAGGCCTCGTTTCCGGAGATTTCTGCAACGGTTGAAGATGCTGCGGCAGAGATGGGCGGTTCGGATTTTTCAGGCGGACGTTTCGATTCGAACGGAATGGGGCGCGGCGCGGAAGACAGCCGTTCGGGGGCCGCCGTAGCGGGAAGAGCTGAAGCGGGACCCGAAGCAATTTCGGTGCGAGAGCTGCCTGAGGGAGTCTTATCATGATTTGCATGTTTCAAGTTATAGAGGCGTTCATCGGCCACACGGATTAATTGATCGGCTTGATCGCCGTCCTGAGGAAAGGTAGCAACGCCGTGGTCCATGCTGACGCTTACTCCCATTTGGAAGTGCTGAATGGATTCTCCAAAAACGGTACCGACGCGGCGGCTCAATGCCAAGGCCTGGGCCGCGTCAGTTTGTGGAAGGAGGAGAGCAAATTCGTCGCCACCGATACGGAAAGCGGAGTCCGAGGTGCGGAGAGCCTTTCTAAGCGTTGACGCAGCCGCGCGTAAGACCTCATCGCCACGCGGATGCCCGTGCTTGTCATTAACTTCCTTGAAGCGATGCAAATCGAGTATGACGAGGCCTAGGGGCAGGCCGTAACGGCGGGCGCGATTTAGCTCTTTCTCGAAGGCCTCTCCAAACAGGCGGCGGTTGTTGAGACCGGTGAGTGGGTCCGTGACGGCGTTTAGCTGAAGTTTTTTCAGTTCATCGTATTCAATGAGGATGGGAACGCGAAAAAGGCCGGCGGAAGTGAGCACGTCCATAAGAGCGGTCTTTAACGAGATTTGCCGTCCGAGATGCTCGCTGAGTTCGCGGCGGCGAGCGAGCATGTCATCCCAAAGCTGCACGCACTGTGTTTCCCGAAGATCAAGGTGGGAGACAGTTTTGAAGTAGCGCTGGAGGAACTGGCCACGCGCAGAAGTGTCGAGACTTTCGAGCGTGTCAGCAAGCAGCTCGAGATACGAATCCTCAATCGGCAAACGCGGGGGCGCAGGGGCGCCGGGGCTGGGCATAACCGGTATACACCTGACTTTAGCCTATCCCCGCGGGGTTTGGGGAAAGCACATGTGGCTTTCTCTTTCTGTAAGGAGCAAGCCTAAGACCAATGTAAGAAGGTGCTCAAGCCTCTCCGTGGTAAAGCTGGGAAACCTTGATTCCAGGCTATCTCCTTACAAGAGTTAAATATAGAGCCGAATCTCTGAGAACAGTAGTTGCAATGTTTCCGGACGGTGTAAGTTTTTTTACTCGATGAACGGCAAGCCGCTCGTCAAAGAGGCAATACTTTACTCAAGTGGCTTAAGGAATTCCAGTCCAAACAGTCGCATATCGCCGGCGGAATCCTGACGGAGCACTTTGGCAGTAATAGGGGGAGTCTCGCTGGGGACAACCCCTGAAGCAGCCGAGGAGGGGGCGGGGATGGTGAGATGTACGATCTGATCGGGACGCAGAATGTGGGTGGAGGCTACGCAGGCACCAGTTGCGCTAATGTTAAGGGTCTTCGTCAGCTCGATAAATTCTGTTCCAGAAGTATCCGCCGCGCGCAAGAAAACAGGCATTTGCAAGCGAATGCGAGGGGATCGTCGGGAGTTAGAGGGATCCACGCGCTGACCATCCTTCAGAAGACCAGTGTGCACAATAGCTCGCTTAGTACCGGGGAACTAGTACGGAAATGAGCATATAGAGTGCCACATTGGGCTTGGAGTGGTTTGCTATAAGGATTTTATTATCAGTTAGTTAGGATCATGATAGAATCGAGAGAGCCATGCCCGACCAATCTCGTTCATGAGCAAGCCACTTGGTTTCCTCTTTTGTGCAAATGGAACGCTTTAGCCATTGACAGTGCAAAAGCCCTCTGCGAGCATGTGCATTCAGCTAGGGAAAATTTTTTCCCTCTTAGCGGAGAGCGAAACGCACAAATGAACGGAAGCATTGCCGCGCCAATAGTTGCGAGCGACGGGAAAGTACTGGCTCTGCCGGTCGGGTTCGTAAGCAAGCTTCTTGAGGCAGCTAAGGCACCAACCTGGGTGGCGGAGCGAGGCGGGCGAGTACTGATCTCAAACGAGAGCGCAAGGCAATATCTTAAGCCGGAGAGTGCGAGTAATTATAGCCAGCTGAATGTTTTCAACGACCTGTTGAAGGTGGACCTTAACGAGATCGGGCTGAAAATCGAGGCGGGCGAGCACGATATGGAGATGGAATTGACGCGCGGCGAGAAGAAAATTCGAACGCGTATTCAATGGATTCCTGAGCCTGGATGTCTAGTCGTGCAGATGGAAACGGAGCCCTCAGAACGGGTGGCGCCCGATGCAGCCACACAGTTGACGGTCCAGGAACTGCTGCAGGAACGAGAGATCACTTATCGGAATTTGCTGGCAGCGTATTTGAAATTACAAGAAGTAAACCGGCAGAAGACTGTGTTTCTTGCGTCGGCAGCGCATGAATTAAAAACGCCTCTCGCCGTCATCAAGGGTTATTACGACCTGATGTTGACGGGATCGCTGGGACGCTTGACGGACAAGCAGCGCGACATCCTGGAGGAATCAAAAGACAGTTGCGAACGGCTGGTGAGGCTAGTTTCCATGTTTCTGAACTATTCCGCGTTGGAAAGCGGAAAACTGGTGTTGCAGCTTCGGGAGAATGACCTGCGCGATTGTTTGGATGAACTGTCGAAGCGTTGGACCGAAGCCTTCCAACGAAAAGGAGTAAAACTGGATGCGGCTTTCGATCCGTCCATTCCGACCTTTCGTTTCGATTACCAGAAGGTGCAACAGGCGGCCGCGAATCTTCTGGACAATTCGCTCAAGCATACGCCAGCGGGAGGAAGCGTGACATTGAGAGCGGCCCCGCATTTCTGGGAGCGGCGGGTGACAGCCGTTGCGCCTGTCGAGGAGCGTCGTCGATTCCGGTTACCGCGTCCCAACAGCGTCGAAGTCTCTGTTGTGGATTCCGGGCCCGGGATAGCGGCAGAGCATCATCAGGAAATATTTGAAGATTTTGTGCGCGTCGACCGGAACACTTCGGGGATGGGACTCGGGCTCGCGATTGCAAAGCGACTCATTCAAGCACATCGCGGGAAAATCTGGGTGGAAAGCGAACCGAAGTCAGGGAGCAAGTTCACATTTTTGTTGCCAATGGATCAAGGATAGCTATCGGGGACTAGGGAAAGGGTAAAGGGAGAACGAGATGGCCGCTAAAGAACGAATTCTGGTGGTGGATGACGAGCCGAGCATCCGAAAGTACTTGCAGACCTTGCTGGAAGTCGACGGATATGAGGTCGAGACAGTTAGCTCGGGAAGAGAAGCCATTGCCAAAGTAAATGGCGGAGACCGTCCGGACTTTATCATTCTCGACGTTCTCATGCCGGAGCTAAATGGGATTGAGACTCTGAAAGAACTGATGCAGGCGGACCGCAGCCTGAACGTGATCATGCTGTCGTGCTCGAATGAAGTTGGAACGGTCGTGGAAGCGATTCGAATCGGAGCGCACGATTATCTGACGAAACCATTCGAAAAAACCGAGTTGGACGCGGCGATGCTCAAGTCTCGTCAAAAGAAGCAGCTCACCACGGAAAACCAGGCACTGCGCGACTACTGCGATCAGGTGACGGAAGACCTGAGCTTTCTTGCGGCCAGCCCTCAGATGGTGCGCATCCGTCAGCAGATCCTGCAGATTGCACCCGTGGATGTGCCGGTTTTTATTTGTGGAGAAAGCGGAGTAGGCAAGGAAGTCGTGGCGCGGATGATTCACTTGCGATCGAAGAGGCGCAACCAACCCTTCGTGAAAGTGAACTGCGCAGCGCTGCCGGGCGAGCTGCTGGAATCCGAGCTTTTCGGATTCGAACAGGGTGCGTTCACGGGGGCGATTCGAAGCAAGCCAGGGAAATTTGAAATGGCGAATAAGGGCACGATTTTCCTGGATGAAATCGCGGAGATGACCACGCCCCTGCAGGCCAAGCTGCTTCACGTGCTGCAAGATCACCAGTATTCAAGGCTCGGAGGGCGGCACCTGATTGATACGGATGTGCGGGTGCTGGCGGCCACAAACGTTGATGTGCAGGAGGCCATGAAGACGGGCCGTTTCCGTGAGGATTTGTACTACCGGCTGAATGTGCTGTCGATTCTCGTGCCGCCGCTTCGCGAGCGGCTGGTCGAAATACCTTTGTTGTTCCGCCATTTTCTCGAGCAGTACAGCGAGAAGTTCGGGAAGACGCCGTCGGGACCGTCGAAACATTTGCTGGATGCGGCGGTGAACTATCCATGGCCGGGCAACCTGCGCGAACTAGAGAATTTCGTGAAGAGGTACGTGATTCTCGAGGACGATGAAGGCAGCTTGCGGGAGCTCATCGAGATGTCCTCCGCTCGGCAACGCACTTCCCCGCGCGAAGAGTCCGCTCCGCCTCGGGAACAAGGGTTAAAGGCGCTTGTGCGCGGCCTGAAAGATGAAGCGGAAATGGAAGCGATCGCGGATGCTTTGGAAAAGACGAGGTGGTGCCGGAAAGACGCCGCGAAAATGCTCGGCATCAGCTACAAGGCTCTGCTCTATAAGATGAGACAGTTTAATCTGGACACGCCGCGCACAAGGCGTTCGGCCGCAACACCGGCTGAGGTGGAAACGCCGGCCGCAGTAGGATCACGGAACGAATAGAAGATAGCATCGCAGCACGGGTCATTCGGCAGAATTATGGACGCATCGAGCAGGGGGTTTGAATCAAATACCCGTGGCGCTGGCCGTGTGTTTCCGGTATTGTCACGCTAACAGCCCCAAGGTGCTACGCAGTGCAATAAACCACGAACAGGGACTGAACAAAGAAATCGGGCGGGGGCGCTCGAATAATGCTGGAATCACGACAATGGTTATTGGGAAGGGGAAATCTCCCCGTTTCCCGGGCCATCGTGCGGCCCAGTCGGGAATTATGGGAATCCAGCACTAGCAGTTTTGTATTTGAAGTTTTCGCTTGATAATTGAAGGGGCACCTCCTTCTTAATGAAAGCTACAGGTTGCCCTGCAATGAGAGCGAGCGGAGCGGGGACTAGGAGTGATGACGGAACGACGAAATTCTCGACGGTATGATCTATCGTTGCCCGTGATCATACGGGTTCCGACTGAAGGCGTCGCAGATTCGCAAACGGGGAAGACAAGAGACATATCGACTCGAGGTCTGTATTTTGTCCTCGACCGGGATCTCGAAGCCGGCTCAGAGCTCGACATCACTTTGACGCTGCCTGCGGAGATTACCCCTGGGGGCGAAGTATTTGTGCGGGCCCTTGGCAGGGTCGTACGTGTAGAGCGCCGGATGGAAGATGGCGGTTCGCGGATGGGCGTTGCTGCCCTGATCGAACGGTACGATATCGTTCGGGGGGAAAGCGCAAGCGCATAGCGGCAGTTCTCTTCATTGACTTCTCATCCCCACCCGGTCGTGGATTGCTCACCTGAAAGGAAGTTCGCACACGCGATAGCCTCGTCAGCTCCGGGGTCGAAACCTGGCGCATGGAGCAGTGAATCTGCCGACCTTACATTTCTCCGGCAATTATTTGTCACGTTTGCGCAACCTTTTTCCGCACCGCGATAGCTATGGAAAGAGATACTGGCCGTGCTTTCCAGAAGATTTTCCGACTCGCATAAATCTAACTAACACAAGTCGATTCAGTCGATTACGAGGAAAACTGTGCGAGTTGGGTGTCCACAGGATGGAATTTCCGTCAGATAAGAGTTTGGTTCTCAGTGTGCACAGTCAAGAGGGGTACGAACCGACCCTATAAGGTCCATTTGCAGGGGCTGCGTATGACTTCAAGCGACGTGTCGAACGGGGGCTTGACAGAAGTAGCGCACGGGCTACCTCCCGAAGATATCATCTTCGGAAGATCAGCGGCGATGCAGTCTATCCGGCACGTAGTGAAAAAGATTATCAGGACCGACGTTCCCGTTTTGATCCACGGGGAGAACGGAACTGGCAAAGGGCTGCTCGCACGTTACATCCATTCACGCTCGAGCTTTTCTTCGGGTGCCTTCGTCAAAGTCAATTGCGCAGCGATTCCTGGAGCTTTGCTGGAGAGTGAATTCTTCGGCTACGAGAAGGGTGCCTTCACCGACGCCCATGCGTCGAAACCTGGATATGTCGAGATGGCCGAACGCGGCACGCTGTTCCTCGATGAAATTGCAGACCTCGATTTGGCGCTGCAAGCAAAGACTCTTCAGTTGCTGCAGGACGGAAAATTTAACCGAATTGGAGGAAGGGAAGAAAGACGCGCGAATTTGCGTGTGATTTGCGCGACGAATCGTAATCTGGAGGTCGAAATCGACTCTGGACGCTTTCGGCCAGATTTATTTTACCGTATTAACGTTATCAGCATCAATTTGCCCAGCTTGCGCGAACGCCGCGAGGATATCGGCGCGCTGGCGGATTACTTCTTAAGGCAACTAAACGACCGCTTCAAGACCGATGCGCCGCCGCTCTCCGAAAAGGCATTCGAGACGATGATGCAAAGGGAGTGGCGGGGAAACATACGCGAACTGGAAAACATCGTAGCCCGCTACGCAATTCTTGGTTCGCTGGATGCCGTCGCGGAGCCGTTCATTAAGCGTCCCTCGACTGGGCCGATGAAGTTGTCCCTGGACGGAACGATTCCGCTGAAAAGCATAGCCAAGCAGGCGATCCGTGAAATGGAGAGCAATCTGATTCTCAGGGTGTTGCGCGACAACAGGTGGAACCGGCGCAAGGCGGCAGAAGTTTTGAATATAAGCTATCGCGCACTGATTTATAAAATCCAGGAAGCGGGTTTGTCGCAGAAAAGCAATCGCAAGAGCTCTCAGACTGATTTTCCCCCAGGTCACGTTGTGGGGATGGACTAGGGCTGCATCCGCAGAGAGGGCTCCGCAATACTACATTGTTCACCGCAGGCTCCCGTTCCTGCGATCGGAGGGCGATTACAGATTCGAGTGCTTTAGTAAATTACCCCACCTGAAAACCCTTGCGTTTTGCTCCGGGACCACGCGGATCTATCTTCGCTAAGAAGGCATCTCTCAATTTTGACCTCGTAAACGAGGTGCAACATCAAGACTTCGCACACAGTTGGCCCTGTAGTCTCTACTGATTTGGCAACCGGCTGGGTAGATCGTATCCCTAATAGAGTTATTGGACTGCGTCTTCTTGCTTCAGAGAACATCCGAGTCATTTATCTCCAGTCTGCGCGGCAATTCGTGACGACGAACAAGTGGGCTAGCGTTCCGCCCCAGTTCGCAGCCAGTGCAAGTCAGTACTTGAGTCTGTTTGCACAACGCTGAGATAATGGGCTCACAATGAGAAAATTTCCTGTTGGCACTGCCGCACTGCAGGTAATTCTCCTGTTGGCAGTTGTTTTGACAATAGAAGGATGTGGCGGCGGAGCCGCGAGTCAATATGTGGGTGGCAATCCGGTGCCCGCTGCAAGCATTACGAGCCTGAGTCCGACGACCGGGTTGGTGGGCGCGGCCGTAACGGTCACAGGCACGAACTTCGGATCCTCGCAAGGGACAAGCACGGTGAAGTTCAACGGGACGACGGCAACCGTGACGAGTTGGAGCGCGACGAGCATTGTGACGAGCGTGCCCAGCGGAGCAACCACAGGGAACGTGGTAGTGACAGTAGGAGGAGTGGCGAGCAACGGAGTGAGCTTTACGGTGACCAGCGGGAGCGGGAGTTCGATGGGGCCATTGAAGCAGAGCACGGTGAACACGCGGTACTTTGTGAACCCCGCAGGGAATGCAGTGTTTATGGCGGGTTCGCACACCTGGAATGATTTTCAGGACACGGACACGAACATCAGTTCGGCGCCGGCGGCGATGGATTTCAACGCCTTTGTGAACGTGCTGAAGCAGCAGGGGCATAACGCGACGATTTTGTGGCACAAGGATCTGCCGGAATACTGCGACTGGAACTTCAGCGGGAGCGTGTGGCGCATGGCGCCGTGGCCGTGGCAGAGACCGGGGCCGGGGGTGGCCACGGACGGGAACGCGAAGTTTGACCTGACGCAGTTCCATCAGCCGTACTTCGATCAACTGCGGGCGCGGGTTCTGCAACTGCAGCAGAATGGGATTTACGCGATCGTGGAGCTGTTTGACGGGAATCAGCTGACCAGCGCGCGGTGCAGCACGGACGGGTACGTGTTTAGCGGGCCGAACAACGTCAACGGAGTGAGTGATGGATACAGTTCGGGGAGCAGCGGGACGAATTCGTACACCATGACGACGAACAACGCCATCACCAATTTCCAGGATGCGTACGTGAAGAAGGTAGTGGATACGCTAAACGATTTGCCGAACGTGATTTATGAGGTGGCCGAAGAAGAGCCGGCAGCGTCGATGACCTGGTGGGCGCCGCACATGATGGGGCTGGTGCGGGCGTATGAAGGGGGAGGGACGTTCGAGGGGACGACGTACACGGCCAAGGCGCAGCAGCATCCCGTGGGGATCGGGTCGTTGAACGCAACGGCGCCGAACGACGCGACGCTGTACAGTAGTATAGCGGATTGGATCGCACCGACGGTGAACACGAATTTCAGCAACCAGTTTCCGTCGAACGTGTCGACGAACAACCAGGGGAAAGTGGTGATCAATGATAGTGATCACTCGCTGGGGTACAAGTCGTTTTTGAACGCGGACGGGAGTGTGCAGGATCAGAACCTGCGAGGGTATTTGTGGGAGAACCTGACGAACGGAGCGGAAGGGGTAGTGTTCATGGACCCCTACGAGATTTTCTGGCAGGGGAGTCCGGTGAGGAACACGTGTTTGAACCCGGCGAACCAGGTATGCACAGGCGGGGTGGACGCGAAGTATGACAAATTCCGTGCGGCCATGGGCATTCTGCAGAGTTTTGCGAACACGAAGCTGAACTTATTGAAGATGACGCCGCAGAACAGCTTGAGTTCAACGGGACATTGTTTGGCGGACAACTCGGCGACCGGGGCGGAGTACGTGGTGTATGCACCGAGCGGAGGGACGTTCACGGTGAACCTGGCGGCCACGACGCGAGCGATGAACGTGCTATGGGTGAACCCGGCGACCGGAACGACGGTAACGGGAGCCAACATCACCGGCGGAAGCACGCAGTCGTTTACCACACCCTTCAGCGGCGATGCCGTGCTCTACCTGGTCGACGCCGCCGGACATAACTGAGCTTGCGACTCAAGAAAACCCCCTAAGCCTTTTGGACGTCTTCCGTTATACCCACTCGGACAGGGCACCCCCCTGCCCTGAATTTGTCCCCAAGACCAGTGTTTTCTAGCCTCTTAGTCCCGATACCATCTTCAGGCGGGGAAACGCTCAGTCCTCTCGCCACAAGTTAAGGATGCGATCGTTCCATAGGTCTTGGGAGACCGGGGATAGCCATGATGGATTTGCTGAGCGCTGCAGGGCTTTCACGCCGCCAAACTGCCATTTTATGCCTGCTTCTCGTAAGCCTTGCGCTTCTGGGCAACGGCTGCTCCGGGTTGGTGGCCGGTTCCTCGAATAATCCCGCACTACTCTCGATTTTAAATGTCACGGCAACGGCCAGTGTGACTACCGCGCAGGTGAACTGGCAGACGAGCGCAGCCGCCAATTCCTCCGTCGAGTATGGGACTTCCACTAGCTATGGGTCATCCACGACGGTGGATGGGATGATGGTTATCAGTCATCAGGAGAACCTAACCGGCCTGAAGACCGGACTTGTCTACCACTATCGGGTCCATTCGGTCGATGTCAGTAATAACGCTGCCGTCAGCACAGACGCGACCTTTACCACTGCGGCGGACACAACCGCCCCAACGGTTTCGATAACATCTCCATTGGCGAACGCAACCCTTTCGGGAACGGTGGCCCTAACGGCCACGGCCACTGATAACGTAGCTGTGGCGAGCGTTCAATTTAAGGTCGATAGTGCGAGCACAGGGCCGGCAATCACGGCCACTCCTTTCAACTATTCACTGAACACTACGGCCCTTTCCGACGGGAATCATGTCCTGACGGCCGTGGCGACGGACACTTCCGGGAATGCGGCTACAAGTGCCTCTGTCCTGGTGAAAGTGAATAACACCACGCCCGGGCCGGGCATTACGAGCCTGAATCCGACGGCCGGGCTGGTGGGCGCGGCCGTAACGGTCACAGGCACGAACTTCGGATCCTCGCAAGGGACAAGCACAGTGAACTTCAACGGGACGACGGCAACCGTGACGAGTTGGAGCGCGACGAGCATTGTGACGAGCGTGCCCAGCGGAGCGACCACAGGGAACGTGGTAGTGACAGTAGGAGGAGTGGCGAGCAACGGAGTGAGCTTTACGGTGACCACG
>DATLVZ010000035.1:0-12768 GCA_035576885.1 Candidatus Acidiferrum sp. | reverse complement strand
GGCCTCACCACTTGGACTCAGCCCACCCCTGCCTTCGGCGGCCCCCTCAGCCTCTACGTCGCCGGCATGAAGCAATCCACTCCCTACCACATGCGCGGCGTCCTCCAGTTCGCCGATGGCACCTCCTTCAACGACTCCGACCAAACCTTCACCACCGGCGCCCTCCAACCGGCACAGTTGCCGAACATCACGACTACCACGACCCCCGGCATGACCCCGCAGCCCGGCGTCGAGCTCTTAGATTTACTCACTCTAGGTGCCGGAACGGGCCAGGCCCCTCTGGCAGTCACGGATTTAGCTGGCAACGTGCTTTGGGCCTACAATCCTGTGCTCGCCCCCGGAGTCTTGGCGAACCCGATCAAGCTGCTCCCAAACGGCCACTTTCTGATTAATTTTGGCGGGGCTTCGCCGGATGGCGCTAATTCGTTCCTTCAGGAAATAGATTTAGGGGGAAATACCATTTGGCAAATGACGGCGGCGCAACTCAACACAGCGCTCGCCGCTGCTACGTGCACCGGCTGCAACATCACGGTAATTGGGACGCATCACGATTTCGTCCCTCTTCCCAACGGCCACCTCGTCGTCATTGCTTCCACCCAGCGAGTCATATCGGGAACGACCGTTACCGGAGACGTCCTCATCGACCTGGACCAAAATCACAATCCTGTTTGGCTATGGAATGAATTCGATCATCTGGACATCAATCGGAGGCCATACCTCTATCCTGACTGGACGCACTCCAACGCGGTCATTTACTCGGCCGATGACGGCAATCTCATCGTTTCCATTCGTCATCAGAACTGGCTCGTGAAAGTTGACTACAACAACGGCGCCGGCACCGGAAACATCCTTTGGCGCCTCGGCTACCAGGGCGACTTCACCCTATTAAATGCCGACGGCTCAACCGATACTAATCCCTTCGATTGGTTCTACGCCCAGCACGGTCCTTCTTTCACCACAACCAACACCAGCGGCCAATTTTCGATGGTCCTCTTTGACAATGGCGACGACCGCGGCGTATCTGTCCTCCCCGGCGGAACCTGCGGCGTTGCTGGACAGCCCGCTTGCTATAGCACCGTTCCTCTGTTGAACCTCGATGAAAACGCCATGATCGCGACCTTGATGTTCCATCCGACCACCCCGTCTTATGTTTTTTTTGGAGGGAATGCCGAAGTTCTTAAGAACGGCAACGTGGAGTACGACGAGAGCTCCAATCTAATACCAACCGTTACGTCTGCCGCGATTCTTGAAGTGACTCAGACCTCTTCACCCCAGACCGTTTGGCAGATGAACATCACCGGGCAATATGCGTATCGTGGCTTTCGCATGCCCAGCTTCTATCCCGGTGTCCAGTGGTAAATCGACTAACCGAGACCCAAACTGCAGGGTCTAGACCTGCGCCGTCACTCGCTCCACACGCGTGCCCTCAAGCGCTCACGCTGACGCGAGCGTTGCGATCACCCTGCTGTAGCCGAACTGATTGAACGAGAAGAACACCGCGATCTGGAAGGACGTTCTTATTCGGCGCCTAATTTGCCTGCCCGTCGCAAAGCTCTATAGTCTTGCTCGTCGCGAATACGCGCGCGGGAGATATCTCCGTCAATACCAGGATCCGAGGAAACCCACACGAATAGCCCAAGAAGAAGGAGCAGGGCCGCCACACCGCATGCCAGTAAAGCCCACCAGAACACGAAACCGTCCCTTACGAACTACAGAAGCACTTCCCCCAAATCCAACCACTAACATTACCCGGCAGCGGCTCCCGCGACAAGTCCCTTCCCTTTACTAAGTTATTGAGCGGTAATCATTTAGGTCGGATTTGAGTGCGCCTTCGCCGAAAGCGGAACTAGCTACACGGTAGTATATATTACTATGGAGGAATAGATTCCCTGCGATCCCTGCTCACGGATGGGCTTTATACCCGCTCCCGGCGGCTCAATCCAAGACGCCTCCTCAGCCCCAGAGTCTTATGCACAAACACTTCCCATAAAAATCTTTTAACCTCGGCTGCTTCCCTCCGCCAAAACACTCTTCGGATCGAGCCGCCTTCCGTCATTACGTGCGTCGCGCTCAGGATTGTGTACGTGTGAGGCCGCTCGCCGTAGTAGTCAAGATTTTCCTCCGCCTCAGCGCCGCCATAGACCCACTGTCTCCCCCCGGCGACGTGGCCGTAATCATGAAGCTGATGAACCATGTGCACAAAGTTCGTTAGGTCGATAACTGGCAATCCTCTCTTGCGCGCGTACTTGATGCACCACTGATCGAACCACACACGTCCGATCGCCAGCGGGGGAACCTCTACATACGTCCCTCGCCGAAACACAAAACAGTCGATGGCTGTATGGCTCTCGAGCGACCCTTCGCGGCGCATGCGTTCCTTGAGTTTCTCCCCCCAGCCCTCGCTGAAGTCCAGCGGTTCGCGAACCTCCAGGTTAGTGCGGCGCCCAACCGCGAGGAACTTCGGAAAGGTTAGACGCACTTTCTCGACGCCCTTGATGAACTCCGCCGGGAGAATTATATCCGCATTGACGTACGCCAAAAGATCGTGGCCGGCACACCGCTCGCCATCAGCGAAGATGCCGGCCAGGAGCGGCGTACCATAGCGGTTCCGGGCCACTTCAGGAATATGGATGAGTCCAAATTCACGGGCGCATTCGGCAGCGCCCTCTTCATGGCCAAAAAGGATGATTTCTGGTCTCGGTTGCAGCTTGGTCCAGCTCGCGATCGCGTTCCGCTGGATGGTACCGACGTGCCCCCGAAATCGTTTGGGCATCGCCAGAATCGTGACCCCGCCCGTGTCGCTCACCAGCGTCTGCCTCTTGCCATCATGCCTCTAGATTTCACAGGCCTATTTCCACCGGAGGTCATGTTTCGGTTGCCTCGGACGCATGCAGGACGGCCCTGATTCTCATTGGAGCACAGGATACCAGCCCTATTCCGGCATTTTGCGTATGATCGAAACACGGGCGCATATTCGGTTTGCTCGGTACCTGAATGTGCCAATTAGAATAATTTCTCAGCTCGGGGGCGGGCTGGAGTCCTTGCTCGTGGGTGCGCGCAGCCAGCGCGTCAGGCCTTCGCGGAGCTCATCAAGCCGGTGAAAGCGCTGGTATCCGACGAAGAGAGCGCCCACCGCATTCGACAAATTGATCGCCCGCAACCTCCAGCTCATCAGCGGATATCGATACCGGTAACACTGCAAAAGGTACCGGAAAAAGCGCACGCGCCCCGGCGCCATCACTGTAAACTCTTCGCGCTCCACAAAGCTTGTCCACCGGTCCGTCATCGCCTTCACCGCCCGTTGCTTCCTCGTGTAGCCGTGCTCCTCAAGCCATTTGCGCATCGCCTCCGTCACGATTTGCCACATCTTCAGTTTGTTTCTTCTCGTCTCGATCGGCATATCGTCTTCCATGCTTGTGTATGAGTTCTTCCCGTGGATGCGGTAGACGCTCAGGAATTCTGGAATCGCCAAGACTGGCGCCAACAACGGAATTAGCGACACCAGATAGCAATCCGCCAGCATGCGGATCTCTTCGGGGATGGGCAACAGTCTTTCCACAAAGCTTCGCCGGAAAGAAACCGCCGACGTGGGTTGTGGAACAAACAACGCGAATTTCTCAGGCTCCTTATGGAGATCCCCTGACACCTCCACGAACTCCCAGCTCCGCCGCTCGTCCGTGCTCGTATGCCACTCTTGCAGCCGGTGATAGGCCATCCCCAGCCCGGCGTCCCGCTCAAACGCCTCCACAATCCTCCCCAACTTCCCCGGCAGAAACAGATCGTCCGCGTCCATCAGGCAGATTATCTCCCCGCACGCTTTGCTAAAGCCCAAATTTAGCGCTGCCGCCTGCCCCCTGTTTACCTGGAAGAAATACTCGACGCGCGGGCCATATTTCTTCACGCGCTCCCTGGTGTCGTCCGTAGAACCATCGTCGACTACAAGAATTTGGACCTGCTCGAGCGGGAAGTCCTGCGCTAGAACGCTATCGATGGCCTGCTCCAGAAATGGCCCGTAGTTGTACGTCGTAATCAGGATAGTGATGGTCGGAGAGGCCATGGCACGCTCAACGCCTCGTCGGTAAGTCAGCAGGGTCGCCACCTGCGCGCGGCGGCGCCTCCTCATTCGGGGTCGCGTGCAGTCTTCTTCCCACCCCATCTCTCAAGCAAGTCAGAAGGTGACGAGCAGCCGCCTTGACTCCCGGCTCAAAGGTTGATTGTCTTGACGTAGCGAGCACCTGCATGTATTGCCGGGGATGAACTAGACAAAGTTGGTCAGGATTGGTTTTCTCAAACTCCGCCTTGAGCGCCCCATTGTTCTCAAGAAGTCCAGCCTGTACAAACAGCAGGGTGTTTTGTGCATACCACCACTCCACAGCTTCGTTAGCCCAGACTCGTTTCCGAATACAGTCTACCGCGAGGTAGCGGTGTCCTCGGAAAAGTGCCGCCCATTTATCCTGCCACTGCTCATTGACGTGGTCGGTCCCGCCCTGGAATGGAATCGCCGCAGAGAAGAGGATAACCGGAGCCAGGCGAGTCAGACATTCCACAAAAACTGGAGCGGAGTCGGATGGGAGGTGCTCGGCGACCTCTAGTGATATAGCCATATCGAAGATACGTCCCAGTCCAAAAGACCTCGTTAGGTTTACGGCTTGGAAGCAGTCCCGCGGAATTTGTAGGAGGACTGGGTCAACGTACTCACCGTCAATCCCAAGTATCTCGTCCACGCCGAATTTCCGAAAAGCAGCCAGCCAGCTTCCGTCGCCGCAACCGACGTCCACCACGCTTCGTGCGGGAACGAGATTCAAGACCAGCGGAACAATGATTTCAGCAGACCGTTTCGCGCCAGTTCGGAGCTGCTCGTAAAATGACCCCGTGTAGTGTTCGCTCAGCATGGGTGAAGGAACGTCGCCATCTCTAACTGGCAACCTCGAATCTGGACGGAAGGTTCAAGATCCCCTTCCATTCCTCTTGGGGATGCTGGTACACCTCTGTGGCCACGATCATCTCGGGCACACAGTCCCACCAGTCAACTAAATCTCCGTCATCGTATAGCGCCGCGAGCCACGTGTATGGTCCGGGGCGCAAAGGGAGCATCGGAAATGTGTGAGAGAGTTGGTGCTCCCCAATTTCTAGCCGCAAAGGCTCCGTGGCCCAGGCCCAGATCACCTGCTGCTCATAATTGCGCAGGGCGACCCCGTAGTGTGCGTTTGCCATGGGCCTCCGAACGTCGACGGTGAAGTTGATGGTCACTGGTTCCAGGTCGTTGAGTACGCACCTATCGCCACCGCCTGACTTGGCAATTTCCCACCGGAGGAAGCGGCCCTTGGTGCCGGGATCTCGCTGCTTCGAATGGCCATTGTCTCCATCGCGGGCCATGGCGGACTCGTAGGCGGAGGCGACCTCGTGTGTATTGCCATTGAGGCGAACCAAACCGTCATCCACCCAGACTACACGGTGGCAGAGCCGCCGGATCTGATTGAGCTGATGGCTAACGAGCACCACCGTCCGTCCCGCCCTCGCTACATCGCCCATTTTCCCAAGGCATTTTTTTTGGAAATTGATATCCCCCACCGCCAGCACTTCATCCACCAGCAAAATTTCCGGCTCCAGGTGCGCCGCCACGGCAAACGCCAGCCGCACGTACATCCCGCTCGAATAGTGCTTCACCGCCGTATCGATAAACTTTTCCAGCTCCGCGAACGCCACGATCTCATCGAACTTCCGCGCTATCTCCTGCTTCTTCATTCCCAGTATTGCTCCGCTCAGGAACGTATTCTCCCGCCCCGTCAGCTCCGGATGGAATCCCGTCCCCACTTCCAGCAGCGACCCGACCTTTCCGTGAATCTCCGCCCATCCGGTCGTCGGCTTCGTAATCCGCGACAAGATCTTCAGCAGCGTCGTCTTCCCCGCGCCGTTCCGCCCGATCAGCCCCAGCACCTCGCCTTCCTTCACTTGCAAGGACACGTCCTTCAGCGCCCAGAACGTCTCCTCCTTCTTCCGAAACGCCGATAGCGGCGACTTCACGAACCGTTCCAGCGCATGCCGCAGCCCCACGTCCACCGTCACTCCGCGCCGGTACCGTTTCCCCAGCCCCTCCCCCTGTATAACCGCTGTGCTCATGAGAGTTTCTTCGCTTGCAGCTCGAATCGCGCCTGCAACTCACGTGTTTGGGCTGCACGTTGTTCGAGAGTGGCGTAAGCGTGAGAGCGCCGGAAAAGCCCACCCTCACGCACGAAAATCATATCCACCTGAGCCAGAGCGCCGTCCATAGGACGATAATTCTCGCCGAATAGATCGTATACCACGAACCCGGATTGCTTCATCCTGTGGACCATGTCATAGAATTGCGGCCCGCCGACCAGGAAACCGAAAAGTGATACTTCCAGGACGACAGCTTCAGCTTCCTCAAGCGTCCGCGTGGCACCCGCAAGTACCTCAAGCTCCGCACCCTGCACGTCCACCTTGATGAGATATGGACCAGCGAGATTTCTCTTCGCGCACTCCTCGTCGATCGTGGCTACGGGGACCGTGCGGGCAACTCCGTCGACGGATGCCCCTTCAACTTCTCTCAGTAGGCTGGAACCGAATTTGTCCGGATGGACATTGAGAGTGGCGAAACCCGGGGATGAGCCAGCCGCCGCCAGGACGTATTGCGCCTTGTAAGTCGCGCAGATGCGGCGGAGGAACGGCTCGAACTCGACGAGCGGCTCAATAAGGAGAATAGAGGCATTCTTGAAAGTCTCGTAAAGCTCGAGAGTGGCGTCGGCCACGCCGGCGTCAATGACCGTACGCGGCCGGAATCCGAGCGCCGCGAGTTGCGCAAGTCCGCCGGCCATGCTGGCCCTGGGCGCCGCAGCCGGACGGATGCGGCTGACGTTCAAGCCGGCCGCGTTGAAAGCGCGGACGACGAGATGCTTGACGTTAGACACGGTCGCCAACGGAGCCCTCCTCTCCCTGAAAAACGAGGAGCCCGCGCCGGTACCGCTTCCCCAGCCCCTCCCCGTGTATCACCCCGGCGCTCATACCGCCGGCCTCTCCACATAGGAATAAGTGTGCCCGCGCGTGATCAGCGGCTTCTCAAAGTAGCGCCACGAAATCGAGGCCACCGCCACAGCAGAAACGGCCGCAAAGCATGTGACGGCAATGCCCGAAAGAGTCCGAATCTGCGGACCAGCGTGAAGAATAAGCTGGTGCGCGAGGATCAGGATGGTCAAATGGATGATGTACACGCAATAGGAGATGGCCCCGAGCGAGCGCAGAGGTTTCCAGCGCATGACCGCCGCGAGCCAGCCCCCTGATTGTGAAAGAACCAATAGAACTAGACAACTGTACAAAGCGGCGAACCAGGAGAAGCCCAGCGTCGCGCGAAGAAGGGTAATATCTCCCACCAGCCGGGGCAGCATGAGGATCACACCGAGGAGCAGGAACAAAACAGCCCCCTGAAGCAGCCCGCGCTGCCGCGCAAGAAACTTGTGAAACGCCTCCTGGCGCCAGCCGATGGCCAAAAGAATGCCGCATGCCAGAGTATCGGCGCGGCCGGGAAGGACGAAAGCCGGCGCCAGGCTGCCCGTCGGCATGTGTTCGAACAAATATAGACGTACAAAGGGCGCGACAACCACGGCTGCGAAGAGAACGTAAATTAGGTGGCGTAGAGACAGCAAGCGCACCAGCGGCGGAGCCAGAAGATAGAATTGCTCCTCTACCGCGAGAGACCACGTGACCAGAAACCAGATGAAGATGAACGGCGCTCGGTCAAATTGCATGTTCTGCAAAAACGCAAGCTGCAGCGGAATTTGCAGCAAATCGTGACGGTTGACGTGATAGGGAAACGGTGCGCCCAGCAATGCCGCGCTCACGATCGCCGCGAACAGAAGAATCCACAGATAATAGATGGGGAGAATGCGGTGCATGCGCCGCAGATAAAAAGTCCGGAAGTAGCTCGAAGAACGGCGCTCATCCAACAGAATGCCGCCGATAAGGAATCCGGAAAGCACGAAGAAAAGATCCACTCCGCTCCAGCCGATGTTGGTGGCGCTGATAATGCGCCTCAGCCAGTCTGGATGAACCTGGTGCTCAGATCCGCCCAGATAATGAGACAGGAAAACCAGAAGAATGGCGAGGCCGCGAAGGCCGTCGAGCTCGGGGATGCGCTTCGCGGAATCCCAGGAGTGTAACGAGGAGTTCATCCGCGATCTGTCACCCCGCGCCGACACCGCTTCCTCAAGCCCCTCTCCCTGTATGACCGCTCCGCTCATCGCTTCAGCCTTCAAACCTTTCAACCTCGTTTAACGACCGTTCAACCCCTCAAAATAGCCGTTCGATGCATTTCCCTTGACTGCATATAACTCTCGCGCTAACATGCCGTATGAATTCGGCGCTGATCTCCGTCTTGACACCGCTCGCCGGATTAGTTCGTCCTTCGCTTTCTTGCACTTCATCAAGAAATGTCCTTCCTCTAAGTCCTTTGCTTGCCACTCCTACAGACCCAACGCAACTCATTGAAAACAAAACAACTTTAAGTCTCGCATTTGCCACTCTTACAGCACCCCTCACCCGTAAGTCCTTTGTCTGCCACTCTTACAAAAAACACCGGGGGGTGGGGCTCCATCCTTCTTCCTTCCTCTCTTTCTCCTCTCCCATTTTTCTCAGCCCTCCAACCTCCAATTACACCCGGTCCGCAATCGCACCTTCCATTCTCTGGAAAAAGAACAGCCCGCCCACCAGCACCAGCACAACCGCAGCCGTCGAAGCCAGCAGCAGCGGACCGGGCGGCGTCCCGTGCCCCGTCAGCGTCCACCGGAATCCGTCAATCACCCCCGCCATGGGATTCAGCCCGTACAGCCACCTCCACCGCACCGGCACCAGCGAAGACGGATACGCCACCGGCGATGCGAACATCCAGAACTGCACCAAAAATGGCACCACATATTTCACGTCGCGATACAGCGCATTCAGCGCGGACATCCACAAGCCCACCCCCAGCGCCGTCAGCACGGCCAGCAGCAGCAGCACCGGCAGCCACAGCGCGCCGAGTCCCGGCCGAATCCCGTATATCCCCAGCACCACGCCGAGCACCACGCACCCGATCGAAAAATCCACCAGCCCGGAAATCACCGCCGAAATCGGCAGCACCAGCCGCGGAAAAAATACTTTCGTGATCACCCGTTGATTATCGACCACCACTGCTGTGCAGGACTGCAGCGCGGTCGCAAAGTACGTCCAGGGTACGAGCGCCGTGAAATAAAAAACCGGATACGGCAACCCGTCTGACGGCAACTTGGCCAGCCGCCCGAAAAAAAGCGTGAACACACCCATGGTCAGCAGCGGCTGTAGCACCACCCACGCCACGCCGATCGCCGTTTGTTTGTAGCGAACTTTTACGTCCCGCCAAACGAAGAAATAGAGCAGCTCGCGGTATGCCCACACTTCGCCGAGGCGCAAATCGAGCCAGCCGTGCGGCGGCTCAATCCGCACGATCGCCGGCGCGGCGTGCTGCACCGGAAGAGGCGTAGCGGGTGCGGTGACCGAAGCCATCGAGTCTTCCTGAAGTCCCAAGAGGGTCGGATGAATCCCTGATTAGATTAGCAGAGATGCCGGTCCCTCGCGACGCTCGGCGCCCTCCAATCTGGGGAGAATGGAAGCGATCAGGGGGGTGGGGGATTTTTCTTGAGCTGTTCCATGTCGCCCTCCTCGATCTGCTGCATGAGGGCTTTGCGGTGAAATAGATACGTCTCGAGCTGCGACGTAATCTGGCGCGGGACCACGAGAAATTGATTTCGAATCATCTCCGGAAAAGAAATCGGGCCGCGAGCGGGAATAAGGTGCGAGCCCCACTGAAACATGAGCCCCGCATTCCAGAAAACAAAACAGGCAAGGAAAATGCACGCAGCGGCAAGCGCGGCGCGGCGCGTTCGAAAGATGCGTGTGAACCGCTCAAGAAAAACGGCGAGCCCCAGAATAAAAAGCGGAGTGAGCGAAACAAAAAAGCGGTTGCCGTAGGATGAAATGCCCGCCCAATCCGGATACGACGCGATGAAATAATAAAAAGCGAGCGCCGCGCCCAGAAAAATGGCGCCCACGCGCGGCACGCTGCGCCAGAACGCAAACAGGCCAACGAGCGCGAAGAGGAGAATAGGAGTCCAAGAAATCAGGCCATGGTCGGAAGAAAAAAGTACGGCCATAAGATGCGGCGAAGTCCAATTCCATTGACGGATGGAAATGTAGCCCGTTTCGAATGCGCTGCCGTAAATGATGTGGTGGGCGATGAAGGTGGGGAGAAGGCAAATCAGAAGAGTGACGACGAAAACGAGATGCCACGCGAGAAGTTGCGCGAGGCTCGGTCTAAGAGGAGAGCTTTCCGCGGTGATGCGCGGCACGCCAGGTACGCCAGATGTGTCCGGCATATTTGTGCTGCCAGAGGCGGGTGAGTTCGGCTGGCGCTTTCGAAAGGCTGAGGCATATTCCCGAAGGGCTTCGAACGGCAGCACGATTAACAACATGGCATTTACGTAGTAGACGTCGAGCATCAATCCAGCGATCGCGCCGAGCAGGATCCATTGAAGAAGCGTGCGCGAGTCGTGCGTTTTGTCCCAGTACCAAAGAAAAAGCCCCACGACAAGAGCCGAGTGGGCGTGGGACCAAGACGGATTGAAATACATGTAAACGGGAAGCGAGCTGGCCCCCCAAATCCCCAGAGTGGCGAGCAAGGCCCAGCCCTCGTCAACGTACTTGCGCGCGAGCCGGAAGGAAATGAGCAGGGCAAGAAAACCGCAGAGCGCCGTACCCAGCGCCATGGCGATGCGATAGGGCGTAGAAAAGCCGTCGGCGGGAATGGCCGAGCCCAAAGAGCGCGCGAGAAGAACGCCGGCGTGCGCGACGAGAAGAAACGGAGCCCAGAGAATCGCAGGTCCCACCGTGAAGTGATTTTGGAGGTGGCCGGTGCGCGTGCGTAAATCGGCGAAGGGCTGGCCGTTTTTATCGAGACGATTTTCGCGGAAGCTGGCGTTGGCCTGCTGATAATCAGGGGCGAAATCAAGATTGTGCTGGATGAGCGGAGCGCGCGCGAAAGCGTAGTAGCCGACGCCGTCTCCGCGCACCCAGGGATTGAGCAGGGGAAGAGAGAGCAGAAAGAGCACCAGAAGAAGGCGCTCCGCTTTGCGCGGAGGTGGCTGAGGCAAAGAGGGCAAGCCCTACGACTCCGAGATAGAAGCACCCGCAACATAGACTGGCTGCGGGTGCAAGAATTCACTGGGCAAAATAAAAATGTGCTCAGGGAGAAAGGCGACGTTGCTCCCTGAGAGAACTCCGTCCGAGATGAAAGCATTATCTCTTTTTAAGCAGGTTTTGTCTTGTGGTCAGGTCTGTTTGCTTGAATCGGAAACGAGCCGCAACTCGCCCCACTGCCGGAGGCAAGAGCTGTGCAGTTAGGCGATTCGGATGTCGTATGATTCCGTGTGCGTAGAATGGGGGCAGATCAAGACAGCTGTGGAAATGTGTGGGAAAGTCAAAACCCGCACCCTTGAAAATCACAAGGGATGCGGCACCCAACATCGTTAACCCCATCAGCCTGGGGGCCACCCGCCGGAGCGCGGCTCGGTGGGGACAGCAGAGCTTTGCGAGTTTGTGTAGGGTTCTTCCTCGTTAAGATACCGGAGTAGAGGAAACAAGCCTCGCCGAAAAGGATTTGATTCTCTATTCTTGTCGAGAACGAAGTAGAGTCTGCCCCACGGGAAGACGAATTTTTTCAGCTTAATGGAACCGATGAGCGGCGGCCATACAGGTCTGGCACTAAGAACTTCTTCGGATTGTATCTCGGCCCATTTAAAGAGACGCCGATAGCGTATGATGCCACCACGGAGTTCAACAACTGCGACTGACAGGTGGAAGACCGCTAACAAAAGAAGCGGAAGGGCAGGAAGAAATCTCCAGGTTGGGAAGTCCGCACCGAAAACGCCGAGGGCACCGATGACCCAGATGAGTGGCCCCCAGCACTTCACTATGAGTACGGCTGGACCGGCGCTTCGCAATTCGGTTTGCATCGAGTTAACCTCCAGACTTTTTACAGATGGGGGTCACTGTCGAAATAGTTGTTGTGAGACCGTGGGCGGGTGGCCCGGACGCGTTTCCACGATGTGTTTTTTCGCGTGGACTGAGATCATGATGGCGAATATACCATGTTCGTAGGTGAAGGGAGGGTTAGGATGTTGGTACAGGGGGTGCCCCACACGTCGGTTTTACGTGTGGGGGTTTGGAGTCGTTCGATGCCGAAGGGACTCAAGCGCTACTACGGACAGGGCCATCTCCATTTTCTGACGTTCAGCTGCTACCGGCGGCTGCCGCTTTTGGGGACAGTGCGGGCCAGGAATACATTCGTTGCGGCGCTGGCAAGGATTCGTGAGCGTTATCACTTTTTCCTGGTCGGGTATGTTGTGATGCCCGAGCATGTTCACCTGCTAATCAGCGAAGGGCCGAAATATACGCCATCGCTGGCGCTGAAAGTTCTGAAGCAGCGCGTTTCGCGTGATTTGAGAAAACGGAAACGCCGCGTGGCAAGAGGACAAATGCGCTTGGCATTTAAGGACGGAGACGCGGAGTTGCCGCGATTTTGGCAGCCTCGGTTCTACGATTTTAACGTGTACAGCGCCAAGAAGATTCGAGAGAAACTGGAATATATGCACGCCAATCCGGTGAAACGGGGACTGGTGAAAAATCCGAGTGACTGACTTTGGAGCAGTTTCTTGTCTTACGAAAAAGGAGAGGGAGGGTTGG
>DATLVZ010000034.1:0-46887 GCA_035576885.1 Candidatus Acidiferrum sp. | reverse complement strand
CTTTCGCAGATTGTCATAAGAACCGCGATCGCTTCCGCTGCCTCCGGTGAGCTGATCGCCATATTTTGGGTCGAGATCTGCCTGGAGAACTTCGACGTGGCGCCAGTCGCAGCAAAGCTCTTCGGCAACCATCATCGGGAGAGAGGTACGGACTCCCTGGCCCATTTCCGAATGGCCGCACCAAATCTTGACCGTACCATCCGTGGAAATTTCAAGCCAGGCGTTAGGCGTAAACGGTCTGTCAGAGGAGAGGCCTTGTTGCGTGTGTGAAGAACTGTGAGGCAGATAGAATGCCAGAAACAGACTGCCGCCTGTCACCGCGGAAGATTTCAGAAAGGCCCGTCGTGTAACGTTCGAAGGCAAGGGCAAGTCCCCAATGGCTCAGACGCATCCTAGTACACTGAGTAAGCAGGCTATCCGCCCAAGGCAGGAACAGCCGAACGCGGCGGGGGCGCTTCTGGTTCGACGCCGCGCCAGCCAACCGGGCGGCCGCTTACCGCTTCCTTGACCGAGCGGAACAGCACCACATACATCAACTGGCGGTAGTAGAAACGTTGCAGAAGAACGGGAATGAGCAATGTCCAATCTTCTTTTTTCTCGAGAGCAAAGGCGAGGGCGCAGGTAAGGACATCGATCAGCAAGAAACCGAGGAAGAAGACGACAGATTTCTCGACGTCGGCGGTGGTCCAAAGCTGCGGCAGTCTGGTCACCCGGAATTGCGCGAGTCCCCAGAGCAACAACGACCCGAAAAACATCAGGTCGATAACCGGGGAGATCAGCGGCAGGGCAAGCTGAAAGACGAAGATGTTCGGAAGAGCAATCCAGCCCAGAGTGCCGTGCTTGGGCCGGGCCAGCGTGTCACTGTGCTTCCAGAACGCTTGCAATGTGCCGAAGGTCCAGCGGAATCGTTGGCGAATCAGGGCGCCGGCTGTTTCGGGTGCTTCGGTCCAGGCAATGGCTTCTTCGTCATAACTGATGCGCCAGCCCAGCCGCCGGATTCCGATGGTCAAGTCAGCATCTTCCGCAACGGTATCCGCGGTGATGCCTCCCGCGGCTTCAATGGCCTGTCTTCGCCACGCACCCAGCGCACCAGGGACTACGGTGATGCAATTCAAGAGATCGAAGGCGCGCTTCTCCATATTTTGGCTGGTGATGTATTCAAGAGCTTGCCAGCGTGTGAGCCAGCGGGAGCGATTGCCGACTTTGACGTTGCCCGCAACGGCGCCAACGCTTGGATCGGAAAAATGACGCAGTAGTTTGCTGATCGCGTCCGGCTCGACCTCCGTATCCGCGTCAATGGTGACGACAATTTCGGTGGTGGCCTCAGCCAACGCACGATGCAGGGCCGCCGCTTTGCCTCGATTCACTTGATGAATGATGCGCACGCGAGGGTCATCTCCAAAAGTAGAGTCCAGCAGAGGCCCGGTCTTATCCGTCGAGCCGTCATTCACGACGATGATGCGAAGCGACTTTACGTCCGAAGAAAGAACGGACCATACGGTTTGGACGACCACGCTTTCCTCGTTGTGTGCGGGAATTAGAACGGTGACAGCGGGCTCCGGCACGGGCATCACGTGATGGTCAGGACGAAGTTTTTCGATGAGAGCGAGAATGCCGATGACGAGCGCGCGCGCGCTGACCAGGACAATCCCAACGATGAAAATCGTCGCGATGCCAAAGCGGAACCACTGAAAGATGGCGAAAATGAAACCGTCCGCCCGCGCTTCAAGTTGTTCCTGGGGCGAGAGAGGCAGCATCACGCCTGCCCTCGTCTTCCCAATCAAGTCTGCGATGGACACAAATTGATAGCCACGGGCGCGCAGTGCGTCGATGATTTTCGGCAGGGCAGCCACCGTCTGGGCGCGCTCCCCGCCGCCGTCATGCAGCAGGATAATGTTTCCCTTATCCACCTGGCGCAGAACGTTTTGGACGATCTCCGCCGCAGGCATCTGATTTTTTCCATCCGGAGAACTCCAATCGTCGGGATCGATACGCTGGCCGACAATCAGGTAACCCATGTCCTGGGCGATCGGAAGCTGGGAGACCTCTTCGGCGTACTCCGGCTGATGATCGATGCCGTAGGGCGGGCGGAAGAGGATGGACTTCACGCCGACGGTGCTTTCGATGAGGCGTTGCGTCAGATTCAGCTGCCATTTCAGTTCGGTCTTGGAGATTTGATCGAACTGCGGGTGAGTAAAGGTGTGATTGCCGATTTCGTTGCCTTCGGCGTACTCGCGCTTGAGAATTTCGGGGTGCTGGTTGGCCGCCTCGCCAACGACGAAAAAGACGGCGGGCGCATGTTTAGCCTTGAGGACGTCGAGAATTTGAGGAGTCCAGCGCGGATCGGGACCATCATCGAAGGAGAGCGCGACTTCCTTTTCGGTGGTGCCGCCGATCTGATCGATGTCATAGGAGAGCGGATACTCTTCATAAGTCTCGTCCGTGAAGAGGCCGCTCGACGCCTCGTAAGTGAAGCTACGTTTGCCAGGTTTGGGAGTGTCGGCAAAATGCCATATGTCGCCGCTGCCTTCGAGGGTCAGATCTGGGCCGGGCGGAATGTCTTTAATTTTTTGACGTGCTGCATCATCGGCGCGGGTGGCGTCCCAGATGGGCCAGACAGAGGTGTCCGAAGAGCCCAGGCGCCATAGCGCGGTTCCTTGCACGCCAATGCGCTCGCTGGCGCGAAGTTGGTTGTAAGCCGTGACGGCGTCGAGCATCCACACCCGGTGAACATGATTCTGCTCGTCGGAGTAGGAGTAGTGAGGATTCAGAGAGGCGTCATCGAAATCGACGTCGGTTTCCGATTCATAGGCATGCAGGAGCGCTTCCTGGATACTGTACTCGGCGCCGGACCAAACGCCTTTCTTATCCGTCTCGCCCCAGTCGTAGGCATAATTCGCAAGGCCGACGACAATTTTCTGCGCGGGCACGACCTCCCGAATCTGGCGGAGATTCTCGACAAACCAGTCCTGCGCCGCAATCGGGCCCGGAGGGGATGTCAGCCAATGCTGGTCATAATTCATGAGGATTATGGCGTCGCACTGTTTGCCGAAAAATTCGTAATCGTAAGAATCATCCCGCGCAGGGAGTGCAATCATGAGCTTTAGCCCGGCGGAGTGGAGGGAGGTTGCGAGTTCCGCAGCAAACTGGCGGAAATGCGCCTGGCTCGCGTCCGGGACTTCCTCGAAGTCCACGACGATACCGGCCTGGTGGGAGAGAACGGCGTATTGGGTGGCGTTCTGAACGAGAGTATGCCGAGCCGCGGGATTCGCGAGAAGAGCGGTCATTTCCTCAATACGCCAGACATAGCCGTCGTAGTTATCGAGCATGCCCATCATGGGCAATTCGACCGGAGGATTGAGCGAGCGCATCCATTCGTGAAGCTCGTCGCCTCTCAAGAGAGAGACGGCTTCCGCGGGGGTCGCTTTCACGGGACGAGTTTGGTTGTGGGTATAGTCCACGATGGTGATCGCGCCATCGGGAGTAACGCCGTGCAATTGCTCGGGAATGAGCAGGTCGATATCTTTGTAATGTTTCTTCAGCGAAGCGAGGCTGTTGGCGTCCCAACTGACATAGAAGGCCGCGCGGAGAGGATCATAGCTCGCAGGGACTTTGCCGATATTGGCAACGCGACGCCGGCGGCCTTCGCGTACGGCGATGAGTTTTTTCTTCGCCGATTTTAGAGCGTGGAAAGCAGGCTTAATATCCGGCAGAAGGCCGGCGGGAAGCTCAACGCTTACGACGATGGTGACAAAGAAGTAGGCGAGCAGCAGCGTCAGGAGCGCTCCCGAGATTTCCATGACGCGGCGAGTGAGGCGCCAACGCGCACGCTCTGCGTCGTAAAAAATTGGTTTTCGTTCTTTCATGAATGGTTACAACAATGCATGCAACCCGGCGGCGTAGCAGAGATCCGGGCACTGGGCGGGACCAGACCGTCTGCGCGATTCCGTCTCCTCTATTGTAAGATGCGTTCGGTTTATGAAGCGAATTTTCTCGCATACCGTAACCGCATTAGCCGCGGGCTTCTGCCTGCGGCTTTTCTTCGTGCTGAAATATCCAGTGGATTCCGGAGATACGGTGCTTTACGAGCAGATGGCGACGAACTGGCTGCAGCACCACGTCTACGCCATGAATGTGAACGGAGCGATTCTGCCGGTGGATTTGCGCATGCCGGGCTACCCCGCGTTTTTAGCGGCCATTTATGCATTTACCGGGCGGACGGGGCCGGACGCGCGATATTACGTGATGCTGCCGCAGGCTGCGGTGGATTTGGCCGCTTGTGTGGTCATCGCAAGCCTGGCGGCACTGTTGTTATTGATGGGACGGAATTCGGGCCATTGGAAGCGCGTATTTATTGTCACGCTGTGGCTTGCCGCTCTGTGCCCCTTCACGTCGAATTATGCAGCCGTTCCACTTACGGAAGTCTTCGCGGGATTTTTCACCGCGGCTGCGCAGGTGGCGCTGATCGCTCTGTTCTGGATTGCGTCTGGCGGCAAGACGGGACTGTTCCTAACTGCGTGGGTTGCACGGAATGGAGAATCGCTGTTCGCTCTCGCGGGCGGATTTCTGATCGGAATGGGCACGCTGTTTCGCCCCGAAACGCCGCTTCTCCTTGCGACTGCGTGGATTCTGATTGCCTTCGTGTGGCTGAGAAGACGGCGATTTCGTTTCTGTTTACGAGTGATGGTGCTCTCCGCGGTTGGGTGCATCTTGCCCCTCGTGCCCTGGGCTTGGCGGAATGCCGTAACGCTTCACGAAGTGCAATTACTCGCGCCGAAAAATTCGAATCTGCCCGGCGAACTGGTTCCTTACGGTTTCATGGCGTGGGAGAAAACTTGGCTATTCCGCGTCAAAGATTGCTATCTCGTTCCATGGAAGTTGAACGGAGAAGAGATCAATCTGGATGACGTCCCGGCGCGGGCCTTCGATACTCCGGAAGAAAAGGAACGAGTGGCGGCACTCCTCGAGAAATACAACGAAGACGTTTCGCTTACTCCGGAGGAGGATGCTGCGTTTGGTAAGCTGGCGCGAGAGCGAACGTCGCGGCACCCGCTGCGAACATATCTTTGGCTGCCTTTGGCGCGCGGGTTCACCATCTGGTTTACGCCGCGGATCGAGCTGCTACCATTTTCCGGAGATGTTTTTCCGCTTAAAGAAGCCTGGCATGACGATCGCATCGATCAAGCCGTCACTGTTGGATTTTTTTTCCTAAATGTGTTGTATGTTGCGCTGGCTGTTTGGGGAGGCTGGCGATTGTGGGGAGAGAATTCCACCCTTCGGCTGGCGGTCGCCTTTCTTGTGGGTTACATAGTGCTGCGTACTGCGTTTCTGACGACGCTAGAAACGCCCGAGCCGCGCTACGTCCTTGAATGCTTTCCGGCGATCCTCGCGCTGGCGGGACAGGTTTTCGTTCCGGGCGCCAAGACTACCGCTGCGGGAAACATCTAGCGACTGGCTCGCTGCTATTTTTCTTCCACGGGCTCGGGATGAATTGTGACGCGGAAGATTTGAGGGAATTTTTCCTTGACACGGTCTTCGAGCGCGGCAGTTACGTCATGCACCTGAGTGATTGGAAGTGCGCCCCGCATCGTGCAATGGCACGAGGCGAGGATGTGGTGTTCCACCTGGCGGACGCGAACGTCGTGGCAATTTACGAGTTCATCGAATTCGGAAGGCAGGCTGTTCAGAAACTGCTCGATCGCCCCGGAGAGCTGTTTCATCTCTCCCACACCTGTATCGGGCGTTGCGATATGGCTGCCGAGCGGCTCAATGTGGATATTCACGTCGGTTGAGCCGTCGCGCAGCTTGCGAACTTCGTCTTCGAGTTCTGTGGCTTGGCGATGCGCGTCGCGCAGGCTCAAGTTTTCGTCCACTTCCAGATGAAGTTCGATGAAGAGTTGGCCCCCGTGCTGCAGCGCTGTCACGTCGTGAATGGCCAAGCCCATGCGCTGCGCGACGGCGCGAATGGCTTCAAACAAGTGTTCGCCCTGCGGCGCACGGGGTTCGGCGTGCACCATGACGTCCGAGGGAACAATCTCGCCGATGCGCTTCTCGATGGCATCGCTCAAGGCATGAACTTGTTCGAGGCTGGCGGTGCGCGCCACGCTGACGGTGGCATCCACGAAATGCCGGCTGCCAGCGCGTCGGACGCGCACGCGGTCGACGTCCAGCACTCCATCCATCCGCGCCACGGCCAACGCGATTTCCTGCTGCAACCCTTTGGGCGCGACATCCAGTAAGGCGTCCATGGTTCGCCTGCCGAGCTGCGAGCCAACCCAAAGAATGACGGCGGCGACGGCGAGGCCTGCGAGCGCGTCCGCATAGGCTAGCCATGGAAGATTCCAAGTCTGGCCGGCCCAGACAAGCCCTATGCCCGCGATGACGACGATCGTGCTCCATATATCAGTTGAAAAATGCAACGCGTCGGCCTCCAACGCTTCGCTCGAATATTTTCGCGCAACGTGCTGGAGCGCGCGCGCCCGGGTCACATCGATAGCCAGCGCCACCAGCAATACCAAAAGGGCCGTAATGCTCGGCTGGATATGCACGCTGCGAAAGAAGAGCCGGTCAAAGGCTTCGTAAATGATGTAGAGCGCGGTAAGGAGCAGCAAACCGGTCTCGACGAATGCGGAAAAATTCTCGAATTTCCCGTGGCCGTAGGGATGGCGTTCGTCGGCCGGTTCATCCGAGACGCGCACGGAAAGAAAGGTAATGACGGCCGCAATCAGGTCCAGGCCGGAGTGTAGCGCTTCGGAGAGAACACCCAAGCTGCCGGTGCGAATGACAAGAAAAGCCTTCAGCGAGACGAGCAACACGGCAGAGCCTACGCTCAACAGTGCCGCATTGCGCTTCTCACGCGCTCCCTCATTTTGTTGGGACGCCATCGACGTCCAACTAGACTACCTCAAGTATGGTGAGATTCCTCACTCCGGCGACGTCTAGCCCTGATGGATCAAAGGTACGCCCCGGCGCGAGGTTCGGGCTGCTACTTTAAGTGCTCCTCCTGACTGGAACGAGTCTAAGAATGACACAGCGGGCAACAATTCTGTTCTGCGCACGCGTTCTACTCCCGGTACTTGCCGTTTGAGCTAAGAAGCGGTACTTTTTCGCTGCGTTGCGGGAGCCATCCTTATGACCTTCTCTACCTCTATTCGGAGTGCGATCCTGCTACTTTCTGGAGCGCCGGCGATAGCGCCATCGTCGTTCGCACAAACGCCGGGCCCATCGCCTGCGGCAGCCGTTTGGAATGCACTCACGGCTCCGGCCATGGACCCAGCCAAAGCCGCCCACGCGGAGAATGTAGAGATCATCCGCGACCGCTTTCATATCACCCTGACGGACGGCACGATTCAGTTCATGCAGCCCGTCAATGGTGTCGTTTTCGGCGCCGCATTTCACGGGAGAGGGCGCCTCCAGGCAGACCCGCCGAATCCTCAGGAGGCCCAGCAGCTACGTCTTTTTACCAAACAAGACAAGCTCGACGTTTCGTTTACCGACGCCACTTTCAGTTTCACTGATGGGCTGCTCGACGAAGTCGCAAAACAAGTGAAATGGCAAGCCCCGGGACCCGGCGCCGATGATCTCTACGCCAAGCGCCAGAAGGAGCGCGAGAATTTGGGCGAATCGTCCATGCCCCGTCTGCTGCAAGGCATATTGTCGACAGATCGCGTGCGCACGGCGTACTTTCTCGCGGACCTGAAAACCAACGACAAGAACTGGGTGGAAGTCCACGACAACGCCATGACGGCCGAACAGATGGAGATTGGACGCTGGGTGGATGTTGGCCCGGTCAGGATCTTCGACACTTGGATGAGTTTTCCCGCGGGCGGCCACACGAGCGCCGAGGCCTGGGAGGATCCGCAAGCCAAGGAAGACTTCACGATTCGCGGCTACAAAATTGACGCCACGGTCACGTCCGGCGCGGAACTCAACGCCACCACACGCATGGAACTCGAGCCGCGTCTCGCAGGCCAAGGCGTGCTGATCTTCGATCTGGATTCAAACCTGAGAATCGAATCCATCAAGGATTCGAGCAACAATTCGCTGGCATTTTACCAGTCGCGAGAAACAAAGGACCGGTATCAGTCCTACGGCAATTATGTAGCCGTAATCCTCGCAAAGCCCCTCGCAGTTGGAACGCCGCTCTCGCTCGAGTTTCAATACGGAGGGAAGCGCGCGATTCGCAAGGCGGGCTCGGGGAATTACTTCTGTGAAAGCTCCGGTTGGTATCCCGAACGTCCTAACAGCTTTTCTGCACGAGCCGATTTCGACCTAACGTTCCACAGCCCGAAGAAGTCGGTATTGGTGGCTACTGGGGAAAACACGAGCGATACGGTCGATGGGAACACCCGAGTCACTACTTGGAAAAGTCAGATGCCCCTCGCTGTGGCCGGATTCGCGTACGGCGACTATAAGGTCACCAACGACAAAGCTGGAGATGTCCTCATAGATATTTATGCAAATCGCGAGCCCGATGACGTGATGACACAAGTACAGCGTTATTTTGAGGAAGGCCCCGGCGCGCAACAGGCCGCGGTCGGTTCGATGTCACCATCCATCATGGCCAAAACCATGGGAACGGAGATCGCCAATGCCGTCCGCGTTTATTCGTTGTGGTTCGGCCCTTTTCCCTACAAGCACCTCTCCGTTACCAGCCTTCCTATCAGCTATTCCTACGGACAAGGGTGGCCGGGACTTCTTTATCTGTGGTCCGGTTCTTTCCTCGATTCCACGCAGCGGAACGCCATCGGTATTAAGGATCAAACCGCGGTCACGGACTTCTTCCGTGGCCACGAGACTTCCCATCAGTGGTGGGGTCACCGAGTCGGCTGGAAGAGCTATCATGATCAATGGCTCTCGGAGGGATTTGCAGAATTTTCCGGAGATCTTTACGTCGAATATCGCCAAAACATGAAGGAGTATCTGAACCGCTGGCGCAAAGAAAAGGAGTTGCTGCACAACAAAGACATCTATGGACACGAGGTGGACGCGCTTGGGCCGATTTGGATGGGCCGGCGAATTCGCTCGTCCATTACGAGCCCGGGCTCCTACCAGGATCTGATTTATTCAAAGGGCGGCTACGTCCTGCAGATGCTGCGCATGCAGATGATGAATCCGCGGGATCAGGACCCGGACCATCTGTTCAAGGAAATGATGCAGGACTATTGCAAGACGTTCGATAACAAAGCCACGTCGACGGAGGACTTTAAGGCGATTGTGGAAAAGCACATGACGCGCGGCATGGATCTCGATGGAAACCATAAGATGGACTGGTTCTTCAACCAGTATGTCTACGGCACGGGCGAACCACAGTACACGTTTCATGTCACGGCGGAAGCCGTGCCGGATGGGAAGACCCACATCAAGGGAGAAATCACTCGGGCAGGAGTACCCGAGAACTGGAAAGATGTCATGTCGCTCTATGCCCATATCGGAGCGAGGACCATAAAAATGGGAACGGTTGCAGTAATACACTCGAATGAGCCGATCGACTTCACCATCCCCGGCAAAATCGATCGCGTATCCATCGACGAATACGAAGACCTGTTAGCGGAAGTGAAGCAATAAGGCGCCAAAGCCCGCAAGGACTCGTTGATCGTGCTTCTCTGATGGCGAGACTTCAGGCTTTTACGCGGGGAACAAAGCGAAGCGCTAGCGAGTTCATGCAATAGCGCAGGCCGGTGGGTTTGGGCCCGTCCTCGAAAACGTGGCCCAGATGGGCGTCGCAGAGGATGCAAGTCACTTCGTCGCGACGCATCCCAAGACTCAGATCAATTTTTGCAGAGACATTCTCCGGGGCGATAGGCGCCCAAAAGCTCGGCCAGCCGGTGCCGGAGTCGAATTTGGTGTCCGAGCTGAACAGCGCGTTGCCGCAACAGATGCAGCGATAAAGACCCTCTTGGTGGTTATTGTAATAGGCGCCACTGTAGGGCCGCTCGGTATCGGCGCGCCGCGTGACATCGAACTCGTCGGAACTGAGCGCCCGGCGCCACTCGGCATCGCTCTTGACTACTTTTGACGCTGTCTCGACGCCCAGGCGTGTCCCATCGCCGGCGAATTTCACAACTTGCACGGGACCCGAATCGCTTTTGGCTGGTTTATCATCGGCAAGTGCGAAACGGCAGGCGCGCTGAAGGCCGATCAATATACCGTATGATGCGACAGTAGCACTACCAAAAATGAAGCCACGGCGGGTTAGATCGCTCATGAATTGAACCGTCGCAGGAGCGCTTGTTCGCGCGAAAATCTGGTCGCGATCAATCCGCGGTCATCGAAGGCGCGGGCAGCAAAGGCAAGCGCTTCGGCTCTCCTCGTGCACCGCGCACTTCCAAGTCATCGAATAGCAGCGATGGCGACACGAGCGAAGCCGGCAAGCCGTTTTGCGCCGAGCCGAATGCGCCGAGCGCGGTCCCGGCGAATCCTGACACCTGGCTCTGCATGTAGTTGTAAACAAATTCGTCGTTGCCGATGCCCCCGAGGTTTCGCAGCATGCGCGTGTTCAGGCCGATGATGCGTGAACCGCGAATCATCTCTTCGCGGCCGTCTTCCGGGTAGACCTTGTAGACGATGAGCGGCAGCCGGTCGCCGGTCCCGGCGCCGCCGCCAAAGCTCGCTAGCAATTCGGAAAAGTCCTCCTGGTGAAGCAAGCTGATGGATGGATTGTCCATCTCCCGAACTATAAGGCAATATGGCAACTTTTCCGAGCGGCACTCGTCAAGAAATTTCTTCTTCAAATCCGCGGGAGACAATGTATCCGTCGATCTGAAGTACAAATTGCTCATCGTGGGCTTGGCGTCGTTCAAGAATGCAGAGCGGCCGTGGCCGTTGGACTGGTCCGAATCCGGGCCAGGTCGGCGGGACATAAGAAGCTGTTTAACGTTGCCGTTCTCCACAATATTGACTTTTTCCGCGCGGACGCCCTCATCATCGACGGAGTAGCCGCCCAGCAGCGGCGTTCCACGAAATTCTTTAGCGCCGGGATCGTCGGTCAAGGAAACGGTTGCGGGCAAAACACGCGCTCCCATGCGGCCAACCCAATCACTCTTGCCGCCCAGCCCCGTGAGGAGTTGTTCCATCACCGGAGTGAAAGAAACTGGGGGCCGAGCTCCGTTGATTGCAGGGGTCAGTACTTCAGCGAGAAGAGGAGCAGCAGCGCGCGCTTCAAAGAGGACAGGGCCGGTGTAGTCCTGCGCGGGGGAAGCCGCGCGCATAGCCATCAGCTCCGTTCCCGTGACGTTCAAGGCCTTGCGAACAGCATCCACGCTCGGAAGATCGGCTGGTTTGGGCGCGTAGGCGGAATACATGTGGTTGATTTGCATGCCGTCGTCGGCAAGCGTGTCCAATCCCGCTTCAATGGCCGCGTAGCAACGGTTCGTGCGAATTTCTGTTCCCTCACTGGTGAGCAGATATTCCGTGGCATACACCAGATAGTAAGTGACGCGAGATTCGTAGATCTGTGGAAAGACCCGAAGAGCGGCGGAGGATTCTCGAGCTTCCTGTTCCCAGTTACGATTGCTCCAGTCCGGCGTCGTAAGTGGCTCGATAAGCCGCAGCGGCGTAGCCTTCGCAAAATCGTTGATGTCGGATTGACGGGCGAGGCTGCTCAAATACGCTTGTTTGCGGGAATAGGTTTCGACCGCTTCCTTGAAAGCCTGGTCGGTAGCTATCCAAAGGTCCTGCCGCAAGGAATTGTAGTCACGGTCAATTCCGACGGAGCCAGTGGGGCCGATAAAGCCGCGGAATGCGTCGTCGCTGACGAAATTGGAGCTGTCCTGCTTGTAGTTGCCGATGCGCGCCTCGACGTCCATGAAGCGATTGCGAGTGCGCGAGGAGGAGAGCAGCGCGCCAAATTCAGCGACGACTTCACGCACGTCCAGATCGAGCAGCCGGTATTCCACATAGTAGGGTCGTTGTGGCTGTTGGGTGCCGGGAATTTTGAGTTCGAGGCGGCTCTTTGAGCGCGCCATTTCGTCCCGCATTGCCTGCAGGGTGTGATCATTGTCGTTCGGAGCTTGGGCGCGGGCGAAAGCACTGCAACTGAGCGCCGCTGCAAGAATTGTGAGTACTGCAAACCCTTGTCCGCGCCTCACTGCCGGCCTCCTGTTGCCAAAGGATCATGTGCAGGCGGAGGGAGAATTGGCGGGCGATCCGTTGAACTTTCTTTCTTTTGCACTTCCAATTCTGAAGTTAGAATGGCGGGCGAGGCAGCAGCAACCGGAACCGAGCCAGATTCGGCGCCGCAATATCCATTGAATACTTCCGGAGTGTCGCCTGTGGCTACGATTTTCGTGAGCGCGGCGAGTGGCGTGCCGACAATATCCACGCCGCGAACCAACTCATCCGGTCGGCCATCGGGGAACACTTTGTAGACGACGAGCGGAAGTACCTGGAAGGCTTGCGGCTGCCCTCGCCCGGTGAACGTAAAACCGCCAGCGATGTCGTCAATGAGCAATCCAAACGGTTTTCCCTGGGCCTTGATAAGTTCGACCAACTTTGCACGCAACTGCGCGTTCGTTAGGGTCTTACTGCTCTCCACGATCAAGTTGCCTTGCCGCGAAACCGGCGTCGCGCCAAGCTGACGGCGTCCATGGCCGTTGGAAGTGGGGAAGCCCACCAACGGCGACCGCGACATTTCAAAATTTTTCAGGATTCCATGATCCACGAGCGTAACAGGCTGCGCGGGAACACCTTCGTCATCGAACTGGTAGTAACCCAGCAGGTCCTGGTGCCCGAGTTTCCTCTTGGTGGTGTCGTCGACGATGCTCAGGAAACTTGGCAGGATTGGTTCGCCGACTTTTTTCGCAAAGGTCTGGCCCTCGGCAGCATCTTTTTGGCGATGTCCTTCCGCGCGGTGACCAAAGACTTCATGGAAAAAGACGGCGGCCGCTCGGCCTGTCAAGAGAGCCGGTCCAACTGACGGCTCGTTAATCGGTGCAGCGACAAGCCCCTCGAGTTCCTTGCGCATGGTGGCCTGCGCGGCTGAGACGGCCTTATCGTCGGGGGCTTCCTCGGGATTAACCCAGTCAAAATTGTAGTAACGGTCGATGTCCATTCCATCCGGCGCCTTGCCCTGGATGAATAACTCGAGGCGGTAGCGGATCTGACCAAATTGCAGCTCAGTACCTTCGCTGGTTACTTGGAAGACATTCTGGGCTTGGGCCGTAAAGGTCACAATCGAATTGATGATTGCGGCAGATTCACGAAATGTGCGGGTGTATGCCCGGACTTTCTCTTCCCACGGCTTGCGGTCCAAGGTGAAAGATACCTCGGGGCCGATGTATGTGTGAGGCTTCTCGTGAGAAAAATCCGGAGCTCGGTTTTCGACGGAATCAACTTTCACTTCCTTGCCCGTCTTGATCTTGATGAGGGCTTCCGCGGCTGCCCGGTATTGCTCGTCCGTTTGGAGCCACACCGCGCGCCTAAGCACCTGCGGATCGTCGTCCAGCGGCACGGTCGTGCCCGGACTGGCGCTGGTCTGCTGACGTTCGCCAACCTTGTGCGTGTCATCCGTTTCGTAGCTGCCCGTTCGCACGGAAACTTCCAGCCAGCGGTTGCGTGTCTCGTTGCTATTGAGCAGCGCGCCGTTTGAGCCGGAAACGTCCGCGCGCTGCGTATCCGTGATGGTGTAGCCGATGTAGTATGCCGGCGGGTCTTGCGCTTTGAACGTTTGCATGGAGCGATTGAGCTCCGCCTGAAGAGCGGCGAGCAGTGGAGACTTCTTGGAAGGGACATCCGGCGGCGCGGCTTGCGCCAGATTCGCAGCGATCGGCGTCAGGGAAACCGCCAGGCCTAGCAGGCACAAGACCGAACTCAGGTGACAACGGACCGAAATTTTCAAGGATTGCCTCACTTACTGTTAGACGGCACTGCGAAACATCCAGTGTACGCTACCGCAGCTACGGGCACAAAATGCCGAACTCAATGGAGGTCCACAGCAGCATTAGTTCGACGGTTGCCGGACGCAGGGAGTTGCATGAGCTCAGAAGCTAAGTTCCCCGGCCGCATTTCGAAGCCAGAGTCAAAAAGGAGGATGCTACTCAGCGGTCAGAGGCTCTACCCACACCCGTTAGGATTAGTTTTTGGGTTACACCCCCCAGTCACGAGGGCAGGGGGAGCGCTAGTGTGTTGTGCTGCGATGACAGAGAAAATTACCACCGGAACCAGAGCCAGAACGCCCATCGTGATTCCCAATCCCTTGCCTATATGTCCGGCGTTTTCGAGGCCGCTGCCTGGCCGTGGCCCCACTTCAGTGTCCTTGCCCGCCGTGACTAGCATATCGAGCGGAGCTTGCGTCGGGGGCGCTGGCGCGGAATTGTCTCCGTTGCGCAGGCTGGTCACCTGGCCCGCTTTAAGCAATACGCACACTCCCGCGAGATTGCAGACGCGCACGACACCCTCGTAGGCAATCACATTCATGACCTTATTTTCATACCCTACGTAAAAGTCTGTTCCAACAACGCCGGCTACGCCTGCTGCGGTGCGAACTTCAAATTTTCCGTCGGGTTTTGCAATCTTTTGTGCTTGCGTGCGCAGCTTGCCATAGACCAATTCAAGCTCTGTTTGCTGCGCTCCGGAATCGTGTTTCACAACCTTGATCGAGGAATCTGAGCCGACATTCAAAACAGACCCATCATCCAGAGCGATCCGTGCACGCGCATCGGCCTTGGTATTCAGAAGGTCCTGCCATTCGACCACCGACTTAGCGGAAGCGTTGATGCTCTTGGATCCGCGGGCAATACTCACGGCCGGAATCAGACGGGAGACTTCGCCGGCCCGCTGTCCCGCGGCCTCAGGAGAGGCAGAAATATCCGGCGGGATGGCGATTATGAACGAAAGCAATATGGCCAGGGTAAGAACGTACGAAGACTCTCTTTTCATCGGGGTCGCTCCTAGAAGGATTGCGAGTAGTTGTGTTATCTATCGTTGTTACTGGAGACCCTCTAGACTGTCAATTGGAAACCTAGACCGGCTTGCGCAGTCGCTACATTCCTGTTTGAGCACCCCGCCAGGCGGCCCCGCCGGGTGCCTTCTTCCGCACGAGCAAGCGCAAGGTACTTGCAGGCAGCCAATGTCGGGAAGACAATCAAATCATGCGTGCCTTGGTCGCGCTTCTCGTCGCATGTACCCTTCTGTTTGGCGTGTATCACTACTATTTCAAGAAAATGCCGTCGACCGACGAGGGCACCGCCCCCACACAGGCGATCAGCCTGACCGGCGTCCGCGGCGATCTCTTGCAGATTGCGCAGGCAGAACGGGGATTCTTCGCGCTGAACGGCCATTGCGCGACCCTCGAAGAACTTACCTCTTCGAATTCGCTGGCGATGGCGCGGCCCGAGCGGGACGGATATTCCTATTCGATCGAGTGTTCTGGCGGCGACTTCAAGGTAACGGCGCGCCACGCTCTGGCCCCCGCGAGTTCGCTGATACGATATCCCACGCTAGCGATCGACCAGAGCATGCAAATCCACGAAGTCAACTAACCATCCCACTAGGGCTGATTCCCTTGCATCGGTGAAGTAGGTCCGCAATTCTCGCGTCCCTCACGGGAACTTTTCTCAGGAGTGCTTCGTACATTCTAACAAGAACGATTGCAACAACACAGATTGCGCTTCCGGCGCATCTTGGAAGGAGCAAATTATGGGCGGAGATTTGATCGGATTGGTCGCAGTCACTTTGGGGATGGGCGTTCCCCTCGGAATCCTATACACGTACTACCGCGTGCGTAAACTGCGCAGCGAAGAGCGTCTTGCTGCCATAGCCCGCGGCGTGGACATTCCGCAAGAGCCGGAACTTTCGCAAGCGGCGCGCTCTCGCCGGTCGGGGATTTTGCTGATCGCCGGGGCCCTCGGTTACATTGTTACCTTCGGATTGATCGCAGGGATTCAAGTGGACCGCGACTTCTGGTCCGCTGCCGCATTCGGCATCATTCCTCTGGCAGTCGGCATCGGGTACTTTCTCGATTTCGCGTTGATTCGCCGGGACGTAGGCACTTCCAGTTAGTTCGGTTGGCGCGTGATCCAAACAGCATCAAGGCGCAAGGTCTTGCTTACCGCAATCGGGCCGACGTGGTCGGCTTTATCGATGGATGCCAAGCGCAGCAAGGATTCGTCTTGACCACTCCTCACGGCGTACGTTTTTGATCCGCCACCAGGACGCCCCCCTCGGCGTAGTTTGTCGCCGGGACGTCATGAAACGACACGTGGATGTTTTCACGCTTTGCGCGTCCGTCTTCAATCAGCACCGTGGTGACGCGCTCGGCAATCTTGCGCTTCATTTCCGACGTCCGCCCTTCCACCCAGGTAATTTGAACATGCGGCATATCTCGTCCTCCTTAGAACGGACAATTTGCACAATCTTGCGTGCAAAACTGGGGGCGTTCTACCGAAACTCGCAGTCCTGGTTGTTCCCAGAACGCCCCGGAGCTTGGCAGGCGAAGCATAACGCGGCCTGTGTTAGTATTACAGACTCATGCATTCCGCTATTCCTCACTTGATCGAGCTGCAGCGTGTCGACCACTTGATTGCCGCCGTACGCACCGAAATTGAAACATTTCCGAAACGTGGCCGCGAAGCGGATGCCAAACTTAGCGGCGCGCGCGCGGCCGTTGCCGCCGCTAAAGAGGGCCTCGTCAGCAGCCAGAAAGAGCGCAAGAAGTTCGAATTGGAAGTGCAGCAATGGAAAGACCGGGCTAAGAAATACCGCGACCAGAGCGGCGCCGTCAAAACCAACGAAGCCTACAAAGCCCTGCAGCACGAGATTACGAACGCCGAGGCGGAAGTCGCAAAGGCCGAAGACGCACAACTGGAAGTCATGATGGCGGGCGAAGAGGCTGAACGCCGCGTTCGACGCGCGGAGGCAAATCTCAAGGAAGACGAAACGGCGGTCGCCAAGGAGAAAAAAGAGATCGAAGCGAAGCAAGCGGAGAAGAGGACACAGCTCGAAAGCTTACTGGCTGAGCGGGAGCGCGCGTTGGCGCCGATTCCAGAGGATGTCCGCGAACTCTATGCGCGCATCGCCAGGCGCCATCACGGCACGGGAGTCGCCGAAGCGCGCGACGGACAATGCCGCGGCTGCGGCATGCGCGTGTTGCCGCACATCCTGCAAGAACTCCGCCGCGATCCCAACGAAGAAATTTACCGTTGCGAATCCTGTGGGCTGATCCTATACACGCTAGAGCCGATTCCTTTGCCGGATCCTGCTTCCGGACCGGGTCGCGCCGCATCTTCCGCCTCTAATCACTCCTAATGCCACCCCGTCAAAAACCTCCTCGCGCCGCCGGTGCCGCACTGTTCGCAGACTCGCCTGCAGAGCAAACAGCTGCAACGCCGGCTCATCAAGCGAATATCGACGGTGCGGCGCGCGGAAATCCTGGGCCAGCTTCCTATGGCGTGGTCATTCGCGATGGCCAGGGCGAACTTGTCGCCAAACTAAAAAAATACATCGGACGGATGACAAACAATGTCGCTGAGTACTATGGGCTGATCGCTGCGCTTGATTACGCGCAGTCTCATAGCATTCGCGCCTTGCGCGTCGAGAGTGATTCCGAGCTGATGGTTAAGCAGATGCAGGGGCAGTACAAGGTGAAGAGCGAGGATCTCCGCCCGCTTTTCGAACGAGCGAAGAAAATGTCGCTGGGCTTCGAATCATTCCGGATTGATCACATTTACCGCGAACAAAACCGCGAAGCAGATGCGCTTGCCAATGAAGCGCTCGACGAAACGTCCGGTGTCCCCAGTGCCGCCGGCGCACCCGCGAAAGCTGCAGCACTTGATGCCAAACCCGCTCCACGATGGATTCAGGCGCGATTCCGCAGCGGTATTCTTTACCCACTGGAAGACATCGATCTCCCCGACGGCACCGAGGTGCAGATCGTGCTGCGTCCCCTGAAGCGTCCAACCCCACAAAAATAGCGACTTGGTTTGTTTCGAATTATTTCAGCGCGTAAGAGCGATAGAGGGTATCGCGTTGCGCGGGGATAAATCCCGCATCGGAGATGATGCGGCGCAGCTCATTTTCGTTGGTGCGGTTTTTCACACCGGCCGCGAAGACCACGTTTTCTTCAATGAGGATACTGCCGACGTCATCCGCACCGAACTGCAAACCGACCTGGCAGACTTTGATGCCGGGGGTCAGCCAGCTCGATTGGATGTGGTCAATGTTATCGAGGTACAGGCGGCTCACTGCAAGAGTTTTCAAATAATCGACCGCGGTCGTTTCCCGCACTTTTTTCCCGAGAGCTGTGTTTTCCGCGGCGAACATCCACGGGATGAACGCTGTGAATCCACCAGTGTCTTCCTGAATGCGGCGAAGCCGTTCGAGATGATTCACGCGGTGGCGGAGTTCTTCGCCGCAGCCGAACATCATCGTCGCGGTGGTGCGTAGCCCAAGGGAGTGCGCAACGCGGTGGACATCTTCCCAATCGTCGCTGGTGCACTTTAGTCGAGCGATTTTCCCGCGAATTTCGTCGTCGAGAATTTCCGCGCCGCCGCCGGGGATAGATTGCAGTCCAGCGTCCATCAAACGCTGGATGGTTTCGCGGACGCTCAACTCGCTCACTTCCGCAATGCACAGAATCTCAGGCGCGGAGAAGCAGTGAAGGTGCACTTGCGGAAAGCGCGTTTTCAAAGAGCGCAGCAGGTTCTCGTAATAGCCGATCTGCAGGTCTGGGTGGAGTCCGCCTTGCAGCAAGATTCCTGTGCCTCCAAGTTCCAGCATCTCTTCAATCTTTTCGTAGATAGTCTCAAAGGAAAGGATGTAACCGTCTTTTGCGCCCAGCGGCCGGTAAAAAGCACAGAATGAGCAATACTCCGTGCAAAAGTTCGTGTAATTGATGTTGCGGTCGATCTGGTACGTCACGACTCGAGGATCATTTTTCTTGAGCCGCATCTGGTGCGCGGCCATACCGACGCCCACCAGGTCATCGGATTGCAACATGTCGAGCGCTTCTTGTTTCGTCAGTCCCACGATGTTCCTTTGCTTCGTTGCGTTTTCATTCTAACGGACGCGGCACCTAAACTCTAATCCTCTCACTGGGCGGGCACGGCGTGCCGTGCCCCTACTTTGCTGAAACCTGGGCCGCCTCTTTCGGTGCAGTCGCCCATGCGATTTGTTTTTCGATTGGGATTAGTCCTAGTTTTGCGGCTTCATGAAAATAGCGTTCAAGGCCCCGGCGATTGTTTTCGCCAAGAGAGAAGTCAATGTTTTGTCGCAGATAGGCTTCGAGCGCCTGCTGTGGCAGGTCCAGTTCATGCGCGGCATTAACACTGATTGCCGCTAATTGGCTTAGCCCGAAATCGCGAGAGGCCATGAAATCCGCAAACACTTCCGAGGTGACAACATCAGGTCTTGCGGCCCAGAAGGCCATCACTGCCGGCAAGCCGGAAAACTTGCGCCATTCACCGACCACGTCATAGACATGAAAAATCTCGGCACTCGTCATTCCAAGAGTGGTGCTCTGGCACACGGCGCGTCCTTGAGGGCTGACAGTGCTCTTTTTCTCAATGACGATCGAAATGCGCAGCGCCGGATCGCCGATGAGCAAAGCCGCATCGGCCTTTTCCAGCATGTCGCGCAAGTCAGGCTCGGCCTCAAAAAACTCGGGATCAATTTTCCAGTGTTCAGCGGCCAGAATTCGCGTGAGGGCTTGTGTGCTGCGCGAACTGCGATCCAGCGCAATGCTGCGCACCTGTTCGATGGGCTTCTTTGAAATAAGCAACAGGCTGCGCACGCGATTCTGTGAGGCGATCGCCAAATCCGGCAGAACGACAATGCCAGGGAGGCGCTGATACTCGATCGCTGGAATGATGGCGATGTCGGCCGCGCCGCTCCCCAGAGCATCCGCGCATCGCGAGGGCACGGTGAAAGACAAATCGTACTTTCCCGCTAGCGGCCCATTCGTAAAGCCCCAAACGAGCGGCGCCGTATTCAAGTACTGCACGATGGAAATCCGAATTTTCGGCAAGATTGAGTTTCTCGCGATTTCAACCAAAGTATAGCAGACAGAATTTTCCTCCGCTGCAGGCCTCTTTTGTTGTAAAACGTTCCTTCCATTTGGAGGCTCTGAAAATGTTGAAACGTTCCTCGTGTCTTTTTCTGTTCAGTCTGCTGGCGTTATCCTCTGCCTGTATCGCAGCTCATCCCGATGCCGCCCGGACGCCATCCATTAGCGAGAAAGCCGCAGGCACGCAAAAGCTTCCCGGCTATTTCAATCTTTACTGGGACGCCAAACAAGGCAAGCTGTGGCTCGAAATCGACAAGTGGAACACAGAGTTTCTTTATCAGAGCAGCCTTCCCGCGGGTGTCGGTTCAAACGATATCGGTCTTGACCGCGGCCAGCTTGGCAGAACGGCTATCGTTCGATTCGAAAGAAGCGGCCCCAAGGTCCTGCTGATCCAGGAAAATCTCGAATATCGTGCGGTGAGCGACGACCCCGACGAGCGCCGCACAGTCCGCGACTCCTTTGCGGAGTCGGCGCTTTGGGGTTTTACGGTTTCCGCCGAAGAGAATGGCCATGCGCTCGTCGATGCTACCGAGTTCTTCCTACATGACGCCCACGGCATTCCCGCATCACTTCGCAGGACAAAGCAAGGAACTTACAAGCTCGACGCCCCGCGTTGCGCGATCTACCTTCCGAAGACCAAGAACTTTCCTCTCAACACGGAAGTCGAAGCCACCCTCACTTTTTCCGGTGACGAGCCCGGGCCGTGGGTGCGCGAGGTTACCCCTTCGCCGGAATCTATCACTATTCGCGAGCATCACTCCTTCGTGCAGCTTCCGCCTCCGGGCTACAAACCGCGCATCTATGATCCTCGAAGCAGCTTTTTCGGAATCGCTTACCTGGACTACGCAACCCCGGTTAGCGAGCCGATCGTGAAGCGATTTATCGCGCGGCACCGGCTTGAGAAGAAAGATCCTAAAGCTGCCGTTAGCGAACCAGTTCACCCCATCGTCTATTACCTCGACCGCGGCGCGCCGGAGCCGATTCGCTCGGCACTGCTGGAAGGCGCGCGCTGGTGGAACCAGGCGTTTGAAGCCGCCGGGTACAAGAACGCTTTCCGCGTTGAACTGATGCCCGAAGGCGCGGACCCCATGGATTTGCGCTACAACGTCATTCAGTGGGTACATCGCGCCACACGCGGCTGGTCTTACGGTGCTGCCGTAATCGATCCACGCACGGGCGAAATCATTAAAGGGCACGTCACGCTCGGCTCGCTTCGTGTGCGACAAGATTATCTGATTGCCGAAGGACTGCTTGCTCCCTATGAAAAAGGCAAACCGGTTTCGCCGAAAATGATGGACATGGCGCTGGCGAGGCTCCGCCAGCTTGCCGCCCACGAAGTCGGCCACACACTCGGGCTGATGCACAACTATTCGTCGAGTACCGTCGATCGTTCCTCGGTGATGGACTATCCGCCGCCGCTCGTGAAGCTTGGCGCCGACGGCTCTCCTGATCTCAGCGACGCTTACGCCTCAGGCATCGGCGCTTGGGACAAAGTGTCCATCACTTGGGGTTACAGCGACTTCGCGCCCGGTGCGGATGAGCACGCCGTGCTCGACGAAATCTTGAGCGATGCATTCGGCCGCGGGCTTCGCTATCTGACCGACCAGGACGCCCGACCCGCTGGCTCTTCGAGCAGCGTGGCGCATCTTTGGGACAGCGGCTCGAATGCTGTGGACGAGCTGAATCGCATCATGCAGGTTCGCGCCGCAGCGCTGCACCGCTTTGGCGAAAACAATGTTCGCGAAGGCGCGCCTCTTGCAACCCTCGAAGACGCGCTAGCGCCCATTTACATGCTGCATCGCTACCAGGTGGAAGCCGCCAGCAAGCTGGTCGGCGGAATGGACTACACCTTCACTTTGCGCGGTGACGGTGAAGTACCCACGCACATCGTCGCCCCCGCCGAACAGCGCCGCGCCCTGGCTGCCGTACTAGCGACGCTCAAACCCGAAGCCCTTGCACTCCCGGAATCCCTGCTAAAAATCATTCCGCCTCGTCCGCCGGAATACCCGCGTGATCGCGAGGATTTCAAGATTCACACTAGCCCGGCCTTCGACGCGCTCGCGCCCGCGGAATCCGCGGCGCAGCACACGCTGCAGTTTCTTTTTAATTCGGAGCGTGCTGCGCGGCTCGTTGAGTTCCATGCTCGCGACGCCGGAAATCCGGGCCTCGACGAGGTACTCGAGGCCGTGTTCAACGCCACCTGGAAAGCCGCGCATCCCAAGGGCTACGACGGAGCGGTTGCTAACACCGTCGATAACGTAGTGCTTTACGACCTGATGGTGCTCTCCGCCAATGACCATGCCAGCGACGAAGTTCGCGCCATTGCCTCGCTGAAGCTCCAAGAATTGAGGGAATGGCTTACTTCTCCAAGAGGTGGAATGGAGAGTATGCCCGATAAGGCCCACACCTACTTCGCCGCCAGGGAAATTGAGCTATTTGAGAAAGACCCCAAGCGCATCGATCTGACGCCGCCCATCGAACCGCCAGACGGTCCGCCCATCGGAAGCATGGGCACGCTGGATTGTGACTGGCGGCCTTAATTTATTGAGAAGTCGCCGCTCGAGATTTCTGCGACTCAATTCCGCGAAGACATCTTCGCAGAATTCTTTACTTCGACGAAGGCGATCCCGTTTACACCGCTGCAAGCCAGCCACAGGTTGCCATCGGGCGTGTGTACCATGTTTCGCACCACGCCACCTCCTGACGGGATAATCCACGATTGAAATTTCTCCGTCTTGGGATCAAAGCGCACGACCGTGTTCGGCTTCGTGTTCGATTCGCTGTACCAGATGATGTCTCCGACAGCTGTTATGCCGTAGGGCCTGGACCGCGGCCCGCCAGGAGATGCCCACTCGGAAGTCTTGCCGGTCGCCGCATCAAGCCGTCCCAAGTACCCGCGCGAATAATCCGAATACCAAATCGCATCGTCTGGAGTAATCGCTACGCGCCGAGGACGAGAATCCACATGCGGCAGCACGTATTCGTGGATGGCCAGCGTGTCCGGATCGAGGCTGGCCACCTTGTTGCTCCCAAACTCCACGAAGAATGGCACGCCTTTCGAATTCACCACCATACCGTAAGGATTCGACTTCGGCGTCGGTGAACTGACCACCTTCACTTCCCCGGTCTTCGGGTTTAGCCTTCCCACCATGTTTCCGCCTTGCACCGTAAAATAAATGTTTCCGTTCGGCGCAAAAAGCAGCGTGTGCGGGTCTTTGGCTTGCGGATCCGGCATCGGATACTCGGTCACGTCTCCCGTCTTCGGATCCAGCTTGCCGATGTACGCCTTGAAATTTGCAGTGAACCAGATGTTCCCGTCCTTATCCGGCACGAGACCGTGAGGACCGGAAGATGGCGTCTTCAAAGTGAACTCCTTGAATTTCTGCGTCGCGGGATCGAAGCGCCCAAGCACATTCGCCATCTGCCCCGTGTACCAGACCGAACCGTCAGGGGCGATTGCGGGATCGTGCGGGCGTGAGCCTGGCGTTGGCACCTGCCATTCTTTGATGGAAACCTCGACGCCTCCGGGAATAACAACGGCATCTGGCGCTGGTTTTTCAGGGAAATTCTTAACTAGGTAATTGACTAACATCATAACCTGGTCTTTGGGCACGGGTGCGCCCTGGTTCACCATCATATTCACGACCGACGTCCACTCTGCGCGGTTGTGCCCTGCGTTTGTCACCGTCGTGAGCGCGTGGCAGGATGCGCAAGCCTTCTGGACAGTTTCCTTCCCGTTTCCGTCCGGCAATTGGGGTGGCGTATGCGCCCAGTTGGGAAGAGCGCAGCATAGCAAAGCTGCCACCGCGATATATGGTTGCGATTTCTGTGGCACGGAGCACTTTCTTAGATTTGGCTTCGAGGTCCGAATCCTAATCTCGCGCTCGGCGTGGCACCTTGAGTTGCGCATGGGAACCTCCGAAGTTCTTCTTTTTCGATGGTAATCTACGCCGGTGAGGGCTGCCTTGCAATCTGGAAGAACCTAACTCCTTTTAAATCAATGAGACTCGCCATCAATCCCTCGCTAGGGAGGCGCGGAAGCGTCTTGCGAGGCGAAACCTTACCACCTTCGGAAAAGATTAGTCGTGGATTTATCAAACCGATGGAGGTCTTGCTCGTCTATGAAACAGGGAGGGTTTGTCCATGAAAACATACATTCGAGTTTTTTTGCTCCTCGCGACCGCAGCTTGCGGATTCTATGCCCTGGCGGGTATTGCCGGAGCTCAGGATGCGCCGACTCCTCCTACTCCGCCCGCGCCGCCTTCCTTCATCCCACCAGTTCCTCCTCTATCGCCGATGACACCGTTCAACGAAGCGGCGCCAGCCCCACCGGCATCGCCTGCCGTTCCCGCAGTCCCAGCAAGCCTCGGGGAACCCGGCTGGCCCGATTGGGATCATCGTCATTCCGTGAGCATATCCGACGGACATCACCAGCCCGTAACAGATTGCTCCGACCTGCGCATTCGCTTCGATGACCGCGACGCCGTCATGAAATCGGAAGAGCGCACACTAACCAAAGCCGATGCCCCAACATTGCGGGTTCGTCCGCACACGAACGGCGGTGTTCAGGTAGAGGGATGGAATAAGGACGTCTATTCGGTGGTCGCATGCAAGGCCGCCGCAAATTACGATGGAGACGCGGAGCGCGTTCTCTCTCAAATAAAACTTTCTGTTCAGAGCGGAGAGGTCTCGACGAGCGGGCCCGACGGCGAGCACGATTGGACCGTGTATCTGCTCATTCGTGCGCCGAAAGCCTCAGTCATTGACCTGGAGACCGCCAATGGGCCGATTTCCCTTTACAGTGTGGACGGCAAACTGACCGCGCGCGCTACAAACGGTCCCATCACTTTGCGTGATTTTTCCGGTGACGCCGATGTCAGGGCTTCGAACGGCCCCATCACCATTACCGGTAGCAGCGGCAACGTGCACGTCCACACGGAGAATGGCCCAATCTCCATCAACCTTACGGGCAAAACATGGAGCGGCGCCGGCCTATCTGCGGATGCGCAGAACGGTCCTTTGACTCTTTCCGTCCCAGCTGACTACCAGTCGAGTTTCAGCGTGGAATCCCGGAATTATTCGCCGATGAGTTGCCGGGCGAGCATTTGCGATAACGCTCGGAAGACTTGGGACGACAACAATCGCCGCATTGAGTTTGGCGCTTCACCGGCGATGATCCGGCTTTCCACCGTGAACGGCCCTGTTTCTGTGCGTTCATCCCGTGAGGAGATGTAGGGCGTCCTCCTTTTTCCTAGCGCACCCTGAACTCCAAGGTGTCGCCAGCTCGGCGCACGCGTCTAACACTCCTTACCGAACGAACGCTGCAAGGATGGACGCGCTCTAGTCCTTGCGGATAAGATTCAACGCATGATTCCCGAAGCGCGCGTGGCTCAACCGGTCACCGAATCGGAGGCCGCGCGGCTCGCCCGCGAAATTTTCGGCATTAATGTCGTCGCAAAACCGCTTCCCGGCGAGTACGACGACAATTTCCATCTGACCTCGGCCGACGGACGGGAATTTGTTCTGAAAGTCATGCATTCCGCGAGGGAACAATCCTTCGTCGAGATGCAGTGCCAGGCGCTGCAACATTTGGCCAAGAAAGCGCCACATCTTTCGCTTCCACGTGTTTGCGCAGCGCCGAGCGGCGACAACTTCACCGTTGCGACACCCTCAGACGGAACGAAGCGCCTTTTCTGGCTGCTGACGTATGTTTCCGGAACGGTACTCGCCAAAGTAAATCCTCACAGTCCGGATTTATTTCGCAGTCTCGGCCAATTTCTTGGCGAGATGGACGCCGCGCTCGTGGATTTTTCTCATCCGGCAACGCACCGGGCATTGAAATGGGACCTCTCCCGCGCCGCATGGATTCGAGACTATCTGCAGCACATCGGGGATACCGCGCGGCGCGCGCTCGTCGAGCGAGTTCTTCGGTTGTACGAGTCGGAAGTGATTCCGTCGTTGCCCTCCTTGCGCCGCAGCGTTATCTACGGCGACGCCAATGATTACAACGTGCTAGTAAGTTCGCCCAGGCCGCAGCCGCGAAAAGTAAGCAGCGTGATTGATTTCGGAGACATGCATTTCGGTCTCACTGTTTCTGAAGTCGCGATCGCGGCTGCGTACGCGATGCTTGGGGAGAACGATCCGCTGCCCGCGGCGAGCGCCGTTGTCGCCGGCTATCACAATGCATTTCCCCTCACCGATATTGAGATAAGCCTGCTCTATGCGCTCATCGGGATGCGACTTGCAGTCAGCGTTACGAATTCCGCGTATCGTAGATCGCTTTTCCATGATGATCCCTACGTCACGGTCAGCGAGGCTCCAGCCTGGGAAGCGCTCGAAAAATGGGCGCGAGTACACCCGCGATTTGCGCACTATTCGTTTCGTGATGCCTGCGGCTTGCAAGCATTTCCGCACGGAGAAAAAGTGCAACGCTGGCTCGATTCCAACGCGAGCATGGCGGCCTCGATCTTCGAGGAGGATTTGCGCACCGCTCCAAGCGTCGTCTTTGATTTGAGCGTCGGCAGTAGATTTCTTGGCGCCGATCCTCGCGCCGCGGAAACAGCCAATCTCACCGAGGCGATCTTCCGCACGATGAAGAGAGTCAATGCCTCCGTAGGGATCGGTCGCTACAACGAAGCGCGCCTGCTCTACACCTCCCCCCTATTTGGAGCCAGCGAAAGCCCCACCGATGAAAGGCGGACTATCCATTTGGGGATGGACCTTTTTGCTGCGCCCCGCACGCCGATCCACTCGCCGCTCGACGGCATCGTTCACGCCGTGGCGATCAATACCGCCCCGCTGGACTACGGCCCGGTCGTTATACTTCGCCACACACCCGGCGGGAGCGTGGCGTTTTTTACGCTATACGGCCATCTCGCGCGAGAATCCTTTGACGCGCTTCAAGTCGGCCAGCGCATCGCGCGCGGCCAGCAATTCGTCCGCATTGGGGACACCAACGAAAACGGCGGCTGGGCTCCTCACCTGCATTTCCAAATCATCCTCGACTTGCTGGACCTGGGCTCCGACTTTCCCGGCGTTGCTTACGCGTCGCAGCGCAGCGTGTGGACTTCTCTCTCCCCTGATCCGAATTTGCTTCTAGCAATTTCCCCCGAGCGCTTCCCGCAGCCAGAGCCAGACTCCGCTGGAACTCTTTCTGCCCGCCGCGAACTATTAGGAAAAAATCTCACCATTTCGTATCACCAGCCGCTCAAGATCGTGCGCGGATGGATGCAATATCTTTGCGATGACACCGGCCGCACCTTTCTCGACGTCTACAACAATGTCCCGCTGGTCGGGCATAGCCATCCGCGCGTGGTGCGGGCCGTGCAGGAGCAGATCGCTCTCCTCAATACAAACACGCGCTATCTCCACGACAACGTCAACCGCTACGCCCAGCGCCTAACTCGTCTTCTGCCCGAGCCGTTGCGCGTCTGCTATTTCGTAAATTCCGGCAGCGAAGCCAACGAACTTGCGCTGCGATTGGCCCGCACCCACACCGGCCGCGAAGAATTCATCGTCCTCGAACACGCCTACCACGGCCACACGACCACCCTCATCGACATCAGCCCTTACAAATTTGACGGGCCTGGAGGCCGAGGCCGCAAGCCGTGGGTCCACGTGGCGCCCATTCCCGATGATTATCGCGGTCCCTTTCGCCGCGGCGATCCTCAAGCCGGAGCAAAATACGCTCAGCATGTTGCCGAGATATTGGAGAACACGTGCGCGGAAGGCCGCAGCGTTGCGGCTTACATTGCCGAGACATTGCCAAGTGTCGCCGGCCAAATTGTTTTTCCGCCGGGATATCTCGCCGAAGTTTATAAACACATCCGAGCCGCAGGCGGACTCTGCATTGCGGACGAAGTGCAGGTTGGTTTCGGTCGCCTCGGCACGCACTTTTGGGGGTTCGAAACGCAAGGCGTTGTTCCCGATATCGTCGTACTCGGAAAACCGATCGGGAACGCATTTCCTCTTGCTGCCGTCGTCACGACGCAGGAAATCGCCGCCAGTTTTGACAATGGCATGGAGTTCTTCAGCACGTTTGGCGGTAATCCCGTCGCATCCGCCGCGGGACTCGCTGTTCTGGATGTGCTCGAAGAAGAGCAGCTCCAGGAAAACGCCTTTCAAGTAGGGAGCTATCTCATCGTGCTTCTCAGATCTCTGCAAGAAAAATACTCGCTGCTCGGAGACGTGCGAGGCTCAGGCTTGTTCCTCGGACTGGATTTGGTGCTCAATAGAGAGACCCGCGACCCCGCGCCCTGGCAAGCTTCTTACATCGTCAACCGCCTGCGAGAAAGCGGCATCCTTACTGGCACGGACGGCCCGCATCACAACGTGATCAAGCTTCGCCCTCCGCTGATTTTTTCGAAAGCCGACGCGAACCTCTTTGTCGCTACGCTCGACGAAATCCTGAGAGAGGATGCAGCCCAACCCGGCGCCTGACCTGAATGCTGCCTGCATTCTTAAGCAGTTGAAAAAATCGTCGAGATTCTCAAGACACTGCGAAGGTTCGGACGAACATTCCCATTTACATCAATTATTAGTTGACATTCAAGTTATCGTACGCTTAGGCTTGGCACGCGATGGAGCTAGATTCATCCCTCTCCTGGCTCGCGCTGGCTCTCACGCCCGGGCTGGCTTCCCGTTTGTCCGCGCGCCTGTTGAATCGATTTGGTTCGCCTGACGCAGTCTTCCGCGCGCCCTTAGCCGAACTGGAAGGATGCCGCTTGCCTGCTCAGGTCGCGCAGGCGGTCTTTAAGAAAGAATCGTTCAAGCGCGCTGAAAAGGAATTGACGGCCACGCACAACATCGACCGGTGCCGGCTGGTCAACTGGACCGAACCCGAGTACCCACAAACACTGCTGCAAATTTACGATCCGCCGGTCTTGCTCTATGTCCGCGGTGATGCAGAAGTCCTGAATCTTCCGTGCCTCAGCATTGTTGGAACCAGGAGGCCGACTCTCTACGGCACGCAGATGGCGGAGCGCCTCGGCCGTGACCTGGCCGCGCGAGGCCTCGTAATCGTAAGCGGTATGGCACGCGGCATCGATGCCATCGGGCATCAGGGCGCCATGGCCGCCAACGGCAAAGCTATTGGCGTTCTCGGGACGGGCATCGATGTCTGCTATCCGAAGGAAAACAAAAAACTCTACGAAAAGGTCCTGGAGCGAGGCGCCATCATTAGCGAATTTCCCCTGCGCACTCATCCAGCTCCTGAGAATTTTCCGATTCGGAACCGCATCGTCGCGGGAATGCCGCTCGGCGTTATCGTCGTCGAAGGGGCACAGTACAGCGGCTCGCTGATCACAGCGCGGCTCGCTATGGAATTTGGCCGCGAGGTTTTCGGCGTGCCGGGAAACGTAACGCAACCGGTCAGCTTTGCACCCAACCAGTTAATTAAGCAAGGCGCGAAGCTGGTCACCAACGCCGAAGATGTGATTGAGGAGTTGCCCACGCCCGTGCGCGCCGCGTTGGTGAAAGCTGCACAGCCGGAAGCCGAGCAAAGGAATCTGCTCCTGGCGGCGTCCCTGAATCCCTCGGAAAGGAAGGTCTACGAACTGCTCAGCGCTGAAGAATCTAAACATATTGACGACATCGTGGAACGATCGGGCTTGAACTCTTCCGAAGTTCTGGCTACGCTTTTTGATCTGGAAATGAAAGGCGTCGTGCGGCAGTCGCCGGGAAAGCAATTCAGCAAAGTATTGCTGTGAAAGCGGATATGGCGAGAATCGCCAGTCCCTGGTCCTGCATCTAAAGCCTGTGAGTATCCCAATGGCTGATGGCAGCATCTAGTCCTAAGTTAGCGAGAAGGACACACGCCGCGTTGTCAGCCCTTCCAGCAGAACAGTACGGGGTTACAAAGACAAGATGGCACGTTCGCTTGTGATCGTCGAGTCGCCTGCAAAGGCGAAGACAATAAATAAGTATCTGGGGCGGAATTACATCGTCAAAGCCTCCATTGGCCACGTAATGGACCTGCCCAAGAAGACGATCGGCATTCGTCTGCCCGGCGAGGATGAGAACAACGGAAAGAAAAAGAAGCGAGCCAAGAAGGGAAGCAAGAAGGCCAAGCCGGTCCGTCCACCGATCTCCCTGGACGACGAAAAGATATTTGAGCCGACCCTTCAGATTATCGTGGGCAAAGGCAAGATCATCAATGATCTCCGCAAAGCCGCCAACACCGCAGACGCCGTCTACCTCGCGGGCGACCCAGACCGTGAAGGAGAAGCGATTTCTGCACACCTCGCCATGGTCCTGGCGAAGCCGTCCAAATACCCAGAACAAGAACCCAGCGCCCCGCGCTTCAAGAAAAAGGACACCACAGCCGAAGCGGTCGAAGAACCTGTAAAGGAAGAACCCAAGAAAGAGATTCCCGCAATTGACCCAAAGAAAATTTTCCGCGTTACCTTCAATGAAATTACCCCCAAAGCAATTCGCGCAGCCTTCGATCACCCCAGGAAAGTCGACACAAATCTAGTTGACGCACAGCAAGCACGCCGCGTCCTCGACCGCATCGTGGGCTACAAAATCTCTCCGCTCTTGTGGAACAAGGTCCGCCGCGGTCTTTCCGCGGGCCGTGTTCAGACCGTTGCCCTCCGCCTGATCGTCGAGCGCGAACAGGAAATCCGCGCGTTCGTACCGCGGGAGTACTGGACGATTCACGCCATGCTCGACGCCAGCCAGCCTCCGCTCTTCGAAGCCAAGCTCTCTAAATTCAAGGGCGAAGACATCGAAGTTGCGAATCAGGAAGCTGCGGATAAGGTCGTTGCCGCTGTGACCAAGGCCAAGTGGCAGGTCGCAACCGTCGCCCAAAAGGAAAAGAAGCGCAATCCACCGCCGCCCTTCACAACTTCAAAATTGCAGCAGGCCGCCTACAACCGGCTGCGTTATACGGCCAAGCGCACCATGTCCCTCGCACAGAAACTTTACGAAGGTGTCGAGCTCGGCGAAGAAGGTTCCGTCGCTCTTATCACCTACATGCGCACCGACTCCGTGCACGTCTCGAACGACGCCCTGGCGCAGGTGCGCGAGTTGATCCCGGACCGTTTCGGCGCCAGCTATCTTCCGGAAAAGCCCAACTATTACAAGTCCAAGAAAGACGCCCAGGAAGCCCACGAGGCCGTGCGTCCAACGGACGCCATGCGCGCGCCGGAAGACGTCCGCAAGTATTTGGACGACGATCTCTTCAAGCTCTATCAATTAATTTGGCAGCGCTTTGTTGCTTCTCAAATGCTGCCCGCCGTTTTCGATCAGACGACGATTGACATCAGCGCCGGCGACTATACATTTCGCGCCACCGGTTCGGTTCAGAAATTCGATGGCTACCTCCGCGTCTACCAGCTCCCCGCCTCCATCGCCGACCGCGATGACGACGAAAAGGACGACGAAGGCGAGGGCAAATCGCTCCCGCAAGTCACGGAAGGCCAATCGCTGCGCCTCGATAAGATTCGTCCCGACCAGCATTTCACCGAGCCGCCGCCGCGCTATAACGACGCAACCTTGGTGAAAGATCTGGAAGAAAAGGGCATCGGCCGGCCGTCGACGTATGCCTCGATCATCTCAACCATCGTTGAGCGCGAGTACGTCACAAAAGATCAGGGCCGCTTTTCGCCCACCATGCTTGGCGAACGCGTCAGCGTCCTCCTCGTAAAAAGTTTTGAAGATATTTTCGATGTCACCTTCACCGCGCGCCTTGAAGAAGAGCTCGATGAGATCGAAGAAGGCAAGCTCCACTGGCGGGAAGCTGTTAAAGAGTTCTGGGAGAAGTTCGTCGTGGATCTCGATCGCGCCGACGATGAAATGCTCTCCTATAAAGCGGGCATCCCCACGGGCAAAAAATGCGAAAAGTGCGGTCAGGGCGAACTGCTCGAACGCATCAGCCGCCACGGTTTCTTCCTCGGCTGCTCGCGTTACCCCGACTGCGATTTCATCCAAGATCTCTCGCCCGAGCTCCCGGCAGACACCGGCGAGCCAAAAATCGAGTATTGCGACAATTGCGGAAAAGAGATGGCCATCAAGCGCGGACGCTTCGGCGTTTTTCTGGCGTGCAAAGGTTATCCGGATTGCAAGACCACGCGCCGCCTCGTTGAAGGCACTCGCATCGCGCGCCAGCCGGATGAGCCGCTCGACGAAAAGTGCGCGCTTTGCGGCAATGGCTTGGTCAAGAAGCATGGCCGCTTCGGCGAATTCATCGGCTGCACCGGCTATCCCAAGTGCAAGTACACGCGCCCGATCACCATGGGCATCAAATGTCCCAAATGCAAGGAAGGCGAATTCGTCCGCCGCGGCAGCGCCGGAAAAGGCGGACGTGGACGTCCGCGCATCTTCTACGGCTGTTCGCGCTATCCCGATTGCGATTTCACGACGCCGTACATGCCCATCCCCGAGCCCTGCCCGAAGTGCGGCGCACCTTTTATCGTTGAGAAGAAAACGAAGATTGGCACGGTCCATGCCTGCCTAAAAGAAGGCTGCGATTGGGAGCAGCTTGCTCCTGAAGCTCCTCCGCCGCAGGTTCAGCCGGAAGAAGTAGTAGCGCCCGTCGGCGCAAAGCCGTAGTTTATTCTCGACAGAAAAGCAGGTTCTGAAGCATCCTCGGCACAGAATGAAAACGGCCATCGCCAAGTATTTCGAGTACCTTCGCGCAGTGAAGAATTCCTCGCCTCACACAATTTCCAACTATGGCAAGGATCTTCACCAATTCGTGGCCTTTCTCTCTCCGCCCGGTTTGGAGCCGCCTGCTCTCAGCGGCGTCACGCACACCACTATCCGCGAATTCGTTGGCTATTTGCACGACCAAGAACTCCAGAGGAGTTCCATCGCGCGCAAATTGGCCGCCCTTCGCTCCTTTTTTAAATACTGCGTCCGCGAAGGCCGCCTGAAGGAAAATCCCGCCCGGCTCGTCCCGACTCCTAAATTGCCCAAACGCATTCCTTCCGTGCTCTCGGCCGAGGAGATGAACGGCTTTTTGAATCAGCTCGGGGAGATGAGACCGCTTTCCAGCACCGGTGGCGCAATCTCCAAAAAACGAGTGCGACCTGAGACAAAGACTTCTCCAAATCGCCTTGTCAAGCTGGAGGACGAGGGTCTCCTTCTTCGTCGCGACCGCGCTTTGCTCGAATTGCTCTACGCCGCGGGACTTCGCGTCAGCGAACTCACCGGCCTCAACCTCGCCGATATTGAGCAAAAAGAACGCATGCTTCGAGTCCGCGGCAAGGGCGACAAGGAACGGATTGTCCCCTATGGCTCGAAAGCCCAGGAAGCGCTCGAAAAGTATTGGCCTCTTCGGGAGCAATTGTTCCTGCAACCTTCGAGCAGCCGCGGCCGTCACCGCAACTCTCCCCACACCGAGGCCGTGTTCCTCAATTACGCTGGCCGCCGCCTTACGCAACGCTCCGTTGGCCGCATCGTCAAAAAATACGTCCGCCTCGTCAACGTGAATTGGGACCTGCATCCGCACTCGCTGCGCCACGCCTTTGCAACGCATCTCCTCGCCGATGGCGCCGACCTCCGCGCCATTCAAGAGCTCCTCGGCCACCAATCCCTCTCCACCACGCAGAAATACACTCACGCTTCCATCCGCCAGCTCATGGACATCTACGACAAGTCGCACCCCCACGCCTGAGCGAATTGCGCCTAACCATGCCTGAAAACAAAACGGCGGCAGCCCGTTTCACGAACTGCCGCCGTTTCTACTCAAGCTTAAAACGTCAGTTTCGCTCCGATCTGGATTTGCCGCTGTGCCAGAAGCGAATTGCTCGACGACTGGACCACGCCAAACTGAGGGTCAGCCACGAGCGTCGGTGCTGCGGCGGTTCCTCCGATGGAGTAGTTTCGCGTACCGACCGAAGTAGCGTTAACGTGGTTGAACAGGTTGAAAGCCTCCCCGAAGAGTTCAATTTTCCATGATTCGTAAAGATTGAATTTCTTCGCCAGTCGCAAATCTATGTTGACGGTCCGTGGCATCTGGAATCCGTTCCGGGCAATCTCTGGCAAGCGGCCGCTTCCGCCGGCCCCTAGAATTCCTGTCGACACTCTAACAAACGTTGCGGCGACCGGAGCGTTCCCTGAAACCGTAGCCGTGTATGGCGCTCCAGACGACGCCATCACGATGGGGGCAATCGTCCAACCGTCGAGAGCGGCCCGTACAAATGTCCCTTTCTGGGCAAAGTAGTTTGGCTGCCAGACAAGAGTCGATCCGAAATGGTGGTGGATGTCGAAGTTGGACCTGCCAGTCTCCAATCCCAGATCAAATGGATTCAGCACGTTGTTGGACGCTGTAAAGGTTTGCGAACTCTGGCCGGTATCGGATGTGTTGGAAAAAGTGTAGAAGGCTTGCAGCTGCAGGCCGCCGATCATCCGTCGGTTGAACATGAACACCACGCCGTTGTATTTGGAGGTTACGATATCGGAAATATTCGTAATCCTTCCGAAGCTTGCATTCGGCCGGGTCAATGTCACTTGGGGGGACGGCAGTTTTGGGACCTCAAACAATGGCATCGTAACGGCCTGCCCATTAGAGGGTCCTCCAGAGAATGTATAAGTAATCGTATTGGTTGGGTTGAACAGGTTTGTATCAATGAAGATCGGCAGATTTCGTCCTAGGCTCCCCACATAAGACACCGAAATTGCCGTGTTCGTCGCAATCTGCTGTTCGTACACCAAGTCGAATTCGTGGATAAGCGGGTTCTGCGTGTCGCGAGCGAACACGACCACGTCCGGAGCGTTGACCGTTGCCGGGGGCGCTGTGGGCACAATATTCGGATACAGCGGAGGTACCCCGGGTGTTGGAACGAATTGGAATTGAAGTTGGCCAGTTGTTACTCCTGTATTCGTGATGGCGTTCGAGATGGTGGAATTGATAATCCGCCCATAGTAGATCCCGTATCCGCCGCGGACAACGTACTTGCTGCGCCCGGTGACGTCCCACGCAAAACCAACCCTAGGCCCGAAGTTATTCTTGTCGCTCGGAAATTGTGCTGTCGCGGGCAGGAGCGCATTCGGAATCTGGGGGCTGGGCATTTTTTCGTAGTCCCAACGCAGTCCCAGGTTCAAGGTCAGACGCGGTTTGATCCGCCAATCGTCCTGAAAAAAAAGGCCGTAGTCCCACGTCGTGAATTCGAAGGCCGTAGGACCGAAACCCTGGTTATAGCTGGCGTAGCATCCCACGTGCGCTCCGCCCGCGTTGGTGCAGGCTGGTTGGGCAAAATTATTTACTGCCGCGGCAAAATCGCTGATGTAATCCACGCGATTGTTGTAACTGTACGCACCGCTTTCCTGAAAGAGGTTGTCGTTGAGGTCGTGGAACCGAATGACGTCCGTTCCGAACTTGAACAAATGTCTGCCGCGGCTGATGGAGAAGTTGTCGGCCAATTCGTAACTGTGCTCATCCGGGAAAGCGCGCCGGTCCAGGAAATTTGGTTTCCCGAATACGATCCCAGCACTTCCGGAAATAGTGATCTGGGGGGAGATGCCCTGTTGAGAGACAGGCTCTCCCGGAATTGCCGACTGCGTGTTTTCGAATTCGAAATCGCGCCCATATTGGAAGCGGAACTCATTGATCATCGTCGGGGTCAGCGAAGTAACAAGCCGTGCGATAACCGTGTCATCTTTCACGAAATCGTTTCCAAAAGATTCCGCTCCGCGAAATACGACGCCGCCCGTTTGAATCCCGGCTGGCGAAGACCAGCGCATGCGGTTGTATTCCATGGAGAAGTGATTGCTAGCATTAATCGTCCAGTCGATCTTCGGAAAAAGCAGCAATTCGTCACCCGTCCGAGGAGCCACACCCGTCAGCGTCTGGAGGAAGGCCAGACCTGCATTCGCTTGTGTCGACGTAACTCCTCTGCCTGACAGCGTCGTTAGTTCGCCTGCGCTCAGGGGTGCAAAAAACGCGGACGGGCTGCTGGCATTGGCGACGCCGGGGAAATTGCGCAACTGTTGGTCGGCATTGAAAAAGAAAAACAGCTTATCCTTGATGATCGGCCCGCCGATATTCCCTCCGAACTGGTGTCGCTTGTCTTCGGGCTTGATTGGAATCGCTGTGGACGATGCTGGCGGAGGGGGCACGATCGTTTGGAATGGATTGAACGCCCCGAAATCGCTGCTGCGGTAGAACCAGAACGCCTCCCCATGCAGACGGTTGGTCCCGGACTTGGTCACGGCGTTGGTCACCCCACCGGCCGAGCGCCCGTACTCCGCCGAGTAGTTGGACGTGTTCACTTGGAACTCGCGGATGGATGATTCGCTTATCGAATAGCTAATGCGCGTCCGGCCCTTCTCTTCCGCAAAAAACGCTTGGTTGTTGTCGCCGCCATCCACAGTATTGTTGTTCAGGAGACCCGAGACACCGCGGAAACTCACCAGACCGAAATTTCCATCTGGTACCGCTCCAGGCGTGGACAGTGCGAAAGTCGACCATCGCCGGCCGTTGATGGGCAGATTCTCGATTGTGGTCGAGTTGATGTTGGTTGAGAAGTCGGCGCGGTCCGTCGTGATAACAGGGGCCTCCGCTGTTGCCACCACTGTCTCTGTTTGTGTTTGAACGCCCAGTGTTGCGTCTATGGCCGTCATGCGGCCGACTTCGACAGTGATACTGTTTGCCTTAAAAGAAGCAAAGCCCTTTGAGGAAATTTCGAGAGAGTACAATCCCGGCTGAAGATGGATGATCTGGTATCGGCCGCTCTCGTCCGACAAGCTTGTAGACTTGCTGCCTGTGCCAAGATTCGTCACATTGACGCTCGCGCTGGGCACCACAGCCCCGGACTGATCCGTTACCGTGCCGCCAATGGCGCCGTCCGTTGAGGACTGCGCGCTCGCTGCAGGTATTGTCATCAGCCACGCAACTAGCGCAAAAACAAAACCCACCACGTAAACCCCGCCTCTTGTCCTCTTCATGGAGGAACCTCCTTCAGGAATCCAAATCTCAGCAACAAGCGCACCAACTGACAGAAGCAATCGCCGTCACAGAGGGGCTTCTCGGTCGTTTGGCGAGGCCGCCTTCTTCAGTCCAAACTCGTTGCTTGAACATCTACAGGGAATCATCCGATGGACCATGTTTCTAGCACATGAAAGATTCGTAAGCAATCTGTTGCTCTGCGGATATCTGAGGAAAATTTATATGCTCTCTATCTGCTTTGCAGCATCCAACGAAACGCGCTAGTCTCCTTTTGAGAATTTTTCAAAGGAACTTACTGTGGACCCTAGACTACTGCTTCAAAAGCTGCTTCTCGTTGCAAGTTTGGCGCTTGCGGTCGTCGTCCCTGCGCGCGCCCAGGATAATTACGAAATCCAGGTCTATGGCTACGATCAAGTCGAGCCCCGCCACACCATGGTCGAACTCCACAGCAATTTCACCATCGACGGCAGCAAGACCATGGCCGACGGCCTCTATCCCACCAATCACGCCGAACACGAGACCATCGAAATCACCCACGGTTTCACCGACTGGTTTGAAACCGGCTTCTATATCTTTACTTCCTCTCGCAGCGGTCAGGGCATCCAGTGGGTTGGCGATCACATTCGCCCGCGTTTCCGCATCCCCAAAAAATGGAATTGGCCCGTAGGCCTCAGCCTCTCCAATGAAATCGGATACCAGCGGCGCCAATTTTCTGCTGATACATGGACCTGGGAGATGCGCCCCATCATCGACAAGCAAATCGGTCGTTGGTATCTCGATTTCAATCCCACTTTTGACAAATCTCTGCACGGCCCAACGGTGAATCAAGGTTTCATATTTTCGCCAAACGTCAAGATCAGTTACGACTTCACGAAAAAGATTACAGGTGGAATCGAATACTACGGCTCCGTGGGGCCCGCAACTGACTTTTCCCCCATTAGTCAGCAACAGCACCAGATTTTTCCGGCCATCGACCTGAATCTTTCGCCAAACTGGGAAGTCAATTTCGGTCTCGGCGTCGGCCTTACGGGCTCTACCGATCATTTGATCGCTAAAATGATTCTCGGCTATCGTTTCGACTTTTGAGCTTTGCGCAGAAGTGTCCCGCGCGTTTAGGATTGGTGTTGCAGGAACTCCCTCGCAATCGCGTTGCACTCTTCGTACGCTGCTTCTTCGCTGTGCGGACTGTGCTTTCCGTTTCCGACGAATCGCATCTTCGCATGAGGAAGCGCTCTTCGAACGAGCTCCATTTCGCCCGGCTCGGTTCGCGGATCAAGGCTTCCGTGCAAAAATAGCATCCGTGCCGTTAACTCGCGGAGCCGCCCGTCGTATAAATCCTCCTCTGGCCGCTGGACCAAATCCGCTATCCGGAACCAGGCACTGCAATTCCGGCGTAACACGGCCGGCCACTGCGTTTCTCCGTGGTCTTGCTTGAGCAGATTTTTCGTTTCTTCCCCGAGATCTTCCGGACGCGTGGCAAATCTCTCGAAGAACGAACGCGACCCAGGCTTTCGCCTAAGAAAATGGAAAGCCTCCAGGATCAGACTCTCGCACCGCTCCGGTGCCTCCAGCCCTAGCATCGCCGCGATCACTGCGCCATCACTGTGACCCCAAAAGGCCGCCCGCTTAATGCCAAGTGCATCCAGGAATTGGATTGTTTCCCGCGCCGCTCGGCGGTGAAAATCTAGCGGCATCTCGCTTGAGATTTGCGTCGAGTGCCCGTACCCGGAGCGGTCGGGAATCAGTATGCGGAACTCGTTCTTCAACGCCTCAATTTGCCTGTCGAATGGATATACTCCGTAGCCCCATCCCCCATGCAGAAAAACCAGGGGATGCCCGCTTCCAAACTCGCGGTAGTGAATTATTACAGGACTCAGATCAGCTGCGTGCGGCGAATGAGGCAGTTCGAGAGTTGGCACCTAATTTTGCCTCTCAAAGGAAGGGCCTAAGTAGCCGCGCTGTTTAGATGCTCGTGCGACGAGTCTCACGCACTGTACCTTACGTCAAACGTCAAAATTTTTTTCGACTCTTCGCGCATGAACAACAATACCTCGCTTGTCGTTTACGGAGTCCCGCATAATTTTGCGAAGGAGCGATTTGGAGTGCGGCAGCCCTGCTGCCGCTTTTCTCATCGATCCGCACGACTCTATACTTGGTGACGCTCAATAGTACGCGCAAAACATGACGGTCTCCGCCATCGATCGACCCTTGCGTGGAAATAAAAACGGCTGGCAGCACTCGCTGCCAGCCGTTCGTTTTCTCAACCGGAGTATCTAGGTCAATTACCTGTGGCCGCCACCATGGCCACCGCCATGAGATCCTCCACCGCCGCCGCCGTGGAATCCACCTCCACCGCCGCGTCCGCCGCTGAAGCCGCCGCGTCCGCCGCTGAAGCCGCCGCGTCCGCCGCTAAAGCCGCCGCGTCCGCCGCTAAAGCCGCCGCGTCCGCCGCTGAAGCCGCCGCGTCCGCCGCTAAAGCCGCCACGTCCGCCGTCTGCATAACCCCGGCCGTAGAAGCCGCCTCGCCCGTAATAGCCGCGCCCGTAATACCCACCGCGCCCGTAATACCCACCGCGCCCGTAATAGCCTCGGCCCCAATAGCGTCCGCCAAACCCATGAAACCACGGCCCGGCTCCAATAAACACGCCGTCTGCGAACCATTCTGGCCCATAGAAGCCGTAAGGTGCGCAATCATAAGGGTAATAGGAATAGTAACCGTATACACAGACCGGCGCCGCATAGTCATACCCATAGTAACCAGGGCCATATCCGACCCCAACTCCAACGCTTACTTGCGCTTGCGAGGGGGCGGCAGCCACAAAACCGATCGCCGCCAACAACGCGAAATATCTTAGATAACGCATTTCTTTGTCCTCCGTGGTCCCAAACCATCTTCCCAGCAGGCCGTGAATCTAACTGACCTCAGGCACATCACTCATTCGGAAGCACCTACCTAGTTTAACTCCAAAACCGCACAAAAGTTGCGCCATGGGTTCCAGCCTCCCGCGCCGTCCAAACGACCCTCGAACCCTCCGACCGCCATCCCACGACGCTCTCCCTACTAGTAACAAACTATTTACTTACTGAGGGCCATTCTGCTGCCGAATTGCTACATCCCATGCGCGGAGCCTTGGGGCAGCTCACCGCAGCGTCCTATTCCGGGCTTTGCTTGATACTCAGCGTGCCAGCGCGTAATGCCCGCTCTTTCATCACCGCGAAGAAGACTGGCACAAGAATCAGGACGTGAATCGTAGATGTGATCATCCCGCCGACGATCGGTGCCGCGATGGGCTTCATCACATCTGAACCAATTCCGCTTTCCCAGAGGATCGGAATAAGGCTGGCCAAAACCGCTGTTACGGTCATGAGCTTCGGGCGCAGACGCATCACGGCGCCTTCGATCGTGGCTGCTTCGATGTCTTCGTGTTTGAGCGGCACGCCTGAGGCCAGCCGCCTGTCGAGTGACTCGTGGAGATAGACCACCATCACGACACCGGTTTCGACGGCAATTCCAAACAACGCGATGTAGCCGACCCAGACGGCAACACTGAAGTTGTAGCCAAGCCACCATTGGAGGATCAGGCCTCCAGTCATCGCGTAAAACGTAGGAAAGATGAGCACCGCAGCTTCGGTGGCGGAATGGAACACCATATAGAGGAGTAGGAAGATTACAAAGAATACGATAGGTACGATGATTTTAAGCCGAGCTTTCGCGCGGAGCTCGAATTCATATTCGCCCGACCATTTGTAGGTATACCCCGGGGGCAGCTTCAGCTTGTCATGCAGGAGCCGATCCGCTTTCGTGACGAAGCCGCCATAGTCCTTCGTCGCAAGGTCGAGATAGACGTAGCCGGTGAGCAGGCCTTCCTCATCGCGAATCATTGCTGGCCCGCGCGAGAAGTAGACCTTGGCAACCTCCGAGATGGGGACTTGCGCGCCAGTGGGCGTAGCAATAATGACCCGCTGTAACTGCCCGATGTCATCACGAAAGTCCCGGCTGTAGCGCACGTTGATGGGATAACGTTCGCGGCCTTCGACATTTTCTGCGACGTTCTCGCCGCCAATGCCGGAAGTCACCGCGCGTTGGACATCGGACACGGTAAGTCCATAACGTGCTGCTTCTGGGCGGTTAACTTCGACGTTGATGTAAAAGCCCTCTGCGACGTGCTCGGCAAAAATGGAACGGAGTTCAGGCAGCCCACCCAGAATCTGCTGTAATTGAGCGCCCGCTTTTTGAATGCCCTCGACATTGGGGCCTTGAATCTTGAGTCCGACGGGTGTCTTGATGCCTGTAAGCTCCATGTCCAAGCGGTTTTGAACGGGCATCGTCCAAGTATTCGTCAATCCCGGAAACTGAAGCTTTTCGTCCATTTCGCGAATAAGCTTTTCGTAGGTCATGCCAGGACGCCACTGCTCACGTGGTTTGAGCATGATCGTGGTGTCATACATGTCGAGCGGGGCGTTGTCCGTGGGGCTATCCGAACGGCCAACTGCCCCGAACACGCTCTCGACTTCCAGAAAAGACTTGATGATACGGTCTTGTACTTGCAACAAGGTAGACGCTTGCGTGATCGAGATACCGGGGAGAGCAGTCGGCATATAAAGAGAAGAACCCTCATAGAGGGGCGGCATGAACTGGCTGCCCATGCGCCACGCGAGGGGTGAGGTCAGAAGCAAGAAAATCAGATTGAGAAAAAGCGTCGTTTTCCGGTGGCGAAGACAGAAACGGAGGATAGGTAAATACAAGGCCTGGGTCCATCGCGAGAAGGGATTTTCGGATTCCGGTCTTAAATGCCCGCGAATGAAGATCACCATTAGGACTGGAACGAACGTGATGGCAAGAATCGAAGAGAACGCCACCGAGAGGGTTTTAGTCCACGCAAGAGGGCGAAACATGCGCCCTTCCTGTGCTTCCAGCAGAAATACCGGCAGGAAGGAAACAAGAATAATGATCAAGGAAACGAAGATGGCCGGACCTACCTGCTTCGCCGCACCCATCAAAATGCGTCGCCTTTCTTTCTCTGTCAGCTGGGCTCCTGATTTTCCAGTTGTGGCAATGTGCTCCGATAAGTGGCGGTAGCCGTTCTCCACCATGACAATGGCGGCGTCGATGAGCACACCTATAGCAAGTGCCAATCCGCCAAGCGACATGATGTTGGAACTGACGTGCAAGAAGTACATCGGGATGAAGGACGCCACAACAGCAATGGGTAAGGTCAGGATGGGGATCAGCGCAGAACGGAAATGGAATAGAAAGGCAATCGTTACGAAGCTGACGATGATGGCTTCTTCGAGGAGATCGCGCTGCAACGTTTTAATGGATGCCTGAATTAACCCGGATCGGTCGTATCCGGAGACAATCTCGACACCCGCAGGAAGCGAAGGTTTTATTTCAGCAAGCTTTTTCTTCACTCCATCAATCACGTTGAGCGCGTTCATCCCGTAGCGCATCACGATGATTCCACCCACGGTTTCCCCATCGCCGTTCCATTCCACAACGCCCCGTCGAATGTCTGGGCCAATGGTAACGACACCGAGGTTTCGGACGAGCACAGGAGTCCCGTTCTTAGTGGAGACTGGCACGTCCTCGAGGTCTTGGGTGGAACGGAGGTAGCCAAGGCCACGAACCATGTATTCCGCGCCACCCATTTCGAGCACGCGACCACCAACCTCATTCGTGCTGTCGCGTACCCGGTCGATCACGGTCGAAAGTGGGATGTTGTAAGCGCGAAGCTTGTTGGGGTCCAGATTGACTTGGTATTGGCGAACGAATCCTCCGATGGAGGCGACTTCGGAAACACCTGGAACGGTCTCCAGTTGATACCGGAGATACCAATCCTGAAGACTTCGCAAATCGGCCAGACTACGCTGATGGGAGCGATCAATCACGGCGTATTCGTAGACCCAGCCGGCGCCTGTGGCGTCGGGGCCGATCATCGGAGATGCGTTTTTAGGCAGCACTCCCTGGAGTTGCTGGATGTATTCAAGAACGCGCGAACGAGCCCAGTAGAGGTCAGTTCCATCTTCGAAAACAACGAAGATGTAGGCGTCGCCAAACATTGTCTGCGCGCGGACCGCTTTCACGTGGGGAGCGGCCAGCAGCGTTGTTACAATGGGGTAGGTAACCTGGTCCTCGATGATATTCGGGGGCTCACCTTCCCACGGAACGTGCACGATCACCTGCACGTCGGAAATGTCCGGCAATGCGTCGAGCGGAATATGATTGAGTGACCAAATTCCGGCAAGAACCAGCAGCAACGTTCCCGTGAAAACGAGGAATCGATTGCTGGCGCACCAATCAATCACCCGGGAGATCATCGTTAATTTCCCCCTTCTGCGTTCAGGCTGATTTGTTTGGTGGCGAGGACAGCCCCGTTCTTGAGTGCTGCGACAGTCAGTTTCCACGTGCCGCCACTTTCGAGATCTACGTGGCCCTCGTACAATCCGCTGCCTATCTCAGCCAGTGGCGTCGCAATATTTATTGCTGCCATCCCCATTTGCGGCATCGCGGGCATGAAGCTCCGCACGCTGACTTGCGCGCCTGAGATTGGCGAGCCATCAGAGGCGGTGAGCTTAACGCGGTAGAGATTCGTACCCTTGCGCGGCGTCGCCGGGTCGGTTGAGAAATCAATAGCGACAGTAGGCTGCGTGCCCGGGCCATTCATGGCTGCTGCTGCGCCTGCACCAGGTGGAGGTGGAACGAATGACCCAATAGCGGCTTGGAGTTGGCTTTCCGAATCAATCAAGAAGTTGGCCGACGTAACGATGCGTTCGCCTGACTTCAGGCCTTTCAAGATGATGTATTCGTCTCCTGCCTGCGCTCCAAGTTGCACGTCGCGTGGTTCAAGGTAGCCTGCGCCTCTGTCCACGAAGACAATCTGCCGCGTCCCCGATTGCAGGACCCCACTAGTTGGAATGACAAGTTGATTCCCGAGCGGCACCTGTAGCGTCACGTTGACGAACATTCCAGGTGTGAGCGCGAGGTTGGGATTGGAAAAGATGAGGCGAACACGGGCGGTGCGCGTGGTCAGGTCCACATCGGGATAAATGAAGTCGACTCGTCCCCGAAACGTCCTGCCCGGATAAGAATCGACCGTCAGAGTCGCTGGTTCTCCAGCTCTGACGTGGCCCAAATCGTTCTGAAATACTTGGGCAAGGACCCATACGGTTGAAAGGTCCGCAATGGTGTAGAGCCGGGTGTCTGGTTGAACAGTCAGGTTGGGAAGCGCATTCCGCTCGGTGATGTAGCCTGACACGGGTGAATTGATCTCTAGTTCTTCTTGCACCTGACCAGAAGATTCGAGTCGCGCGATCTCCCGCGGAGGCAGGTTCCACTGTCTCAATCGGTCTGTGGATGCATTGACGAGCGAGGTGATGCCAGCCGCAACGCCCGGCACCGTGCTTTGCGCAAGGCCCTGTGCATTCCGCTTCGCGACCAGGTACTCCCGCTCGGCGGCCGCCAGTTCAGGGCTGTAGATCGTGAAGAGCGGCTGGCCTTTGCGAACGTATTTGTATGTTGCATCGGCAAAGACTTTCACGATGTATCCCGAAAAGCGTGTCTGCACGTAAGACAATCGTGTTTCGTCCATGGCGACTGTTCCCGTTGTCCGAACTTCATCCTGGATCGGTTTTCTTTCAACGACTCCAAACTTCACGCCGATGGATTGCAGTCGTTCGGCGGAGAGTTGGACAGGCACGAGAGGAGTTTGTGACGGCGCTGTTGCGGAGCCGGGCGCTTCGCCTTGAACCGGCTGCTCCACGGGGCTCGACGCGGAAGCGGCGGGCTGCTTTTTCGTGTGCTCCACTCGCGAGTACCACCAGCTTCCAATCAGCAAAGCAAGGAGCACGAAGTTTGCGATACCTGCCAGGAAGAATGCCCTTCGATAATTCGTCATGATCCTTCTCCTATGCTCTTGCTTCAACGCAGCGATAGCCCTGTTGCTTCTTCGATTTGGGCTAGCGAGGTCTCGTGTTCAGAGAGCGTCTGCCAGTACTCTTGGTCGAGTTTGAGCACGTCAAGAAACGAGGCCAGCAGCGCTTGAAAGTCCTCGCGGTTCGATTGATAGGCAGCTAACCCTGCCTGTAATTCCGCGCGCGCTTGGGGCAGCAGCCCATCGCGGTAAATCTTGAGGAGCTCGGCCGATTTGTCAGCGCCGACGAATTGCTGCCGGAGTTCAAACGCAACCCGCTGAGACTGTGCTTCGGATTCGCTCCGAGCGCGTTCCCGGTCCGCTTCGGCCTGGGCCAGTTCCGGTTGCTGGCGACGACCTCGATAGATGGGAATCCGGGTGCCGAAGGTGAGCATGTAGTAGGCCCGGTATTGCGCCGGATCGGTCCGCTGCCACATGTATTGCAGATTGAAGTCGGGATAGAAGTCCTTCTTGGCCAGTTCTACCTGGAGTTTTTGTCGTTCCACGACCTTTTGCATTCCGGCGATGTCCGGATTATTGGCAGTGGCCGCTGCCAGCAACTCGTCATACGTGTAGGAAAGCGGGGTTTCGGAAAATTTGGCGGTCTCAATGTCCGGCGAAGACTGTAGACGATTCAAAAGCTGCTTTATGGCAGCCTGGATTTTGCCGATTTCCAGCTGGTTCGTGGTGCTTTCCCGGAGAAGCTTGGTCTGTTCCAGCTGCGCTTGCAAGACTTCCTGCTGGTTTCCCATGCCGCTGCGATAGCGGGCCTCGGCCGATTCCTCAATCTGCCGCAGCAATTCTCGATCACTGTCGAGAATCGTTCCCCTCTCGGACAAATAGCCCAATTGAAAATATGTTTTCTTGACCTCCGCCAGGATTGCCCTGCGAACGGACTCGTACCGTTCTTGGATGACATCAGCATCCTTTTTGGCGATTTCGCCGCGAAGGCGAAGTTTTCCGGGATACGGAATGTCCTGCGAAATCCCGAATCCAATGTAACCAAAATCGCTGTTGGTGTAGCCGGCGAAAGGCCGGGGGCTGCCGACGCTGAATTGCTGCACGACGACTTGCGGGTCGGGCAGAGTCGAAACCTGCGTTGGAACTTGCTTCGCGGCATCCCATCCATGCCGCGCAGCCTGGATCTGAGGATTGTTCCGCTCGGCTTCGGCGAGAAGATTGGCGAGACTGGCTGCTGCTCCGGGCGACGACGATTCCTGTGCCCGAGAGACCGAAGGTACTAACAGAAGTAGAAGACTTGCCAACATCCGCGCGGAACTAGACTTCATAAGCTGTCCTTTCCAGGTCCAGATTCCAGGGCCGTGCACTGCTCAATCGATTTCCTCTGCGCTTCGGCAGTCAGGCGTACCGAGACACACTCGTGCGCAGTTTTAGGGCAACAAGGAAAGTCTTAGATTAGAAACGTGCAGAGCAGGGACTGCCGGCCGGGCGGAGAAATATCCTGGATAGAGACTGCGGGGTATATGTTGTGAACGAGGGGAGCGATACCGATGGGAGCGGAAGCGACTTCAAGCGTGGCTGGAAATGAAAGATCCGACGATTTATATTGCGATACTGGAAGTGGCGCCTTGAGGAGGCAGCAAGAAGTGTCTGGCGTAGCGGCAAAATGAGTTCCGCTCTCATCCATGTCCATTTTGTCGCACTGGTCTTGCGTTTGAGGCGTTGCGCATTCGGCCAGTTTCGAAGAGACCAGTGCGCACGCGGAAAGCGGTACCGGCCCTAGCTCTAGAAGGCTCAACGCCAACACGAGAATGAGTGATCGTCGCACGCTAAACTACTCTACCACGCCAATTGACCCTATACTGCAGATGCCCAAACCACTGCAGTCTGAGCCAACTGGTCTTTCCGCGCTGTGATGAGCATCACGTTCGGGTGTGATTAGCTTCGAAGCCTGCTCTTAGCTGGCGGGTGGGACACTCTCAGCCTGCCGAGACGATTTTGAATTTGTCTTTTCTTGTCGGGGTGCCCCACCCTTTCGTTTTTGGTTTTTGAAAGGGTGGGGTCTTTCTTTTCATCTTTTCTCGGCCTCGTCCTCTCAATCCCTCGGATCCATCTTCACCAACCCG
>DATLVZ010000033.1:0-48711 GCA_035576885.1 Candidatus Acidiferrum sp. | reverse complement strand
GGCTGGTGAGCTTTATGGATTATGATCTGGGATACTTCGATCTGGACACTCGGGTGCTCGAACCGCTCGAAAATCCCTTCGGCCCAAAAGTGTTACCTATGTCTTAGGTACGTTGTGTCACCCATGTCTCCGGGCCGGACCCCGGAGAAGTATGGCGCGCCCGGGGGGACTCGAACTCCCGACCTTCTGGTTCGTAGCCAGACGCTCTATCCAACTGAGCTACGGGCGCGCGGTTTAGCAATATTAACATAGCGGTACGCGGCTCATCTACCCGCGCCAAAGCTCACTGAGAGATAGGGGCACGCGCCGCTCGTCCCGGAACCACCCCATCCACAAGCTGACCATCTTTCAAAACCGCAATTCCATTGACCAACACGAACTGAATCCCTTGTGAGTACTCAAGCGGGTCCTCGTAAGTTGCTTTGTCGATGACATGTTCCGGATCAAAAACCGTGATGTCCGCGTCGGCTCCGACTCGAATACGTCCTTTGGCCTTAAATGCAGGCGCCCTTTTCTCTAACCGTTGCGCCGGCATCAGCGTCATCTTCCGCAGCGCCGTCATCAGATCCAGCGCCTTTTCTTCTCTGACGTAATGGCCAAGCACTCTAGAAAATGTTCCCTGCCCACGCGGATGCACTCTTGACCCCGTGATCGGCATCCCGTCGCTTGCGATCATCACGGTCGGATTCCCCACCGCCATACGCGCATCCTCCTCCGGAATTGAGTGGATGATTGCGATTCCCCCCTTCTTTCTGTACTTTTCGAATGTCTCGTCAGTCAATCTCTCGCCCGTCTCCGCCCACTGCACATCCTTATATGTAATTCCCATATTCTCTTGCCACCCGGGATCGAAAATCGCCGATTCCAGCGCTGTGCTTCCTGCGGTGTACGGATAGCACTCTGTCGTCACATCCAGCCCATGCCGTTGCGCGCCTTCCACCATCGAGATCAACTCCGGCGTGTATTTCAACCCCATGCTCGTGATGTGCACCACGTGCAGCGGTGCGCCAGTGGCGACAGCCGCAGCAAGGACCTCCTCGAGCCCTGCAAGCCCGGTCGTGGGCTCTTTCAATCCGCCATATCGCAGGTGGACATGCACCGACGCGTGGTTCCGCGCCGCAATTTTGAACATCTCCACAATTTCCCAGTGCGTAGCCGCCGCCGTGTAATTCACTCCCATTCCTTCGGCGAGCGCACCTTCGTGAAATCCTTTCTCTATCTCCGCGCTAATCTCCGAGAGTTCTGTCGGCGTTGCCTCGCGATGAGCTGCGTCGCCGGTCGGTAGAAAAGTGCCCGGATCGTGCATCACCTTCATGCGTACCGGTATATGCCCAATGCTCACCCCGAAATTGATCAGCGACCTTCCTTCCCTCTCCGCGTACCAGCCGGCAACATCAGCGCTGCCCCTTTCGAGCTCAAGCGATGTGGTCACCCCATCATGAGCTTGGAATTGATAGTTTCTCGGCTCTTGCCCATGTTCGTGCAAGTCGATGAATCCCGGCGCAACGACGAGCCCCTTCGCCTCCATCGTCGTCTTGCCCATCAAAGAATTCGCTGAAATCGTGCGTATCTTTCCGCCGCTGATCCCCACGTTTCGCACCGCATCCAACCCCGAGTCCGGGTCCATCACCCGCCCGTTCGCAATCACCACGTCATATTTCTCTTCTTCAGCAGCAATTTCTTCCTTCACTCCCCAGCTCAGCGCCATCCCCACAAAAACTGTCACAATCGCTGCTATCCCCATTCTTCGATATGGCATCCGCGGCATTTCTCATCACCCCCGGCAAGTTTGCGGCGCTAAGTCTCGTTCCCCAGCCCCTTGGTGTCAAAGGAAATATCATCCCCTCGAAAACGGGCGCGCTCCGTCTTCGATAATACGTCCTCGCGGACTTGAATTTTGTCCTTAGGAAGCTCGTTCCGGAAAATTAAAACCCCGGATCGCTGGGGGGAGCGACCCGGGGCGGGGTTACTGCTGAGGGGGGCCGGAGGGAAACTCGAAAAATTTTCAGTTCACTTGCTGCACGGTCAGCACGCAGATCTTTCTCAGCTCTTCGTACGTGAAAAACGTTTCTTCTTGATCTCCCGCGCACTCTTTGTGTCCCAATCCAGACTCGTTCGAAAGCCGCGAAAGCTCATCCTCGGATATTCCAAGCAGCAGCGCTGCCCGTCCTTGCGTCACGTACTTTGGCACTTGGCTATTCATCGCTCCTCCTCACGCGGGAAGTAACGCCATAGCATCTTGTTCGACGGCCAGGATCATCGTCTTATAAATATCCACATCCCAGCCCTCGCCAATCCTCATCCGTACCGTTTCGACGCCATCCTTCAGCAGCGTTCCTCTTAGCGGCACTTTAATTTCCCCTAGCGCCACTTGCAGCACGACCGACTGCCCTATCCACGTTGCGTATGCACTGTCCATTCGCCCTCCCGCAGATGTTCAGGCCTCGCTGACGGACACAGAATCGCTGAGCGCCTCTTCTCGAGCAATGGTACACAGAGGGTACTAGCCTAGTAAGTTGGTACTGTCTTTTCCGCAGCTCAAACGCTTGTTCAAATTCGGAGCACGGTACGCTCGTACCCTTTTTTAGGGACGCCCGGCCCATTGGGTGCGAAGGACGCCGATGGCATCCTGCTGTCATGAAACGTCCCCATCATTCCGCACTGGACGGAGGGCCAGCCCCCTCGTCCGTAAGGGCAGGTTTGGGCTTGGCTTTAGGTGGTGGGTTTTCTCGCGGCTTTGCCCATCTTGGTGTCCTACAGGTGCTGGAACAAAACCACATCCCGGTCTCTTATATTGCAGGCACTAGCGTGGGCAGCATTCTCGGAGCGGCTTATGCAAGCGGCGCACCTCTCGCGCGCATCATTTCCACTTGCCGCACGATTCGGTTTCGTGATATCGCCCGCTGGCGCGTTTCCCGTCTCGGACTTGCCAGCAATCACCGGCTGGGCGATCTCATCGAGCGTGTCTTCGAATCGCGCCGCTTCGAAGACCTCAAAATTCCTATGGCTGTGGTCGCCACGGACCTGGCCAGCGGCGAGCCCGTCGTTTTCACCCACGGAAATTTGTCGGATGCGATCCGCGCGAGCTGTGCCTTCCCAGGGCTGTTCGAACCCGTCAGAATCGGCACCCGCTGTCTCGCCGATGGCGGCCTGGTTGCGCCGGTTCCCACGCGCGCCGCGCGTGACCTTGGCGCCGCGCACGTAATCGGTGTAGCCGTCGGGGTCGAAGACGGCAGCCGCGGCGCTCCATCCAACATCTTTCAAGTCGTCTGCCGGGCCGTGAACGCCGCTCAGAAACATCAGCTCGAAATTTGGGAGCGTCACGCGGACTTGGTCCTTCGTCCCGACGTGCAGTCTTTTGCCTGGGATGATTTTGATCGCGCCGACGAGGCCATCGAGGCGGGCGCAGCCGCAACCCGCCGCGCGCTTCCTCGCATCCAGAAGCTTCTCAACCCTGCCGTAGAAACGACTTTTGAATTTGAAACGCGTCTCGAAGCTGAGGCCCAAGGCTATCTCTGGCTTGCGGAGGCATCCCGATGATTCGCCTCGCCGCCTTGTTCGCCGCCGTGATCACTTCCGTCGTTCTCTGGTATGAATGCAGAGAAGATCTGGTCGTTTTCTGTTACCGTATTGGATTGGGTGCTTTTACGATGCTGCGCACTCGCGCGCTCGTCCCGGTGCCCGTTTCTCAAATGAACTTTTCGAGGAAACGTTCCGCTTGCTCCAATCCATCCTCCACTTTCTCCACTCGCTCTACACCACCGACGGACTTCGAGAACTGATTCGCTCCGGCGGCGCTCCTCTCGTTTGCATCATCGTATTTATTGAAACAGGCTTTTTTGTCGGATTTTTTCTTCCCGGTGATTCTCTTCTGATCACCGCTGGTATCTTTTCCTACTCTGGCGTCATTCCCCTCAAGTGGCTACTGCTTCCCGTCATGTTCTGCGCTATCGCCGGTGACCAGGTCGGCTATTGGATTGGCCGATCCGCTGGAGCTGCCCTGTATCGCCGTGAGGAATCCTTTTTTTTCCGCCGTGGCCATCTGCAGCGTGCCCATGACTTCTACGAAAAATACGGTGGCCGAGCCGTGATTCTCGCCCGCTTCATCCCCATCATTCGAACGTTCTGTCCACCCGTCGCCGGCGCTGCAAAAATGTCGTACCCGCGCTATCTGCTCTTCGATACTGTAGGCGGCACGTTCTGGGTTGCTGCCACAATCCTTGGCGGTTATTCGCTTGGCCATTTCATCCCCAACATCGGTCACTACATTCACTATGTGATAGCTGTGGTCATCATCCTTTCTGTACTCCCCCCCATCATTGGCTTGTTCCGCTCCAAAAGAGCAGCCAGTAAATCCTCAAGCACTGCCTTATTTAATGGACCGGTTAAGTAGGCCGTGCCCTCCCCGATCCTCCGCGCCATCATCTTCGATATTGGCCGCGTCCTGGTTCGCGTTGACGTCGCCCGCGCCATGCAAGGCCTTGCTTCTGGTAGCTCTCTCTCACCGTCCGAGATTTGGTCCGCCATCGAAAAGGATCCACTCTGGTCTGATTGGCAGGAAGGTCGAATCGCGCCCCACGATTGGTATCTCCATCTGGCTCAGCGTCTTGGCGGCAGACTCAGCTTTAAGCAATTTACCGACGTCTGGAATCATGCTCTTGACCCTACTCCGATTCACGCGGATGCCTTCTTCGAAAAACTATCCAAGCACTACCGCCTTGCCCTGCTCTCCAATACCGATCCCATCCACGTCCGCCATCTGGAAAGCACCTACAGTTTTTTCGCCTTCTTTCCTGCCCGCGTCTACTCCTGCGCAGTGGGTGCCAGCAAACCGAATCCGCTCATTTATCGCGAAGCTCTTCGGGCCGTCAAAGCTCGTGCCGAGGAAACCCTTTACATTGATGACGTTGCCGCTTACGTGGAAGCCGCAAAGCGCCTCGGTTTGGGCGGCATCCAGTTCCACTCCCCCTCTCAGCTGGCCTCTGATCTCCAAGCTCTGGAGGTCGATCTTTCCTGAAGCACTTGGAAGAGTAAGAAACTCCGAAATCGGAATTCGTCGCGTAAAGTTTGCTAGGACTAGTACTGACCCTTTCTACCGACTGTTTCGACTTATCGAAACAACCCGCATTCATTCATCGGTTTACGGGGACATTCGCTCCTTCTTCCCCTGGAACCATTTGGCTCACGACTTGCTCCTTCAGTGTTACGGGCCGATTACAAAATTAAATCGTTCGCCCACATCTGGGTGAGGAGAAAAGAATTTCTATGTCAGAAGAACAATTCATCGAAACAAGAAACAGTTCGTCGTGGCAGTTGCCCGCGATCATCGTGCTTGGCTTGGTCGCGATTGCTGGCTTGGGATTTGGCTGGAACGCGTCGTCAAAGCTGGACACCACGCAGCAGGCTGTCACCGCTCAACTAAAGACCACCGAGCAAACGGTTCAACAGGACATGTCGTCTCTGAAGGACCGCATCGCGCAGGATGAAAAGGCCAATACCGACTTACAAGGGGACTTGAAGGTCGTCACCGACAAGCTCAAGATCACCCAGGGCCAGCTCCGGAAAGCGCGCAAAGAGGCCGCCCAGCTGAATGATCAAACAACTCAGAAGCTCAGCGCTCTCGATACGTCTGTCCATACGGAATTGGCAACCAAGGCCGCAACGGATGACGTCAAAAACGTGGACACCAAGGTCACTGCTGTCAGCACAGACCTGAATTCCACCAAGGAAGACCTGAAGATGGCCAAGAGCGAGCTGGGCACACTCATCGCTCGCAATCATGATGAAGTCGACCAACTCCGTCGCCTCGGCGAGCGCGATTACGTCGAATTCACCATCGCCGGCAAGAACAAGCCCCAAAAGGTCGGCAACGTCACCGTCGAGCTGAAGGGAGTCAACCAGAAGAAGAATCAGGTCAATATCGCCATGGTCGTCGAGGACAAGCGCTTCGAGAAGAAGAACCGCGCCCTTAACGAGCCCATTTTCTTCTATCTCTCCGGAACCCATCTGCCCGAAGAGATCGTGATCAACAAAGTTGGCAAGGATCAGATCAGCGGCTACGTCAGCATTCCGAAGGCGAATGCGCAGCCGACCAGCGCTTCCACCACTTCCGGAAAGTAAACACACAGCAACCCTTGGCTTTTTTGGCCGAGGAACTAACGCAGCGGGCAGGGATTCCTGCCCGCTTTTTTTATCTTCTACTAAACTCTTTTTGCACCGATGGTCCAGTTTCTCCCGAATCTCCGCTAAGATGGAAGCGCACCTCGCGGAGAACCGCTTGTATCAAACCTCTTCCATTCTGTACATCGCGGTCGACGATTTGATACCAGCCCCCGGAAGCAGCGTCCCCGGCCTCGATGAATTCACAGCCGCCCTGGATCACCGTGGTATCCCTGCCGTGTGGCTCACCAATCGCACACGCCTGCAGATGGATGAGCCGCGCCGCAAGCTAGCTCACACCCATCCATTTATTGCCGAAGATGGCTGCGGCGTCTTTCTTCCCGAAGATTATTTTCACTTGCGGCCGCAATCCTCTACTTCGCGTCCACGCGGGACCGCCACAATCCGCCTTGGCCGCTTCACGTGCATTCCCATTGCCGAGCCTCAGCCGGCCGCATCGGACGCTTTAGAGAACCTTGCCGTGGAATCCGGCCTGTCTGTGGTCTCGCTGCGCTCCCTTCCGCCGCGCGAGTTGACGCTCAATTCGGGTTTGCCTGCCCGCGAGGCCGAGTTAGTCCGTCAGCGTGATTTTGATGAGTTTTTTTTCTTCGCCGGGGCTTCTCAGCAGGACATCGCGAACTTCCAAGCGCTCGGGCACGGCCGGAATATTCAGTTTCGCCAGCGTGGCGCGCTGTGGTCCCTGGCCATTGATGCCAGCGTTCACCGTTGCATCGGCGCACTTTCAAAACTGTATGACCGCGCACTCCGTTCCCATGCAAAGAGCATCGCAATCGCCACTCATGGACAGGAAGCCGCCCTTTTCGCAGCCTGTGATCGCGCAATTCTTCTTGCCGATATTCCCAATGAGCAAGTCGGTATTGTTCCCGATCAGTCTCGCCGAGTAATAGAACTAGCGCGCAAATTCCCAGATGCGTGGGAACAAATTCTTGCCAATCTCTCGACGCGACGGTAGCAAACTTTGGTAGCAAACTCTCGTTTATGCCTCATTTTTTCCACACTCCTGATCCCAAGTTCACAAGATATTTTCTCGAAGATTAACCAAATCTCCTGTTTTGGGCAGGATAGGAACTGGTTCCGCGTCCGTTTTCGTGGCCCTCTGATTGCTTTTTAACGGTCGGACGGATGGTATTTCTGCATTTCTCCGCCGGAAGCGCTTAGCGGGTCCACTGAGAAGTTCCGCTGGCCGAGTACTAGGAGACTCAAGACTATGGCATGGATCATTCGCAAGCTGCGCATTCCGGCCTCTGAATCCTCGATGGGAGTTATTTTGACCGTCTGTGTTATTTCGATGGGCCTGATGTCTGTTGCTCTTCTTTGGCAAGCCCAGATCATCGCCAATCAGCGCGAAGCGATTCACTGGCTCGAAACGCTTAAATTTGGTGGTTAGATTCCTCCCTCAGCCCCAGCCACTGCCAGGCGCGCCCCCCTCAGCGCGCCTGGCGCCCTCTCTCGTACCCCCAGTCCACGCTCTCAGTTATCAATCCGTTCATTTCTGTAATACTTTGTGATTTCCCAGCTGTCTTGTGTTTGAATATTTCGACCGGGAACTTAGGTTATCGAGGGATTTTCCGTGAACCCGATTCTGCGCCTTATCGTGCTGGCGGTCGCGCTGACCTTTTCTACTTCTGCAGAACAACCTGTTTCCCAGGCCCAATCAACTCCTCCGCCTGCAGCCAGCAGTAGTCATGCACATTCTCCCAACCCCGCATCTTTGCACGATCGTCATCACCGCAAACATCGATACCGACATCACCATACTCACCACAGTCCAACGCAGCAATAGGGGACAGGATCAAAAAGGGGAAGCCGCATGGCTTCCCCTTTTGTTAATTTGCTGTGTCGTCTCGGAAGCGCGCTAAAAGTACGTATGTTTCGCGAGCGACTCGCACCGCGAGAGCGGTGTGTTCAGCTTTGGTTCAGCTCTAAGCCCGGTGGAGTCATGTCCCCTCCGGAGCTCTGTGAGCTCTCATGTGCCGGTTTACTCCCTATCAGCTTCATTTGCAAGCAAAGATTGCCACGGGGAAAGAAGGACTCAGCGGCCATGGGCAGTATCCGATTGCGTCGTCACTCCTGCGAGGGATCCTCACGCGGCCCAAGCATTCTCCCGGCTACGGGCCTTCTGGGAATTCTTCGGTCCTTGTCCTATTAGCGTTAATTTGGCATCTCTCGGGTAGCCCTATGGCGACTCTCTTGCATGCGGCTCAAAATGAAGAGTTTGAAGGAGACGGGAGCATTGCTCAATAGCTTACGCCTCTGGATCTTCCCGCGCTTTACAACGAGAGGTTCACAACATCGCCTGAGGCGGGCGAGGGCAAAAACGCGCGCCGTCTGAGCTGGCTTCGCCATCTGTCGGCCTAGCCGCGAAAAGGGGCTCGCAGGCTGTTGCTCCACATAGCAGACAGAATGGGCGGAACGAGGTCACCTCGGGCGCAGGTACGCAACTTATCTCGCCGGACGGGGTTTAGGATGTATTACACTCAGGAAAGTTACCAGGTCTGACGAGCGAAGTTAAGCAGAATGGATTCTTCCCACAGGCCAGTGGGGCTGCAAGGGGTGACGAGATGGACGTGCCCTGCCCTAGGTACAACAGCACTGATTTCCAGAAAGTCTCTCTGGTCGGCGAAGGATTGCTCTACCCGCCTGACACACGTGCACAATTTCACGGTTTTTTAGTTGGGAGAGGCGGTCCGGGAGTTCCTGTACGGGCCTCGACAACTATAGAAACGAGGCAGACGACGCTCACCACACAAAGGCGTGGGGTGGGAACATGTCGAATCTGTAGGAATACTTCAGTGCACTTGTCGAATTTCGAAGCATTTGTCGTTGAAATCTCCCTCGAAACGGCTGCTTCCAAAAGTTTGTTCGCCGCACGCCAGCAATATCGTGTAGCAGGTAGCGTCTTTCGGGCCGAATCATGAAATTGAATAAACACGTACGAGCTAGGCCCAACATTGCGGGACTCACGTCTCCAGTGCAACAGGCCGAGTTGAAATTGCTCCTGGCCGGTGGGTGGCCACCTCTCAAGCCGTTGCCGGTATTCAAGTACGAAACAGATGAATATCGCGCCTCGATTGATTTTGACAAGACCCGCGGAGAGTGGGTCTGTCGCAAAACTTCTTTACCGTCCAACAAGGTTCAGGAACTTCGTGGTGGATTAACAGAGCTAACCATGGCATTGCCCCATGGTCAAGCTGATGTGTGCGCCGAATCTGCCGCAGCAGAACAGCCAGAACAAGAATTGGAGAAGCACGCAAGTCGTCGTCTCCAAGCCATTCTTGAATGGAAAGAGAATTTCGAGAACGGTGCTCTCTATTCTGGTCTACAAGACTATCTTTCCGAAAGCCAGCAAGATGAAATCGACGACAGCATCCAACTGACTCTTACTGCTCGGCAGCTTCAGTTCAACCCGAAGAATCTTGCGTACGTCTTTGACGCACTTTCGAAGGCGGGCGGCAAGCTGGCAACACTTATAGAAATCGCGCAGCGGAACAAGAGGGAGCAAGGAGCGAACGTCCCGGCAAATGCGGAAGTAGCTGCACGCGACGCCGAACGTCATGCGTCGGTTGAAGCGCTTGCTCCCACGAGCGACCGCCGACTTCAGACGCGCACCACTCCTGCCTCCCGCGCGTACGTCGAGCTCGGCGCTACTACTAGCGGGATTGTCCTCAACATAAGCCAGACGGGCATGGCCGTCGCCTCAGCTGACCCTCTTGTAGTAGATGACTACCTCCCACGCATTCGCTTTCAATTGCCCAGCTCTGGGCAGAGCATCGAAATCTCCGCGCGGATTGTGTGGCTGGCGGAATCAAAAAAAAGCGCAGGCATCCAATTTATTGATCTAACCGCCGAGGCCCGCAATCAAGTTTCAGATTGGATCGCGTCCGAAAAGCCAGCTCCGGCATTTGAGGGCTTAACGCCGGCGCCTGTTGAGTCCCTCGTCCCAGCGACACTCAGAGGCTTCCCTGAAGAGTCAATTGGAAGTGTTTTTCTTGAGCAAGACCAACCCTCCTTGCGCGAACTGACTGCGCAGAATGAGTCTCCGGCATCTAAGATCGTGACCCCTGAGATTCTGGATGAGATCCTGCCATCGTTTGTCGAAGATCCCCGGGAGAAGGTGCACTTCCGCGCTCCCCTCGCCGGTTTTGGACAGCAAGTTCGAACGAGCAAAGTCGAGTCGTCTGTCCATCCCATCCAGAACTCGCCCTCACGCTTATATGCTCTTGAAATATCTGGATTTCAGGTCGCCGCAGTAGTGTTCTTGTTCGCGGGAATCAGTCTCGCCGTTGTGCTCACAGTGGGTCGCGGCCCTCTCGGAAAGCGCCCCCGAGACACCCAGAAATCAATACCGGCTGTTGGTAGCAACTCGCCGGCACGGCTCAATCGTCCACGCGAAACCACTTCGCGAGTTCCCACTCCACCTGTGGCAAATACCTTCCTTACGCCTGAAGTAAGTCCGCCAGCTCCTCCAGCGCCGGCGCCTGTGGGAGTTGGCTCAGAAAGCCCGTCTACTCAATCCCTCAATGCACCACTGGAAGATTCTGCTAAACCCGTGGGGCCGCCTGCATCATCCTCAGCAATAACAACTCGACCCTTCGCTGATTCCGATAATCTCGAAGCCGGGCCTGAGCGCAAGGGCTCGAACGGGTTAGTCGCGCGAAACGCACGGCCACGCGCGAACTCCCAACCCGTACACTCATCCGGGACTGTCGGCCCGATAACTGGCGCGCCGGCAAAGCCCGCCTCACGCAGGATAGCGCCCACGGCGCGAGCTGCGCCGCACCCGTCATCGCCTTCCACAATCCTTGTCACTGGCCCAGGCGACGGCAGCAAACCGTTCAGGCTGACTCTCCCGGAGAAACCGATCGCCGCTTCCTCTTCGTTTGCGATGACCTCGCAACTTTCTGTTCTTATTCTTCCTGAGCGCGGACCTGCACCGGCTCATAGACCTGCTCGATTGCAAGCCGGTGAGCTTGTCTCCTTCGTTTGGCCTCGTTATCCAAGGCCGGGGGATCGACACGGATCGTCCGAAACCGTAAAGGTCCGCACCACCATCGGAGAGCTCGGTCAAGTGCTGGATGTAAAGCACGTCAGCGGCTCGATCTCGCTTCTTCCTGCTGCAACGAGCGCAATTCGCCTGTGGCGCTACAAGCCCACTCTGTTGAACAGAAGGCCTGTCCAAGCTCAACTGGACGTCACCGTTGAGTTCCGGCCGCCACAGCATTTGCCGCGTGTGCGCACTCGGCATTTCTCGCACAACTAGTGGAGCTTGGTCTCCTTCCACGTGCCTGATCGTTCGTGTTAATGACAAGTTCGAATGCCAAGCTAGAAATGGCGTTCTGGAAAGTAATGGAAGGCGGTTCCGGACAGAGGATCGGAAATCCGGAAGTGATCCGAGATTGGCCTGACAAATTGACCCAACGCCGGAGTCTTGTGCGAACACACAAATTCTCCGGCAAGACGGCTACTTTTGGCTCCGCGTGAGTTTTACTTTATGAAAAGCGTTTCTCGAAGCTGATCCCTGCTCACGAAGGACTTCATGGTGCGGAATCGAGCGAACAAATCCTGTATTTCGCGGTTCTGGTAAACCTTTTGGGCAGGACAAAGTACGTTCGCGGAAATGATCTGCAGAGAGTTTGAATCCGCGATGCGGTAGCGCTGGAATCCTTCCGGTTTTTTGCTGTGGAAGAGCGCGAAAACGACTCCACCTGGGCGTAGCAACTCGGTCAAATTCACTATGGCTTGTTTCGCCAAGGCGGGCTCAAGATAATCGATCAAATCCCACACTAATACGGCATCAAAAGACGCGCGGGGGTACTGCAAGTTGGACTCCAGGAAACGAACGGCGCGCCCTGCGGGAGTCATATCCAAGGCCTCGGAAGCGACGCCGGCATCGTTTAGTCGTACTTCCTCCTCGCGCAGAAATTCCTTCCATTCTCGAAGAATATCCTCTGACGAAACACGAAAACCGCGCTCGATGAAAAAACTCAGAGTGGTCTGCCATGCCGGCCCTAGATCCAGCAGTGTTCCACGCCCCAAACCGTCAAGGTTCCACAATAACTCTTTCAATCCATTCGAGACCCGAGTGGAACCCGGCGCTTCAGGTGGCCGTGGTGAGCCGACTGCCGGGGCGGGAGGCACATTGCGGTTTCGTCCATTTTGGGGAATCGGGCGCGAAACCTCGCGACTGGTTCCAGCGCCAATCCCAATGCCGAGTTTATTCAGAAAGCTCATGGATCAATCCGCCGCCGTTCCCGAATTCATGGATACTGTGCTGGACGACTTCCCTCCAGAAGAAGACCCACCCGCTGCTGCTGCCGCCTGCGTTTCGGCCGGCTTGCTTGGCTGCTTACCTGCCTCGACCTTTCCGCGGAGCATTGCGCCGTCTTCAATTGCCAGGCGGTCGGTCTGGACTTCGCCGGTCACTTGCCCGGTGCTCGATAGCTGCACTTTGTCGCGTCCCGAGACTTTTCCTTCCACCTTCCCGCGAACAATCACTTCGCGGGCAGTCACGTCTGCTTTCACCACGCCATTAGGTCCGATCGTCAGGCTGCCATTTGTAAGACTCAGTTTGCCATCCACTTGGCCGTCAACGAAGAGATCCTCGCTGCCCGTGACCTCGCCTTTTATTTTGATGCCTTGGCTGATACACGCGGCAGTCTTGGAAGCGACCGGCGCTGTTGCCGGCGTTTCGCGAACTGCAGGTGAAGGTGTAGTTGGGGTACTCGGCGTGGCGATCGCGCCCGCGGGTGCTGTGGAAATTTCGGGCACTCCTTGGGGTTTACCGTCTTCTTTTTTCCACATCTGACACCTCGACATCGAAAATTGGATTTTCGAAGCCGCCGATCGAGTGCTGGGAGGAACCGCGACTCAGAAGCGTGAACATAGTACAGGACTTAGCGGCTGTAAACAAGTATGCAGGGTGGCAAATCTAGCGTGTTTCCTGAATCGCTACACCATACTTAGTGGTTTCAGTCCGGCTATACCCACTATGCATTGCGATGGCCTCCGAGACTCCGGCCTTCCCTCTCCTTTCAAAATCTCGACCACAATTACCGGGATTAACCTAGTTAAATTTATGTATATATTAACGCTTGCGTAATCTCTATTTCTAAACCCCATTGCCGGCAGGGGACGTGCATACTTCCGGTTAACTCCATAAGGAACGGCAGGCGGAGTTGCTTGTCCCGCCATGCGATTCATCTATGCCAGGAATTCGACAGCGCATTACATGTCCGCGGCCTGGCCTGATTCAAAAATCCCGCCTCATGCATTGGGATCCAACCCTCTCAAGTGAGCAGCCGCCTGCTCAGGGAGCTCCGCATTGAAGTAAACCTCTTTTATGCTGTAGGACTTGCTGCGTTTTTCGACGATCGGCAAGATTTCGATGTGCCAGTGGTAGTCTTCGGCGAGGGTTTTCCAATAGCCTGCCAACTCGCCCTTCTTGCTCTTGGTATTCGGAGCGGTGTGGACGACCAAGTGATAGGCCGAAGCCACCTTGTTTAACCTTCGCAGGACGCGGCCGAGCAAGCTCGCCAATTGCTTGCGGTTGGAGCCCTGCCGCGGTTGCTCAAAAACGTGATTGTGCCTGCGATGCATCACCCAAACTTCGTAGGGTACACGAGAGGCATACGGGCATAGCGCGTAATAATCTCCTTGCGCGTCGACAATCCGCTTTCCTTGCTTTTCCTCTTGGCGCACGACGTCGCAAAAAATACAGCGCTCCTTGTCCTTGAACCAGTCGTGCGAAGCATGCAGCTCGTACTTGATTCGCCGGGGCACAAAGATGGTTGCCGTTACTTCAGAATGCGCGTGCGGCCATTCTTCTCCCGCCATTACCCCATGATTTTTAAACACACTCACATACTTGAATCGAGCATCTTTTTTCAAATCAGCGATCCGCGTTCCCCAGACCCACAGCACGCGCTCAATTTCTTCATCGCTGAACTGCGTCATGCGTTTGTCGTGGCTCGGAGTCTCGACGACGACCTCGTGCGCTCCGAGTGGCCCCATTTTGTCGTACATACCCTCCGCCAGCCGCCCTGGTTCTACTTCCACCCGGTAAAGAGGATCAGGATGTGGCACCACACGCACTTGCCACGGCCCGTCGGCCGGCCAGCTCATGATCGGTTTTATTTTTGCTAACTTTTCTGGTTCGAACGGGCACTCCGCGATGGATTCGCTGCCGACCTCGCGGTGGCCCAGTATGATCCAGCTTTGTGTGATGGGATCTTTTCGAAGTTCCATTCAGATTTCTTCAGGAGATCTCGTGCCTGACATGCGGCACGCAGCAGGCCCAGGAGTGATATTCGAGAAAATCCAATTGCGACGCTTGCACCGAGCGCTCTTGCATCTGCGTAGTTTGTTTCTCCCTCCGAGAATTGTCAAGCAACCAGCTTTGCGATTCCCAGTTTTTCTTTATTCCAGAATCCTCGGTAAAGATGGTGCACGCGCAAAACTGTGGATTTTATTAGGTGGTTAGTTCTGACACAGTGTGGTGAGCTTCCCCTGGGACCTGGGTGATTGGTCCCCCTCACAGTTCGCATGCTATCCTCGCGATGACCATGAACGCTGACGTTTCACATATGCAAGTCGCCCTGGAGGAGGCCCGCACGGCAGCAGCAGCCGGGGAAGTCCCAATTGGCGCTCTTATCGTTCTCGATGACAAAATCCTGGCCCGCTCCGGCAACCGCACGATCCGCGACGGCGACCCGACGGCCCACGCCGAAATCTTGGTAATTCGTGAGGCGGCCCACCTCCTCGGCAACTATCGGATGCCCGGGACAACTCTTTACGTCACGATTGAGCCGTGCAGCATGTGCGCCGGAGCCATCATCCAAGCTCGCATTCCTCGCCTGGTTTACGGCGCGGATGATCCCAAGGGCGGCGCTGTGAGGTCTTGCTTTGAACTGCTCACCAATAGCAGCCTCAATCACCAAGTGGAGGTGACGCCAAGCGTCCTCGTCGAGGACTGCGCCTCGATCCTTCAATCCTTCTTTGCGGCGCGTCGCTGAAGCAGGACGCCGTCACTCGCATATCTATCCCGACGGCGTCCGGCGGTTTCATTGCATTTGCGTGAGATTTCTCCATGAGGTTCTTACGTTCAGAATCGGCATAAACCATTGTCGCGGTAGTAGTGTTGGCTAAGTTGGATTGCCGGAAAGCAGAACCCTTGCTACGATTGAGATTGCAACGGCCGCGGAGAGGTGACTGAGCGGTTGAAAGTACTCGCCTCGAAAGCGAGCGTACGGGGAACCGTACCGTGGGTTCGAATCCCACCCTCTCCGCCAGTTCTTCCCGCTCTGGCATCCTTGTCTAAGGCCGCTTACCTCCCAGCAGATGTTTCTCGATTTCGCATATGGATTTTTCATTTAGTTTCTTAGTGGGGGAAGTTCATCCGGCGCAGCAGGTTTTGGAAGCGCGGATCGGAACGCAGCTCGGCTGAGAAAGTGTCGCTTTTGAGAAAGCACATCTCGGGAGCACGCGCCTCGTATGCCTGAACCAGCGACTTTAATGCTTGCCTCCTGTCACCCAAGGCATCGTAGAGGAGTGCCAGCTGATACGGAGAGACATAGCCTTGAGCCAACATTCTTTGCAGAAGCTTGAGGGCCTCGTGCCGTCTGCCCGCCAGTGCGTAAATGCTTCCACAGCGACGCATTACCTGGTCGTCAGGCGGCAATTGTAGTGCCTTTTCGCACATGGCGAGCGCTTCAGCATACATGCCTTTGGCTGCATAATTCGTGGCAAGCGTTCCGTAGGCAACTGCTGAATCAGGTGCCAGTTCCAGCATTTTTCCCAACCGAGCAATGGCCTCATCATATCGCCCGGCATAGGAGAGTTTCCATGCCAGGTCTATGTGCCGCTGTGCCGCAAGGGGGTCAAGTTCCAGGGCTCGCTGGGCCTCACCGACCGCGTCTTCAACTCGACCCATTGCAAGCAGGTAGGTGCCGTAGCCGAGATGGGCCCTTGAACTGTTTGAGTTGAGTTGGAGCGCCCGGTTCAGGTCCCCCTCCGCACCGGCCCAATCCCAGTCGAAGCGGAATTTGATAACGCCCTGAAGGACATGCGCCTCAGCTAATGCATCATCGAGTTGCAGCGCCCTGGAGACGGCTGCCTTGGCGACCGGATAGGCCTCCTTGGCCGGTTGATAGCCGCGGATCGCCGCACGGTTGTACCCATCAGCCAGTGCGGCATAGGCGGGAGCATAGGTTGGATCGAGGTCAATCGCTTGGCGGAAATACTCAATGCCTTTTGTAAACCCCTCCAGAGTCACTTTCTCAGTGAAGTAGAGACCCTTGACATAAGCCTCATAGGCCTCCAGGTTGATGGGGTGAGCCTTGGCAAGTAGGGCTTGCTCCTGGGGTGTCAGCTTTGCCCGGATTTCACCAGCAATTGCGCGCGCCACCTCGCCCTGCAGGATTAGGATGCTGGTGAGGTCGCGCTCATAGCGCTCGGCCCAAAGTTGGCGCTCCGGTCTGGCGCGGATCAACTGCGCAGTGACGTGCACCCGGTTGCCCTCAGGCACCACCGCCCCTTCCACCACCGCGTCCACCCTCAACTCCTGCGCAATCTGCGCCAAGGGCTTCTTTGTGTCCTTGTACTGCATCACTGACTGCCGCGAAATTACACGCAGGGCGCTGATTTTCCCAAGTTCCGTAATCAGCGCGTCGGTCATGCCGTCGGCCAAGTAGTCCTGTTCAGAGTGGCCGGACAGGTTTTCGAATGGCAGGACAGCAAGGGACCGGATTTCGCTGCCGACAGCGCGGCCGAGCAGCCAGTCGCGGAGGCCGGCGACTTTGAAACCCAAGAGCAGCGCCACGATGGCGACCAGTGTCAGGGGAAAGGCCCCACGAGCGATCTTCCTCCGGGCGGGTGTCTGGGGACTCGGTGCGGGAGGCGCGACAGCGGTGGCAACCTCAGGTTTTTCAGTCGGGTAGATGAAGCGGTAGCCGCGGCGGGGCAGGGTCTCGATGTACCGAGGGCTTTCCGCCGAATCGCCCAAGGTGTCCCGCAGCCGGTTGATGGCATTGTTCAGCCCGTGGTCGAAATCCACGAAGGTCTCTGCAGGCCAAAGGCACTGGCGCAATTCTTCGCGGGTAACAATTTCGCCGGGACATTCGAGCAGCAGCGCCAGAACGTGGAAGGGTTGTTCCGGCAGGCGGATTCTCCGGCCGTCCTTGAGTAGCTCACCGGCGCGCAAGTCCATAGCGAACGCACCAAAACGTACGGCGCGGGCGGGTGCTGACGGCTCTTGCATGGAAAGGCTGCTGTGGCCGAAGTATACCACGCTGCCGCCCTGCCATTCCAAGTGACGCGTCTTCCATGCGTCAGCCGGAGAGAGAAATCGGAGCAACAAAGGAGACGCCCGGGATTGATTCCACCTTGGGTTAGCAGGAGAGTCTCGCCAAGGGCAAAACGCCCCCTGCTTCTCAGGCGGGAGTGAACGTAAGGAGGACACATGGAAAAGCGATTATCGAAAAAGTTGGCAGCCGCACGGTTGACTTGCGTGCTCTTCATAGCGTGCACGCAAGTACTGGTGGCGGACACTAATGATCAATTCTCAGACTGGGCAGCGCCGGTCAACCTCGGCCCGCTTGTGAATACGGGCTGCGCCGAACTAGCTCCCTCCGTCTCCAAGGATGGACTGAGTCTTTACTTCTTCTCGGACCGCCCAGGAGGTTTTGGCGGCAATGACATCTGGGTCTCGCAGCGTGCCAGCGTGGACGATCCCTGGGGACCTCCGCAAAACCTGGGCCCCAGCATCAACACCAGCGGCGACGAAAACGCCCCGACCATTTCCCTTGATGGGCACCAGCTCTATTTCGCCAGTGACCGACCCGGGGGGTTTGGCGGCCTCGATCTTTATGTCTCTCGAAGGCACAACAAGCGCGACGACTTCGCCTGGCAACCCCCGGTGAATCTCGGCAGCGGGGTCAATATCTTCGCAAACGAAGCTGCCGCGGCCCCTTTCGAGGATGACGTAACTGGCGCGACCACCCTATACTTTCACTCGGACCGGCCGGGAGGAATTGGCGGGGATGATATCTATGCTGCCACGCTCAACCCCGACGAGACCTTTGGTCCGGCAGTTCTAGTGAAGGAACTCAGCAGCCCCTTCCTGGACAGACTCCCAAGCATCCGGCGAGACGGTTTGGAGATGTTCCTTACTTCCAATCGGCCGGGGACTCTCGGTTTGCTCGACCTGTGGGTTTCGACGCGGGCGAGCACCTCGGAACCGTGGTCAACTCCGGTGAACTTGGGGCCTGTCATCAATAGCGCGGCGGTTGACGGACGCGCGGTGCTCTCTTCTGATGGTGCGGCCCTCTATTTCCATTCGACGCGCCCCGGTGGTTTGGGGGGTTTTGACCTCTACGTTAGCGCACGCACCAAGCTCAAAAAGCCGGACTGAGCAACGAGGGAGGCCAAGCATGAGGCGGCCGATAGAATACGGCGGGCCCGCGCGCGGCATCGGGCAGCTTCCCCTGCTGCGCGCGGGCGCTTCTTGGTGCCTGTTTGGTTTCGGTCTCTGGAGAGCACCAGGCAAACTTAGTGGGAACCAATAGAAAGTTGACACTCGACAGGCTTCATGAGGCTTCCAGTAGATTCCGTTCAATCTCCATGACTTAGCCTCAATACCTGTATGAGAATCCCACCCTCTCCGCAAGTTCTTTCATCGCTCCGCATACATTTTCACTTCTCCCGTCGCGATAATCTCTAAGTCAATCTAGTGTGCAAAACAGTACTGTGGTCTTGCGCGGAACTCCTGGAAAGTTCAACATAAAGAGGAAGCTCGTCGGTGATTAGACCACCCTCCACCCGAAAAGCTCGGATCCGCAGAGTCTTATGCTCCTCCGCACCGTCGAACAAGTCCGCCGCCTCTCTCGAATCGTGGGCGGCTTCACGCTTTTGCTGATCGGCGTCGTGATGCTGGTCACTCCGGGGCCGGGGTGGCTGGTAATTCTTCTCGGTTTGGGCTTGCTGGCGGCAGAATTCGTTTGGGCCCGGCGGCTCATGGACCGCATCAAGCGTGGCAGCGGACGCGTTCGCGACGCGGTCTGGCCAACCACAAAAAATGCACCTTCGAAGGACTCCCACGAATCGAACGAAACGGCAGGGACTTGAATGCAGCAATGAGAAGACTGCCGCGTGAATACTCCGATTTGAATGTAGAAGTGTGGAGGCAACAGACATGGAAGCTGGCTTGATTGGTCTCGGAAGAATGGGCTCTGGAATCGCCAAGAGTCTGCTGCGCGCCGGGCACCGCGTCACGGTATACAACCGGACGCGGGAGCGGGCCGACGCGCTACGCGCAGATGGCGCGGCCGTCGCGGCTACCGTTGCCGATGCGAGCCAGAGCGATGTTCTGTTTACGATGGTTGCGGATGATACGGCGCTGGAAGCTATTGTGTTCAGCGAGGATGGAATATTGGCGTCTCTCCCGCGCGGTGCGGTGCACGTTTCTCTCAGCACCATCAGCGTAGCCTTGAGCGATCGGCTTGCAGCGGCGCATGCAAAGGCGGGGCAAGGCTATTTGGCAGCGCCAGTTTTCGGGCGCCCCGAGGCGGCCGAAGCTGGCCGGCTTGCCGTCGTCGTTGCAGGAACTGACACCCTGATCCAGACGTGCAAGCCACTCTTTGAGGCGATGGGGCCGAAGTTGTTTGTGGCTGGCGAGCGCCCATCCCTGGCGAACGTAGTCAAGCTCTCCGGCAATTTTCTGATTGCCACGGTGCTCGAATCGCTGGCGGAAGCCTTGACGTTCGCGCGAAAATCGGGCGTGGATGCAGCCGCCCTGCTCGAGTTTTTGACGACCACTCTGTTCACCGCGCCCATCTACAAGACCTACGGCGACTTGATCGTTCAAGGCAAGCATGAGCCAGCCGGGTTTTTGCTTCCGCTGGGACTAAAGGATATTCGGCTCGTACTGCAAGCCGCGGAAGCCGCAAGCGTTCCCATGCCTATTGCGAGCGTAGTACGCGATCGCTTTATCACAGCCATGGCGCGCGGAAACCAGGATAAGGATTGGTCCGTCATCGCCCGCGTTGCCGCCGAGGATGCGGGATTGACGCAAACCGCGCACGCAGCACGTTAACTGTTGGTACGGATCGCAGGACAGGAATCTCTTCGCAAGAACGGCTCACCATGCCCACCGTGATACGCTGAGTGTGTATTGGGGAGAACCAGGCGATGACACCGTGGTCCGGAAAATGGGCGCTGGTAACGGGAGCGAGCGCGGGGATTGGCAAAGCTCTGGCTGAGGAACTAGCTCGCGGCGGGACAAACCTCGTTCTGACGGCCAGGCGGCGCGAGCGATTGGAAGAGTTGGCACAACAGCTTGGTGCAGCGCACAAAATCCAGACAAGACTATTCGTAGCTGACCTGACCGAACGAGATGCTCCGGAAAAAATATTTCATTTCACTGCGGAGCAAGGAATCAAAATCGAGCTGCTAATCAATAATGCCGGATTTGGCGCGTATGGCGAATTTCCCACAGTCGAGACCCGCAGGCTGACGGACATGGTACAGGTGAATTGCGCCGCCGTCGTCCATTTGACGCGGCTTTACCTCCCCGAAATGGTGGCGCGCCGGCGCGGCTACGTGCTGATTGTGGCCTCGACCGCATCGTTTCAAAGCGTGCCTTACATTTCGACCTACGCAGCCACAAAAGCCTTCGACCTGCTATTTGCAGAAGGACTTGCGGAAGAGATGAAGCCCCACGGTGTACATGTTTGCGCACTTTGCCCTGGATCGACAGAGTCGGAATTTGCGGAGGTAGCCGGCCAGGCCCACGTGGCTGCGACAAGGACGAATCGAGAGACCGCCGAAAAAGTGGCGCGAACTGGCTTGCGCGCTCTCGCGGCCGGCAAGAGTTATGTGATTTCGGGGCTGGGAAATTATCTCGGCGTGCTCGGGCAAAGACTTGTCTCCCGGCGCATGGTGGCACGCGTCGCAGCGCGAATGTTCAGACCCAAGAAAACAACGTAGGTCCCGATAGTATCGTTCAGAATCCCCGGCTTCCCGCAAGTGCAAGTCCGGTTTGCCTCATTCCAATTCCATTGAGCCAGATTCCTAAAAGGGGCTACCCTTAGCCGACACGTGGCGGGCGCCGCGCACGTCCAACTTACTGTGAAACCGAAACCCCTTGACGGCCAGGCTGTAACCTTGCGGCGAATTGGGAACTATTTGCGCGCGCGGCAGGAAATAAGAGAGAAAGCTGAAGACACACCTCGAACAAGCGATGGCGCCGTAGCAGGGGAGACGAGGATCGCAGCCCAAGTTAGCGAAGACCTTCTGTTGCGGCGTGCCGCGAGAGGTGATGAGGAGGCGTTTGCGGTCCTCTACCGGCGGCATCAGGGCGGACTCTACAGATTCGCATTGCGAATGACGGGAAGCGCCTGGGCAGCGGAAGAGATTGTGCAGGATGTGTTCATGACCTTGATTCGCGCGCCGAAGAAGTACGATCCTGCGCGCGGCTCCGTGGGCGCGCTTCTGTTTGGGATTGCGCGCAACCGGGTTATGAAACATCTCGAACGGATGCCTCGAGAAGTTCGGCTGGAAGAGAAAAACGAAGACGGGACCGGGGCAGGGATTGTCTTACGGGATAATTTTACTCCCGCGAAGTGGGTGGAAACGCGAGAGCGTGTGCACCGGGTGAGAGCAGCGGTGCTGGATCTTCCTGCCGAATTTCGCGAGGCCGTGGTGATGTGCGAACTGGAAGAGATGAGCTACGAAGAAGCCGCGCAGATGACCGGTTGCCCGATTGGAACGATTCGATCCAGGTTGCACCGCGGCCGCGCTCTGTTACTGGCGAAGCTCGAGATGTTTCGGGATGCGCCCCGGCGCATGAAGGTGGCGAGGTGAAGTTACCTTGGAAGCTTTTGGAAAGAATGCAATGAATTGCGAACAACTTGAGGCGATCGTTCTCGATATCGAGCGCGAATACGGGCTGGACTCCGACGAGAAAGCGGCCGCTTTAGCGCATCTGAGCAAGTGCCCGCACTGCGCGGCGCTGCAAGAGTCCTGGCACGCGGCTAAGGAAGAGCTGCGGGCGTTAGGTGAAGAGACAGTGGAAGCGAGTGCGCCCGCTCGGGTGGAGATGCGGCTGAGGCAGGAGTTTCGCACGCGGCATCGCACGCTCGTTGCCCGCCACCGCGCGGTTGTGGCGGCATGGGCCTTGGCTGCGGCCGCGGTTCTTATCGGCATAGTGAGCTGGTGGGATTGGCAGCAATCGCGCCGTCCCGATGTCGCAAGTCGACAAGTAACGATTCCTGCCGCGCCGATGGCAAGCAATCCGGCCCCCGGGCAAAATCAAGAAATGGACCCTTTGTCCCCAGGGATGGTGAGTGCAGATGAGCTGAGTGACTTTACGCCATTGCCTGGGGCCATGCCCGACGATTCAGAACAATCGGAGATTCTGCGCGTGCGGATGCAACGCGCCTCTCTTGGCGCGCTGGGTTTGCCCGTGAATGAGCAGAGCGCGGCGGATTGGATTCAGGTGGATTTGCTGGTTGGAAGCGATGGGCTGCCTCAAGCAGTACGGCTGGCGCAAGAAGAAGACTGAGACGAAATCGCCGCGATGAAGAATTCATCACGAAACGGGAGAGAAGAGAAGAGGGAACGATGATAAGCAAAGTGTGGACGAGTTTAGCCTTGTGTGGAGCATTGCTGTTGGCCACTGGTGTATCGCGTGCTCAGGAAGCGACGCCGCCTCCACCGGAAAAGATGAAGGTAATGAGGCAAGGAGGCGCGCCAGGAGAGGGCGGCCCATTCGGGGAGCGGATGGAATTGTTAGGTTTCGAGGGCATGCATGGAGGGAAGGTCATAACGGGAGCGCCGTTTAGCGCCGTGGCCATCTCGGAGTCCACGCAAAGTCTATCCGATGGAAATAACATCACGCGGAAGACCCAGACGACACTTTATCGGGACAGCCAAGGGCGGTTCCGGAAAGAAGTAAATTTCTCGGCCGTTGGATTGCTCGCTGAACCTAGACAGCCGCGGTCCGTTGTTCTGATCCAAGATCCGGTGGCGAAAGTCGGTTATTTGCTTGAGCCGGACCAGAAAATCGCGCGCACGATGTCATTTGGTGGCCGCGTGCCGCCGCCGAACGGTATGGCAAGGGACAGAAGAAATAACCGCCTGCAGAAGGAATTGGCCGACGGTAGTTTGAAACAGGAGGCTCTCGGCACGCAGGTGATTAGCGGCGTGACGGCGACCGGAACGCGCTACACGCACACAATTCCGGCGGGGCAGATTGGAAACGAAAAAGCGATCGTCATCGTGTCCGAACGCTGGTACTCCGACGAACTGCAGATGGTGCTGAAGAGCACGCGGAGCGATCCTCGATTCGGGACCAGCACGTATACGGTAACGAACATCCAGAGGACCGAGCCGGCGGCTGCGCTATTTATAGTGCCGGCCGATTACACGGTGCAAGCCGGCGGACGAGGCCATGGACGCCGCGGGGCGATGCCACCTCCGCCACCCCCGAGCGACAACTAAGTAAAGCAACCTCGCGCCGGATTTGGCAGCCAAAACTGGCACGAGCAGAGCAAAGATCTTCTCTCCTGAAGACGACGCGCCCTGTCGGCATCTGCCCCCATCAATGCGGATGGGGCGTTGTCGTCTTTGAAGACAAGGGAAAGAACGAATAGGCGAAGTAAGGGAGTTAGAAGACGAGTCTTGCGGCGGTCAGCGGGGCGAGATGGGAGTTAGAATGCGGGCATGGACGAAAAACAACTGGCGATGCAGTTGGAGCGAGAAGGCTTTGGCAACACTTACGTCTGGCAGGATGGGCCGGGCGCATTTTATCCCGAGCATGCGCATGAGAAGGAAACCGCCCACATTATTCTGCGCGGCGAGCTGACATTGAGCATGGACGGCCGGACGGAGACGTATTGCGCCGGCCAGCGTTGCGACGTGCCTCCGAGGACCGTGCATGCGGCGAAGATTGGGCCCCGAGGCTGCCGCTATTTGATAGGAGAACGCTGAATCGGCGTGGCGCCAATCCCGGCAGCCGAGTCTTCCCGGCCACCGGTTAGTGGCCACCGAGCGAAACACTCTCTTTTTCAGTTCGAGGCGGTAGCTTGGATGGTTTGAATGCGTTTATCGAGCTGGGCCGCTTCCGCGCTGCGCCCGAGGCTGCGGAGTGACTTGGCTTGGCTGGTCAGGACGGGCACGAGAAAATGGCTGTCCGGGCCGTATAATCTCTCCACGATGGAAACGATTTTGGCCTCGCATGGCTCGGCTTTGTCGGGCTTCCCCCAGTTTTCGTAAACGTTACAAAGGGAGCTAAGTGGGAGAAGCAAGCTGGAATCGTCGCGCATTGGCGCCGAGTCATAGATCTTTACGGCGCGGAGCAGATAGGGTTCGGCCTGGTCATATTGTTTTTGCACAATGAACACGCGCGCTAGAGTCCCCAGGCTGATCGCGGTAGCACTGCTCGTTTCTCCGTATCCCTTTTCGTTGGCTTCCAGAGAACGCGTGTAGAACCTTTGCGCCGCAACATAGTTTTTTTGAATCAACGCGCTCGTTCCTAGAGACTGAAGGGGCTGGGCAATGTTGGGAGATTGCGGTCCGTAGAGTTCCTCGACGACTTTCAACTCGCGCGAGAACGCCGCATCCGCTTTGCCAATATCTTGTCCCAAAGATTCCATTCCGAGGTAATCGAGGGCTGTCGCCAGCCTCTGGTCGTGGGGTTGCAATTTTTCGCCGAGTTCGACTGCTTCCATGTAATTCCTCCGGGCCTCGTCGAACTGCCTCTTGGAATTAGCATCGAAACCCGCTTTCATGGCGGAATCGAGTTTCTCCGAAAGAGAGGGTGCGGCTTGCATGGATGCGATGCTTGCCTCGAGAGAGGCTGCTTGAGCAGATTTCCCAGCGCGTTTCAGTTCTGCAATATGAGCGTCCAGCCGATTGTGAGCGGCTTTGTACTCCAATTGCGGCTTCGGTGCGTCGTTGCGCACAATCTTGCCACGCAGGTCGATGCTCGCATCTGCCGCGGCCGCTTTGCGGTATAGCACGATAGCGTTGACCCAATCCCCCTTCTTTTCGTAAGCCGATGCTAGTTCGAGCTGCATTCCCAGCTGCGTCGGATCCAGCGAGATGGCTTGCTTGAATTCGTCGATAGCGGAGTCCGGGTGACCGGAACCGAGGAGCGCCTGACCGTAGAGGTCATGGGTCAGCGCGTCACTGGGCTGGAGATTTTCTGCAAGCTTTAGCTCCTGCGCGGCAGAGGAATAGTTCTTCAATGTAAGTAGAACTCTCCCGGAATCTCTATGCGCCCTCGGGGAGTTTTCGTCCAACTGTAAGGCCAGGCGGTCCTCAGCCAGCGCGGCATCATATCGTTTTTGGCCTTCGTGAACCGTACCGAGACGTATGTGGGGCTCGGGATCGGAGGGATCCAACTCGATACTCTTGTTCAGTTCCTGCTCTGCGCCATTCAAGTCCGACGTGTTGTAAAGCGCGGCCGCCATGCACATATGACAAATCGGCGAATCGGGCGCCATGGCCTCAAGTTCTCGAAACTCGATAACCGCTTGGGCGTTGAGATTGGCCGAAATTAGGGAAGAGCCGAGATTCTCTCGCACTTGCAGATCCTTGGGATCGAGCCGTTTGGCTTCGCGATACTCGCGGATTGCGGAATCGAAGTCGCCTTTATCGTGGTAGTCAACGCCGAGATTCTCGTGGGCGTTCGCATCATCCGGGTTGAGCGCCACCGCTTTTTTGTACTCTACGATGGAAGCATCGAGTTCTCCCTTTTGGTAGAGCAAAAGACCCAAGTCATAGCGCACCGACTGGTAGTCTGGTTTGATGCGCAACGCTTCCTGGTACTCGACAACAGCGGCATCGAATTTGCGCGCTGTTTGCAAGGCCAGGGCGGCGTTCTTATGCGCTTCGGCGTTGTTCGGCGTGCGGGCTAGAGCAGCTTTGGCCTGGCGTAAACTTTCCTCGGAGTCTCCCAAGCGGTAGAGCAAGTAGCTGTATTTCGTATGAGCTTCGGGGAAATCAGGATTTTCCTGAAGGAGCTGCCTGTAGACAGCCGCGGACATGGGCCATTGCTCCTTCAGGCGCAACAGTTCGCCCATGACGAAAGCGGCTTCCGGACCGCCGCCGGATTGCAGCGCCGAATCCAACTCCTGTGCTGCTTCTTGATATTGCTTGGCGCGCATGAGGTTGCCCGCGGAGGCGAGATGCTGAAGGAGCGCGGGGGAGGATTTGCTTTCCGAAGATCTTGCTTGCGCAGCCACAGTTGCTTTGCCAAGGGCAGAGAGAATCGGAGCGTCGGCGCCCGCATCAGAGAGCTTTGCGAGGTACGCGTCCGTGACACTGAATGCGAGGCCGCGGGAGGAGATTTCATGGACAACGTTTTCGCTGAGGGCATTGCCGGCGACGAGCGCGAGCAATTCAGCATCCTTCAGAGAAGGCTCTTTCTGTTGAGAGTGCCCCAAGGCGGCGAAAGAAGCGGCGGCGATAAGTATGGCTATTGAGCGGCGGGTGAGGAAAGGCATAGGTCCTCCTGAGTAGGTGAAGTTAAAGCTTAGGGAATAGAGGACTTGTGGAATACAGGAAGTGATGAATGAAGTTTCGGAACGGCTAACTGTACGGATGGGCAGGGACGCGCCAGAAAGGCAGCCAGCCCTGGGGCAGGCGCTGAGAACTCTTGACCAGCAAATGGAGTTGTCGCGCTAGATGAGTGCGTAGATGTTGCCGTCGGTGCTGCCGACGTAGATAGTGCCGTTCGCGATGGCTGGAGAGGAAAGAATGGCGCCAACGGTCATCATTTTTTGGACGCCAGAGACCATGTCATCGTAGAAAAAATCAAAGAAGGCCGCTTCATATTTTGGAGAGCCGTCGCTCTTCGTATAGGTCGAGCCGTTCTCTTTGGAGCCATCCGTTGCGAAGGTCCAAGCGAATTTCTGAGTCTTGAGATCGATGGCAAGAAGCTTGCCTTCGTGGGAGCCGATGTAGAGAGTGTCACCAGCAATCGCGGGTGACGAGAACATGGGCCAGTGTTTGTTGTCCGCCGAGAAAAGAGGAGCGCCGGATTTGGCGTCGAGAGCGTGGATTAAGCCCGAATCGGAGGTCGCAAAGTAAACCCTGCCTTCAATGACCGCCGGTGAGGCGATGACCCAGGAGCCTTTGTTGGAAAAAAACCAGAGTTGTTTGCCCGTAGCGGCGTCGACGGCGTAAAACTTGGAGTCGCGGCAACCGAAATAAACCACGCCGTTTGCCACGGCTGCGGAAGATTGAATGCCGACTTGATTGTGGATGTCGGGATCTTCCCCGGTCTTGAAGCGCCATTTTTCTTTTCCGGTTGCGGCATCAAGTGCATAGAAATTGCTGTCCCAGCTGCCGGCGAAGAGAGTGCCATCGGAAAGGGCCGGCGAGGAATGAACCACGTCGCCCGTTTTGAATTTCCATTTGAGAACGCCCGTGGCCGCGTCCAGAGCGTAGATATTCGTGTCGCCGCTTCCAAAATAAACGGCGCCGCTTGCAACGACAGGAGACGAGAGATAAAAATCGAATGGGTCCGGCATGGTTTCTGCAGCGGGCTCCGCGCCGTGGAGATGCTTGGCGGCGAAGCGCCGCTCGCCTGCGGTCGCAAACTTCCACTTCAACTGTCCGGTGGCGGCGTCAACCGCGTAGAAATTACTATCGAAGCTCCCAAAATAGACGAGGCCTGCGGAGACGGCGGGCGAAGAGGTGATGCGCCCAGCGGTCTTGAACTTCCAGCGGAGCGCGCCGTTGGAAGCGTCCAGCGCGTAGAGAAAATGATCGCTGCTGCCTACGTAGAGCGAACCATCTGCGATCGCGGGTGAAGAAAGAACCTGGCCTTTTGTAGAGAACTGCCACTTAATTTTCGTGAATTGAGGCACAGCAGGTCCGGGATAAATGCCCGTATGCTGCGGATTGCCGCGAAACATGGCCTCTTGAGCAAAGAGCGGGGAGCAGAACGTGAGGACAGAGAGCAAGAGCAGACGTTTCACAAGAATAGCCTCCGTTTTGTAGATAGACGGACTTGACGGGAAAACGTTTTCGGAGGGATGGAATCTACAGAATTAGACGACGAACCGAAAGCCGCGAGCTTTTCCTGCGGGGACGCCAAGTGAGATGATGGCAGCCGAGTGTGTTAGTGTAATTTTCTCATAATTATTGAGAACAGGACGAGGAGATCGATGGCAAAACCGAAAGTGCTGGCGACGCGGCCGCTTTTCCCCGCGGCGCAGGTGATTTTGAACACCAGTTGCGAAGTGGACTATTGGACGAAGCCGGAACGGATTTCGAAGGAGGAGTTGTTTCGAAGAGTGCAGGATAAAGAAGGATTGGTGTGTTTGCTCACGGAAAAAGTGAATCCCGAATTGCTGAGCGCTGCGCCGAAATTGCGGATCGCAGCAAACGTGGCGGTCGGGTTCGACAATATTGATGTGGCGGCGTGCACGAAGCGCGGAGTCGTCGCGACGAATACGCCCGGGGTTCTGGATGAAACCACGGCGGACTTTGCCTGGACGCTCATGATGGCCGTGGCAAGGCGTCTTGTAGAGGGGGAGGCGTTGGCGCGGTCCGGGAGCTGGAAAGGGTGGGACTTGGATCAGCTCGTGGGGGCTGACGTGTGGGGCAAAACGCTTGGCATTGTGGGTTTCGGGCGAATCGGAAGAGCGATGGCGCGGCGGGCCACCGGATTTCAGATGAAAGTGATTTACGCCGATGCGGTGCGAGCCCCCGGCGAGGTGGAGAAAGAACTCAACGCGGAACGTCTGGAGTTGAATAGTTTGCTTGCGGAAGCGGACTTCGTGAGTGTGCACGTGCCCCTGCTGCCGGAAACGCAGGGACTTTTTGATTTGGCGAAATTCTCCAAAATGAAGCCAACAGCGTACTTGATCAACACCTCGCGCGGGGCTGTGGTGGATGAAGCGGCACTAGTGCGCGCTCTGGAAACCGGAAAAATCGCAGGAGCGGCGCTGGATGTTTTCGAAAACGAACCGTTCGTTCATCCGGGACTTAAAAGGCCAAACGTGGTTCTCGCGCCGCACATCGCCTCGGCATCCATCGAAACGCGGACGAAGATGGCCTGCATTGCTGCGGAAAACGTAGTGGCGCTGTTCAACGGAGAGCGGCCGCCGAATATGCTGAATCCAGAAGCACTGAAAACGGGCTGAGGCAGCGCGGCGACTCCCCTATGGCGGAACTGAAGCAACTTGCCCGCCGGATTTTCCAGGAAACAATTTCGGCGATCGATATTCCCGAGGCCATGCAGAGGAAACTGCGGCGCGAGGGCGCGGTGTTGCGTCTGAACGATACGGCGGTGGACCTGCGCACGTTTGCGAAAGTGCGCGCGATTGCGATCGGCAAGGCTGCGCACGCGATGGTGGAAGGCTTCGAGGGTTTGCTGGGCCGAGAGTTTCCATTTCAGGGAATCGTTTCTGCGCCGACGCCCTCGGCGCGGGCCGCGCAAGGAATGAAGTATTTCGTTGGCGGGCATCCGACACCGGATGAACAGAGTTGGAAAGCCGCGGAAGCGATTCTGGCGTCGCTAAAAGAGTGCGACGAGAAGACCGTGGTGTTTTTTCTGTTGTCTGGTGGAGGCTCGGCACTGGTGGAGTTGCCTCTCGATCCGCAGCAGACACTCGATGATGTGCGGGAATTGCATCGTGCGCTTGTTACTTGCGGTGCGCCGATCGACGCGATGAACGCGGTCAGAAAACATGTTTCGTCCGTGAAGGGCGGACGATTGGCGGCAGCCGCGGGGCATGCGACGAAGATTACGCTGGCGGTGAGCGATGTGCCCGTTGGCAAGGAATCCGCTTTGGCTTCGGGGCCGACGCTCCCTGACCCAACGACGATTGCGGATGTGCAGCGCATCATTAAGGAATATCTTCTGGAAGAGAAGCTTCCCGCGTCACTCTTACGATGGCTCAACGCTCATAAGATGCCTGAAACGCCAAAGGAGGGCGACGTGGTATTTTACAATTCGCATTTTTCGCTTCTGCTCGGACTTGATGATCTGTTTCATCCCGCGCATCACGCGACGGAGGCTCAGGGATTTCTGGCCTGCTGCGACAACTCGACCGACGATTGGCCGGTGGAGAAGGCGGCGGAATATTTACTGGAACAACTGGAAGAGCTGCGAAAAGCGAATCCGAGGCAGCGGGTGGCTGTCATCGCCGATGGCGAGGTGAGTTCGCCGGTCCGGGGTAAAGGAGTTGGTGGGAGGAATGCGGCGTTCGTCCTGGCTTGCGTGAAAAAAATCTCTGGAAAAAGTATTGCCGTGCTCAGCGCGGGGACGGACGGAGTGGATGGAAACAGTCCAGCAGCGGGAGCGGTGGCGGATGGGGAAACTCTCGAGCGTGGGCGCGCGATTGGGTTGAATGCCAGATACATGTTTCGAGAGAGTGACTCGTACAGTTATTTTGCAAGGCTTGGAGATACGATCGTTACCGGGCCAACCGGAAATAATTTGCGGGATTTGCGCATTTTATTGGCAGAACCGTAGGGAACGAAATCCGAAACTGAAAATTTGAAACTCAAAGAACGAATATACAAAACGAAGATCACGTAAGCGGAAGCGCCGCGAGTGTTTGCGCCCATCAAATTCTTGAGAACGTTGCGAGGTGTCGCCGGTCGAGGAGCATCGCCGCTACTTCGCGGGGGGAAGACGCGTCTCGATGGCTTTGAGGTGGTCGTTCATTTCCTGCATCAGGTGTTCAAGTCTATCCAGACGTTTCGCGACCGCGCTCTGATCGTTGCCCGCTGCCGCTGCTGAACTTTCCTCCGCTCCTTCACCATCTTGCCCTTCTTCGCCGGAAGCTGCGCCCTTACCGCCCGCGGGCTTTTTAAGACTTGCGATCTGCCGTTTGATCATGGGAGCCATTTCGATGCTGAGATCGTCGCTCTTGAGCAGGGCTTCGAGAGCGGGGATGGCGGAAGCATCGCCGCGAGTGCCGAGCGCGAATATAGAGGCAAAGCGGACTGGAAAATGGGGCTCGCTAAGAAAAGAAGCAAGCTGGCGGGTGATGTCTTTGTTGTCTTTCTGGAGACGAGCAAGGCTCGAGATAGCCGCAGTGCGCGAATCGATGGGCTTGCCCGGCGCAGACCACTGGACAAGAACAGGCACGGCCTTGTCGTCGCCGAGCGGACCCATGGAACGGAGCGCGGCGTTGCGCAGAAAACCGTCCGGAGAATCAGCGGCGACGGCGGCGTCGAGAGTAGCCAGCGCGATGGGTGCTTTGAGGCGGCCAAGGGCTTGTAAAGCGGCGGCGCGCGCCCGGAAGGACCCATCATCGCCCGCGATCGAGTTCAGCTTGGCCACAATAACAGGGTTGTCCTTGAAATTGCCGAGAGCGGAGACGGTGCGATTGCGGACCGACGGCTCCTGATCGGTGTCCAGCGCGTCGAGAAGCTGCTTGGATGCGGCAGAATTGCCTAATTGGGCTAGAGCGTCAGCGGCATTGGCGCGAACGCCCCAAGCTTTGTCGCTGCGAAGTGCGTCGCCGAGCGCGGCGACGACATCGTCCCCGCCTTTGAGCTTCCCGAGAGCCGTGACGGCGTCCGCGCGATCAGCGAGTTCCGTGGCGTGCTTCAACTGATAGAGCCATTCCTTTTTTTCTTTGTGGAATTCGGCTGATTTGAGGACCTGGTCACCCTTGTCGAAAAGAACCAGGAGAGGTGTGGAGTCCGTGGGAAACGTAAAGACTTGGGAGTCCTTGGAGACGGTAATGGGGAAGAGTTTTGGTCCGGAAGCCGTGGTGATTTCAACTTCGGTCGGAATGCGAAAAAGGCCGACGCGGCCTTCGACTTTTTGCGTTTGCTTGACGGTGAGCGCGACTTCATGTTTCGCATCGTCGTACATGTAGCTCAGGTCCAGCTTGGGAGCGCCCGCGCCGTAGAGCCACTGGGAGAAGAATTGGTCCACGTTGGTGTGCGTGGCTTCTTCGATGGCTTTGGAGAGATCGGCGGTGACGACGTTTTTGCCGCGATTCACTTCGAGGTAGTGCTTGAGGCCACGATAGAAGGCGTCTTCGCCGAGCTGGTGGCGCAGCATATACAGAACCCAGCCACCTTTAGTATAGGCGTTGCCGTCGAACTCGCCGGAATCGTTGAAGTCATGGCGAACGATCGGTTTACTGTAGAGATTATTCTGCCCGAACCACTGGCGCGCGCGCTCCCACCGCTCGTAGTCGGCCTGGTCTTTGCCGAAGTGCGCTTCACTCCAAATTGTTTCCATGAACGTGGCAAAACCTTCGTTGAGCCAAATGTCGCCCCAATCCTTGCACGTGACCAGATCGCCGAACCACTGATGCCCTAGCTCGTGAGAGATAAGGTCGTCCTCGCCTGTAGGAAATTCAGGAACGAGTTTGGGATGCCGGAGCGAAGAGCTTGTGTTGGTCGTGGCGCTGGAGTTTTCCATCCCGCCGGCGACGAAATCATCGACCATGGATTGCGCATACTTTTCCCAGGGATAGTCGACGCCGAGTTTTCTGCTGAAGAGATCGATCATCTGGGGAGTGCGGCCGTAGTTAATCGAAAGGCGCTCGCCGCGGCCCCTCGGGGCGTAATAGGTGACTGGCATGCCGCGCCAGGAATCCTTCACTTCGTCAAATTCGCCCGCGACCACGGTGATTAGGTAAGTGGAACTGGGCTGGGACTCTTTCCATGTCCAGGTTTTCATTCCCTTGACAGCGTTAGAGACATTGATGAGCTTCCCGTTGGCAACGGTAATCCAGGAGGCGGGCACGGTGAGAATGGTTTCTGTCGTGAGGCGATCGTTCGGGTAGTCGTAGGTCGGGAGGTAGTAGCGCGTGTCCTCGGATTCGCCCTGCGTCCAAACTTGCTTGGGGCGGTCCGGATAGTCTTTGTCGGGCAGGATGAAGTAAAGGCCTTTGGTGGGCTTGGTTTCGTAGCGAATGGTGATGTCGAATTTTTCGCCGGCGTGCGCGGGCGTGCCGAGCGGAATGATGAGTTTATCGTCCTTGGTCTCGAATTTGGCGGCGGATTTGTTGACGTTCACGCTTTGGATCGCGAGGCCTGCGGAGTCAAGCACGATATTTGGCGTGCCGTCCCGCAGAATCGTGAGCGTATGAGTGACGTCGCCGATGACTTTTTTCTGGTCGAGATCGAAGCGCAGCGCGATGCGCGAGTGTTGCAAATCGTAGTCGCGGCTGCGGGCGTAGGGCTCGTCGGCGCGAAGGGTCAGCACGCCGAAAAGAATGGTGAGTAGGCCAGCAGCGGCGAACGAGGCCGCGTGGTGCCGCGGAGCACGAACTTTTTCAACTAGAGAGATGCTCATAGGGCTTAGCTCCTCTGGAATGAGTGTCCTGCCCGCTCGAGAGTGGAGACGGTTGCGGCCAAACTTTCGGAGGCCACCAGCAGGTAATCGGTGTCGAATGTCGCGATCGTCAGAACACTGACTCTTGCGGCAGCCAGAGGTCCAACAAGGGCCGCCAACACGCCGACTTCCGACAACATGAATGGGCCATGAACCTTGATGACACGCCAGCCCCCTTGAAACTCTATGCCCGCGGGAACGCACGATTCTTCGACCACGATCGAGAGCTCCTCGCTGGTGCGCGTCACTGAGAAAAATGGACCTTGCGTGGCCCACGCGGGAATGTTCGCACTGGGCGAGAGTCCCACAATGGCGAAATTTTCTGGAAGAAGCGAAAGTTGAAATCGCCGTAGAGAAGGTGACATTGTGTTAGAGGAGGCTCCTGACCATGCCGCCATCGACCGCGAGGGAAGCGCCGTTCACGTAGCTGGCCCGCTCCGACGCGATGAAGGCAACGACAGCCGCGAACTCTTCGGGCGTGCCGATGCGGCCTGCGGGAATCTGGCGAGTCCAACCGGCGAACACGGCATCCTGCTGAGTTCCTGTGCGAGCGGAAATGGCTGCGGCAAGGTTATCGAGGCGCGCGGTGCGCGTGTAGCCGGGGCAAACGTTGTTGACGGTGATTCCGTAGGCGGCGTATTCATTCGCGAGAGTACGTGCCAAGCCCGTGACGGCGGCGCGAATGGAATTAGATAGCAGTAGGCCATCAACAGGTTGCTTCACGGCGGAAGAGGTGATGGTGATGAACCGCCCCCAATTATTTTTTTGCATGCGTGGAAGTGCTTCCCTGGCGAACAAAACCGTGCTCATGAGCAGGAGGTCAACGGCCGCGCGCCAATCTTCCGCGTCGGTGTCTACAAATAATTTGGACGGAGGGCCGCCGGAGTTGGTAACACAAATGTCGAGACGGCCGAAGCGTTCATCGACGGCGGCAACGAATTGAGAGACGGCAGCGGGATTTGTGACATCGGCAGCTTGATGGAACACTTCCCGGCCAGTGGAACCGTGGATTTGGGCCGCAGCCTGCGCGAGCTCTGATGCGTTGCGGGCGCAAATGGCCACGCTGGCGCCTTCGCGCGCCAGTTCCTCCGCCACGGCGCGGCCAAGCCCCTTGCTGGCGGCGGCAACCATGGCTACGCGTCCCTGTAGCCCCAGATCCAATTTTTCACCTCGTTCAAAAATTCCATGGTCTCGCGAATCGCGCGGTGGGTCAAATCCGTGGCCGAACCGGCCGACTGTCAGCTTCCTCGAAACAGGATCTGCCCACTTGATTGGGAATCGGAGTGTCCGAGGCTATTTTTTGCCTGCAGCTTCGTTGTGGGAGCCAAGGTAAGCGCGAGCATGGGCGAGTTGCGGAAGTTCGGAGTCGGCGGATTTCCACGCCGCCAAGAATTCCGCGTACTGTGCCGTTGCGGCGGTCGCGTCGCCAGCTTGCTCGCTGGCTAGCGCGATGCCGTAGAGCGGGAAGCCGGAGTGAGGCCGATCGAGTAGTGCGCCTTTGTAAGCGGCCTTTGCATCCGTCCAGTCCGAATCTGCCATGAACGCCGCCGCTTCTGTCTCGCCAACTGGCTGAATGAAGGCCGGGGGCTCGCGGTAGCCGAGGGATTTTTCTTCTCGCGCTGCCTGTGCGTAAAGTTTCTTCGCCTCGTCTGTCTGCTTCTTTGCCACCAGCAAACCGGCACGCAGTTCCAGAGACATGATGGATAGATTGCTCACCAGCGGCTTCGGCATGGCGTCTGGCATCACCTGCAGTTTTGGAGGACCGGCGTCTGTCTTCTTTTTGTCTTTTTCGTTTGCCTTAACGTCTTCTTCGTCTTTCAAGCGTTGAGAAATTCGCCACAGTCCAGCATCAAACTCTGACGACGCCTCCTCCGCACGGGACTGATCGTGCTGATCGAGTGCCTGCATGCCTCGCGAGAATTGAGTCAGCTGCCGCGCGAGGAATTGAAGATTTGGAAGCGTGGCCGGCGGATCGCTGGCTTTCAGCAAAGCGAGAGCCGAGGTCCAATCCGCGGAGCGCAGCGCAACAGGGAGGCGCGGATCGAGACGCGACATGGCGTCGCGTGGCGACCAGGGATACAGCGTGTTCTCAAGTTCGCCGCGCGCTCCTTTAAGTTTAGCGGACAATGTGGTGGCCTCGTCCAGTTCACCGAGTTCCATCAAGTTCGCGATCGCGTACATAAGATTGTGAACGTAGTTCCAATCATCGTCGACCTGCACGTGATGCGCCTGCATGTACGCTTCATCGGCTTTCATGGAAGCTGCGAAAGATTCTTTCGCGCGGGCGTAATCACCGGTGCGGTAGAAGATGTGCCCAGGCATATGAACCATGTGCCCCGAGGTGGGCGCCAGACCGCCAAGAATTCTTGCGCTGTGAAGAGCCTGCTCGGGATGTTGGCTCGGCTCGACAGCGTGAATCCAGTAGTGGTTCGCGGCGGAGTTGTCGGGATCTTCTTTAAGCACCGTCTGCAATATCGCCAAAGCCTCTTTTTGGCCGTCGCGCGGCTGATCGTCATCGTCGTAGCCATCGGAAACTGCTTCCGCAAGAAAAATTCGCGCCTGCAGGTCTTTGGGATTGCTCTTCACCAGCTTTCGGTAAAGTTGTACCTCCTTGGACTCTCCCTTGCCCTTTTCTTCTTCTTGGGAATTCTCGGCAGCTTCCGCGGCGGCGCTCGCTTCGATGTAAAGGCGTTCCGCTTTACTCGCACGTCCTTTGAGGCTGACGGCCCGGGCTAATGCCTGTTTGGAATAGTATTTGGCGTTGCTATGACGGAATTTCTCCGCCTGATAAATTCCCCAGTAGCACATCGCGCACTGCGGATCTACACGGGCGCTTTGTTCGAATGCGCGGACGGATTCGTAGTCCCAAAAGTCATGGAGCAAATTCAAGCCCTGCTCGAACCACATCTGCGCTTCAGGGCTCGCTGTGATGCGAATGTGGGCGTTTCCAATACCGGTGAGTTTCTCTGGGGGCGGCAGTTTTTCAGGAGAGATTTCTTCGCCCATGTCCATGGAGTGCGAGCTCATTGGGTACTGCGCGGCGATTTGTAGTGCGGAGCCGGCGAGGAGAAATGCCGCGATCGCCCCCGAGGCGGCGAACCTTCGCGATGGGAAAACGGGATTCGGGCTAGGCTCGGGCACGATTTCCTCCATGCCAAAAGAGACATCGCCATTCTAGACGAAAACCTGTTGAATGAGGCTTCATGAAGCGGCGAACTCCCCGAAGAAGATTATTTGCGCATGGAGCGTGGCGGCGCTAAGATGCAGCCAATTTCCTGCCAGGGGAGGTTTTCATGAAGCGAATTACGCGCGCTGCCGGCTTTCTCGCCTTGCTGGCTTTCTCAGTTCGTCCCGCAAGCGGACAACAGATTGGCAAGTACGTGCCGATTCCCGCCGGGTCCGACGCGGACCATGCTCTGACGGAAATCAACGGTACCGCCGATCCGGCGCAAAAGCTGGCCCTCATCGATAAATTTTCCTCGGGTCTCGGCCAAGGTGACATGGCGATCGTGGCGTACGATCTCTATGTAAATTATTACATTGCGCAAAAAAACTACGACAAGGCGTTTGAGTACGGAGACAAACTCTTTGCGCTGGATCCGGATAACTTCGCAAACGCCGTAAACATGGTTCGCGCGGCCGGCGAGAAGGGCGATAACGATAAGCTCGTGGCTTACGGCGAGAAGGCGTCGGGCATTCTGCAGAGGTTTAAGGCCGCTCCGCCGCCCGCAGGGACGGAGGCCGAGGCGTGGCAACGCCAAAAGGATGCAACTCTCGAGAGCAACAAGGACAACATCGCCTACGTCGAGCAGGCCATGTACATGGGGGCGTACCGAACGACGAATCCTTCGAAGCGGGCCGCGATGTTTACTCATTTTGCGCAGCTTTTTCAGGACTCGCCTTACGCCAATCAGGCATTGGGCGTCGCCGCCACTTCGTATCAGCAGGCGCAAAATATCCCGAAAATGCTGGAGGTTGCGAACGGGCTGCTAGCCAAAGATCCAAACAACATCGCGATGCTGCTGCTTCTTTCGGATTATTACAGCGAGAAAGGAGAGCAACTCGACAAGGCCGAAGCTTCCGCCAAGAAGGCGATTTCCTTGCTAGCCACAGTCCAAAAGCCGGAGGGAGTGACCGACGAACAGTGGAAAAAGCAGCTCTCACTGCAAAAAGGTTTGGCGCTCAGCTCTTTGGGGCAGGTAAACATTCAGAAAAAGGATAACGCACAGGCCGTGGAGAGCTTCAAATCCGCAACACCGTTGTTGAAGGCAGACGAGGGGAGCTTTGGACGCAATCAATACTGGCTAGGTTTTGCCCTCCTAAACTTGAAAAGAAATGCGGAGGCCAAGGAAGCCTTCACGCAGGCAGCGTCGGTGAATAGCGCATACAAGGGGCTGGCGCAGGCAAAGCTGAAGTCCTTCGACGCGGCATCCAGGAAAAAGCCCTGAGATCAGCGTCTGCCGCAGAGAAGAAATCGGCCCGGGGAGAGGTCAGCACGGTCATCTTGGGGCGTCAGTCAGACCGCAGGACCTGCGGAATCCTCGGCCTGGTATTCGGCATCCAATGGAAGGAATTCTTAAGTGACGCACGATTATTCTGGTCAAATGCGAATTCGCATAGGAGCGGGAAATGACAGAGATTGCAACATTTGGAGCAGGCTGCTTCTGGGGAGTTGAGGCAGCGTTTCAGCAGGTGCCGGGAGTCGTTGATACGGCTGTCGGGTATAGCGGCGGAAAGACTCCTGATCCGACCTATAAGGACGTTTGCACGGACGAGACGGGCCACGCTGAAGTGGTTCAGGTCACGTTTGACCCTGCAAAGGTGAGCTTCGAGCAACTTCTCGACGTGTTTTGGAAGGTGCACGACCCCACGCAAGTGAACCGTCAAGGACCGGACTTTGGCACGCAGTACCGCTCGGCGATTTTTTTCCATTCGCCGGAGCAAGAGGCTCTCGCTAAGAACTCGCTTGCAACATTGGAACAGAGCGGCAAGTTCAAGCGCCGCATGGCGACGGAAATCACGCCAGCCGGTACGTTCTACCGCGCAGAGGAATATCACCAGAAATACTTGCAGAAGCGAGGCGTGGCATCGTGCCACTTTTGATGCCATTCCTCACTTCGGAAATCGAGCGGGCCGGGCGCGGTTGCCCGGCCTTTTCTGTTCAGAATATCAGTACACGGGAATCAGAACTGGCGGAGAGGGTGGGATTCGATCCCTCTCCACTTGTTGAAAGCACGTAAGTTATTGATTCTTCATAAGCGCTGAATACGCTGAATACGCTGAAGCCGCTCTAGTCTGATACACACTTGATACGCGTAGTCTCGAATTCACCCCTCCCCGGCTCGTGCAAAAAGGGTGCGTGATGCGGTCGGAACATACTGGGATTTTTGAGCGAACCATCCCCGAGACCCGGGAGGACTGGTTTCACGTCGCGATCCTTGGAAGCACTAACAGCGTCAGCACGGTCATGGAGTGCGCGAAACGCGCACGGGAGACTTTCAGAAGAGTTTTCAATCTGCCAGAAGACACGTCAACAAAAAACGGAAGCGCAATTGTACGCCTCGATACTTCGAGGCGTCCGCTCACAGAAACCCAGGAGCGCGACGAAAATCGGTATGTGCTCGAAATGCTCCGGCTCATCACACGCTGTGACGAAGACTCTCTGCTGCACCTCAACAATCTCTCGCGTCGCGACTTGCGGAACAATCCCGTCGCGGCAGATGTGCGGGCGCTGCTGTTTGCGGCGGAGGTGTTTTATCTGACCTGGCAAAACCGCGAAGCATTGGTGCGGAAGCAACGCGAGTTGCGGCCCGTCGAGTTGCTGCGAGAGCTAACTTTGTTGAACGAGAATTTGCTATCCATGGCGATGCGTATCGCCGAGCTCGACAAACAAATCGCGGTTGCCCCTTACGAAGAAATAGTACGGTACGGTGAGGAAAGAAAACAGGGGTTGCGGCGCATGCGGGCTGCCCTAAAGAAAAAGAAAGACGCCATCAAGACGCTTTGGAAAGCGGAACTTCGCCGCCTGGACAGCAAGCATCCGAAATGGACAATTCACGGGATCGCTAAAGAAGCGAGGGATACTCCCCCTCGGCGTCTGAGGCGCGTTGCACTTAGCACGCTTCAGACGTGGGTGAAAGAGATCCGCAGTGAACGCGCCCGCCCAACCTCAAAGAAATAGTCTCCGGCTCTGCTAGAGCCGGAACTCCCGCCTGCCGTACTATCCCGCAATCGCAGCGCGTCACGCGTCGAACCTAGCGACGCACCCCAGGACCGCGGCGTAGGACAGACCGCGGATGTTCAGGTGGGTGACAAATAGTCGGAGGAAAAAGTGGGAACACACGAACAGGCACGAATCGATCACGAAAAGAAAATTGCAAAGCACCGGGAAGAACTCGCTCCGGTGGAGACGGCGATTTTGAAAGAACAATCCGCCGAAGCGGCCGTCGATGGGAAGATTGCGGAGCTCGCACTCAAAGCCGCTCAAGGCGATCGCGCGGCGTTAAAGCTGCAAAGGGAGTTACGCGTTCGGAAAGACGAATTCCATTTGCAAGTGGAAAACTTGCAGTCGCTCGCGGCCCCTATCCGGAAAGCGGTCGCGATCGCAGAATCGGAACTTCCACGCTTCGTCATGGCGGAGGTACACGAGCGTGCCGCCGACGTAATGAGGCAGTTAGACCAAATGGGGGTGGAACTTTCCAAGGTGATTCAGCCGATCGCTCGAGTCCTAGGCGAATTCCGCGTGCAGGTCGACGCGGGAACGGCAGAGGCGTTGGCGCTGATCGCGCGCGGCGATCCGGACCGAATCCAAGCTTTGGAAAATCGCGTCCGCACGATGCTTGTGCGAGGGATTCGTGCCCAATTGTCTTTCGAATTTCGCTCCGTGGGCTTAGACCTCTTCGAAGTGGGTCAGTTCGAGGGGAAAGATTTTCAGTCAGTGGTACGGCCCGTTCTCGAATCGGTGATCAGCGCCCTCGAAGTGGGCTTGTACGACGGCGTAAAGATTCCAGGCCGCGGACGTTTTCGCTGTCTTACACGGATCGCCGGACTTTTTGGTTTGCATTTGTTGCCCGGCGAGATTGTCAGTTTGCCTGTCGAACATAAGTCCGTCCGAAAAATGATCGAGTTTGGCTCGCTGGAACTGATCGGGGAGCCAACGTCCACGAACTCGGAGGAGCCCGAATGAAACTTTCTAATATCACTTCCTGCATGAAGGAAGAAGTTTCAGTAGTTGAGCAGCGCGGCGGCCAGTTAGAGCACGATTTGAAGGAATTCCTAACCAACCTCGACGGCATCGAAACGCTGTTCGCCGAGATCAGCGTCCGCGCCCTGGAGTACAAGCCTCAACCGGAACGTCAGGGTTACTACACGATTGACCCGAACATCGATCGCGCCGATCCGAACGAGGCGCTTGCATTTGCCAAGGAACGATTGCGCCGGAGCGCTGAATATTTGACGCGCGTCTCGGATTTGGTGAAAGACGCTCGCCGAAAGATCGACGCGATCGTGGGTTGATTTTTTTCGAGTTGGCGCGCCTTCCGGTGCGGAGGCGCTGCGCCATGCACGGTCACCGACGTGCCTGGCGTCAGTCGTGAGTCGCTGAGGCTTCTGACCTCCTTTCTTCCTCAGTGACTCACGATGCCGTAAGACAAAACCAGTAAATCTCCACGGAGAGAGGTAGAAAAAATGAGCAATGACACAGTGCATCGCTATACGGACGAGCAACTACGCGCCGACGTATTACGATTAGCAAAACCGTTGGAAGAAGCCGCATTTGAGGCGGGCAAGCGCGCCGCGCGTGCCGAGGCTCACGAAGCCCTGCGCGAGTCGGCAATGCTCAAACTCGCACAGCTTCGAGGGTTGATTCCTTCCGGCACGACGGCCACAAAAGGAAAATCTCCCCAGGAACTCGCCAAACGCGCGAACCAACTTCAGCTGCGCGCATTGGCCGAGGGCAAGAAAATCTCGAATATCGAATCTGTGCAAGCCGCCTACACCGAAGCCGGGATTGCGTGGAAATGAGAAACAAGCCGCCGGGTAGTTCGGAGCCATCCGGCGGCCAGAAGCGCGGGAATCCAACTATGGAGACTCAGCGTACATCGTCGGGTACGGCGTGGGCAAAGACACTTCGTCGCTACGAACTGATGGTGATGAAGGCGAGCGGTCCAGCATGTAAGGTTTTCCTCGCGCTCAAATTCCACGCAAATTGTGATGGCTACTGCTGGCCTCTAGTTTCGACGCTCCAGAGGTTTACCGGAATCAGAAAGCGCGACACGATCTTCGCCGCGTTACGAGAACTGGAATCGCTTGGCATTGTCTATCGCCAACAACTGATCTCTCGCAGGGGCAGGAATTCGCCAAATCTTTATCGAATTGGCCGCAAGGTCGAAGCGGTACCTGAGAACGCTGACCATTTGTATGTTCTCGGTCCAGCGCGGCGGAAAGCGGGGCGACGTCCCGCAAAACGGGACCTCGGGGACTTGGCGTGCGAGGTCCCGCCAAACGGGACTACCGTGGTCCCGTCGAACGGGGCTACAGGCGTCCCGCCGGACGGGACACAGAATCACTCCAGAGAACCTCTCGATGGAACTTCGTCATCAAGGGAAGGTGCTGTACCACAAGTTTCGCCTGCGGCGGAGGCGGAGTCTTCTCCTAACACGCAACTGAGAAAAGACGCCACCGCCGCCGAGAGGGCTTTTGTCGCGTTTGGTTACGACGCTCCTTTCGGTCATCCAGGATTCAGATACGCCGTTCTGCGAAATGCCAAAGAAATCAGAAATGGAAACAAATTGGAGATTATGGAGCGCGTCATCGTCGAACTAGATGGCAAGGTGCCGCCTCAGTGGTACAGCGTCAAGCATCACCTGGAAGAGAAAGTCGCGAATGGGAGAAACTCGAATGTCAGAGAATCCTTCCACGAAAAACGAAGTCGTACGAACGCAGAGGCCATCGCTCGAGTCCTTCCAGACGGTGTTAGCGCGTTGGTTGGCTCGGTTCGGAGAGCACTACCGGCAACCAACGAGCGACATATCGATCGAGTGTTACCGCGAATTGCTGAGCGATCTGAAGCCGGCGCAGTTGGATGCGGCTTGCCGCCGAGCGATGCAAACGTCGGAGTACATGCCCACGGTTGCGACGATCCGAAATGCTCATCGCAAATTAGAATCGATCGAAGAAACGCGATCGACGTTCATTCGGTATCCCGAGGTGACCGACCAAGATCGCAAATTGTCGCAGGAAGAGGAAGCGCAGATAGCGGAAATAAAAAAGAAAATCGGCGTGGTGGCGAATAGAAGAAAGACGAAAACGGTAATGCCTCCCGATAGTAAAGAAAAAACAATCTACACTCCGCGATCAACGTCGAGACCGATTGAGGAACAGAAAGCGGAATTGCGAAGGCGCGGGTTGCTCAAGTAAAACGCCCGGAGTTCGAGCATCCGCGTCTCCGGTTTCGCGGACTGTCGCGGCGAAGGGACATATCCGGTTACTGTGTTGTATCTGGCAGTCGGCGCCCTAGCGTGAGGAATAGCCGTCTGAAATCGTTCAATGCGTCGGTGCCTTGGCCGCTGCACGTGTCCGGGCCTCAAGCTGACTAACCGTCGATTGGATGCCAGTCAATTTGGCTGCCAGCTCAGTAGTCGCTGAGTTGACGTTCCCCTTCACTTCTTCGATCTGCTTATTAACGCCAGTCTTAAAGGTGTCGACTGAATTGTTGAACCGATTGATGCTGTCCAGGGCCCCGGCTTGTTGAATCGATAGATCAGCAAGCTTTTGCTTGGCTTCCGCCAGCTGCCACGATAGAACGCCGGTGAACAGAAGGAAGAACAAAACCGCTGCTATCCCTGCCCACCACCTTGCTTTGGATTCCGACCGCAGGATCAGGCCTTTAATCTCATCTCTATAGATATTTTCAGTTGTTTCGCGGAACCCCCTGCTCCCCACGACATCCTGAACGGCACTCTTTGCCGACTGCTCCGCCATCTCCTTTAACATGACCTTGAACTCGGGCTTCTCGATGTGCGCGACTATAGCCGCCCGTACGATCTCATCAATGTTTCCATTGCTCATCACGTCCCCCTTTCGGAGCTCTTGTTCCGATTCTGGCTAACTCTGGGTATGGCCGACGTATGTACGACCGCTCAGGGGCGGCTTATCACGAAGCCGTCGTGGGCTATTCGGGTGGCAACTGCGTGGATAGTAACACTTCTCTTAAATACAAGACAGGTCATAAGAGGCCGAACGCTGACTCTCCCCGAGTGACGAGCAACTCGGAACTAATTCCACTTGCCGGGTAAGTCGCGTTACCGGACAACCGGATTCTCAATGGGATTCCCTCGGCGGGCGGCGTGGAACAGGAACTAGGATAGAACTCGGAGCAACGCTGACTCAATGCAACCAGTAGGAATTTGACGGTCCTTCATCCCGTAACTTTTTGACTCGCGCAAGAACCTCTTCACCAGTCAGGACATTCTTCTCCGCAAGAAGTTCGAAGATCGCCTCAATCAGGAACGAGTTGTAGTAGGTCGCCTTCAGGAACACTTGCACTGAATCATTCTCATTGTTTTGTTTCATCGAAGCCCCTCTGGAGTGGACTTGACAAAAGATATCCATCTCGGGTATATAGCGGAGAGTAAATACTTCTGGATTCCATCTGTCAAGGAGAAACATGACTTCCCAGAATCATGCTATCCACGCTGTTCGACCCAGCCAATCATCACTGCTGATGGCGATAACGTTTTGCCTGCTTGTAACAGCTTTGCTCGCGGCACTGATGTTCTGAGATGTTGATAGACGGTCGGCCTGGCTAAAGCCGAAGCTGTGCCGTGTCCTCGGCCAGTCGAAAAGCGCGCCTGCCGCTCGTGGCGGCATGATCTGGGCGCGTCCTGCGGACGGATGTCGAACGCAATCAACGGTTTAGGCCGTCTTGTGTGGTGGTAGGTTCTTCCAGGATTCGGACCGAACGAGGGTGACGGCGCGCGCCGTGCATGACCAGCGCACGGTTTTTCCCGTAAGACTTCGTTTCGCTACTAGGAATTTCCCCGGAGAGCGAATCCGCCGCGAAAAGAAGAGTCGCGGGCCATCGCAAACACACTCGAAATCTGTCACCAGATCAAAATGCAGTACACGGAGTTGCCTTGCCGCGTATGTCTCTGTACTACATGCTTTCACCAGTGACGTTGCCGAGGGCGGGTAGCGTGACTTGTACACGAGGTGATACTTACCGTACTGCGAAATAACAACTCGTATCGGACACATCAAGAGAATGATATAGTCGCCGCATTATGCCCCGATCCCATTCCCTCGCCGCATATTCGATCAACGTGTGGAACTTCGAAGAAAGAGAGCGTGAAGTCATCTCTGATTTTGAAGACGAACAAGATCTTCTGGAGCTATTTTCGACGTTTTTTTCCAGCTTGCAGGTCAAGGCATCGCACGACAAGACGAATCGGCTATTGCTGACGGTGGAAGTGCTAAAAGTCGATAAGAAGGCCCGGACACTCTCGGGACTCATAGAGACCGGGGAGTATGGTAGCGAGAGCAAATTGCGCGATGTCGATACACAAGAGGTCGTTTATAAAAAGAAGGTTAAGGAAGCAGCTATGCTGCCCTTCTATTTCCTCTTGGATTTGCCGGAAGGATCGGAAGACGGTATTCTGATACTTCAACGTACGAGCATGTTTGGAATCCGAAAGATTCTGACAGCCGTCATTGACTTCTGGTTTGAGCCCGAGTTTCCCGGCTATCGTTTGAGGTTGCACCCCCTTGCTGAGCCTGGCGACCTTGAAAAGTACAAGGAAGGTCAGGTAGAAACTGTTCGATTTATTGGGTACGACGTGCCGAGTGATATCGCCGACGCACTCAACACAGCCAACAAGAAATTCGACGGTCATGTGGAGTTGGTGATCAGTGCGCGTAGGGGATCGTTTTTGAACGTAAAAGACCGCATACGACGGTTCTTCAACAAGGAAGTAGAATTGAATAAATTCATTGCCTTGAAGGAAACAAAATTCAAGTATCAGGACGTAAAACTTAAAACGAAGGTAGGTCGAAGTAGAAGAACGGTGAGTCTGGGAGCGCTTAAACTATTGCGGTCTTACTACGACATTACTGACGATGTAACGATAGATGGGGCCACCGGACACCCAGCCTTTGATTCGATTGACAATCTTGCCAGAGGTTTGGCTGGAAGAATCAAAAAGAGCCTCGGCATACCCGATGCGGAGGTGTAGCAGATGAGCAAGATCGACGTGCTGCCCATTATTGCCAGGCACTTTGAAACACTGCGCGATCACGCAACTGGAAGACGAAGCAAGGCAGATATGTTTATATTTTTTGGTGTGCCTCTGATCGTATCTGGTGCAGCGCTGTACTACCGAATTACGCTCACCTCTGATGCACTTAACGCGGTTTTGGCATCATTCTCGATCTTTGCAGGATTGTTGCTGAATTTACTTCTTCTAGTCTACACGCGGGCGGGCGAGGACGTTAAGGCCGACATTTTTGCAGCCAATGTAAAGAGGTTTGTCACTCAGCTAAGTGAGAACATTGAGTTCGCAGTATTGGTCTCTGTATTTGTCGTGATTTCCTCCCTCGTTGCGACGGCCACTTTGAACAGAGATCCGAATGTGACGCCTCACGCAGGCCTTCCTGTAACGGTGATCCTTGTTTACCTGACGACAAATTTTCTACTGACTCTGCTGATGGTTCTAAAGAGAATCCACTCAATGTTATTGGAAAAGATCGAACGCCCTTCCTCTTCGGCAATGAAAAAAGCCTCCTGAACTCAAGTCTTCGGGGAGTCCGTGCGGGATTCGGAATGAGCGGGTCCTCGTAGAGAAGCACCGCTTTTGAAGGTGACGGCGCACGCGGGAGAGGTCTAGTAACCGAGTTTTCAAACCGCATTTCGTTTTGCTGCTAGGAATTTTTCAGGCGAGCGTTCCTGTGAAGAAGTATAGCCACGAGCCATCACGGACTACGCGCAAAATCGTTCGTCGGATCAATGCCACTCACGTGGGGCCTTTGCATCTAATCCTCAGTAAAGAGTGGGAACGAAATGACCGAACATTCACCTGAGCTGCTTGTCTTTGAGGGAAAAAAGTGCGTGGGCATGATAGACGCCAGCTACGGGTTCAAATGCGGGGGCCAGATCACCACTGTCGAACCACCGATGGAGGTGCGTTGCAGAAACCACGCGCTCGAAGAAGGGCTGATCTGGTAACTAAGAACCCTCCCACCGCCAAGGCGGCCGGGTAACGGACCACGGACCTATGCTGTAAGCCATTGAAAACACAAGAGAGGTGATTCCAAAAAAGTTCTGATCAGAATTATTTACGATTTCCCTTGACACCCACACCGTACCCAACTACATTCCTTTTCGTAACTCAAAACCCGGCTGGTTCCCTCCTAAAACGGCTTCGGCCAAAAAACTAGGGGAATCGGCCCTAAAACAGGAGAATAAAAATGGCAACAGCAACAGCAGTTCTCGGTGTGTCTTGTGCCGCTGTAACAGGTACCCAAAACGGTACCCGCATCTTCACGGGGATCATGCCCGCGAAGGACCTCATTGCGGTAACTACAGTAGACCACTTCAACTCTTCTATTCCGATTGACGATCCTAAACAGGGCTATCAGCGCCCTCCCGAGCGCACCCGCATCACCAAGATCGGATCGCATTTGATCAAGGCGATTGCGGAAGGCCAAGGAAACAGCGGCGGACTTTTTCCGACCGCGGTGGTCCTCGCAGCGCGGTCGCCCATGAAATATCAAAACGGCAGGCTGCTTATAACGGAAAAACTCCAGATCATTGATGGTCAACATCGGATAGAGGGGTTGCGATATGCAATCGAAAATAAACAAGCCACAGACCTTGAAGATCTCCCTCTAACGTTCGTGATCATCGAGGTGTCCGATCGACTGGTCGAGATGAATCAATTCACCATCATCAACGGAACAGCCAAGTCCGTACGCACTGATTTGGTAAATTCAATCCTCACCGCGACAGTCGCAAAGCGCGGTGACGCCGCCATCGATGAAAGGGACCGTTGGAAGGTGGTTGTTACAAAGGTCGTGGAGAGGCTCGACAAAGACCCTGCGTCGCCGTGGCATAACTTGATCCTCATGCCCGACGAAACCGCCAGCCCCAAAGGCACCGGTGGCAAGATCGTCCGTGCAACTTCATTTATGACCAGTCTCCGGCCAGTCCACGCATGGCTCAAGGAATTTCGATTCCTCGAAAACTGTTCGGATTTAGCTTCGGAGGCCACGGTTGTGTACGAAGTGGTGAGCGCCTATTGGCAAGCGATCCAAAAGGTCTTACCAGCCCCCTTCAGCGCGCCCGACGACTATGTAATCCAGAAAACACCAGGGCTATTCTCCCTGCACAAACTCCTAGCTCACCTGCTACCTGTGATGTTCACGGGTCGCCAGGCCTGGACCAAGGAGAACTTCGTCAAATTCCTCCAGGATAGCCCTGAAATTACCGACGAGCAGTTCTGGCATAAGGCCGGAGACCGTGCTGCGGCGTACGGATCAATGAAAGGCTTCGAAGATCTGTATGAACTGCTGCGTGACAGCATCCAACCGAGGCCCTAGAGATAACCTAAGGCATGGAAGCCTCGCCACGGAGGCGAGGCTTCCATCTTTTGTTTGCCACCTTAACGGGGCACAGTAAGTCTGATGCAAGGAGAAGGCTCTGAAAGTTTCGACGAAGTAGGTCGGCAGGCGAACATCTGTTTTCGTCTGGCTAAAAGATACCCCTGGCGCTTCAAGACTTAGATGATCGCTATTTCCTCAAGCATCGGCCCGGCGCAAGAGACAAAGTAGCCACCCCCAATAACTCGCCCTCGAACGGAAACCGCATATTCCGGGATCATCTTTCGCCGGATAGGTTTATCCCCATGTTTTTCCACAACGCATTTTGTTTTCAACAGTTCCAGCGTTTTTGAGCGGAGCACGAATCATATAGAGTGCCTTGTTATAGGTTTGACAGCCATGTCGGCCGGGAGTAGGTTCCGCACCGTCTGACTGGAGGCATCAATGGAAGTGAAAATTTTCCGGCGCCACGTTTCGACGTGTCCGTTCAAGGCAAAAGGCAGAGCGCACGAAAAGTGCGGGTGCCCGATATGGGCGGACCCTCGCCCTCAAGGTCCGCTGAAAAGCCTCAGGACGACGGATCGCGCGAGGGCCCGGGAGTTGGCGCGGGAAATGGAAGACAG
>DATLVZ010000032.1:0-45492 GCA_035576885.1 Candidatus Acidiferrum sp. | reverse complement strand
ATGACACCGCAAAAAGGACAACAATATGCCCATCCAAAAAACCGAGAAAATCTGGCGCAATGGAAAATGGATCAATTGGGACGACGCCACCCTCCACGTTCTTTCTCACGTCGTGAGCTATGGCTCCGCGGTTTTTGAAGGCATTCGATGCTACGAAACCAAGCAGGGCCCCGGCATTTTCCGCCTGCGCGAGCACATGCAGCGCCTCATCAATTCAGCAAAGATTTACCGCATGGAATTGCCTTATTCTCTCGACGATTTCTCTAACACCGCAACCGAGTTGGTTCGCTTGAATAAAATGAATTCCTGCTACGTCAAGCCCATGGTCATGCGCGGTTACGGCGAAGTCGGTGTGAATCCCTTGAACTCTCCCATCGATATTTACATGGCCTGCTGGCACTGGGGCGCCTATCTCGGTCCGGACGCCCTCGCAAAAGGCGTGGACATCGGCGTCAGCTCCTGGACGCGTATCGCTCCGAACACTCTGCCGGCCATGTCCAAAGCCGCCGCGAATTACATGAACTCCCAGCTCATCCGCATGGAAGCCTCCTTCAACGGCTACGCCGAAGGCATCGCGCTCGATTCGAGCGGCCACGTCAGCGAAGGTTCCGGTATGAACGTCTTTCTTGTCCACGATGGCACGCTCTACACCCCGCCGCTGGCCACCAGCATTCTCCCCGGCATCACCCGCAACACGGTCATGACCCTCGCCGAAGATCTGAACATTCCCGTGAAAGAGAGTGTGATCCCTCGCGAGATGCTCTATATCGTTGACGAAGTTTTTTTCTGCGGTACGGCCGTCGAAATCACGCCCATCCGCTCGGTCGACAAAATCCAGGTCGGTAAGGGCGTCGCCGGTCCCATCACCCGCAGGCTCCAGGAAGAATTCTTCGCCCTCACCAGCGGCAACAAACCCGATCGCCACAACTGGCTCACTCCTGTTAACGCCCCAGTGGCGGCAATCTCCCGCTAGCAGCAGCCACGCCGGACAACTCGTTACCGGGCATGGCGCGAACTAAAACGCCGTGCACTCGATTAGGCATCCCGCTCCTTCGGAAGAGGGAGTTTGAAGACGTAATCATGGCCGAAGTTGTGATCGGAGAGATGTTTGGGTAGGAATGAAACCGACCGCTAGATTACGAACCAGCCATGGTCGTCGAGGCCGAAAAGAAGGAAAGCCAAAGAAAACGAAAGAGAAAAACTCTTTGAAGTGAAAGGAAAGAAATGCGCTCAAAAAGTGTTTGACAGGACCGACATTGTTAGAGATGCCCGGTAACCTGACTGCACGGCGGGTAACATGCGGTGCGGTGCGGTGCGGTGTGTTCTGTTTTGTGTTTGCGTCAGAGCGGTCTAGAAGTTATCTCATAAACACATTCAACGCGCTGAGCAGTTGAAACTTATGGCGAATGACGTAAATCAAGAGCATGGACCTCACCGACGCCCAATGGGCGGTGCTCGAACCACTGTTTCGTCCGAAACGTCGGGACGATGGGCGTGGCCGGCCGTGGCAAGATACGCGAGCGGTGCTGAACGGTGTTTTTTGGGTTTTGCGCACCGGCGCTCCTTGGCACGATCTGCCGCGTCGTTATCCTCCCTACCAAACCTGTCATCGCCGCTTCCAGCAGTGGCAGCGCTCGGGGTTGCTCACCCGGCTGCTGCAGAGACTGGCCAAAGACTTACGCGACCGCGGGAAGCTGGATTTGAGCGAATCCTTCATCGATGCCACCTTCAGTTCGGCGAAAAAAGGGGCTCTGCTGTCGGCCCTACTCGCCGCGGCAAAGGCAGCAAAATCATGGCGATCAGCGACGGCCATGGTCTTCCTCTCGCCGTGCACGTGGCCAGCGCTTCGCCGCCTGAAACAAAGCTCGTTGGATCCACCATCGAGCGGCGCTTCCTCGCGGAAACTCCTGAGCGGCTGATCGGCGACCGCGCTTACGACAGCGATCCGCTGGATGCGCAGATTCGCGAACGCTTCGGTGTCGAGTTGGTCGCTCCGCACAACTCCAAGCGCAGCCGAAAAGCCACGCAAGATGGACGCGTGCTGCGTCGCTATCGTCGCCGTTGGAAAATCGAGCGCTTGTTCGCCTGGCTTCATAATTTTCGCCGCGTGGTCATTCGCTGGGAATACTACCCAGAGAATTTCCTCGGGATGGTGCAGCTTGCCTGTGCCGTCATCCTCCTGAGGTATTTATGAGATGGCTTCTAGTTCATTTTTCACTCGGAACTGAGCTTTGAGCCTGTGATTCTGTCAACCCATGCAGTATCGGCGTGGTCATAAGAGTGGTCATGACGGCCATGAATACGAACATCGTAAATAACACCGGCGAGAGCACACCAAGGTCCAATCCAACATTGAGCACAATAAGCTCCATCAACCCTCGAGTGTTCATAAGGACGCCTAGCGATGCAGCTTCGCGCCAATCCGACCCAGTCCATCGAGCAGCGAGAAAACTGCCCCCGAATTTGCCAAGCGACGCGACCCCAATGATCAAGAGACAGGCCATCCAATCGCGCGTTCCATGCACTAGACCGATCTGAGTTCGCATGCCTGTAAATGCGAAAAACACCGGCAACAGGAGTACCACTACCAGATCTTCACACCTCGCCCGAATATCCCGCGCCAACGCAGAATTGTGCGGAATCACGGTTCCTAAGAGAAAAGCACCGAAAAGCGCATGAATACCGATTCGCTCTGTCACCAATGCCGACAGAAGTAAGGCAGCGCAGACGATGGCGAACATGTCCTGTGTTGTTCGGCCTTTCGCAGTCTGCCGCCGGACGAGCCACAACGCACCTCGCTTCGCAATCAGCAACACAAAGAAGATGAACCCGATCGTCGTGGTCAAAATTAACAAAAGGCTTCCGGTCTGCGCATGCGCGACGCTGATAGCGAAGGCCAGCAGGCACCATGCGGTGACATCATCGATCGCAGCGCAAGCTAGGGCAAGCACTCCCAGGCGGGTCTTCTGCATACCGCGATCCGTGAGAATGCGTGCTAACACCGGGAACGCGGTTATGGACATCGCCACCCCGATGAAAAGAGCGAATGTGGTGAAGGAAAAAACACCGGTCGAATATAGGGGATATAACCAGAGTGCAAATGCAGCTCCTAGCAAAAAGGGGACGACGATGCTGGCATGAGAAATGGCGATGGCAGCTTGGGTGCGCTTTTGCAGGAGTTCAGTGTCCAGATCGAGACCGACCAGGAACATGTAAAGCACCACGCCGACCTGAGCGATCACCGCAAGATACGGCGCGGCATTCAAAGGAAGGACTTGAGCAGCAGTCCCCGGGGCTAACCAACCAAGAAAGGATGGTCCCAGAAGAATCCCGGCGACCACCTCTCCCATTACTTGTGGTTGATTCAGCCTGCGAAACATCGAGCCAAGAATACGGGCTAGGACAAGAACGACAACTAGCGCTAGCAAGACATGCAGCAGGATGCCTGGGGTCTCGGATGTCGGCGGTCTTACAGGCTCTGGCGGTCCGGTGGCTACGAGCGAGGGTCCGAAGGAACGAATCAAGAAAAAGGTGCCGATACTTGCTCCGAGGGTGGCCATATAGATGAATGCACTGCGTGAGCTTCGGATCATGGCTTGGTTCTTTTGAAAGAATGGCAGGGATGAGGGAGCTCAACGCTGCGGCTCATGGTGCGACAGTTAGCTGGACAACCGAACTTGCGAGCACTTACAAAAGCACGGACGGCAATGCGCGTTTCGGCAAGTACATGGCGGACCATGCGCTTGTGAAGCCCGATGTGTATCACGGATGCCTCCCTTCGACTGTGCTATCTCTCGACCCGATTTTGTACCTTTTTGTTCCCACGAGTCTAATAGAGGCACCCAGTTCGCTATAAGGAATTGATTGGGGAAAACGACGCTACATCCCCTTCGGGGTCCATCGCCAGATTGCTCGAAAGATTCTCCACCGAGATAGCCCCGCCTCACCGAACACAATCGATGTTCTCATCACTTCCCGAAAGATAGTTTTGGTGTGGAATAACACGGCGAGGACGGAATAATGCGTGCGTCTGCCAGCTGACTGAACGCAATGCTCGCAGCCGTGATCGGAAACTAGCCCACTACCTGGTCTCCGAAGGACTGGCGTTTCTCTTGGCCTTCCAGATAGAATCCCTTTCGGTCGCAGCGGGCACGCTTTATTCCCCGGCCGGGAGGCTCCTTGATGTACAACTTTGCGCAGAAGCTCACGGCTGAGTTCCTCGGCACGTTTGCTTTGGTCTTCTTCGGTGCCGCGGCCGTCTGCGTGGATTGGTATCCCCATGCGTCGAACGCGGTGGGGCTTCTCGGCGTTGCCCTGGTCTATGGCCTCACCATGGCGATCATGGTTTCCGCCCTCGGCCACATCTGCGGCGGACATTTCAACCCGGCCATCACCATCGGCTTCTGGGTCACCAAGCGGTTGAACACGGTCGACACGATAGCCTATTGGGTCGTCCAACTCGCCGGAGCAACCGCAGCGGCGTTTCTCCTCAAAGCGGTCGTTCCGGACGACACCTGGCATGCTGTTGCGCTTGGCACACCCATGATCGCGCACGACTTTACGCGTCTCTCCGCCATGATCCTCGAAGGCGTAACCACTTTTTTCCTCGTGCTCACCGTCTTCGCCACATCCGTCGATGAACGCACTTCGTTCCGGCCGGTCGCCGGCTTCGCTATCGGCCTGAGTCTTGCTCTTGGCAACCTCGTCGCAAGCCCCTTCACCGGCGGAGCGCTCAATCCCGCTCGCGCATTTGGACCCGCGCTAGCTTCCTCGCACTGGCAGAATCACGGCATTTACTGGGTTGGCCCGCTCGCCGGCGGTTTCCTCGCTGGTTTCCTCTACGACTCGCTGTTCCTGAAAAAAGCCTGACTTAAGCCCAGTTACGAGTCACCAGGGACGGAATTCCCTCAACTCCAAAACTGCCCCTTCGTTCAGGTGACTACTGCGCAACCGGACACCGCAGCTTGCTTGCCCGCCTAGACTTCGGGTGCTAACGTCGCAGTTTGGCGATAGTCTCGCGGAGCACACACTAACATGGCCATCAGCATCGATGATCTTCTCCGGCGCGCGGTCGAAAACAAAGCATCCGACCTGCATCTGAAGGTCGGCAACCATCCCTATCTGCGCGTCGACGGTGTTCTCAACCCCATCACCGATGTTCCGCGTATTACACCGGAAGAAATGCTTTCCATGGCGTTCAGCATGATGACCAATCGCCAGAAACAAAAGTTCAAGGAAACCGCCGAATTGGATATGGCCTATGGCGTCGCCGGCCTTGGCCGCTTCCGCGTCAACGTTTTCCAGCAGCGCGGCAACGTGGGGATGGTCCTCCGCGTCATCCCCACCAAGATTCGCACCATCGAGGAATTGAATCTCCCCGCGGTCATCGGCAAAATCTGCGAAGAGCAGCGCGGACTCGTTCTCGTAACAGGAACCACCGGTTCCGGTAAATCCACTTCGCTCGCGGCCATGATCGACCGCATCAACGCCAACCGCTCCGACCATCTCATCACCATCGAAGACCCTATCGAGTTCCTGCACCGCGACAAGCGCAGCTTTATCAATCAGCGCGAAGTCGAAGTCGACACCGCTAACTTTTCCACGGCGCTGCGCGCCGCCCTCCGTCAGGACCCTGACGTGATTCTCGTCGGCGAAATGCGCGACCTCGAAACCATTTCCACCGCTTTGCTCGCCGCAGAAACCGGCCACATGGTTTTCTCCACCTTGCACACTCTCGACGCCACGGAAACCATTCAGCGTATTATCGCCGTCTTCCCGCCTCCCGAGCAGAAGCAGATTCGTTTGCAGCTTGCCGCCACGCTCAAAGCCATCGTCTCCCAGCGCCTCGTTCGCCGCGCCGACGACAAAGGCCGCGTCCCCGCCTGCGAAGTCATGATCGCCACCGCGTACATCCGCGATTGCATCATCAACGCCGATAAGACGCGCCTCATCCACGACGCTATCGCCGCCGGCACCAGCCAATACGGCATGCAGACCTTCGACCAGTCGCTCTTCGAGCTCTACACCAAGCAGCTCATCACCCTCGAAGAAGCGCTGCTCCGCTCCACGAACCCGGACGAATTCCAGCTCCGCATCCAGGGCATCCGCTCCGCCGCAGACTCCGCCCGCGAGGAAATGGAACGCCAAATGGCCGACTTCGAGCGCTTCGCCCGCAAATAATTTTCAGCCGTTGCTCGTGAATGTCCGGCGAACTTTTCGATGAAACCGACTCGGATAACGCTCATTGCTGGGTTTCTTCTATTGATTCCCGCGACGGTCGGACTTTTTCTAACTGGTTTCCCAACGTTGCTATGCCCTCTACCCTTCTTGACCGTTGTCCCCGCTTTTCTACTATCAACTGGACATTCGCAAGTTGCTGCTGTGGTGATACCCACGATTCTCTTCTTCGCTTGGAACCCGGGTCTTTTTCGGGGTAGCAGCACGATGCCCAAACGAACTTATACATTGTTCGTCATCGCGGCGGTCCTGAGTGTCATCTGGTTTATTAGAGGTTGGAAATATGGGCTCCAATACGAAGGCCCCACTTTCACTCACTTCATTTGCGCAGTGAACATAGTCTGGGTCGTGGGCCTTGGCGTATTACTGTTTCTTCGCCAAAAGGTCAATCCCTCATTTATTTCCAATCTTGCTTTTCATCTGCTCTTCTTTGCTTGGCTGGGTTGATACGCTTTCCCTTATCTCGGAGAGTTGCCCTAACCTCGCCAGTTCCTTTTCGTTACCTCTTTACTTCGCCGCTTCCTTACTTCATCCTCAGCTCGTGTTCTCCAAGCCCCGCCAAGTCGAAACCGAAACGGAGCTCTACGACGCCGCCGTCCGCGCCCTCATGCGCCGCGCGTATTCCGTCTACGAAATGAAACAAATGCTTGGCCGCCGTACCGAAAACGACCAGCTTCTGCAGGCCGTAATGGACCGCCTGAAGCGCTCGAATATGATCGATGACGAGCGCTTCGCAAAACAATTTGTCCGCCAGCGCACCGAAATCCGCCGCCAGGGCAAATTCCGAATTGCGCGAGATCTACGCGCGCGCGGAGTCCCAGACCGCCACATCGAAACTGCCCTCGCGGAGGCCGCGAAGGAAACCGACGAATCTGCAGTTGTCCGCCAGCGCCTCGAACGCAAACTCCGCTCCTTCCGCGGCGAAATTGATGAGCGCAAGATGGCCGCAATGTATCGGAGCCTCTTGCGCGCCGGCTTTTCCGCCGACGTAGTCCGCCGCGAACTCAAGTCGCTAACCCGCGAAGAAGTTTCAGAAGCAGAATCGCAGCCTGAGGAATAACCGGCCACGCTACTAATCGTAGGCGCTGCAATCCAGGCGGAAAACGAGTTAATCCCTGAGTTAGCTTGATTTGGTATGCTGCCCTGCTGAATCTCTACTCCGCAGGGAGGACCGCACAAGATGAAACGCTGGAGCATAGCCATTGTGGTTTTGGTCGCGTTACTGGCGGCACTGTACGCCGTGTCCGTCATCCGGCGAGGATTCAGCGCCGCAGACCAGCCGTCGGGCCTGGAGCGCGTCCTCGCGCGAGCCGTGCGAAATATCTCAATTCCCAGTCGTGCGCGGAGCGAAAAGAACCCGCTGCCAGCGGATCCGGGCGTCCTGTCGGAAGCTAAAGAGCGTTTCGGGGAGCGTTGTGCGAACTGCCACGGGAAGGACGGCAACGGTGAATCAAACATCGGAAAAAATCTTTATCCCAAAGCGCCCGATCTCCGCTTGCCCGCGACGCAACATCTCACGGACGGCGAAATCCACTACATCATCAAGAATGGAGTCCGTCTCACGGGTATGCCCGCCTGGGGAAATCCGCACGTAGAGCAAGACGACACCGACGCGTGGAAGCTGGTTCTCTTCGTTCGCAGCATTGCCGGACTTACGCCGCAGGAGCAATCGCAACAAACCGCGTCCTTGAAAACCGCGCACTATGTCGGCTCCGCGGCTTGCCAGAAATGCCACGCGCAAATCTACGAGCACTGGAAGAAAACTCCCATGGCCAACGTCGTCCGCGACCCGCGCGAGCATCCCGAAGCGATCATCCCCGACCTCGCGACCAACACCGTGAGCAAAACATTTACTAAACAGGACGTTGCGTTGGTCTATGGCAGCCTCTGGAAGCAGCGCTACTTTACGAAAATCGGTGACGATTATTTTCCCGAGCCCGCGCAGTGGGAAGTGGGCAAGCGCGTATGGCGGCCCTATTTTGTCCCCAAGGGTGGCGATTGGTGGGAGCCGTTTTATCCGCCTGACAATCTGAAACGTCCGACTGGGCCGACGTGCGACGGCTGCCACTCCGTCGATTACAACATTCAAACGAAGCAGGTCGCCGAGTGGAACGTGGGCTGCGAGCGCTGCCACGGTCCCGGCAGCGAGCACGCTGCGCAAGCAACGCGAGGGAATATCCTGAACCCGGCGCGCATGGACTACGTCTCAGCCAACGACACCTGCATCCAGTGCCACTCGCAAGGCCGCCCGCTCAGCAATCCCATTGAGGGCAAATACTACGACTGGCCGGTCGGCTATCACGTCGGCCTCAAGCTGCAAAATTTTTGGCAGCTGGAAGACCACAAGCTGGGCGAATTGAGCTTCACTCATTTTCCCGACGGCACTGCGCACAAGAACCGCATGCAAGGAAACGACTTTGCGCAGAGCGTGATGTATCGCCGCGGCGTCACCTGCTTCGACTGCCACGATGTGCACGGCACGGACAACTATGCACAGCTCCGCAAGCCACCCGAAAAGATTTGCTTGGACTGCCATAGCCCCGGCTCACGAAACGGGCCGCGAACGGCGACGATCGAAGAGCATACGCATCACAAAGCCGGCTCAACGGGAAGCCAATGCGTCGCCTGTCACATGCCGAAAATCGAAGTCACCATTCCCGGCGTGTTCGTCAGCGCGCACACTTTCGATTTCATCACTCCCGCGATGACCGACAAATACAAAGTTCCCAATCCGTGCACCTTGTGCCACACCGATAAGACGACCACTTGGGCTGCCGAGGCGCTGCGCCGCTGGCCCGAGCGTTCTCCATGGCGGATGGATTAAAAGATTGCCGCTTGCTAGTTCAAGTAAAGGGAGTCGCAAAGCCGCATCGGCGCCGATAGCTCTAGCTCCTCCCTCGCATCGGGTACATTTGCTTTTGCTGTGTTAGGATTCCCCTACGCGAGTCTCGCGTAATTTCACCCTGCTTTTGAGAGCACCAAGTGCGCACCACTGAGCCCCAGAAACCCATAACGAGCGACCAAGACGTGCTGGTTATGGGAGGGGGAGCAACCGGCCATCTTGCTGCAGCCTATTTCCGAATGCGCTTCCCCGATCTGAAGGTAGCCGTCGTGGAAGGTCCCCATAAAAACCGCCCCATCGTCGGCGAGTCTCTGGTCGAAGTCAGCGTCGATTTCCTCCTCGAACTTGGCCTTGGCGCCTACCTGGTCGAAAAGCACTACCCGAAATACGGTCTGACCTACTATTTCAAAACCGATATCGACAATCCCGCGGATCGCACCTACATCGTCGACGAAATTCCCAGCGCGCCCCCCATCCTCTCTTTCCAGATCAACCGCTTCACTCTCGACGCCGAAGTGCGCCGCCGCAACGCCGAGAACGGCGTCGCGTTGATCGCCGGCTCCGTGGCCGCGGTCCAGCTCAACGTCAATGGGAGCTCCAACGCAGACGGTGTTGACCGGCACTCAGTCACGGTGCAAAACGTCGATGGCCAGAAAGAGTCGCTCTCCGCGCGCTGGCTTATTGATGCCACGGGCCGCAATCGTTTTCTGGCGAAACAGTTGCACCTCCAGGAAAAAGTAAAAGAACAAAAAGACGTCTATTGGTTCCGCCTCGCGAATTTCAACCCCGAAATCCTCAGCCATATCCGCGCCCTGAAAAAAGAACATCGCGCTTATATTCCCTACTTCGCCACCCATCATTTCTTCGGTAAGGGCAATTGGATTTGGTACATCCCCATGCGCTCGCCCGAAAACGTCCCGCTAGTCAGCATCGGTATCACCTACCGCAAAGATATCTACCCGCACGGCGAAATTCACACCATGGAGCAATTCCTCGAATGCATCGGCCGCGAGCACCCCATGCTCGTCGAGCTAATTCGCAGCGGCACGGTAGTCGACACGAATTTCTACGGCTCCTACATGTGGGAATGCCGCCAGCGTTATTCACCGGACCGCTGGTACATCATCGGCGATGCCGGCGATACTGTGGATCCGCTCTACAGCGTCGGACTGGCGTTGTCGACCATACAAATCCGTCAAGTCGCGGCCATTATCCGACAGGAGTTGAACGGGAACGACGCGTGCGAATTCACAAAGGATCTCGATACCGCAATCGCCGCATTTCAGCGCAGCGTGACCCGGGATACCACCCGGCTGTATCAATGCATGGAAGATCCCTACCAGTGCCACCTCCGGATCCATCTCGTAGTCAGCAAGCTCTTCCATCTTGGCCTTCCGCTCCTGCTGAACGACTATCTGTGGGATCCGCTCGGAGTAAAATTGGTCAACTGGTTCGCCGGCCTAGAAGAACTGGAATCCGATTCCATGCGTTTCCAGGATTTAATTGGCGAAGTCGCCGCGAATCCGAAAAATAGTACGTTGCCCAACTTCATAAAAGTCCAGTCCGGCGCCTCCATGAACTTCGGCTACTACGAACACCACCGCGAAGAGGACATCCCCGCATCGCTCACTCGTTTGTCCTTCAACCTCGCTCGTTTGCGGCTCGCTCTTCTCAGTAAACTCGGCTGGCGCGGGTTGCTTAGCTTCCGCCAGCATCGGGAATTGTTGAAAGATGTAATGCGCGCGCTATTCCTGCTGCCCTTCCGCGGAAGCAATTTGCGAAGAAACTGGCTCGTTCGAAGGAAGTTTGGGCCCCGTGATATGCGGGTCGCCACCCCCGACACTAGTGGTCGCGCAAGCGAGCTATTGGAAAGGCGGAGTCAAGAAGAATGAAGTAAATCGACTGATTCGGGAGGTCTGCTAAATTTCGACGCCACGCCTCTCGTTTCTGTGAAAGCGCCAACAGCGAGCCTTGGAGCTTCAACTCTATGTCTGGCGCGGTTGCACGAATCACAAGTCACCAGTCACTTTGCACTTTCGCTCCTAAAATTTGGAATCTAGGTTTACGGCTTTGATTTTCGCTGCTTGAGCGCTGCTTCAATGGCCTTCCGGAATTCGCGAACGGCGGGAACATCAGGAGAGTGCAGACCATTCTTCGCGACGTAGCGCCAGACCGGAGCGCGCTCAAGGGGAGAACTGCCCGTGCCGCCCATGTAGACAAGGAACGTGTCTTCGGTGGGCCCTATCTCACTCCCGAGGCTAGGGGATGTCTGCTGGGGCGGTGCTTGCATGGAATCCGGAGGGCGCCCCTGCTGGACGCCGATGTGGACGCCGGTGTCCCTCGGCTGGACGACGACAGGCCGATCGTTTGGGGGTTCGCCGCCTACCGTCGGTTGAACAATTTTCCCGTTCCCCTTGCGCACGATGATTATTAAGTCGGCGGTGTTCCCGATAAAGATAGGTTTCAGCCGGCCCCAGCTGGCCAGAGCCTTTTCTACGTCTTCCTGCGCGGTCTTGTTGGCGAGGGGAGCCGATGTCGATACGCCGGCCGCTGGATCGATGAGCACTACGACGGTGCGGGCGTCAAGAACCTCCGCTGGGAGTGAATCCTTCTTTTTGTTGGCGGCAGCGAAGCACGCGAACAGCAGGACCAGCGATAGGAGTACGCGCATGCGAATTGCCATCGGAACCTCCCTACGGCAGATGCAAATGGCATTATAAACCGCGATAACTTACGCAGGTTACAGCTCATTTAATCCCAGGCGGTTCGAGTAAATCTTGGGGATCGACGTTGCTGGAGAAATGCCCCCGAATTTCCCCTGTCTCTTTGTGTGTTCGCCTTTCCCGTTACCCAGCGTGTGTCAGTTCATCGGCTAAGTGTTGCCTCCAAACATCACTCTCTGTGTTTCCGGTTAGCGCTAGCTTTAATCGGCAGTTGACACCGTTCTTTGTGATCTGCGTCACATGCCGAATCACTGATATCCAATAAACTGGTTGCGGTCGCACTGTGTGCGCTCTCCCTGAAGCGTCGTGCAGAGGAGAGAGCTGCACACGCGTTAGGAGGGTAAAATGATTGAAGCTTTGAAGGGATTTCCCGCGAAGGTTCTTGCTTTCGCTTGCAAGGGCCACGTCACAAAACGTGATTACGAAACTGTGCTGGTCCCCGCTGTGGAAGCAGCACTCAAGCAACAAGGCAAAGTCCGTCTTTATTATCAGATCGATCCCGACTTTACGGGGATCGCGCCCGGCGCCATGTGGGACGATTTCAGAGTCGGGATGGAGCATCTCCTGCGCTGGGAGCGCATCGCCGTCGTCACCGATGTTGATTGGATTCGGTACACGTTCCGAGCCTTCAGTTTTGTGATTCCCGGCGTGGCTAAGGTCTTTCGGTTGGCTGAAGAAGCGAAGGCTCGGGAGTGGATTGTAGAGAATATGGCACAGTCGAGTGCACTCGCTTAGAATTGAATCACCGGTGCGAGTCATGTGTCTCCGCACGGACCGCCCAACTCCGTATGAGTTAGATTACTGGAATCTGATTCAGGACTCAGAAGCTGTTCTGAATGCTCCCTGCGCTCAAGTACGGTATCCTGAGACACTTTGAACTCCCTTGAACGAATTAGAGTTTTGATGCTTTTCGCGCTGCTCATAGCTCTCTTCGCTACGCAGCGCGCCTACGGGCAAGAGACAGTCTTTGACGTCCCGAGTGCGGATATTCTGGACAAAGGCAAGGTCTACGGCGAAGTGGACGGCACTGCCCGCCCCGTGGACCCTACCTACACATTTACGCCGCGCGTCGTCGTCGGCATCGGACACCAAATCGAGATTGGCGCGAATTTCAACGGCCTTACGACGCCCGTTACCGGCGAATTGAATCTCTCACCAACGATAAAATGGCGTATGTGGAATGTCGGCAAGACCGGATGGTCGTTTTATGTTGGAGACGACTTCTTATTCCCCGTGCGCGAGCGATCCTATAACGCGGGAAACTATTCCTACGCTTTCCTTGCCAAAGAATGGAAGCACGGCACACGCGTTGGCATCGGAGGATACGATTTCACGAAGAACGTAGTCGCGGCGGCGAACAGGGCTGGAGGGCAATTCACCCTCGAGCAGCGCGTAAGTAACCGCTTGACGCTGGCAACCGAATGGTACACGGGCAATCACGCCGCGGGGTATGTAAACCCTGGCGCAGTCATCAAAGTCACCTCAAAACTTACAGGATACGCCGCCTATCAAATTGGAAACGCCGGAGTCACCAAGGGAAACCATCAATTCCTCTGGGAACTGGGCTACAACTTCAATTGAATGTGCCCCGCTCCCTGGGTCACGTGTCGGGACACGATTCATCGTGCCCCTGCAATTGCCGGTGTGCCATGCCGTCTGCGATAATCTTCTGATTCAGCCAACGGAAAGATAGAGGCGGACGTGACGGACGGCGATCCCACCAAGAAATTCATCAGCGGCAACGACATCCGCGAGAAGTTTTTGCAATTCTTCGAGAGCAAAGGCCACCGCCGCGTGCGCAGCTCTTCGCTTGTCCCGCATGGCGATCCCACGCTCCTCTTCACCAATGCAGGCATGAACCAGTTCAAGGACGTCTTCCTCGGCCTCGAAAAGCGCGACTACAACCGCGCTACCACCGCCCAGAAATGCGTTCGCGCCGGCGGCAAACACAACGACCTCGAAAATGTCGGCTTCACCAAGCGCCACCACACCTTCTTCGAAATGATGGGCAATTTTTCGTTTGGTCCTATCGGAGTCATTGGCGATCAATTCCCATATTTCAAACGCGAAGCAGTAGCGTATGCATGGGAGTTGGTAACTTCTCGAAGCTGGTATGGCATTGATCCGGCCAAGCTATACGTCACAGTGTTCGGGGGTGCAGAAGTTCTCCCGGGCATGGAACTTGATGAGGACGTAGAAGCTCGCAATTTCTGGCTTGAGCAGAACGTTCCGGCCGAGCGTATCTTCGCTATTCCTGGACTTAAAGACAATTTTTGGGCAATGGGCGATACCGGTCCTTGCGGGCCGTGTAGCGAGATTCATTACGACATGGGACCCGCGGCCTCGGAGCAGGGCCATGCTGATTGCAAATTTCCTTGCGATTGCGGCCGCTATGTCGAAATCTGGAATCTCGTGTTCATGCAATACAACAGGCAGCAGGTCTCCGGCGATGGCTTCGGGAAGCGAGGTGTGATTCCCTTGCCCCAGCCATCGATAGACACCGGCATGGGTTTAGAACGCGTCGCGGCCGTCCTTCAAAACAAAATCTCCAACTATGACACCGACCTGTTCTGGCCTCTAATTCTGGATGCAGCTCGGCTTACGGACGCAAATCTAACGACCGCCGCCATTGAAGAATCTCAGGAGGCTGCGTCCTTGCGAGTCATTGCAGATCATTCGAGGGCTGCAACATTCCTCATTAGCGACGGCGTCTTCCCTTCCAATGACGGGCGTGGGTACGTTCTAAGAAAGATTATTCGTCGCGCGATTCATCACGGACGCTTGCTCGGGGCCACCAAGCCTTTCTTGTCCGAAATGGTCAGATCAGTTCGAGACGTAATGGAAAGGGCCTATCCGGAGCTTGATCAGACGACGCCGCAAGTCATTCAGATGATTCTGGCGGAGGAGACGAGATTTCTAAGAACGCTGGAAACCGGGTCGCGCAAACTGGAGGACGCGCTGGTCCTTGCCGCCGTTGATGGATACGGGCAAAACCGCGGCACCTTGGAGAAGAGTGGAGCCGAACGCGGTATGTTGCAGACCATCGACGATGCAGTTCATCATCCCGAGCAGAGCAAAGTCACTGAAGTCGTAAAACTTATCTCCACAACGGTTAAACGGCACCTAAACGAAACCATTGTCTTTCCTGGGGCGCAGGCCTTCCAACTTTACGATACCTTTGGGCTCCCCAGAGACTACATCCAAGACGTCGTCCGAGACGCCGGACTTGAGGTTGACGAAGACGACTTTAACCGAGCGATGGAAGAGCAGAGGACGCGGGCTCGTGCGTCGTGGAAGGGTGGCGCAGGAAAAGAGGCGGCGAATCCGGCGTACGCGAAGATTGCGGAGACGTATAGGACGGAGAAGGATTTTTATCACGGCACGTCGGCGAAGGATTGCCGGATTGAGGCGATTCTGACTAAGAGCGGACCTGTCAGCGAATTGAAGGCCGGCGAATCGGGCGAAGTGGTGCTCGACCGAACCACCATTTATGCCGAGTCTGGCGGGCAGATGGCCGACACTGGCGGCTTCTATGACAACGCCAACTCCCAACTGCTCGCCGAAGTGACCGGGGCTTATTACCCCGTTGCGGGGCTCGTCGCTCACAAAGTCATCGCCAAGGAAACGCTGCGCGTCGGCGATCGCTTGTGCGTCGACATAGATACCGACCGTCACGCGCGCATCATTCGCAATCATAGCGGAACGCACCTGGTGCATGCCGCTCTGCGGAATATTTTGGGGACGCACGTGAAGCAGGCGGGCTCGCTGAACGCGCCCGAACGCCTCCGCTTCGACTTTTCCCACTTTGCCCACGTCGATGCCGAAGAGTTGAAGGACATCGAGCAGCAGGTCAACGAGGAGATTCGCCACAACACCGAAGTCGAAACCAACATCAGTTCGCTGGAAGACGCGCTGGCCTCAGGCGCGCTGGCTTTTTTCGGTGACAAATATCCGGAAAGCAACGTTCGCGTCGTGACCATTCCCGACGAGCGCTCGCCGCGCGGCTTTTATTCCAAGGAGCTCTGCGGCGGCACGCACGTCCACCGCATCGGGGATATTGGCGTCCTCAAAATCATCAGCGAAGGCTCGGTGGCCGCAGGTGTTCGCCGCATCGAAGCCGTCACCGGAATGGGCGCGCTCGAGCATTATCAGGCCCAAGCCCAGGTACTAGCTAAATTAGCGAACCTCTTAGATACGAGCGAGGACTCCGTCCTAGCAACCGTGGAGAAGCTCTCGAGTACCATCAAGTACCTCGAAAAGCAGCTGGAGTCCCAAAAGCGCTCTGGAGCGCTCGGCCAGCTTGACCAGCTAGCCGGGCAAGTCCAGACAATCAAAGGGGTTCAGCTGATTGCGGCAGAGGTAACGGGCACGGACCGCGAGGGGCTCAGGCAATTGGTGGACTCTCTCCGACAAAAACTTGGGTCTGGGGTGGTGGCGCTCGGAACTGTTGAAGACGGCAAAGTAGCCCTGATTGCCGGGGTGACCAAAGACCTGACCGCTAAAGTCCATGCTGGCAAGCTGATACAGGTGCTGGCGAAAATGGTGGGAGGGTCAGGGGGCGGCAGACCCGATTTGGCGGAGGCTGGCGGAAAAGACACATCGGCCCTAAAAAGTGTCCTGAGTACCATCCCTGCGCTACTGGAACCATTGCTATGATGTATCCCAGCGCCAGAAGCGTGTCCGCCAGGGGACACTCGCACGATTGTACATGCAGCACGGGATCACCTGGAAGTGGACACGGCTTCCGAAGACGAGTCGGCCCTGTAACACTGGGGTCGCCCCGAACACGACTAACGTATCGTTGTAGAAAGGTTTCACCGTTGCACAGCTTTCCCGAGGCACGATGAAAAAGCGCGCACCCATCACGGCTTGCATCTGTCTGGTAGCATTCGCTTTGGGTGCAGCAACTGGGGCACCCCGCGCGAGCGCGCAGATAGCAAGAACAGTGGACACCAGCGGACGGCAGTTGTTCATAAACGCAGATCCGCCGGCCAGGCTCAAATTAGCGGCTGTGAAGACGCGTAAAACCATCTACCTCCCTGCCGAATCTACGTTTATGGGCCGCAGCCATCCGGAAATGAGTATCGACCGGGACGGGGTGGAAAAACTCGCACGCGAAGCGGCAAACAGGCACAACGTGGACCCAGCTTTAGTCCGCGCGGTGATCCAAACGGAATCGAACTGGAATCCGGCGGCGTATTCCCGAAAGGGAGCCGGGGGATTGATGCAGTTGATTCCAACGACGGCACAACGGTACGGTGCAAATGACGTGTTCAACCCGCAACAGAATATCGACGCCGGGGTTAGACATCTAAAGGGGTTGCTGGAACGATACAATGGCAACCTGGAATTGGCCTTGGCGGCGTACAATGCGGGTGAGGGGGCTGTTGATCGGGCTCACGGCATCCCGGCGTTCCGAGAGACTCGGAACTACGTGCAGAAGGTACAGGATGCATATTACAGGCCTGGATCGGGTCGTCTTGAAGGCGCGTTTTCGAATCCACGCGCAATCCACAGAGAAGTCGATTCCGACGGCCGCGTCATCTTCAAGAACGACTAACAACAAACTGATTGAACCAGCCGCCTGGCGGCAGGCAGTCAGGGGGATCTGGCAGCGATCCGAGAAGTGAAGGCCCGCGTGGGGCCGTAAATTTCCATTCCAGAAGTGTAGGTCGCGCATGTTGGGGGGCCGAAAAATTTCGAACAGAAGATTCGCCCGGCTTTCGCCAGTTTTTGTAGCGCTGGGAATTGCTGCCCTGGGCATTTGTGGAGAACTGTTCGCGAGTTTTGCGAAGGCTGCGGACACCACGACGAGCCGCGTGGTGAAGCGCGAGGCGGCGGGCGCGCAATTTGCGCGGGCGGAAGAACAGCGCGCGAATTTAAATGGGAAGCCTGCAGATAAGCGAACGCTTGCGGAATACAAGCAGGTGGTTGCCAGCTATCGCCGCGTATATCTGATTACACCGCGAGCTCCGGAAGTTGTGGATTCCCTGCTTTCTGTTGCGGAGCTGTACACGGAGATGGGGGACCGCTTTGGAAGGAGCTACTACCAGTCGGCGGTGGATGCCTACCAATTTCTTGTGCACGAATATCCCACCAACAAATACACGCAGGATGCGATGTTGCGCATTGGCAAACTCGAACGAGACCAGCTGGGCGATAGCGCGCTGGCAACGAAAACCTACGAAGATTTCCTGAAAAAGTATCCGCGATCGCCACGGAAGCGCGAAGCGCAGGAAGAATTGGCTGAGCTAGCGCTGCTTAAGCAAAGCGATTCTCCCGAGACTGTGGGAAATATTTCATCTCCGGCAGCACCGGAGACAGCGACAGAGGTGCCCGGGCCCGTTCGTGGAGGAGCCGAAGCGACGGGACGCAGCGCATCCGAAGGCGTTCCACGTATCCGGCGAATCAGCGCGAGCGCGAATGCCGACGCCACGCGAGTGACAATCGACCTGGAAGATACGGTGCAGTACAGCTCGGCGCGAATCACCAATCCCGACCGCATATTTTTTGATTTGCATTCGGCGCGGCTGACACCTCAAGTGGCGCGGGGCAACGTGCAGGTGAGCGGGGATCTCTTGACGGGAGTGCGCGTTGCGCAGAACCAGGCGGGCGTGGTTCGCGTGGTACTGGATGTAAAAGGCGTGAAAAATTATGCCGCATCGCTGTTGAGTGATCCGCCACAACTGGTGATTTTCCTTTATTCGGTCGACCACGATGGAGCGGCGGTGCGCACGGCAAGATCGAAAACTAAACCGCCGGATAGGAACGCCGTTCAAGCAAGTGAGGATTCCGGAGGCGGACCCGGCGACGACGGAAATGTAAAGGCCGTATCTGCAAGAGATTTGGGCGGGGATCCAGGCGGTGCCCTTGCGAATAGCGTGGCGCCGGATAAGTCGTCCGCCGGGAAAGGTTCTCGAGGCAAGAAATTAGGCTCTTCGAACGGAAAGCCTGACCTGATTCGACCATCGAGCGTGCCGAAGCCCACGCGGGATGGGCAGTCCACTTTAACGCGCGCGCTGGGGCTGAAGATTGGGCGCATTGTGATCGATCCCGGGCATGGCGGGCATGACACTGGGACGATAGGACCGACTGGCTTGATGGAAAAGGATCTGTGCCTGGACGTGGCGTTGCGGCTGGGGAAAATCATACAGCAGCGGTTGCCTGGGGCAGATATCGTGTATACACGTTCTGACGACACATTCATTCCCCTGGAAGAACGGACGAATCTTGCGAATCAGGCGAAGGCGGATTTGTTTATTTCGATTCACGCGAATTCGAGCCAGGACCATGCGGCGCGGGGAGTAGAAACTTACTACCTGAACCTGAAAGGGTCCGCGGAAGCGATGGAAGTGGCGGCGCGAGAAAATGCATCGTCCGAGCAGGGCGTGCACGACCTCGAAGATTTAGTGAAGAAGATTGCGCGAAATGAGAAGATCGATGAATCGAAAGAATTCGCGGAAGATATTCAGGATTCGCTTGCGAAGCGGATGCAGAAGGCCAGCCGAACGGTGAAAAATCGGGGCGTGCGCAAGGCGCCGTTTGTCGTGCTGATCGGGGCGGACATGCCTTCGATCCTTACGGAGATTTCGTTCCTCAGCAATCCATCCGACGAGAAGTTGTTGAAGCAGCCGGAATACAGGCAGCGAGTGGCGGAAGGGCTATACCAGGGAGTAGCCAGCTACCTGCAAAGCATGAATAGCGTGACACTGAACCTGCCGGGCAAAAGCGGCACCGGCCGGTCACCGGCCACTCCTCCAGTTGAACAATCGCGGAACCAAAGGTAGTCTGGTGGTGTCAAAGCGATAGCTAGTGATGCGCCGACAACTCCTACTCGTATGCGGTATTGCGCTCCTCAGCGCGACGTCGCTCTCCGCCCAGCGGCGTCTCCTGCCTAAACAATTCAAGAGTTGGCAGCTTACAAGTTGCGTCTCCAAGCCCGCGCACTTTGCATTTGGGAAAGAAGCGGGGGAGCGGGATTTTAGCTCATGCGGTTTCTCATCTGGCGATAAGACAATTGGAATATCGGCCGGCCGATATCAGGACTCCAGCAGCGCGTTTCAGATTTATACCAGCCAATTAAGGGCAGGGATGGTTCCGACCAACCTTGGACAGATTTCTGCGTTCGATAGAGACGGAGTGCTCGTCCTGGAAGGAAGCCTCGTTTTGTCTTCCACCGCAAATATCTCCAGGGAAGATCTGAGCGCTCTCGTGAAGACGATGGAAGCAAGTATTGAGAAAGCGCCGCTTCCGCCCATTCGCACGTATCTCCCGGGGGCGGGGCGTCTGCTAGGTACGGAGCGGTATGCGCTTGGACCGGAAGCGATGCGGGCCGCAATGAGCGGCCTCGGGCAGACAGAATTGGCTGGGTTGGTCGATGCCGCAGGATTTTCATCCGGTGCGGAAGCCATGCTGGCGCGGTACGCGAGTCGGGGCAGAGACAGCGGAGTTTTGGTGCTATTGGAATATCCGACGCCCCAACTGGCGGAGCAGCACATTCACCACCTGGATGAATTGCTTCCGGCGGCGGCGAGACAAGCCGGCACGGTGATCGAGCGGAAGGGATCGCTGCTCTCGATGGTGTTGTCGCCGAGTTCGGCGGAGTACGCGAAGAATTTGCGGGAGGCTGTCGATTACGAGACGCAAGTGACCTGGAACGAAGCGAGCCAGACAGCCACTGATCCGCCCATTACGAGCGTCATGGTGAAGATTTTTATCGGTACTGGCGTATTCATGGTGGCAGCCGTGGTACTAGGTATTGCGTTCGGCGGTGTGCGCGTGGTGACGAAGAGACTCTTCCCGGGCAGAGTGTTTGACCGGCCCAATCAAATGGAAGTCCTGCAGCTGGGGCTCTCCGGGAAGCGCATCGACCCCAGCGATTTTTACTGAGCTCTCCGCCGCTACTGGACCGTGCGGAATACAGAGTCGTGGGACTCGAAGAAAAGCGGCGGCAGGGCCGCCCACTCCGGATAAGCCCCTTCCAGAAATATAACCAGCCCGGATTCTGCGCGTCTAACGGGAGCACGTGGTTTTGCGCCTTGGTGGACGCGCAAAGTTATCGTAAAATTTGCAGCTACACCTACGGAGTCGTGGCCAACAATGTTTGTTTCGGACAGAATTAGCAACAACTGGCGAGGGGCTACGCTGGTTCTACTTGTTAGTGCTTCGCTCTTCGTTTCGGGATGCGGCGAGAAGACCTCCGCGGGAGGGCCGGGCGCGGGCGGACCGCCGGCGATGCCGGTTCAGATCCAGATAGCACAATCGATTCGAATCCCGGACACGAACGAGTATTTATCCGTTTTGAAGTCGCGGCAATCCGCAGTGATTAATCCGCAGGTGGAAGGACAAATTACAAAGATATTTGTGAAGTCCGGGGACGAAGTGAACGCGGGGACACCGCTTCTGCAAATTGATCCGCTGAAACAGGAGGCTACGCTTAGCAGCCAGCAATCCACGCTGGCAGCGCAGGAGGCGAATCTGCGGCTGGCGAAGATTTCGCTGGAACGGGCGCAAAAATTGTTCGCAGCGCAGGTAATCAGCAAGCAAGATTTAGACAACGCGCAGTCCTCCTACGACGCGGCGGCGGCACAAATGAAGGCGCTGTCCGATCAAGTAGAGCAACAAAAAGTGGAGCTTCGGTATTACAAAGTGAGTGCTCCAGCAGACGGGATTGTAGGGGACATTCCGGTGCACGTGGGCGATCGCGTGGCGGTGACCACGCTCTTGACGACGATTGACCTGCCAGGAGCGCTGGAGGCGTACATCTACGTTCCTGCGGACCGTGCCAAGAATTTGAGGGTGGGATTGCCGGTGCGTTTGCTGGACGAAACGGGGACCTCAGTATCCGATACCCACATTACGTTCGTTTCTCCGCAAGTCGAAACCGACACGCAAACGGTGCTGGCGAAGGCAGCGGTCGAGAATGCGCGCGCCAAGTTGCGAATCGCGCAACAGGTGCGAGCGCAAGTAACGTGGAGTTCACACGATGGACCGGTCGTCCCTGTGCTTGCAGTGCAGAGAATCAATGGACAGGCGTTTGTGTTCGTGGCCGTAAACGAAGGAAAAGGAACGGTGGCGCGGCAAAAGCTGCTGAAGTTGGGCGATACGATCGGAAATGACTACGCGGTGCTCGATGGCCTAAAGGCCGGCGACCACATCATTATTTCCGGCACGCAATTCCTGCAAGACGGCGTTCCTGTCGTGGAACAGATTCAAAAAGAAACGAAGCAGGGCGAAAAGAGCGCCGCGGCGCGCTAGGTGCCACCTACCCGATGAGCGGTCCTCTCCCAATCCAACTAAAGGCGGAACCAGGCCTTGTTTGTTGATTTCTTCATCGAGCGACCGGTGTTTGCGACAGTTTGTGCGCTGATGATTATTTTGGCAGGCGCGATTTCGATTCCCACGCTGCCGATAGCGCAATTTCCAAATCTGGCACCACCTCAGGTGGTGGTGACGAGCGTTTACATCGGCGCCAACGCGCAAACGGTGGAATCGGCGGTGACGATTCCCCTGGAGCAGGCGATCAACGGCGTGCCGGGAATGAAATACATCTCGTCGACAAGCAGCAACAGCGGCGTCAGCACGATCATCGTGACGTTCGACGTGACGCGCGACGTGGATTTGGCATCGGTGGACGTTCAGAACCGCGTCAGCCAGGCACTGGGCCGATTGCCGAATGAAGTGAAAAATACGGGCGTGATTATCACCAAGCAGGCCAGCGGATTCGTGTTTGGCGCGGGCGTTTATTCGGAAAACGGTGAGTACGACAGCCTGTTCTTAAGCAACTACATTGACGTGTATGTGCGTGACGCGCTGAAGCGTGTGCCCGGCGTGAATGACGCGTTTATTTTCGGCGAGCGAAAGTACGCGATGCGCGTATGGCTCGATCCGGCAAGGATGGCGCAACGCGGTTTGACGGCGACAAACGTCATCGGTGCACTGCAAGAGCAGAACGTGCAAGTGGCGGCCGGGCAGATCGGGCAGCCGCCGAACGCGGGAGAGCAAGCATTCCAGATCAGCGTGAGGGCCGTCGGACGGCTCACCAGTCCGGCGGAATTCGACAATATTATTTTGAAGTCCGGGACGGATGGAACGCTCGTACGTGTGAAAGACGTTGGGCGGGCCGAGCTGGGAGCCGAAAACTATGATGTACGCGTGCGCTTCAACGGACACGACGCGATCGGATTTGGCGTAACGCAGCTTCCGGGCGCCAACGCTCTGGACGTGGACCGCGCCGCGAAAGCCGAACTGCTGAAACTGTCGAAGAGTTTTCCGCCGGGATTGAAGTACGCTGTGGCGTTCGATTCGACGACTGTGATTGGCGAATCGATTCAAGACGTGCTGATCACACTTGTGGAAGCGATTATTCTCGTCATTACGGTGATCTATATATTTTTGCAAGATTGGCGGAGCACGCTGATACCGGCGGTCACTATCCCCGTATCCCTGATTGGCACGTTCGTTTTCATCAAGCTGCTGGGCTTTTCGATCAACACGCTGACGCTTTTTGGGATCACTCTGGCGACGGGATTGGTAGTTGACGACGCGATCGTGGTGATCGAAAACGTAGAACGGCACATCATGGAAGGCCTGACGGAGCCGCACAATGCAGCGTCCGTGGCAATGAAAGAAGTGGCTGGAGCAGTCATCGCAACTTCGCTCGTGCTGGTAGCCGTGTTCGTGCCCGTGGCGCTGTTTCCGGGAACAACGGGAATTTTGTTCCGGCAATTCGCGCTGACCATTGCCTTCTCGGTGTCGATATCCGCTTTTAATGCACTGACTTTGACTCCGGCGCTCTCGGCGATTTTGCTGGGTCATCACCGCGAGCGCGCGGAAGGAAGAATTTTTCATGCGTTCAATCGCATGGTGACCGGCGGAACGAATTTGTACCGCAATACGGTGCGGCATGTCATTGGCTGGCGGTTTGCGGCGCTTTTGGTTTTCTTCGCTGCACTGGGTTTGACTTACTGGATTTATAACAAGGTTCCGCGTGCGTTTATTCCGGAAGACGATCAGGGCTACATCATCATCGCGGTGCAGGCGCCGCAAGGGGCGTCGTTGCAGTACACAACGGACATTTGCGGCAAAGTGGAAGAGACGCTTTCGCATATTCCGGAGATTGCGGGCGCGTTTTCGCTACCGGGGTTCAGCCAGTTCGGCGCCGCGCCAAATCGTGGCGTGGTGTTCAGCAGCCTGAAGCCATTCGCGCAGCGCAAGGGACTGGAACATTCTGCAGGAGCGGTGATTCAGCGATTGCGACTGCAGCTTTTTGCCATCCAGGGGGCTCTGATCATTCCGTTCAATCCGCCCGCAGTGCAAGGATTGGGACAATTCGGTGGATTTCAGTATGAGCTGGAAGACCTGGGGCGGAATTCGCTTCAAACGATAGCGACAACGGCGAATAATCTTGTGGCGCAAGGAAATGCGAGCAAGGACTTGGTGGGACTGTTCACGAGTTTTACGGCGAACGATCCTCAGTATCTCGTAAAAATCGACCGAGAAAAAGCGAAGAGCTTGCAAGTGCCGCTGAACCAGGTGACGGATGCCCTACAGGTGTACATGGGATCGGAGTACGTGAACGATTTCGATTTCAACAACCGGTCGTATCGCGTCTACGTGCAAGCAGACAGCAAGTACCGCTCGCAGCCCAAGGACATCCAGCAATACTACTTGCGATCGGACGCGGGCAGGATGATTCCGCTGGACAATCTGGTGACAGTGGCGCCGACGGCGAGCGCACAAGTGATTAGCCACTATAACTTGTTCCGCTCTGCGGAAATCGACGGATCGGCGGCGCCCGGGCAAAGTTCGGGCGAAGGTATAGCGGCTATGGAGGCACTGTCAAAGAAAGTGCTGCCACAAGGAATGGCGTTCGAATGGAGCGGCTTGTCGCTGGAGGAGATTCAATCTGGAGGGAAGGCGCTGATTCTTTTCGGGCTCGGATTGATTGTGGTGTATCTGACGCTGGCGGCGCAGTACGAGAGTTTTGTGCTGCCGTTTATAGTTTTGATGGCGGTACCGATTGCGATCTTGGGCGCGATTGGGGCGCAGGCGATGCGTGGATTGCAGAATGATGTGTATTGCCAGATTGGGTTGGTGATGCTGATTGGACTTGCCAGCAAGAACGCAATCTTGATCGTGGAATTCGCGGAGCAGCTCCGCGGGCACGGAATGACGATCGTAGAGGCAGCGATCGAAGCTGCGCGAATCCGGCTGCGGCCGATCTTGATGACATCGTTTGCGTTTATTCTAGGCGTTGTGCCGCTGGTGCTTGCGCGAGGAGCGGGGCGCGCGGGAAGAATTTCCGTGGGAACGACGGTGTTCGGCGGAATGATAGCGGCGACTACGTTAAACCTCTTATTTATCCCTGTGCTGTACGTGATTGTGAAGAGCATTTTTCCTGGCGGAAACGCAAAGACCCCTTCTGTTGAGCATTAATCTTTCTCTCTCGTTAAACATTTGAGTTACTGATTCGGGTGGAGCGGCCGAGAAGGACGGTGTGTTACTGCTTTTTGAGGAGGCACACACCGGACCAGGGGCGGTCGCGGCGGGTTTTTTCTGTTTCGGGGAGCAGCGCAATCAATCTCATGAAAAAGGAGAGGCGCTTGAGACGCGCGGCGTTTTTGAGAAGAGAGCGCACGTCGACCGGCTTCCAGCCGTAAGGTATGAAGAAGTTGGGTCCTTCGGGAGGCGCAAATCTGAACGGCGCAGCATGATGGAGCTGCTTGGCCATTCTTTTGGCTAACATGCGGAGAAGACCGGGCGATGCGATATCGAGAATCCAGGATTGAAAACTGGGTGGCGCGGCGAGGTCTTTGGCAAGGCCAGCGACGTCATCGGGAGTCAAATAGATGAGCAGACCCTCGCTGATGATGAGAGCTTTGGTGCATCTGCCGCCGAGCTGGGCGAAAAGATCGCGGCGGGCCGGAGCGTTTGATAAATCAAGACGAATTCGGTCTAGGGAGCAGACGGGTTTTTCGTCGCGAAGAGTTTCCTCTTTGTAAGAGAGGATTTCGGGGAGATCGACTTCGACCCATTTTAGGGACGCGGGAAGCTGCATACGGTAGGGACGCGCGTCGAGCCCAGCAGCGAGGTTGATGACCATGTCGACGCCTTGTTGAACCTGTTCGTTGATGAGATCGTCGCCCAGCCAGGTACGTGTGATCATGCTCCAGTCATTGTTACGGCCAAGGGGCATGGACTGCGCGATTTGTTCGCCGCGTTCGCCCGCGAGACGGCGTGCGAAAGGATCGCGGAAGTGGGCGTCGGGGCGCTCGGTCTCACGGGCACGATAAACGGCGACCCAACGGGCGGTGTCCGAGACGTTGCGAATCAGTGGTCCTGCACTCGCACTTGATGAGGAGTGTGCGGGAGACTCTTTGTCGGCCAAGTCTGCGCCTCGTGATAATGAGTGAAAGCGATCTGCGCAATGTTAACTGCTGAAGCGGCAGCTGCACAACAGAGAATGCCGCGAGCGAGGCACGGAATCCGAGAAACAGAACAACGGGGTCCTTTCGCTGGGTGGTCTTTTCAAGAAGCGGATGTCATATATAATCGCCGGCAGTGTGCGGAACGAACCGCGGCTACGTCAGAAGAAAAAGGGAGCGGCAACTAATCGTTTGCACCTTGCGAGTGCGTTGAGATTTACCCGAGAGAACACTGAGACACATGCAGGTGCAGAGGCGGGAAGCGTGAACTTCGAATTCAGCGAGAAGACGAAAGAGCGGCAACGGCGGTTGCAGGCTTTCATGGACGATCATATCTATGGGAACGAGCAACGATTTCAGGAGGAAATCGATCGAGACCGCTGGAAGCCGACGCGAGTCATCGAAGAGCTCAAACCGAAAGCGCGCGCGGCCGGGCTTTGGAATCTTTTTCTACCGAATGATGAAAGTGGCGTGGGACTGACAAATCTCGAATACGCGCCATTATGCGAGATCATGGGCCGTAGCGTGATGGCGCCCGAAGTGTTTAACTGCTCGGCGCCGGACACGGGGAATATGGAGGTGCTGGCGCGATACGGAACGCCGGAACAAAAGGAGAAATGGCTGAAGCCACTGCTTGAAGGGAAGATCCGTTCGTGTTATGCGATGACGGAGCCGGAGGTGGCTTCTTCGGATGCAACGAACATTCGCGCCAGCATCGTAAGGGATGGCGATGAGTACGTCATCAACGGCCGGAAGTGGTGGGCGTCCGGAGCAGGAGATCCGCGGTGCAAAGTTGCGATCTTTATGGGCAAAACCGATGCAAGCGCTGCGGTGCACAAACAACAATCCATGATTTTAGTGCCGCTGGATACAGCGGGAGTCAAGATCGTGCGACTGCTTAGCGTATTTGGATATGACCATGCGCCGCACGGGCACGCGGAGATCGCATTCGAAAACGTTCGCGTGCCGGTGTCAAACATACTGCTGGGTCAAGGGCGAGGATTTGAAATTGCGCAAGGGAGGCTGGGACCGGGACGAATTCATCATTGTATGAGATGCATAGGAGTAGCCGAGCGCGCGCTGGAGGCGATGTGCAGGCGTGTGCAGGCGCGCGTCGCATTTGGGAAAACGCTGGCGGAACAAGGAACGATTCGCGCCGACATTGCGGCATCTCGTATGGAAATTGAGCAGGCACGGCTGCTGACGCTTAAGGCGGCTCACATGATGGACACAGTCGGGAATAAGGAAGCTAGAGCGGAAATCGCGATGATCAAGGTCGTTGCGCCGAACATGGCGTTGCGCGTTTTGGACCGGGCCATTCAGGCGCATGGGGGGGCGGGAGTTTCCGGCGACACGTTCCTGGCAAGCGCCTGGGCGAATGTGCGGACATTGCGGCTGGCGGACGGACCGGATGAGGTGCACGCGGAATCCATTGCAAGAAGAGAGCTCAAAAAGGGGACCCCGCAGCGGACGAACAAACATTCGGAGTAATGTTGGCCGGGAAGTGATGCTACGTTCGCAATGTTTTCGTGGAGATTAGTGTGGCGCCTGTCGTCGTGGATACGCCAGATTCTTTGAAGCAGTATGTGGGGAAGGAAATCGGTGTGAGCGAATGGCTCATCGTCAGGCAAGAACGCATCACGCAATTCGCGGATGCTACCGAGGACCGGCAATGGATCCATATTGATCGCGAGCGAGCGGAGAAGGAATCTTCGTTCGGGGCGACGATTGCGCATGGATTCTTGACACTTTCGCTGATCAGCCGGTTTATGAGGGACGTGATGCAAGTTCGGAGCGGCGTTGGAATGGCAATTAACTACGGGCTCAATCGAGTGCGCTTCCCTGCCCCCGTTCGCAGCGGTTCGCGAATTCGAGCGCGGTTCAGTTTGTTGAGTCTGAAAGAAGTGTCTGGAGCACACGAGGCTGCATTCTCAGTGACGGTGGAGACGGAAGGTAGCGAGAAGCCTTGCTGCGTTGCGGAATCGATCGTGCGTTATTACCACTAGCCTAGGTGCGAAGTTCAATGCAATGTCGGATATAAAAATCCCAGACTAGAGAAAGTGTCAGATTGCGCCCGTCTCAGCAGTTCGCAACGAGGCGCGCAAAAGAAGTTTGATGAGTTGCGGCATGCTGGCGAAGCGTTCGTCGTGAGTCAAACCTTGGTGATAGCGATAGTAAATCTGCTGGACGATCACGGCAATTTTTAAACGCGCAAAAGCTAGATAGAAAGGCAGATTGGAAACGTCACGGCCGGTTTTCAGCGCATAGCGGTGGACGAGTTGAGCGCGTGTAATACTGCCGGGATAGGTCGTAGGCCCCCAACGCGTTTCGAGCATCTCCTGGGGATCGTTCGCATCGATCCAATAGGCGAGAGCTGAACCCAAATCCGTGAGCGGATCGCCGATAGTGCACATTTCCCAATCCAAGACACCGATGATCTTGGTGAGATCGCTGGGATCGAGAACTACGTTGTCGTATTTGTAGTCGTTGTGAATGAGCGCGGCGGCGCTTAAAGCAGGCACGTGCTGTTGAATCCAATTGAAAATCGGCGCGATCTCAGGGATATCGTGCGTCTTGGAGGCATGGTAGCGCTCGATCCAACCGCGTACCTGGCGTTCGAGATAGCCCTGCGGTTTGCCCAAATCGGCCAAGCCAATCGCGTCGTAATCGAGGCTATGAAGAAGAGCGAGGTTGTCGAGGAAGGATTCACTCAAGCGCAACGCCGTTACCGGGGAAAAATCCAAGCCCGGCGGAACGTCTCGCCGCAGGATGATCCCGTGAATGGGCTCCATCAGATAGAAGGGAGCGCCTAGCACGGATACGTCGTCGCAGAAGAGCAGGACGCGCGGCGCCGGAGGATAGTGAGCATGAAGCTTGGAGAGCACGCGAAACTCGCGGCCCATGTCATGAGCCGACTTGACCTTACTTCCAAATGGAGGACGCCGAAGCACCATATCGCGCTGACCGACTTGCACGGAATAGGTGAGATTCGAATGGCCGCAGGGGTATTGGCGAACGACCAGGGCCTCAGTTTCACCGGGGAATTGCACGCGAAGGAAAGGTTCAAGCTTAGCGACGTCGAGCTCTTCTCCGGGTCGTACAGCAGCCGTTGGATCTTGGAGGTCAGCCATATATCTCTTGCGACGCGCATCTATCTATAAGTCAGCAAAGCGGGATCGTCCAAATGCTGAAACGAGTTAAACGTGCTGAGCGTGAAACGATCGCCTGTAAACAGAAATTCACTATAAGAGCAGTTGCGAGGCATCCAGGCGACTCGCAACGTATCGTAAGGTGAAAGGCGCAAAGCGCGCTGGACAGCCACAGCGACGGGGCCACCGGAAGTAAAGATGGCGCAGGTTTCGCTCTTGCTTGCGCTTGACAGAAATTGCGAAAGACCGCGATTGACGCGGGAGATAAAGGCCTCCCAGGATTCAACGCCATTTACGCTTAATTCCCCATTGACCCACATGGTGACCACCGTTTCGAAGAGTTTTTGGAAATTCCTGCGGCGCTGGGGCGGACTGTTAGCATTTCGAACTGCGTTTTCGAGATCGCGGATGTGCGAGTTGGTCTCAGTAAGCCGAGGAAGACTTTTTCCCAGTACCACATCGCCCTGGAATTCGTCGAATTCGTCGAACACGACGGGCCCGGGAAGTTTTAGGCCGTTCTTCGAGTAGATTTCGCGCACGGCTTTCTCGGTATCTCGATGGCGGAGGCGCGGCCCGGTGCAAACGCGGTCGAAGGCGACTTTGCGGCGAACCCAATACTCGCCCAACACATGAGCCTGAGCCTCGCCAGTGGCGGAGAGCTTGTCGTAATCCGGCTCGAGAAAAGAAGCCTGTGCGTGGCGAACCAGAAAAACGCGTCCCATGAGTCACCTGAAAGGACTGCAACTGCCTGGCAAAAGAACGGTCGTTGATGGAAAACAAAAAAGCTGTCCGCGGTGAAACTGTGAGTCCCTAGGCAGTCGCGCTCTGTTCCTTATTGAAGTCCGCGAACTTCTTGCCCTCTTGAGCGAGCCGCTTCAACAGCGGAGCCGGCTCCCAGAGTTCGCCGTGCTGCCTGTGGAATTCCTCGATGCGGTCGAAGACTCTTTTCAAACCAACCGTGTCGGCATACCACATCGGTCCGCCGCGATAGGCAGGAAAGCCGTAGCCGTTGAGATAGATGATGTCGATATCAACGGCGCGCAGGGCGAAGCCTTCCTCGAGGATGCGGGCGCCTTCGTTCACGAGAGCGTAAACGCAGCGGTCGACGATCTCTTCCTTCGAAACATGATGTTGAGAAATGCCTGCTTCCGCGGCCCATTTGCGGACGAGCTGCGCGATTTCGGGATCAGGAATTGCGCGGCGATTTTCGTCGTACTTGTACCAGCCAGCGCCGGTTTTCTGGCCGTAGCGGCCCATTTCGCAGAGCTTGTCCCCGGCAAAAGCATGACGAAGGCCGGGCTTTTCGAGGTGGCGATATTCCTTGCGGATTCGCCAGCCGACATCAAGACCCGCAAGATCGCCGACAGCGAGCGGTCCCATGGCCATGCCAAAATCGTAGAGCGCGGAATCGATCGCTTCGACGCTCGCGCCCTCTTCGAGGAGGAACACGGACTCGCGGACATACGGATGAAACATCCGGTTGCCGACAAATCCGCGGCAGTTCCCAACCAGGACGCCGACTTTGCCAAGCTTTTTCGAAAGCTGCATGCAGGTGGCGATGACTTCCTTGCCGGTGGCTTTGCCACGGACAATTTCGAGGAGCCGCATCACGTTTGCAGGACTGAAGAAATGCGTACCTATCACGGCCTGGGGACGCGGAGTCGCGGAAGCAATCTCGTCGATGTTCAAAGTGGAGGTGTTGCTCGCCAGAATGGCGCCGGGTTTGCAGACGCGGTCAAGTTCAGAGAAGACTTCTTTCTTGAGAGACATGCCTTCAAACACGGCTTCGATGACTATGTCGGCGTTTGCGAAGGAATCGTACGTGAGTGTTGGCTGAATCAGCTTGAGACGCTCGTCAACGAATGCTTGGGTGAAGCGGCCGCGCTTCACGGAAGTCGCGTAATTCTTTTGAATGTTCGCGAGACCCTTGTCGAGCGCGGCCTGGTCGGCTTCCTTCAAAAGCACGGGAATGCCGGCGTTTGCCAGGACCATAGCGATGCCGCCGCCCATTGTTCCCGCGCCGACGACGGCTGCCGTGTTGACGGGGACGAGCGGAGTTTCCTTCGGAATGTCGGGGATTTTGGCGACTTCGCGCTCGCCAAAGAAAACGTGAATGAGAGCATTCGATTGATCGGAAAAAAAGCAGTCCATGAATAGTTTGCGCTCAACTTTGCAACCTTCTTCGAAAGGGAGTTTAGTGGCGGCTTCGACCGCGTCGATAGCGGCGAGGGGCGCGATTATTCCGCGCTGTTTTTTGCCGGCGTTGTCACGCGCGGCGGCGAAGATTGTGGCGTTTTGTTCCGCAGAGCCGAGTTTGCCATTCCTGTCGCGTGTTTTGCGAACGGGTTTGTCCGCGATCTCACGAGCAAAGGCGACGGCGCCCTTTAACAGATCGCCTTCGATCAGGCGGTCGAGGATGCCGTGCTGGAGAGCTTCTTCGGCTTTGATCGGGTTGCCGATCGCGCACATGTCTACAGCCTTGCCCACGCCCGCGAGTCGGGGCAAGCGTTGCGTGCCTGCGGCGCCTGGAATAATGCCGAGCTTCACTTCGGGCTGGCCGACTTGCGCGCTGGGGACCGCGACGCGGTAATGGCCAGACATGGCAAGTTCAAGGCCGCCGCCAAAGGCGCTCCCATGAATGGCCATGACAATGGGCTTGTGGCAATCCTCGATTTTCAAGAGGAGCAATGGCAGCTCCAAGCCGCCGCCGCTGGCCTTGCCGGAAGTGATCTTGCCGAATTCCTTGATGTCCGCTCCAGCGATGAAAGTCTTGCCTCCACCGATGAGTACTGCAGCTTTGATCGAGCCGTCTTTGTCGATTTGCTCAATCGCGGCGGCGATGCCTTCTGGAACGCCGGGGCTAAGAGCGTTCACGGGAGGATTGTTGATGGTGATGACGGCAATACCATTTTCATTCGCAAGCTGAACCAAATCGCTCATCGGTGGCCGCTCTTTCTAATGGAATGAATCCAAGTACTCACGGAGAAATGTCTCATGGGGTCGCAGCCGCTCAGTCTAGGATTCTATTTATAAGTCTTCTCACTTACGGCTGGCAAATTCAGGGCGGATGGTGTCCTGGCCGCCCCAATATTTCTTGCGCAATTCCCTTTTCAGAATTTTTCCGGTGCCCGTTTTGGGCAGAGCATCGAAGAATTCGACGGAGCGCGGACATTTATAATGCGCGATGCGAGCACGGCAAAAGTCGATCAACTCCGCTTCCACGACCTGCGAACCGGGCTTCAGCACGACCAAAGCCTTGGGCACTTCTCCCCATTTGGCGTCGGGGACAGCGACCACGGCAACCTCGTAAACGTTTGGATGAGCCAGGAGCGTTTTTTCAACTTCAAGCGAAGAGATATTTTCGCCGCCGCTGACGATAATCTCTTTCTTGCGATCGACCACCAAAATGTAGCCGTCTTCATTGATGGTGGCCATATCGCCGGTGTGAAACCATCCGCCGCGCATGGCTTCGGCAGTGGCTTGCGGTTGGCGCCAATAGCCCGCCATCACCACGTCGCTGCGGGCCACGACTTCGCCAATGCTTTGTCCGTCGTGGGGGAGGTCCTTATCGTTTTGATCGACGACGCGAAGCTCGACGCCGGCGATTGCGAAGCCGGTCATCGCCTGGCCGATATATTTTTGGTCGCCTTGCCAATCGAGGCCCGGCTTCATTCTGGAGATGGATAGCGTCGGCGAAGTTTCCGTGAGGCCGTAGCCGGAGCGGCAGGAAGCACCGAGCTTTTCCTCTACTTCGCGAACCAAAGTTGGGGAGGACGCGGCGCCGCCGATATTGATGATGCGCAAGCTGCTCAAGTCATATTTTGGACGCTCGGGGCAATTGACTAGAGCCGTGGCCATGGCGGGCACAAGACACATGTTGCGAATTCGCTCTTGCTCGATTAAACGGAAAATTCGAGTGGTTTCGAAACGCTGCAACATTACGTGTTTTCCGCCGGTCAAAGCCAGGGTGTGGGGCATGCCCCAGCCATTGGCGTGGAAAAGAGGAATGGTGTGCAATTGAGCGCCATTGGCGGTGGGATCGTCGGTGAGGCAGGCGTACAGCGCGTGCATGTACGTATTGCGATGAGTGAGCATCACGCCTTTGGGGTTGGCACTGGTGCCGCTGGTATAGAAAAGTCCCGCGACGGCATTCTCGTCGACTTGCAGGATGTCGGTGCGGTAAGGGGAAGCGGCGGCGAGGAATTCGTCGTAATTTTTGGGAGCGAGCCAGTCTGTTTGAGGCATGCCATCGAGCAAATAAAAACATTCCACCGTCGAAACACTTTGACGAAAGGAATCGACGGCGGAAAGAAACTCCTTTTCGAGAAAGAGCACTTTGGCTCCGGCGTCGTTCAAAATAAAAGCAAGCTCATGAGGCGCTAGCCGGATATTCAAGGGGAGCAGGACGGCGCCTGCATCGAGAACGCCGTAGTAGGCCTCCAGCAACCGATGGCAATTCATACTGAGGAAAGCGACGCGGTCGCCGGGATTTACACCGGCTGCGCGCAACGCGCCAGCGAGGCGAGCTGCACGGTCGGCAAATTGAGCATAAGTGAAGCGCAAGTCGCCGCAAACGACCGCGGTCCTGCGCGGATACTGCTGCTCGGCGTACCGCAAACAGCGCAGCGGTGTGAGAGGTATGTTCATGGCGTATCAAACGCGCATCACGCGGTTTGCCCTCCATCGACAACCAAGACGTGGCCAGTGACGTAATCGGACGCATCCGAAGCAAGGAAAACAGCCGCGCCCTTCAAATCGTGGTCATTTCCGAATCGCCTTAACGGGATTTTACTCAAGAAAGCCTCTTTGTTTTGTTCTATCACGACTTGCGACATATTTGTGGGAAACCACCCCGGAGCAATGGAGTTGACCTGAATATTGTGAATGCCCCATTTGCAGGCCAGATCTTTGGTAAAAGCGATGACACCGCCTTTGCTGGCATGGTAGCCGATGGCCTGTAATTCCGGTGGAGCACCGCGCAGGCCAGCCACGGATGCGATATTGATAATTTTTCCGCGGCGCTGAGGAACCATATACTTTCCGACGGCCTGCGAGAAGAGAAACGTACCGGTCAGATTCGTCTCGATGACTTTGTTCCAATGCTCAAGGCGCATTTCTTCCACGGGAGCGCCCCAGGAGGTTCCGGCATTATTGATCAGGATATCGATGCGCCCAAAATGAGAGAAGGCGCTGCCGACAACCGACTGGACGTCGCTTGGATTTTTTACGTCGCATGCGAGCGCGAGGGCTTTTACACCCAGTTTTTGCAGTTCTACAGCCGCTTGCTCGCAACGCTCTTTTTTGCGGGCGCAGAGCACGACGTTTGCGCCCATTTCCGCGAGGCCTTCCGCCATTTGACGGCCGAGGCCGATGGATCCGCCGGTGATGATGGCCATGCGTCCAGTGAGATCGAAGAGTTGTCGAACATTCATGACAGACGAGACACTTTCCAATGTGTTGTACCGATTCGCAAAAACTTATCCAGCACACGAATGGAGCTTACAGATCCGCGCATTGGAAAATACTAGAGTCAGAAGCATACGCCAAGCTGGAATTCGGTACTGGTGGGAAGGGGCGTTTTTTGTTAGGGAGCCGGCTAGCTGGGTTTATTGAGGCGTCAAAACCACGCGGCCTGCGATTCGTCCTGCGCGCATCTCTTCCAACACGTCATTGGCCTGCGCAAGCGGGCGCGCTGTCACCTGGCATCGAACTTTGCCGGAAGCGGCCAATGCAAGAACTTCTCCAAGATCCTGCCGCGTGCCTACGGCGGAGGCCTGGATACGGGCTTCACCTGCGGCCATCATAATCGGCGGGAAACAGAGATTCTCCGCGGGCAAGCCTACGACCAGCAGAGTTCCACGAAACCGCAAGCAGCCGAACGCCGTGTCGTAGGCGGCTTTCGATGCGGAAGTAACAATGGCAACATGTGCGCCGCCGGTCGCGCGAAATTCTTTAACAACATTGTTCGAAGAAGAGCTCAGCGTTCGAACGGCGCCAAGTTTGGCCGCCACTGCAAGCTTTTCCTCGGCGATGTCGACGGCGGTAACTTCTGCCCCGAGGCCCGCGCCAATTTGAACAGCAAGGTGGCCCAGACCACCGACTCCAAAAACGGCTAGCCGCTGGCCGGGCTGAATTCTGGCTTGACTGAGCGCACGATAGACAGTGACTCCGGCGCAGAATAGTGGTGCAACGTCCCTGGACAAAAGACCGTCCGGGATTTTTTGAACGTGACTTGCGCGAGCCTTCATAAATTCCGCGTAGCCCCCGTCCACGCTCACTCCGGTGATTAACTGCTTCGAGCACAGGTTTTCGTTGCCCTCGCGGCAGGCTTCGCATTCTCCGCATGTCCAGTAAATCCAGGGAACACCGACGCGATCGCCCACTTGGAATTCTTTCACTCCCTCGCCGAGTTCGACAATGTGGCCGGCAATTTCGTGGCCGAGTATCAACGGCATCTTGGTGATGCGAGAGAATTGCGGCCAGTCGCCATCAGCCACGTGCAGATCGGAATGGCACACGCCACAGGCTTCCACGGCAATCAGGAGTTCACCGCGGCCGGGCTCGGGCTGAGGGACATCTGTGATCACGAGAGGTTTCTTGAATTCGTGCAAAACAGCAGCTTTCATTCAATCACCGTGAACACTGAGGAGTGCAAATAGGTTTTCACGAACCGTGCCATTTAATCCAAACCTGAAGCTGCATTCTTGAGCGGCTCTCGCACAAAGCTGCGCCCGTGGCGCTCCGCACCGAACAGAAGGAGAACAGTTAGCGTCAGAATGGTCACGATTTCAAAGCCGGCCATGGCCCACTGGTAGCCGACACGGTCGCGCAGAGCGTATTGAATCGTGTTTGTAGGCGACGCAAAAAGAATTCCCAACTGATAGGTGAGACCGGGCATCAAGCCCCGCGTCGCGTCCGCGGACAATTCATTCAGATGCACGGGGATCACTCCCCAGGCACCCTGCACACCCGCCTGCATCACAAATGCAGCGCACATGAGGATTGTGAGGTTCCCGCCAAACGCCCACAGGGGAATCATGACCAAGGATAGCCCGAGCGCCGCAATCATGCCCTTGCGGCGGCCAGCGACTTGCGAAAGTTGCCCAAAGATAATCGCGCCGACGACGGCGCCGATGTTGTAAATAATCGCAATATTCGCTCGCACGGCGGACGAGGCGCGATGGACTTCCTGCAAGAAATCCGGGTACAAGTCCTGCGTGCCGTGCGAGAGGAACATCATGAAAGTCATCAAGACCACCAGGTAGATAACCCGTTTCCATTCCGCAGCTACGATGCGAAGAACCTGCCCAGTGCTTGCCACGCGATTCTGTTTCCAGGCTTCGGACTCTGGCACCTTGGCACGGATGTAAAGGGCCAGCAAGGCGGGCAGGGCGCCAATCCAGAACATGGGGCGCCAACCCCAGGCAGGCAGAATGAATCGAGCAGCCAGCGCAGCCAGCATATTGCCGATGGGGTAGCCGCTCTGGAGAATTCCGCTCAATACGCCTCGCCAACGGATGGGAGCGGCTTCCATCGCAAGCGATGCGCCTACGCCCCACTCGCCGCCCATGCCGATACCGAACAAGGCTCGCATCACGAAAAAGAATTTGTAGTTCGGCGAAAAACCGCACAGGAGCTCGATGAGAGAAAAATAAATGACGTTGGCCATCAGCGGAACGCGACGGCCGTAGCGGTCAGACAGCAGGCCAAAGAGAAGTGCCCCGATCGGACGCATGGCGAGAGTGGCGAACGTGGTTAGAATGATTTGACTCTTGGAGACCCCAAAGTGGCGGGCGAGCACGTCATACATGAACGTGATGACGAAAAAATCGAAGGCGTCGAGCGTCCACCCGAGGAATCCGGCAAGAAGGGCGTGGCGTGCGTTTGAAGTTGAGCGAGCGGCCGAGTCTGTCATGTGCGCGCGATAAACCTTTGCCGATCCGGAGCTGACGGGCTCTCATTGTAGCCAAAGTTTGCTCCATTCCCTCGCGTTGAACTGAGTGTCACTTTGCCACTAGGCTGGCAGAACTTGTCCACGAGTTTCAGCTCCAAGGGGAATCAACAGCAGCCCGACGGCAAACGCCAGCGAAGTGATTGCCACGGGGATCCCGAGTGAGCCGTAGCGTTGTACCCCGCTGCCCACAAGAAATGTGATCGCCGCTCCGCCGAAACGCGCAAAGGATGTGCAGAAGGCGAAGGCGCTTGCGCGGCATTCCGTGGGATATTGTTCCGGCAGCCACAGGGTGTAGACCGCAAAGTTCGCGCCGCCCAGCCCAAGGAAAAACAGACAGACAAAAAACCAGGGAAGCGCGGAGGGACCGAGATAGAAAACTTTGCCGAACGTGAGAGCGATGAAAACCGCCATCAATGCGAAGAAAAAGCTCAGGGCGCCTCGGCGGCCGAGTCGTTCTGCGAGCCACGGCACCGCCAGGCATCCCAGAATGGTGGCGAATGCCACGAGCATCGTGGCGCGAGAAGCAAGCTGTGCAGCAGCAGGGCCGGCACTTCCCGCAGCCTCCGCCAGAGAACTTACTGCAGCAGGAACATAGACCGTTCCGGCCCACAGGCCACTTATCGAAACGAACATAAGAAGCGAGTTCAAAATTGTACGGCGGCGCAACGCAGGAGAAAAAAGCGCCGCAAAGGGGCGATAAAACCGCCAGGAGCGAACGACGTCCAATTTGTTGGACCACCGCGCTGGTTCGGTTACGCCGTGACGCACCCATGCCAGGAGGAGCGCGGGCAAGCCTCCGACGGCAAACATGGCGCGCCAGCCATAGCGGCTGCCGATGACGTAGTTGACGATGGCCGCGAGAAAAATGCCGACGTAATAGCCTGTGTGCATGTAGCCCGCTCCAGCACGGCGGCGACTTTCCGGCCACTCTTCCGCGACGAATGTGCCGCCCATGGCCCACTCACCGCCGATTCCAATTCCGGCAAGGAATCGAAAAATCGCCAACTGCCAGACACTGGTGACGAGCGCGCTAAGAAACGTGAACACCGAATACCACACGATGGTCAGCATCAATGTACGAACGCGTCCGAACTGGTCACCGATTGGGCCCCACAAGAAAGCGAGGCCCCAGCCCACCAGGAAGAGAGCGAACAGCAGACCACCGTAGTAGCCGATGTTGCTTTTTGTCGCGGCGATGCCGGAGCGAGGCAGGAGGTCGCGAAGCGAAGGCAAAAGCACGAGCGCATAGATGAAAGAATCCATGCCGTCGAGAGTCCAACCACCCCAAGCAGCCCAAAAACCTCGGACTTGATTGCGCGTGAGCGGGGTATACCCAGTCTTGGGCCCGTTCAACGAATCGCTAAGCATCGTGCGAGGGACTATATCAAAAAGAGTCAGCAAGAAGATGGAGAAGTCGCGTGACATTTTGATATGAATTTCTAAGGGCAGGCGGAATGACTCGCTGCGCCAAATACAATATAAGTGGAAGTAGGTGTGAGGTAGACTTTGTGATTCGCACGGACGAAACTTCGACACGAACATGTCTATCCCCATGCCAGGACCAAACGCTATTACGAAAGAACGGTGTCACGCGTGAAGCTTAAAGTGTTTGCGGAGAAAGAAGAGCTTGGCAAGGCGTCTGCGGCACACGCCGCGAGGGCGATCCGCAATGCGATCAGTGATCGGGGGCTGGCACGCATTATCGCTGCAACAGGTGCTTCTCAGTTCGATTTTCTGGATGCCTTGACCACAACGACCGGCATCGACTGGCAAAAAGTAGAATTATTCCATCTTGATGAATACATCGGTCTTCCCATGAATCATCCGACCAGCTTCTGCAAGTATCTGCAGGAGCGTTTGATAGCTAAGACGGGAATCACTCGGCATCATTTGTTAAATGGAACGGACAAACCGGCAGAACTCATCCGCCGCGTGGGCGACGAGTTAAAGGCTGATCCAATCGATGTTGCATTCGTAGGCATCGGTGAAAACGGGCACCTAGCGTTTAACGATCCGCCAGCCGATTTCGAAACGAAGGATGCCTACATCATTGTGAATCTGGATGAAGATTGCCGGAGACAACAAGTCGGAGAGGGCTGGTTTGCAAATCTCTCGGAGGTGCCGAAGCGAGCGATCTCCATGTCCGTTCGGCAAATTCTGACCGCGAAAGAAATCATCGCGGTCGTTCCTGATGCCCGCAAGGCAAAGGCTGTTAAAGCCTGTATCGAAGGGCCCATCAGTCCGATGGCTCCGGCATCGATCCTGCGCATGCATCCGGATACGGCGATTTATCTCGACGGACAATCCGCATCGCTGCTAAGCCCAGCGACACTCTCTGCTCTCGCGGTTTCCGGCTGACAGATGGCTCTCCTTCCACGCAGGACTGGATCGGCTGCCTAATGGACTTCCACGCGGAAACAAGGTCCCCTGGACCAAGCCTGCGAAGCGGGCGCACCTTTTCTTCCCTGCGTTGGTGGATTGGCGCGCTTCTTTTTGGTTCGACGGTCATCAACTATATCGATCGTCAGACTCTCTCCCTGCTCGCTCCCTATCTCAAGCAAGATTTCCAATGGACCAATACGGATTACGCCAGTCTGGTCATCGCGTTCCGCGTTGCCTATGCCATTGGACAAACCCTCAATGGTAGGCTGATGGATCGCCTCGGAACAAAGCGCGGACTCACGCTCACCGTTCTATGGTATTCAATTGTCTCCGTTCTCACGCCGCTTGCCACAGGCTTTTACTCCTTAATGGGTTTTCGTTTCTGTCTCGGACTTGGAGAATCCGGCAACTGGCCGGGCGCAACCAAGGCCGTCTCGGAGTGGTTTCCAAAGCAAGAACGCGGCCTCGCCACGGCGCTATTCGACAGCGGCTCCTCCATCGGCGGTGCTGTCGCTCCTTTCCTCGTCCTATGGTTGTATTTCCGCTGGGGCGTTCGTCCCGCGTTCGTCGTTCCTGGTTTGCTCGGATTCCTGTGGCTTATTGTTTGGCGCTTGTTCTTTCACCTCCCTCAGGACCATCCTCGGATTAGTGCCGCGGAACGGCAGATGATTCTTGCCGACCACAAAGAGGATGATCCGCTCCCTGTAACACCGCCGCGCTGGCGCGATATCCTGAAGCTCCCCCAAACCTGGGGAACCGTCATCGCCCGGAGCTTTACGGACCCAGTCTGGTTCTTCATCGCCGATTGGTTTCCTATCTATCTCGTCGCCAAAGGCATTGCGCTCAAAAGCGGCTTGATCGCCATCTGGATTCCGTTCATCGCGGCCGATCTGGGCAATTTCTTCAGCGGCTGGCTTTCCGGCCGTTTGATTAAGCGCGGCTGGTCCGTGGGAAGCGCGCGCAAAGCACTGGTGATTTTCGGCGGCTTCGGAGTGACCTTGCTCATTCCCACCATTTTCACGGTGAATCTCTATATGCTTACTCTCCTCTTCGGCCTAGCTACGTTCTCTTACGCATCTTTCACGACCATCGCCAACGTGCTACCTTCTGACCTTTACAAAAACGAGTCCGTGGCCACCGTAAGCGGACTGAGCGGGACAGGCGCCGCACTTGGTACAATTATCGTTTTCGAATTGGCGGGACATCTTTCCGATGCGCGAATCGCTACTGGAACGCACTTATTCGACCCGCTCATGGTCATCGCGGGGCTGATTCCCTTCGCGGGGATGGTTCTAGTGCTGCTGCTCGTGCGAAATACCAAGGCTACAAATCAAGGCCTGGTCCGTCGGATTTGAAATGTTCTCGCCTGGCTGATTGCGCATGCTGAAGAGAACATCAACATCGATGCAGGCAAACTCGACTGAGACATGAGGAGGATAGGTGAAAATAACTGATGCAAAAGTACTGATATCCTCGCCGGGAAGAAATTTCGTCACGCTGAAGGTCTACACCGACGCGGGCATCTACGGCCTCGGCGATGCGACGCTTAACGGGCGCGAACTGGCCGTGGCCTCCTATCTCTCGGATCACCTGCTTCCCTGCCTGATTGGCCGCGATCCCTTTCAGTCCGAAGACATTTGGCAATATTTTTATCGCGGCGCTTACTGGCGGCGTGGGCCGGTGACCATGGCCTCGATTGGGGCCATCGATGTCGCGCTCTGGGACATCAAGGGCAAAGCTCTCAACACTCCTGTCTACAACCTACTCGGCGGAAAGAGCCGAAAAGGGGTCATGGTCTACGGCCACGCGAATGGCCGCGACATCGAAGAGACCGTCGATGAAGTCGCCAAATTCGCGGAGATGGGCTACCGCGCCATTCGCGCGCAGTCTGGAATTCCCGGGATTCCTTCGACTTACGGTGTAGCAAAAGACAAGCTCTTCTACGAACCCGCGGAAAAGGGTCTCCCGCCCGAAAATATCTGGTCCACGGAAAAATATTTGATGATGGTTCCTAAGCTCTTCGAAACCCTTCGCTTGAAATTCGGCGACGACGTTCATTTGCTGCATGACGCGCATCACCGGCTCACACCCATCGAAGCGGCGCGCCTCGGGAAGAGCCTCGAGCCCTATCACCTCTTTTGGCTCGAAGATGCCGTCGCGGCGGAATTGCAGGAAGGATTTCGCATAATCCGCCAGCACACGACGACGCCGCTTGCTCTAGGGGAAGTTTTCAATACGATTTGGGACGCTCAAACCGTCATCACCGAACAACTGATCGACTTCATCCGGATGGCCACGGTCCACGGCGGCGGTCTCACACATCTTAGGAAAGTCGCTTCACTCGCGGAGATGTATCACGTGCTAACGGGCTGCCATGGAGCGACGGACCTGTCGCCGGTGTCCTTGGCCGCCGCGCTGCATTTCGACATCTCCGTGAACAATTTTGGAATCCAAGAATTCATGCATCATACCAAGGAAACCGACGAAGTCTTCCCGCACACGTATTCCTTCAGCGACGGATTTCTGCATCCGGGAGACGGTCCCGGATTGGGAGTTGACTACGACGAGAAACTCGCTGAAAAATTTTCATACGAGCGTGCCTATCTTCCGGTGAACAGGAAATTGGACGGTACGATGTTCAACTGGTAGCTCAATGGCAACATCTTAGCCGGTAGGACCAAACAGTAAACTGATTGAAGCTACGGAAGTTAGACGGTTCTGGAGCCGGGGGGCAGAGTTGAACTCGCGACCTGCCGATTACTCCACCGATTGAGTGTCTTCGGATTCACACGTCTTTCTCTCCAGCCCACATCACAGTTCCGGACGTGATTCGGCAAGTTGTGACCGGAAGTTGTCCACGATCCTACTGCTACAACGCGCGGATGCCCGTTGTGGCGTTCCAATGTTTCGAGAGCTTTCTTTAGTCATCTGCAGCTGGCAGCAAGTGATCCACGACGGGATCAAGGAAGCGCCGTCCAAACCTTTCTCAACTCGGATCACCATTTGTATCTAGTCCAGGACATTGAGACAACGCCAGCACAAATGCAAAAGTCCAACGGATTCCACTGGACCTCACCAGATGTTCCCAGCGATAAGCACCTGATTCAATTCCTCAGCTTGGAACCGGTCTTTAAGTCGCGATACTTCAGTAGTCCCGCCAAGAAGAGAGCCAGTTCGGAAGAATTGACTCTTTTCTCTTGGTACCGAGTGATTTTCGATTGTCGCCAAACAAATTGTCAGTCTCCTGAAAGAATGAACCGACTCATTCGGTTCTGCATTGTTCTCTTTTGTACGGTCCTCGAAACGGTTCAACCGTTTATAAGCAAGAAATAACAATTGTTGTCCTACATTGGACAGCGTTCAATCAATGAACTTGTTAAGGTTCTGGCTGGGAATGCAAGCAATCACAGAATTGGCGGACAGTCAGACCATGAAGTACTTCAAATTCTTGTTGACGCTTTTTTTCTTTGTCGGGTGCATACCATGCGTTGCTCGTGCGCAAACATCAACGATCGCTCTGGTTCAGCACGCCGGCAAGGATGCCGGTGCGGTGAACTCGACCACGCTTGCCTTCAATTCGATTAACACCCCAGGAAACTGGATCGGTGTGTGCGTCCGTGGAGGACGCTCCGGAGAATTGTTCACAGTTACAGACTCCAGGGGTAACGCCTACCACAAAGCTCTTCAGCTCGACGTCACCCTGGACGCTCCCAATGGGCATACGCTCGGAATCTTCTACGCAGAGAACATCGCTGGCGGCGCGAACACGATTGCCGTGTCCGAGTCGATATCGGGAACGATGCGTTTGGCAATCGTTGAGTATTCGGGAGTGGCCACCGCAAACTCGTTGGATGTGATCGCGATGGCCCAAGGCACCAGTGCGTCACCGAGCACCGGGAACGCAACGACAGCGGGCGGAGATTTGTTTCTCAGTGCCATGTCAACCGCCAATCCTGCAAGCTACACGGCGGGGAGTGGATTTTCGGCCCTGGAAAGAGTTCCGCTCGAGCCCGGCACAAAGCTGTTTGTAGAGCAGCAGTTACAAACCACTTCAGGGACTGAATCAGCGCATGCCACGCTCGGAGCATCCGACGCCTGGGGTGCGGTTTTGGCGGCGTTCAAGTCAAACGTGGGTGGCATCCTGACTCCGAATATCACCAGTCTTAGCCCGACGTCAGGAACAGTGGGAACGCTAGTGACGATAACGGGGACGAACTTCGGAACGGCGCTGGGAACAGTTACCTTCAATGGGACGGCGGCGACTCCGACAAGTTGGAGTCTAACGAGTGTAGTGGTACCCGTGCCGAGCGGAGCAACAACGGGAAATGTTGTGCTCACCGACCCTGGGATAGCCAGTAATGGTGTGCCGTTTACTGTCGTGGTTCCAGCCCCGAGTATCATTAGCTTGAATCCGGCCTCTGGGTTGATCGGTTCATCGGTGACCATTTCAGGTGCAAATTTCGGCGCGACTCAAGGAACAAGCGCAGTCAAATTCAACGGAACGGTTGCAGCCGTAACGAACTGGAGCGCGACAAGCATCGTCGCGCCCGTCCCTGCAGGAACCGCGACTGGAAATGTTGTGGTGACGGTTGGCGGCGTGGCTAGCAACGGTGTGAGCTTTACAGTAACGACTCCTGCTCCCAGCATCGCGACCTTGAATCCCACCTCGGGCCTTGGGGGCACTGCGGTGACGATTTCAGGAGCAAATTTCGGTACAACACAGGGAATCAGTGCGGTGACCTTCAACGGAATTTCTGCGACACCGGCAAGCTGGAGCGCTACGAGCATCGGTGTGACTGTGCCAGCAGGCGCGACCACGGGCAACGTCGTGGTGACGGTTGGCGGCGTGGCCAGCAACGGTGTGAGCTTTACTGTTTTGGCGACAACAGTCGGAATCTCACTCGTGCAACGTACAAGTCAGGACGCAGGAACGACAACCTCAACGTCGGTTGCGTTTAATGCCGTCAACACGACTGGAAATTTCATCGCCGTCTGCATTCGGGCCGGCAGATCCGGTCAGGCATTCACGGTCCGTGATTCCAACGGAAACACGTATAGGCAGGGTGTTCAATTCAACGTAACGGCGGATGCTCCCAATGGAGACACGCTGGGACTCTTCTACGCGGAGAACATCAAGGGCGGGACAAACACGGTTACGGTCTCGGATACGGTCCTCGCTACTTTGAGAGTTTCTTTTCTGGAATATGCGGGAATAGCGACGACCAACTCGATGGATGTAACGGCGACGGGGCAAGGAACAAGCGGTTCTCCGAGCAGCGCCACTGCGGTCACAACGTCGAATGGAGAATTGTTGCTGAGCGCGATCTTAACCGCGAATTCAGCGAGCTTTACTGCGGGAACCGGATTCGCAATCGCAGCAAGTGTTCCGGCGGAACCAAAGACGAAGCTGATTGCGGAGGATCGGCTACAGGCGGCTGCGGGTACGGTATCGGCCGGAGCATTCCTGGGAGCGCCGGACATTTGGGGTGTGGTCTTGGCGGCTTTCAAGGGCGTCAGCCCGGGAGGAGGCACGGCGCCGGGCATTACGAGCCTGAGTCCGACGGCCGGGTTGGTGGGCGCGGCCGTAACGGTCACAGGCACGAACTTCGGATCCTCGCAAGGGACAAGCACAGTGAAGTTCAACGGGACGACGGCAACCGTGACGAGTTGGAGCGCGACGAGCATTGTGACGAGCGTGCCCAGCGGAGCGACCACAGGGAACGTGGTAGTGACAGTAGGAGGAGTGGCGAGCAACGGAGTGAGCTTTACGGTGACCACG